>JALUTY010000044.1 GCA_027021615.1 bacterium | reverse complement strand
GCTCGGCCGTCGCGCTTCGTCGGAGCCCCCAGCCCCACCGTCGCAAGGGATATGTTTTCCTGAGTTCCATGACACTATCCGCCCAGCGGACCGAAGGCCCCCGACCGACGACCAACGACCAACGACCAACGACCGAAGTTACAAAGAGGACCCTCCCATGGAAGACCTTCGCACCTCGGAGACCTGGCGCATCTTCCGGATCCAGGCAGAGCTGATCGACGGGATCGAGACCCTCAACGACCTGGGGCCGGCCGTGAGCGTGTTCGGCGGATCACGCATCCGGCCCGACTCCCCCTACTACGAGGCGACCCAGGCGTTCTGCCGCAGGCTCTCCGACGCAG
This sequence comes from bacterium, assembly GCA_027021615.1. Classification (GTDB taxonomy): domain Bacteria; phylum Desulfobacterota; class Deferrisomatia; order Deferrisomatales; family Deferrisomataceae; genus Deferrisoma. The sequence goes on along the minus strand of JALUTY010000044.1, from coordinate 44,470 downwards.
GGTTTGCGGTGATCACGGGCGGGGGGCCCGGCATCATGGAGGCCGCGAACCGGGGGGCCTACGAAGGCGACGGCGAGTCCGTAGGGCTCAACATCCACCTGCCCCACGAGCAGAAGCCCAACGGGTACCAGGACCTGGGGCTCACGTTCCGGTACTTCTTCGTGCGCAAGCTCATGTTCGTGAAGTACTCGGTGGCATTCGTGATCTGCCCGGGCGGGTACGGCACCTTCGACGAGCTGTTCGAGGCGCTCACCCTGATCCAGACCCGGAAGATCCGCCGGTTCCCGGTGATCCTGTTCGGAAAGGACTACTGGCAGGGGCTGGTGGACTGGATGCGGGGCCGGGTGGCGGCGCTCGGCTGCGTCGAGCCCGAGGACCTGGACCTGTTCGACCTCACGGACGACCCGGACGAGGTGGTGCGGCTCATCACCACCCACTACGTGGCCATCTCGAAGGAGTTCCCCGAAGAACGCCGCCGCTCCCGCGGGTGATGGGTTCTGGGTCGTGCTCGCCCACGTCCTCGGCGTATTCCTCGATGTGGTCCTGCCGGTGTTCGCCATCGTGGGGCTGGGCTACGCCGTGGGCCCGAGGCTCGGCCTGGACGGCCGCACACTAGCAAGGGTGGCCTACTACGTGTTCGTGCCGGCGTTCGCGTTCCACGTGATCAGCACCTCCCGGGTCGAGCTGGCCGCGGTGGTGCGGATGACCGGGTACATCGTTGTGGCCCATCTGGTGTTCGCGGCCTGCGGGTTCGTGCTGGCCCGGGCCCTCCGGCGCAGCCGGGAGGTCACCGCCGTGTACGTGATGGTGGCCGTGTTCGGAAACGTGGGCAACTTCGGCCTGGCCCTGATCCGGTTCCGCCTGGGCGAGGAGGCCCTGGCCCCGGCCACAATCTACTTTATCGCCATCATGACCGCGGCGTTCGTGGTATGCGTGGCCGCGGCCGGCTGGGCCAAGGGCGGGGGCATGACGGCCCTCGTCTCGGTGCTCAAGACCCCGGCCCTGTGGGCCGTGCCCCCCGCCCTGGCCGTGTCGGCCGGGGGGCTGACCCCGCCCCTGTGGCTCGCCCGTACCACGGCCCTGCTGGCCGACGCCATGATCCCCACGATGCTGTTCGCCCTGGGCATGCAGCTGGCCGGCGCCCGGGATCTGAAGCCCTCGGCCGACGCCTGGATTGCGTCGGCCTTCCGGCTGCTGGCCGCCCCGGCCCTGGCCGTAGCGCTGGCCGCCCCCTTCGGCCTGGGCCCGGTGGAGCAGGCGGCCGGCATCCTGCAGGCGGGCATGCCCGCGGCGGTGCTGGTGTCGATCATCGCCATGGAGTACGAAGTGGCCCCCACCCTGGCCACCACCACGGTGTTCCTGTCCACCCTGCTGAGCCTGCCGACCCTGACATTCCTCCTCTCGGTAGTGTGATACTAATTCCAACGAAAGTGTTGCCGGGCCCGTCCTCCCTTTCCCTTGAGGAGTACGGGGTGGGGGTCTGGTGGAGCGCCGGGTGCGGCCGAATCAGGGGCCAGAATTCAGATGACAATAGACGGGGCGAAGCACTATACCGCGGGCAAGCAGGTGGAGCGCTCCTGGGATCTCCTGTCTTCTGTCCGCTGAAATCTGTCCTCTGAATCCCTTGTCCCTCCGCCGAGGGCTCTCGGTTTAAGCGCAACTCGGTACGGGCAGAGGGGCAAGGGGCCGCGCCCCCCTTGCGGAGGCGGGCCGGAGGAGCGCCCGCGCGGACCGAGGGCCCGACCGGAGACCGCAGACCGGAGACCGAAACTGAGTTTTTCCCTTGACACCCCGTTCGGCGGGGGGTAGGGTGGCACCACGTCGCGACGGCGGCGAGCTTTACCGAGTGGCGGACTTTCGGAAGCGGGAGCGGCCAACGAGGTGGCCGCTCCCGCTTTTTCGTCCCGACCGCGCACACGCACCGTGTCACATCGATGGATCCAGCTCGATCCCGGACCGGAACGGTTCCTGCCCGGGCGCTTCGACCCGTCGCATGTGCATTACCCTGGGCCGAACGCCCATACCCAACGAAGGAGTAGCACCATGGCAAAGGGAACCGTGAAGTGGTTCAACGACCAGAAGGGGTACGGATTCATCTCCCAGGCCGGCGGCGGCCCGGATGTGTTCGTGCATTTCAGCGCCATCCAGGGCCAGGGGTTCAAGACCCTGACCGAGGGCCAGGAGGTCGAGTTCGACGTGGCCCAGGGCCCCAAGGGCCCCCAGGCCGCGAACGTCCGCGCCGTGTAACGGCCGACCCCATCGACCAAAAACGGGGTTCCCGAAGCGGGAACCCCGTTTTTTCGTGTTCACCCTCGGGTCGCCCCACCCATCCGGGGCGACGGGGGACCTACGAAGGTCCCCTTTTCCCGCGAGCACCGCGGCCGGCTTACTCGGTGATCACCTCCACTTTGCGCCGCTGCTCCTCGTGCACCTTCGGCAGGGTCATGGTCAGCACGCCGTCCTTGAGCTTGGCGGTCACCCCGTCCACCCGGATCTCCTCCGGCAGACGGATGACCCGCTCGAACGTGCCGGCCCGGGTCTCGCGGTACAGGAAGCTCTCGCCCTCCTGCAGCTGCTCCTCCTTGCGCTCGCCCTTCAGGGTGACCGCGTTCTCGGTGACGTCCACCTGGAGGTCCTCGCGCCGGAACCCGGGCACCTCGGCCCGAAGCTCGTAGGCGTTGCCCCGGTCCATCACGTCGATCCGGGGCGAGAACTGCCACTCACCCCAGTCGAACCGGAACCGGGCAGGCATCCGCTCCGTCCAGTCTCCCAGGACGTCGTGGAACATGCGGTCCACCTCCCGGGTGAGCGCGCGGATGGGTTCGAACACCTCTTCCCTCGGAATCAGGCTCGTCCCACGCATGGCTGCACCTCCTCGTTCCTGGGATGGTCTTCCTCGCCCCCCCTCGGCGTTTTTTTGAATAATCATCCCGCCGGAGGTGTCAAGACCCTCACCTGCGGCCCAGGAGCCACAGCACCAGGCTCAAGACCACCGACAGGAGGATCGAGGTGCCCAGCGGAAAGTAGAACCGGAACCCGGGCCGCTCCACCACGATGTCGCCGGGAAGGCGCCCCAGCCAGGGCACCTTGCCGACGACCAGGAGCAGCGCGCCCGCCAGGATCAACAGCGCCCCCAGCCCGATGAGCAGCTTCGCCAGGTCGGTCATGGCTCTCCTCCCTGCCGACGCGGCCGGTAGCGATCCTGCTCGCTGTAGATGCAGCCGCAGTAGGGCTGGCGGTACAGCCCCATGGCCTTCGACGCCTCCACCCCCTCGGACCAACCCTCGCGCCAGTCCCGGTACACGAACCGCACCCCGGTTTCGCTCGCGACGACCCCGGCCACCTCGGCGATCAGGTCGTGCCTCTGGAACTTGCTGTAGAGGAGCGTGGTCGAAAACCCGTCGAACCGCCCGCGCTTCGCGAGATGTGCCGTGTGCCGGAGCCGCAGGTGGTAGCAGATGCGGCACCGCTCGGCCTCCCGGAACACCACCTGCCTGAGCCAGGCCGTGATGTCGTACTCGCCTGGCGGCAGCAGCCGTACCCCCTCCGCTTCGGCGAGCCTCTCCAGAGTCCCTTTGCGCCGCTCCCACTCGACGAACGGGTGGATGTTCGGGTTCGCGTATACCCCCATGACCTCGGCCCCTTCGGCCCGGAGCCTCCGGAGGGGCACGATGGCGCAGGGGCCGCAGCAGGTGTGGAGAAGGATCCGCATCGGTTGCACTCCCAGAGAGAAACGCTAGGATGGGGCGGGATCGTGCACGGGTCAAGGGTCCCCGATCGGCCCCGGCCCGCAACGGCTCTGGCCTTTTGGAGGGTCCCTCCCATGCCCCACCGCGCCCGCCTTGTCCACTTGCCCCCCCGAAGGGGGAAAGACCTGTGTCATCAGGCGTTCCGGCAAACGCTGGATGTGCTCCGGATCACGGACGAAGCCTTAGAGGACCTGTGCTGCGAGTGCCCCCACCTGCCGGCCCTGGACTCCCTGGTGCTGAAGGCTCTCGACGAAATGACCCTCGGCGAGCCCCAGGGGCGGACCCGATCGCCCACCCACGTGTTCCTGGTACACGCCCGGCAGGCCGACTTCGAGGGGATCCTCTACCGGGCCACCCCCCAGGGCTTTCGTCCGGTGGGCTCCCCGATCCGCCTTACGGCCGACGAGACCCATGCGTTCTCGGTGGACGCGGGGGACGTGACCGTGTCGAACTACCGGGACGAGGGGGCGGACCTGGAGGCGTACCAGGCCCGGTTCCACCCCGAGGTGCGCCGGTCGGTGGGCGAGCCGATCCGCAACTACGTGAGCTACCGGGTGGCCGGCGACCGGCCGGGGGCCATCATCGCCTTCAACTACCCCGACCGGGCCACCCGGTACGAGGCCCAGGTGCTGGCCGCCCTGGCCGTGACCCTGGGCACCGTGTGGACCCTGGGCTCCCGGGTGGCCCAGGTGGAGGAGGCGTTCGTGTACCTGATCGGGGCCCTGGCGAGGGCCAGCGAGGTCAACGATGAGGTCACCGGCGACCACATCGTACGGGTGAGCCGGTACTGCGAGGTCCTGGCCCGGGCCGCCGGTTACCCCGAGGGCGAGGCCCGGGTGCTGGCCTACTCGTCCCAGCTCCATGACGTGGGCAAGATCCACACGCCCCGGGAGCTGCTGCGCAAGCCCGGCCCGCTCACGGCGGCGGAGCTCGCCCTGATGCAGGAGCACACCCTCCAGGGCGAGAAGATCATCGGAAGCTCGCCCCGGCTCGCCATGGCCCGCCGGATCGCCGGGGCCCACCACGAGAACTGGGACGGCTCGGGCTACCCCCGCGGGCTCCGGGGCGAGGCGATCCCCCGGGAGGCCCGGCTGGTGAAGATCGTGGACGTGTACGACGCCCTTCGCTCGCCCCGGCCCTACAAGCCCGCCCTCTCCCACGAGCAGGCCCTGGAGGTGTTCACGGTGGGGGACCACCGAACCCGCCCCCGGCAGCACTTCGACCCCGAGCTCTTGCGCGTCTTCCGGGACATCCACGAGGAGTTCCGGCGGATTCACGCCGAGATCCAGCCCTGGTAGGAATCGGCCGGGCTTCGTGCCTGGCCGGAGGCAGGTCCCTTGCCCCGCGCTCCAGGAGAAACGTGCCCGGCCTGTGGCCGGGTCAGCAAGTCGGTTCGGGGGGCAGAAGGTGCTCGCCGGTTGCCCGGAGGGAGGCCGGGCCGACCCGGAGGATCCGGCGGGTGACCCGGTTCACCTCGTCCTCCTCCTGCCGCGACGCGTCCTCACGAAGGGGCCGGTAGGGGCACTCGTACCGGCAGAACCGCACGAGGTGAACGTACTCGTGGATGAGCACGGTCACAAGGAGGTCCGCCAGGCGGATCCAACGCTCCTCGTGAAGCCGGGCCAGGAGGTTGTGGTCCTGGAGGCAGATCCGGTAGTGGGGGCACAGCCTCCGGCAGGGCCTCCAGGGAGCGCCCTCCACGCGATGGACCCTGCGGATGTGGGCCAGCACCCCCGGGCCCAGCACCTCGAACGGCCGCAGGTCCCTGCCCGTGCAGATCTCGTGGCTGGTGCGCCGGAACCAGTCGTCGGGCAGCCCGTAGTGCTGACCGGTCAGCTCCTGGGCCAGGGGAACCGCCCCGTATACGGCCGCGATCTCCCCCGGACCGAACCTTCGAGACCCCATAGCTACCCCCTTTGGGGCTCCAGCGCCCGGTCCACGGCCCGGAGCAGCTCGGCCCGGTCCACGGGCTTGGCCAGGTGGGCGGCCGCGCCGTCCCGCACCGCCTGATCCTGGCGATCCACACAGGTCACCACCACCACCGGGATCGTCCGGGTGTCCGGGTCTGCCTTGAGGCGGCGCAGCAGCTGCCACCCGTCCACCCGGGGCATGAGCAGATCCAGGGTGATCACGTCGGGCCGGCGGAGCCTTGCCAGGTCCATTCCCTCGGCCCCGTCCGAGGCGGTGATCACGTCGTACTCCCCGGTCTCCAGAAACTTCTTCAGTAGCTCCTGGGCGGCCGGGTCGTCCTCCACCACCAGCACCAGCGGCCGACGCCGCCGACCGGCGGGCTCGCCCTCCGCCCCGGCGTCCGGGATCCAGAACCAGAACCGGCTGCCCCGGCCTACCTCGCTCTCGAGCCCCATCCGGCCGCCCAGAAGCTCCACCAGCATCCGGCTCAGGGGCAGACCCAGACCGGTGCCCCGATGCTCCCGGCCGTGGATCGCGTTCACCTGGTAGAACTTGGTGAAGATCCGCTCCCGCTCCTCGGGCGCGATGCCCGAACCGGTGTCCTCCACCTCGATCCGAACCCCGCCGTCCTCTCGCCGGGCCCGGCACACCACCCGACCCTTCTCGGTGAACTTCACCGCGTTGGCCAGCAGGTTGATCGCCACCTGCTTCACCTTGCCCGCATCGGACCGCACCGTGCCCAGATCACGGGGCACATCCACCACGATCTTCAGATTCTTCCGGTAAGCCAGGGGCGCCACCGTGTCGGAGGCCTCCTGGAGGACCCGGGGTAGGTCGAACGGCTGGATGTCAGTCTCCATGCGACCGGCCTCGATCCGGGTCATGTCGAGGATGTTGTTGATGAGCTTGAGCAGGTACCGGGCGCCGGCGAGGATTTTCTGCAGATCCTGCCGCTGCTCCCGGGTCAGGGGGCCGTCGATGCCGTCCAGGAGGAGCTCAGTGTACCCGATCACCGAGTTGAGAGGGCTGCGGAGCTCGTGGCTCATGTTGGCAAAGAACTGGCTCTTGATCCGGGCCGCCTCGGCCACGTCGTGGTACTGCTCCTGCAGCCGGCGGTGAGCGTCGGCCAGCTCCCGGGACTTGATCCGGATCTCGTCCAGATGAAGCTTCTGGTACGCGTCGCTGAACCGATGGATCGCCTCGTCCACGACCCGGTCCACGCACCGGAGCGCCCGGTCCAGGGTCTCGCCTTCGATCCGGCCGATGAGGAGGGGATGGCACAGCTCCCGGAACAGGGCGAACGCTCGCTGAACCTCCGACATGGGGAACCGCAGAGCGAACCGCCGCTCGGTGATCTCCCGGACGAAGCTCTCCATCGGTCCCCAGTCGCCGGCACACAGGACCGCCAGGTACGCGGCCACCGCCTGGGCCGTGGTCTCCCGGAGCTCCTCCAGGGGACGCGCCGCGTACCCCGGCCCTACCCCCTTGAGCCTCTGGGCGTACTCCTCCTCGATCGCGGCCCGCGACGCCCGCAGGATCTCGCAGGCCTCCGGACAGATCAGCTCCGCATGGGGCCCCATGGGCATACCTTCCATGTAACTTCCGCTAGGACGCTAGGAGGCTGGGACGCTGGGAGGCTTGAAAACCTCCATGATCTCCCAGCGTTCTAAGCATCACCACGTCTCTTTGGCGTCACCTCATGATCTCGGGGGCATGGGGTCTGCTGGAGCGCCGCGCGCGGCTCCTTGGCTCGCCGCGCAGCGCCTCCAACGTTCGCACCGTGAATTCGTTCGTGCCCCGCCGAACGGTCATGAAGCCACCGCCGGTGCCCCGTGCCTGCGCGGCGAATCTCCATGCCCGGCTTCGCGCTCGGCCGAAAGCAGGCCCCATGCCCGCCGCCGGCAACGGCCCCGGACCAACGCACGTTACCCTTCTCCGGTGTAGGGTCGCGCAGCGGCCGAAGGGGGCTTCCGAACAACTTCGGTCGCTGGTCGTCAGTCGTTGGTCGCCGGTCGAAAAACCGTGGACCCTGGGCAAACGCCGAGACGGGAAGCATGGGATATTTCATAAGTAACACAAGCCCGGTGGCTCGGCCAGGCACGGATGCGCTGGGTGCACGGCCCACGTCGGTCTGCTATTCTCGGCCGCCCGTCCGAACCGAACCACGGAGACGAAGACGTGGCAGACGACCCGTTGGACATCATTCGGCAGGCCCTGCGGCCCGAGCGGTGGGCCAAGATGGAGCGAGCCCTCAACCACCGACTCGGCGCCGTGCGGGTGGTGATCGAGAACCTCCACCACCCCCACAACCTGAGCGCCGTGATGCGCACCTGCGAGGGCCTGGGCGTGCAGCACCTCCACGTGGTGGACACCCGGGAGAACACCGTACCCAGCCGGCGCATCACCCTGGGGGCGCACAAGTGGCTGGCCATCCACCGCCACGATCGGTTCGAGGAGTGCGGCCGGGACCTGAAGACCCGGGGGTTCCGGCTCTACGCGGCCATGCTCGACCCGGGGGCCGTGGCCCTGGAGGAGATCCCGGTGGACGCGCCGGTGGCCCTGCTGTTCGGGAACGAGAGGGATGGGGTCAGCCCGGAGGCCCGGGCCTGGTGCGACGGGGCCTACACGATCCCCATGTACGGGTTCGTGCAGAGCTTCAACGTGTCGGTGGCCGTGGCCGTGAGCCTGTACAGCGTGACCCAGAGGGTCCGGCAGCGGCCCGACGGGGGGCTTCTCACCGCAGAGGAGCGACGCGAGGTGCTCGGGCAGTGGCTGCCCAAGAGCCTGCGGTTCGGCCGGCGGCTGGTGCGCGGCAGGGGGTGAGGAGGAACAACGCGGCTCCGCTCGACTTGAGCGGGCCCGGTGACGCCCCACACCGACGACTGATGACCGATGAACCGCCTTCAAAAGAAAAGGGACCCGGAAACGCTTCCGAGTCCCTTGCCATGGCATGGTGGGCGATGCAGGGATTGAACCTGCGACCCCTGGCATGTGAGGCCAGTGCTCTCCCGCTGAGCTAATCGCCCGTAAGGCGGCCTTTATACTCAGATCGGCCGGTCCGGTCAAGGGCCTTTTCGGCCCATGCCGGATCCCGGGCCGCCCGGGCCGCGACCCGGGCGCAGGCGAACGATCCCCCCAGCAGGTTGGCCCCCCGGGGGAGCCCGGCCAGGTCCCGGGGCCGGCCCGGGGCCCGAAACGGGTAGGGCCCGCCCCCGACCCCCACCTCGCCGTCGGCCAGCGCATCGTCCGCCACCACCCCCAGCACCCCGGGCAGGGCGGCGGGCAGAACGACCCGACCGCCGGCATCCCCTGCGGCCACCACCCGGCATCCGGCCCGGCGCACCAGGCCGCACGCCTCCGCGATCAGGGCGGCCCCGGGGCCCGGGGGCACGGCCAGGCTCAGGTTGATCACCGCGCAGCCCTCGGCCGCCGCCCGGAGCATCCCCCGGGCCACCAGGGAGGGGTAGGTGGTGAGCCCGGCCCCGAACACGCGCACGGCGTAGATCTCGGCTCTGGGGAGCTCCTGGCGCAGCACGCCGGCCACCGCGGTGCCGTGGCCCACCGGGTCAAAGAACTCCCCGTCCTCCCGGATGCGGCCCCGGGCGTCCAGGAACACCCGGCACCCGGCCACGGCCCCCCGCACGTGGGAGTGCCAGGGGTTCACGCCGGTGTCCACCACCCCCACCCGCAGCCGAACCGGCACCGCCGGGCTCACTCTGCAAACACCCGGTCCAGGTCCGCGTCCGGCACGTCCCACACGTGGCCGTGGGGCGGCAGCGGCTCCCGGGCGAAGAAGCCGGGCAGCCGGTCGTGCCTCGGCCCGAACCCGGCCCGCCGGTTGAACCCCTTCTCGGTCAGGCACACCCGCCGGCCGAGCCCGATCAACGAGCCCCCGGGCATCTCGTGGCCTAGCTTGGCGGCCACGGCCTCGGCCAGGGCGGCCTGGAGTTCCTCGCTCTCCACCACAGGGAGCGAGGCGAACAGGCACAGGCCCAGGGTGTCCACGGCCGCGAAGTAGCACTGCACGAACTCGGAGACCTGGTGCTGCCCCTCCGGCTTGGTCGGGTCGTAGTCGGGGTTGGCCGGGCTCGGCAGCACGTTGCCCGCGGTGTGGTCCGCGCCCATGGGGCTCGTGGCGTAGGTCACCCCCGTGCCCTTGAGACACCGGGGGTCGTAGGCGGCCATGGCCTGGCCCTTGACCGCCGGCACCCGGGCCACGCCGAGCTCCCGGCCCGTGGCCACCGAGCCCCCGGCCAGGAGGAGCCCCAGCCTTCCGCCCGAGGGCACCGAGGCCAGGGCCTCCAGCAGGGCCGCCCCGTCGCCCCAGGGAAGGGCGCCCGCCTCCATGGCCACCGCGGCCGCGGCCCCGACCTCCATGGTGTCGAGCCCCAGGTCGTCGCACAGCCGGTCGATCCGGGCGATGGCGTCCGGGTCGTCGATGGCGCAGTTGCTCCCCACCATCCCGAGGGTCTCGTACTCGAACCCCGAGGTGATCACCTCGCCGTCCTCGGCCGTGTACACCTGGGAGCAGTGGATCAGGCACCCGGCCATGCACCGGTGGCGGGGGCTCGCGTTGGGCCGGGCCGCCATGATCTCGGCCAAGGCCTCCCCTGCGATCCGGGGGGCGCCCTCGAACCGGCCCGCCGAGTAGTTGCGAGTGGGCAGCCCCCCCAGCTCGTTGATCAGCCCCACCAGCATCGAGGTGCCCAGGGCCTGGAACCCGCCCACGATGGGGTGGGCCGCGATGCCCTCCGACAGGGTCTTTGCAGCCGCCCGGAACCGGTCCGGATCGGCCACCGAGGCGCCCGGCCCGCCCGCGTCGTCCACCACCACGGCCTTGACCCCCTTGGAGCCCATGACCGCCCCCAACCCGCCCCGGGCGGCCGTGCGCAGGAACCCGTCGGGCGTGGTCACGCAGACCGCCGCCGCCCGGCACCCCCTCTCCCCGGCGGGCCCCACCAGGGCGATGCCGCAGCCGGGGCAGCGGGCGCCCAGGGCGTCGGCCGCTTGGTACGCGCCCTTCCCCCACAGGTCGCCGGCGGGCTCGAGCTCCACCCCTGCGGCCCGGATCGTCACCGTCACCGGGTCCGGAGCGCTCCCCTCGAGCACCACCGCGGCCACGCCGAGACGGGCGAGCTTCTGGGCGAAGGAGCCGCCGGCGTTGGACTCCTTGATGGTTCCGGTGAGCGGGCTCTTGGCCCCTACCGACAGGCGCCCGTTGTTGGGCGCCGCCGTCCCGGCCAGCAGGCCCGGCGCCAGCACCAGCCGGTTCTCGGGCCCCAGGGGGTCGGCATCGGGCGGCACCTCCTCCGCCACCACGGCCGAGGTGAGCCCCCGGCCCCCCAGCCCCTGCCAGGCATCGGGCAGGTCCTCAAACGAAAACCGCTTCTGGGAAAGGTCGATGCGAAGAATCCGCGCCATGAGGGTCCCTCCGGGTCTCAAGGGGAGTGGGTACGCAGGTTCGGTTCATCCGGGATGGATGCCGGGACAAGGCGTGCGTGCTCCAGTCGAAGGACTCTCCCCACCCCGGAAAGCCGCTCCGGCCGGTGGGTGATCACCAGGAACGACCGGTCGGGAAAGGCCCCCGTGAGGTTTTCCCACACCCGCCGCTCGGTTTCCGGATCGAGCCCGCTCAGGGCCTCGTCCAGGACGAACACCCGGGGCGCCTGGAGAACGAGGCGGGCCAACCCCAGGCGCTGGCGCTGGCCGTCCGACAGGGTCAGCCCGCGCCCCCCGATCACGGTCCGGTAGCCCTGGGGAAGCGAAAGGATGAAGCCGTGCGCGCAGGCGATCCGGGCCGCCTCCAGCATCTCGGCCTCCGTGGCGTCGGGCCGGGCGTAGCAGAGGTTCTCCTCCACCGTTGCGTGGAGGAGAAACGGTTCGGCGCCGGCGTACCCGATCCACCGGCGCAGCTCGGGCGGGGGCATGGCCCTGGGATCCTCCCCCCCGAGGCGCACGGTGCCCACCCCGGGAGACCGAAGCCCGAACAGGAGCTGCACCAGGGTCGACTTCCCGGCGCCCGACGCCCCGATCAGCACCACCCGTTCGCCGGGCCCCAGGTCGAGGTCGACCCCTTCGAGGAGCCGCTCTCTTCCCGGGTAGGAGAACGAGACGCGCGAAAAGCGCACGAGCCTCTCCGGTTCGGGCCGACGCGTCGGAGGCGCCGTGGGCTCCCGGGCCAGCCGGAGCAGCTCCGCAACCCTCGAAACGCTCACCTTTGCCTCCTGGAGCCCTCGGACCAGTCCCAGCAGGCCCTGGGCCGGCCCGAACAGGCGTCCCTGATACAGAACGAACGCCACGAACGTGCCCAGGGTCAGGCTCCCGGACTCCAGGAGCCCTCCGCCCATCCAGTAGATCCACGCCAGGCTGCACGTCAGGAGAAGCCCGGGAACCCCTCCGGCCGCGGCGTCCACCCCCTGAAAGGCCACCACCCGCCGAACCAGGGTCCGCTGCACCCCGAGGAACCGCCCCAGCTCCTCCCCGACGGCCCCGTGGATCCGAATCGGCCGGAGCGCGGCCAGGCGTTCCGCCAGGAAATGGGAGAGATCCACCATGGCGAGACGGGTTCGCCGGGCGTGGGCCTCCACCGGTCGGCGGAACCAGACGGCGGCGGTCAATGCCGCGGCCACCCCCAGGAAGCTCCACGCGGCAAGGCCCGGGTGCATCCGGACCAGGATCACCGCCGCCACCCCGAGCGTCAGGAGATTGCGCAGCCCCCCCAGCACGCCGTCCACCAGGAGCCCTTGGACCTGGGGGATATCCGTGCCGAACCGGCTGAGGAGGTCCCCGTGCCGGTACCCCTCCAGCTCGTCCAGCCGGGCGCACAGGCAGTGCTCCAGGAGCCGTTGCCGCAGTTCCGTGAGGAGCGCGGCCGAGAGCCGCGTATGCACCAGCCGGATCACGACGCCCAGGCCCAGGTCCAGCAGGGCCACGCCGACCAGCCCCCCGGCGATCCACGGCACCACGGTGTAGTCCCCCCGGGTCGCCACGGCGTCCACGAAGGCCTTCGCCAGAAGGGGGCTCGAGAGCGACACCCCGGCCCCGGCAAACCCCAGGCCCAGGAGCAGGAAGAGCGTGGGCCCCTTGCCCCGCAGGTGTCGGGCGAACTCGTGCAGGTCCCTCAACACGCCGCCCTCCTGGGTTCTCCCCGCCACACCTCGGGGTAGTAACACAAGCGCCCCCCCTCGCACAGCCCAGCCGCCCCCCGCATCCCGATCACGGCCTCCCGGATCTCCTCCGGCCCCCCGCCGGACCGGGCGATCTCCATCCCCCGGGCGGCCAGACGGACCGAGCCCACCTTCCGGGGCAGCGACGCCTCCCGGCCCACCACCTTCAGGCTCTCGATGCCCCACCCCAGAAACCGCGGCAGGGCGCACAGACCGCAGGGTCCCAGGGGGATCCCTCGGTTCGTGCGGCATCCGCAGTTGTTCCGGGTCCACTTCCAGAACTCGTACCGGTCCACCGCCTCGGCTCCCACCCCTTCCGTCCCGGGTCCGTCCCCCAGGCAAAACGGGCCGAGCCGGTGGGTCGTGGCGCACAGCCCCTCCTCGAACACGCAGCCGTCGTTCAAAAGGAAGACCTCGAGCTCCACACCCGGCACCCGCGCCGCCCCGATCTCGTCGAGCGCCAGATGCCGGGGAAGGATGACCCTTCGGACCCCCAGGTCCCGGAAAAACCGAACGGCTTCCGAGTTGGTGCAGGCGGCCACGCTGGACAGATGAACCCGGTGGGCCAACCCCCACTCCGCCAACGCCAACAGGAGTTCCAGATCGGACACAATCAACGCCGCCGCACCGACTTCCTCGAGGAGATGGGAGCCGTAAGCGGCCAGGGCCTCGACCGCGTCCCCAGGGTACCAGGGGGCGTTCAGGGTCACGTATACGGGAGAACCCCGTGCCTCCTCGACCACCCGGCGGAGGGCCCCCTCCCCTCCGACCCCGGCGCTCCTCGGGTCGCGGCGGTTGGCCCATTCCCGCCCTTCGAGGGACCAGAACGGCGGGGTGATCCCGCAGTAGAACTCCCGGGCCCCTGCCGAGAGCAGCGGGGCCACCTCGTCCGGATGCCGCACGGGGGCGAGGATGGCCGTCACGGCAGGGGCTCCTCGTGCAACACCACCCGGTCGGCGCGGACGACATCGCGGCGAACGTCCTCTTCCGCCGCCTCCCGGAACAGCGTGTTCCCGGCCCGCCACAACGGGCCCGGCACGTCGCTGCGAAGGATCCGCCGGGCCCCTTTGCAGCAGGCAGCCCCGCACGGACCTCCGGAAACCCAGTCATCCGGGGGGCCTCCGCCCTCGTCGGCCCGCACCAGGCAGTTCCGGCCGCTCGCGACAAACGCGAAGGGGAGATGGAGGGTCCGCTCGAGCCCCTCCCCACCGGCGCCTAGGAACCCGCCGACGAGATCCGGGTCGGTCTCGATGGCCCGAACCCCCATGTCGGCAAGGAACCGGCGAAGACGCCGGGCCCTGTCGGCTTCCCCGTTTGGGGGCCTGGCGCCCGGTCGGGGATCCCGCAGCGCCCGGTTCCACACGCGTCCGGCCCGCGGCCGAAGCCCGGAGAACCTCGAGCGGACGACCCGCAACACGCCCACGTCGTTGCACACCACCTCTGCCCGGGGGGCAGCACCGGCCAAGGCCTCCAGAAGCCTGACCACCCGGGGCACGCCGCGCGAGGTGACGAGGGGGGTGAGGAGAACGGGGACCAGATCCTGATCCCGCGCCGACTCCACCCAATCGCCGACCCGTTCCGGCAGGGGTAGCGCGTCCTGGCAGAACTCCGAGCCGAAATAGAGCGCAGTGACCCGCCCCGGCGGAAGGGCCCTTTCCCAACCGCGGGGGCACCACGCCCACGGGTCTTGCGGCACCGCTCCGGGTTCCCTCGCCCTCCAACCGTATTCCATGGCCATCTGCCTTGGGGTGCGGAAAATCGCGCGCCGGCCGGGGGCCGGAGAGGAAGCCCCCGCCCGGCGTGCGGGAGGGGTCAGAATGTCACCCGCCGCAGATCCATGCCGTCGGTGGCCATCTGGAGCACCTTGAGCGGCCGCAGGGTCCGGGCGTCGAACACCGTCACCGTGGATCCCCCCCCGCCCACGTAGACCTTGGAGCCGTCGCTCGACACGTTGATCCCGTAGCAGGTGCCCTGGTGGTTCACCGTGATCGACTCGTAGGTCTTCGTCTCCAGGTCGATCACGTTGAGCTCGTCCATCACGCCGTAGGCCTTCTTCTTGTCGGGGGAGTAGATCACCGAGTATGCGAACACCGGGATGCCGTTGAGCGGCGTGTCCCGGATCTCTCCGGTCTTCTTGTCGATCGCCAGGAGCCCCATGAGCTCGGGGGTGTAGTAGTTGGCCATGAACACCCCGCCGTTCTCCCAGGCGTAGTTCCAGAAGGGCAGGAAGTTCATCTGCTTCTCGTACATGGGGTACGTCTCCACCAGGCGCATCTGGTCGTCGGAGACGTCGATCTTGTAGAGGTCCTTCCCGATCACGTAGACCATGCGGCCGTCGCGCACCGTGGTCAGGGTGGCGGCGTCCCAAGGCAGCTCCAGGGTCCGCAGCACCTTGCCCGTGGCCAGGTCGAGTTGGGAGAGCCGGGGCGGCTTCACGACCACCTCTCCTCCTTCGGTCGTGCGGGCCCGGATGGACGCGTACGCGGTCTTGCCGTCCGGGGCCACGTCGAACCCGTAGATGAACCGATCCCACCCCCCGCCGCTCACGTCGAGGGTCTGGACCACCTTGTTCGCCTTCAGGTCCACCTTGTGGATGAGGTGACGCCTCGCCGTGACGTACAGGTAGCGCTTGTCCGGCGACAGCGCCGACTCCCGCAGCCACCCCTCGGCCGGGATGTCGGCGACGATGTCGTCGGTGTCGCCGTCGATCACCTGGATCACCCCGTTGCCGATGTAGTAGAAGAGATCCTTCGCCGAGGCCTGGAACGAAACCAGGCCCACGGCGAGGGCCGTGACGACTCCGATCAGGGAAGTTCTTCTCATGGCTGCTCCTTTCCGCAGTCCGAACCGGTGAGAACCCCGGGCATGGTCTGGCCGGTTCCGGTCAATCGTATTGGAGTTTCCGCCAGTCCCGGGCCACGTTGGGGCACTGCTTGTCCACGTCGGGGTGGTTGGTGAGGCCGTCCGGGACCTGGGCCGGCCACCAGCAGTCCCCGGCGCATCCGTGGAAGTCCCGGGCCGAGGCCTGGCAGTTGCCCACGGGGTACGTGGGCCGGGGGTTGGTCTCCCATCCGGTGTCGAACACCGTGGTGCAGCCGGCGGGCATGCCGGGAGGGCCTTCCTGCAGCGCCCTCGCGCTCTCCTCCTCCCCCTCGGCCAACGTCTCGATGGCCCGGGCCTTCTCGTTGAGGGCTTTCAAGACCGCCTTCTTGTCGCTCATCTCTCGCTCCTTCCGGTTTTTCTGGACCGCCCGGGAGGGCGGTGTGGGCGTAATCTCAGCAGCGGGCCCGGGCCCCGATCCGGCCGAGCAGCTCCTCGTGACCCGAGGCGCACAACCGGGCGTACACCCGGATGCCCAGCTCGATCCACCGGCGCACGAACCCGCAGGTCCCCCCGAACGGCAACCCCAGCACGGTTTCCCGCAGATGGTTCTCGTAGTGGCAGCCGCCCCGGCACAGGGCCCGGGCCCAGCACCGGGAGCACGGCTCCTCCCGGGGCGCGGCCAAGGCCTCCAAGCACCCCCGGATGGCCTCGGGCCGGGGACCGGAGTCCAGGTCCCCCACCCGGAACGGCTCCTCTCCGACCAGCCGATGGCACAGAAAGAAGCGGCCCTCGGTGTCCACGGCCAGGTATCCGAGCCCGGCGCCGCAGGGCGCCGAACGGGAGGCGCCCAGGTGGATCCGGGCCAGGAGGTCCAGCAGGTTCGAGAAGGGAAGGACCTCCCCCTTCCCCACCGCCGCCAGGAACCGGTTCGCCAACCCTGAGAACCCCGCGAACAGGGCCTCCTCCTGCTCGGCCGTGGGGAGCAGATCCCGGGTGACCGGGCTTGCGGGCGCGATGCCCACCTCGTGGACCCCGAGCCCGATCAGGTGGTCGAACACCTCGGGGATGCGATCCCACTGGGCCGGCGGCAGGGTGACCCGGGCCGCCACCGGCGCCCGGGGGGACCCGAGGAGGAGGGCCAACCCCCGGCGGGCGGCCCGGTACGACCCCGAGCCCCCCCGGGTGGGGCGGTTGGCGTCGTGGACCTCGGGCGGCCCGTCCAGGCTCACGGACACGCTCACCCGGTGCCGGTGGAGGAACTCGCAGACCTCCTCGGTGACCAGGGTGCCATTGGTGGTCAGGCTGAACCGGACCCGTTTGCCCGCGGCCCGGGCGGCCGTCTCGGCCTCGTCCACCGCGGCCCGCACCGCGGGGAGGTTCAAGAGGGGCTCCCCACCGAACAGGACCAGGGTCACCTCCCCGTGGGACCCGGACCGGTCCACCAGGTACCGGGCGGCCCGCCGGGCCACGGCGGGGGGGAGGAGCCGGGGGGCGCCGTGGTAGGTGCCGCCGTCTGCGTAGCAGTACCGGCAGGCGAGGTTGCAGTCCTGGGCCACCTCCAGCACCAGGGTGGAAAGGGGGGTCCCCGCCGGAGGCCGGGGCCTGGGGCGCCGGGCCCGGGCCGGCACCAGGAGCCGGGCCCGGCGAAACGCTTCCAGCACCGGGCGGTCCTGGGGCGGGGTTTGATCCAGCACCAGGGGCTCGGCCGGCCGCCACCGGGCCAGGACCTCGGCCGCCTCGCGATCCAGGTGAAACAGGCTCACGTCGTCCACCCCGTAGAGCACGGGTTCGCCGTCCCAGCGGAACAGGCGATGGTCCGCCCAGGCGTAGGTGGCGCTCACTTGATCCTCCGGATGAAGTCGGGCACGGTAACCGCCAAGCGGGCCTCTGCCCGGTAGGTGCGGCCGCCCCGATCGTACTCGGCCACCACCTTCACCCAGCCGGACCCCTCGCCCGAGTACTCCCGGGCCGCGATCGGCCGGTAGTCGCCCACCGGAATGTAGGTGCCGTCGGGCTCGATGGCCCCCAGCCAGACCAGGTCGTCGTCGCCGGGCCGGGTCACCTCCTCCTCCAGGTGGAACCGAGCCGGCACCGGCCCCAGGGCCACGTCGTCGGCCCCGTCCCACACGTCGCGGCCGTTGGAGTAGGCCACGGCCTCGAACTGGACCCCTTCGGGCGGGTAGTAGGCCCCGCCTTCCAGCCGGGCCCGGCCCACCGCCGGGGTGACCACGATGTAGTCCACCCGGGGCGCCAGGGTCACCTCACCGGCCGGCAGGCCCTTGACCCGCACCTCGGCCGAGCCCAGGACCGGCTGACGGCTCACCACGACCGCCTCGATCGCGCCCGGGTCCAGCCTGCGGGCCGCCAGCACCTCCACGAAGCCACCGAACGACACGTCCTCGGCCGACACCTCGGGCAGGTTCATCCCCTCCAGCACCACCCGGGTCTCCTCGCCGGGAAGCAGGTACCCGGGGGTGACCCGCAGCACCCGGGACTTGCCGTCGTTGCGGTACCAGGTGCTCGCCGAGGTCCGGAAGTCCGGGGCGGGGAAGTGGTGCTGCCCCCGGATCACGTCCCCGTCGATGGTGAACGCGCCGCGGGTCTCGAACCCGTTGTGCCGGGTACGGGTGCGCAGGGCGTAGCCCCCGTATACCGTGCCCGCGCCCCGGAACGCCTCGGTGGTGCCGTCGGAAAACCACAGGGTGCCGGCCACCGAGGCCTCGCCCCCGCCCGCGTCCTTCCACCGGGCCGTGCCCCGGTACGTGCCCTTGCCGGGCTCGTACCCCAGCACCACCCACTCGCCGGACAGGTCCGCCTTCGGGGCCTTCCACGCCTCCTGGTACGGGAACCGCTTCGCCAGGTAGGCCAGCACGGCGTCCGCCTCCTGGATCCAGTGCATCTCGCGCATCTGGAACAGGATCGCCGGGTCCATGTAGAGGTGGAAGTCCCGCAGCTTCGCCCAGTTCTCGGGGGTCATGCGGTACGACGCGATCTTCCCGAAGCTGTGGCACCGCACGCAGGTGGCGAACAGCAGCTCCTCGTCCTTGTCACGGGGCGCCTCCTGGTGCTGGGTGTTGTTGAACAGCCGCAGGTAGGCGACCGCCTCCTCCTCGTCGGGCCGGAGCATCTGGGTGGCGCACAGCTCCTTGAGCAGCTGCTCCATCTCACCCGCCGAGAGCGACATGCCGTGCAGCCGGGCCATTCGCTCGACCACCACGGCCCACTCCTCCGGGGTGGTGCGCACCTCCTCCACCCGGGGGATCACCCCATTGACGGGCTCGTGGCAGCCGGTGCACTTCTTCCAGACCAGCGAGTCCGGAGAAAACGAACCAGCTGCGGCGATCCCGGCGCAGAGCATCGAGACGGCCAGTACCAAGGGGATTCGAACCTTCATGGGTCTCTGCTCCTTTCCTTCAGAACGCGTAGGAGAACCGCAGCCACACGTCGTCGCCCTTCACGTCGTTGGCGGCCGACAGGTCCCGGGTCCAACGCAGGTTCGCCCCGAACCGATCGGTGATCTGGTACCCGAGGGTGGGGCCGAACTGGATCCGCTTCGCCTTGGTGTCGTCAACTTCCTGACCGTCCATCTCCGCGTTGTCCAGGTCCCAGTACCCGCCGCCGTTGAGGCCGAGGATCAGCCGGTCGGTCAGCTGGTAGGCGAGGCTCAGCTCCAGCTCGAACCGCGGGGGGGCCTTCCAGTCGTTGTCGGGCTCCTCGAGGTGGTGGTAGTAGTTCAGATTCATGTCGAGCACCCACTTGCCGAGGATCTGGTTGAACGCGAGCTGGTGCTCGAAGTACCAGTGGTTCTGGCCCAGATTGATGGCCTGGTCCTTGTCCCACTCGCCGGTGGGGGTGAACACGTAGAACCAGTACGACACGTAGGTGTTCGTGTCTTGGTTGGTGTACAGGAAGATCCCCGGGCCGAAGATGATGTCCCCGAGGCCCGAGGAGCTCTCGTCGAGCAGGTCGGTCTCCTCCACCTTCCCGAACGGCACGATCACCTGGAACGCAGCCGGCACCGGGCCCACGTGGAAGTAGGCCAACGGCCGCACGATCGCGACCTTGGCGGTCAGGTCGATGTCCGCAGCCTTGTCGCCGTCGGGCCCCACAAGCTCATCCGCCTGGTAGTAGTTCAGGTACACGAGGCCGTAGTAGCCGTCCGGCGCCAGGATGTTGTCGTAGGGGTCCACCAGGATCGCCTGGCTGGCGGTTGCCCACAGCAACGCCAGCACGAGTACCGCCAGAGTCCGTCTCGCCATTCGCCATCCTCCTTTCTCGCGGGGGAGCCACACGAGGCAAACACTTTTTCAACATCTATGCCGATGGCGCGACAACCAGGAAGATACACAACATTACAAATAATACCCAATGATTTCGTTATGATATACCTATACAGCATGAACCAACAGACAAACATTGGTTTGCAACGTTCTCTCAACTCGGGACGTCCGTGTCCCACCGGTCCGGCCCAGTGGGACCCGCGTGTCCCGCTCATACCGAGTTGCGTTCAAACCCGGGGCCTCGGAAGGGGGCATGGGACCTGCCTCCGGCCGGGCGCGAAGCCGGGCAGGGAGATCCGCCGCGCCGACAGAGGAGGGGGGAGTTGGTTTCACTCCAACTCCGGAGAATGCAAGCCATTTCGTGGTCCAAACGCCGGCGGGGCGGTGGGCAAGGAGCCCCATCCGGCTCTCCGCCGGGCCCCTCGCCCCCCTGCTCAGGGGTCCAATCGCTTTGAACGCAACTTGGTATCAAGGGAGGCCCGAACGCGGCAGTGAGACGCTCGTGTCTCGGTTGGGGGGATTCGGAGGCATCGGGGAGAGAGGCGGGGCGGTGGCGCCAGCGAGCTACCCCGGCCGGCGGTAATCGGAAAGGTCCAGTCCGAGGGAGTGAAGAAGACGGTGGACATGACGCCGGTTCAGGCCGGCGTGCTCCGCCACCCGGGAGACGTTCCCCCGGTACCGCCGCAGGAGCCCCACCAGGTACCGGCGGGTGGCCTCCTCCACGGCCCGGGACTTCACCTCGGTGTAGGTGAGGGGGGATGGCTCGATGGCTTCGCCCTTTTGGTGGAGCCCCGGCGGCAGGTGCTCGAGATCCAGGACCGCCGGGTCGTGGAACACCAGGGCGTGCTCCAAAAGGTTCACGAGCTCGCGGACGTTTCCGGGCCAAGCGTACCCCTCCAGGGCTGCCAGGGCCCGGGGCGTGATCCCCTGGGTCCTTCGGCCGAGCCTCCGGGCCAAGCGGGGCAGGTGGTGCTCCACCAGGGGGGCCACGTCCTCCGTCCTGTCCCGCAGGGGCGGGATCCGGATCTGCACCACCCTGAGGCGGTAGTACAGATCGGAGCGGAACCGGCCGGCACCCACCTCCGCCTCCAGGTCCCGGTTGGTGGCTGCCACCACCCGGGCGCGGCTGAGGCGCTCCCGGGTCTCCCCGACCCGGGAGAAGGTCCGGGCCTCCAGGACCCGCAGCAGCTTCTTCTGCAGCGGCAGCTCCAGCTCGCCGATCTCGTCGAGGAACACCGTCCCCCGGGCAGCGACCTCGAAGTACCCCGGCCGATCCCGAAGGGCCCCGGTGAACGCCCCCCGGGTGTGGCCGAACAGCTCGCTCTCCAGAAGCGGACCGTGGACCCCTGCGCAGTCCACGGTCACGAACGGCTCCTCGCTCCGACTTCCCCTTCGGTGCAGGGCCCGGGCCACCAGCTCCTTGCCCGTGCCGGTCTCCCCGGTCACCAGCACCGTGGAGTCGGTGGAGGCGGCGATCTCCACCGCGCGCATCACCTCCTCCATCGCCTGGCTGCGGCCCACCAGTCCGCCCCACGGCCCGGCCCGGGCCAGGGCCTCGGAGAGCCCCCGGTTCTGCCGGCGAAGCCGTCCCTGCTCCACCGCCCGACGCAGGGTCAGGTCCACCTCGTCCAGATCGAAGGGCTTGGTCAGGTAGTCGAACATGCCCTTTCGCAGGGCCTCCACCGCCCCCCGGATCGTACCGTACCCCGTGAGCACCACGATGGGGAGGCCCGGCATGCGCTCCAGCAAGGCCTTACCCAACTCCAGCCCCCCCATGCCGGGCATTCTGAGGTCCACCACCGCCACGTCCGGACCCCACTCCGCCGCCTTCTCCACGGCCCGGGCCGGCCGTGTCTCGGCGCACACCTCGTACCCCATGGACACGAGAGCCTTCTCCAGGGCCTGGAGCAGCCTCTCGTCGTCGTCCACCAGGAGGATCCGGGCGGCATCCCCAGGGCTCATGGGTCCTCCTCCACCGGAATCTCCACCCGGAACACGCAGCCCCGAGGCCGACGGTTCTTGACCTCCATTCGGCCACCGTGGCTCCTCACGATCCGAAACGATACCGGCAACCCGAGGCCGGTTCCCTGGCCCACGTCCTTGGTGGTAAAAAACGGCTCGAACACCTTCGGCAGCAGGTGCTCTGGGATGCCGGGCCCCTCGTCCTCCACCTCGAAAGCTACCCGGCGCGGCCCCTGACCGTTCGGCCCCAAGGTCCGTACCCACACGGAGCCCCCCGCTCCCTGGGCGTCCAGGGCGTTCCCGATCAGGTTCCACAGCACCTGCTTCATGCCGGAGCGGTCCACTCGAACGGCGGGCAGGGCCGGGTCGAGCTCGGTCCGCAGCAGGCAACCCCTGGCCTCGGCCTCGTGGCGGGCCAACCCCACCACATCCCGGACCAGTCGGTTGAGGTCAGCGGACACCCGGCACGGAGTCTCGATCCGCGCCAGGTCGAGCAACCCGCCCACCTTGTCCTGGATCCGGCGAACCTCTCCGAGCACCACGTTCAGGTCACCCTGCACCTCAGAGGGCAGATCGGGCCGACGCCGGAGCAGCTGGGCGTAGGTGGCGATGGTGGCAAGGGGGTTGTTCACCTCGTGGGCCACCCCCGCGGCCAGCCGTCCTACGGCCGAGAGCTTGCGTTCCTGCTCCACCTCGGCGTATACCCGCTCCAGCTCCCGTTTCTTCTGCTCGAGGCCCTCGGCCATGGAGTTCAAGGCCCTCGCCAGCCGTCCCGCGTCCCCCCGCCCCTCCGGGAGCCGGTGCTTGAGGTCCCCCTCCCCGATTCGGCGGATACCCCGAAGCAGGGTGCGCAGCCCTCGGGACTGGTGAACGGCCACAACCCAGGTCAATCCCAGCACCCCCAGGGTGGCGAACACCAGGATGTGGATGAAGTTCGACCGAATCCGGTCGGTCTCGCTCAGGATCCGGCCGGCACTCTCGTAAGCCGGGCCCACCACGTCGTCCTCGGGCACCAGGATCGCGATACGCCACCCCGGTGGGGCCACCGTTGCAGACCCCACGAACCACCGCCCCCCACCCTTCAGGAACCGGACGCCCTCGTCCGTGGCGGGCAAGGTGGTGAACAAGGCGGCCACCTCAGGCTCCACGGCCTCCCCCAGATCCTGACCGTGGGCCGGGCGAGAGGGGTCAAGGCCGAGGGCGGCCAGAGGAAAGTTCTCCGAGGCGGCAAGCACTCTGCTCCCCGATAGCAAGGCCGAGCTGGAATCCGCCGACAGCCGGATGGCCGCGATGTCCCGGAGCAGCTTGTCCACGGTTACGTCCATGCCCACCGTGGCCACATGGTCTCCCCCCACATAGACCGGGGAGAGACACGAGATCATCCACTCACCGCTCAGGGGGTCCAGGTAGAGGTCGGTGAACACCTCTCCCCGGGTCGGGTTGTGGGAAGGATCGGCCAGGTAGTAAAAGGGCCAGGTCGTGTAGTCCTTCTCCCGAGGCATGTCCCGGAAGTCCCGCCAGGGGTAGGCCCGGGTCATCCCCTGCCTGAGGATGATCCAGGCGAGCACGATCCGTTCCTCCCGTTCCACCAGGGGCCTCGCCACCACGTCGAACGCCTCGGTGGCCCGGGCCAAGGGGGTCAGTGCGGGCCGATACCGGGGCACGAACAGCACCGAGTTCCCGTCGTCGCTGGCGTTGCCGTAGCTCCCGTCCGGGGCCAAGCGGTACCGGCTGCCGTTGCGGTAGGAGAACGCCTTCGGCTCGGACAGCAGCTCCTCGGAGAACCGCCGCACCACGTGGATCTCGTCGCGCAGCCGGCGGAACACGCTGGCCAACCGGGTGGACTCCTGGCCCAGACGCTCGGTCATCCGATTGATCTGGGCCGAGATCAGGAGCGCACGGGTCTCGTCCACCGCCGTGGCCTGGATGGTGACCAGGTGCTTCAAGGACAGCCCCGTCATCACGGCGATCGGGGCCAGAGAAAGGACGAGGAAGCTCAGCAGCAGCTTGGAGGGTAGACCCATGGCACCCTTGGGAATCGGACGCGGACTCGTTCGCCGCAGGGGAGCGCCGTTCGTCCCCAGGCGCCGAGGCACCGCGTGGACCGTCCGGGCTACCCCAGACGATCGAGGAGAACGGCCACCGAAGGCACCCCGATGAGATCGATGCCCACGGTTCCATGCAAGTGCCTTGCCGCCGGAACCGGCACGAACGCCTGGCCGAACCCCAGCTCCCGGGCCTCGGCCAGCCGGGCGTCGGCCCGGGACACGCCCCGCACTTCGCCGGCCAGGCCCACCTCGCCGAAGAACACCGCGTCCGGGGGCAGCGGCCGGTCCCGAAACGCGCTCACCAGGGCGGCCACCACGGCCAGGTCCACGGCCGGCTCCGCCACCCTGAGCCCCCCGGCCACGTTCACGAAGATGTCGTGGGTGACGAGCGGCAGACCCAGCCTCCGTTCGAGCAACGCGGCAAGGATCTGAACCCGGTTGCGCTCCACCCCTGAGGTGGTGCGCTGGGGCGAGGCAAAGGTGGCCGGCGCCACCAGGGCCTGGACCTCCACCAGAAGGGTGCGGGTGCCCTCCAGGCAAGGCACCACGGCGGACCCGGCCACCCCCGGGGGCCGCTCCGCCAGGAACAGGGCCGAGGGGTTGGCCACCCCCTGGAGCCCGGCGTCCCCCATCTCGAACACTCCCACCTCGTTGGTGGATCCGAACCGGTTCTTGACCGCCCGAAGGATCCGGTAGGGGTGGCCCCGGTCGCCCTCGAAGTAGAGCACGGTGTCCACCATGTGCTCCAGCAATCGGGGCCCGGCCAGGGCTCCCTCCTTGGTCACGTGGCCCACCAGGAACACCGGCACCCCCCGGCCCTTGGCCAGCACAGCCAAGCGCCCCGACACCTCGCGCACCTGGCTCACCGTGCCCGGTGCGCTGCCGATCTCGGGGGAGTACAGGGTCTGAACGCTGTCGGCCACGAGGATCTCGGGCCCCACCCGGTCCACGGCCTCCAGCACCCGGCCCAGATCGGTCTCGCTCAACACGTACAGGCCGGGCGGCGGGCCGCCCAGCCGGTCGGCCCGCATGCGGATCTGGCGGGCCGACTCCTCGCCCGTGACGTAGAGCGCCTTGCGGCCGCTCCGGGCCTGGGCCTGGACCAGCTGGAGGAGCAGGGTGGACTTTCCGATGCCCGGGTCCCCCCCCACCAGCACGGCCGACCCGGCCACGATGCCCCCGCCCAGCACCCGGTCGAGCTCGGGCAGACCCGAGGGCCACCGGCTCTCCGTCCCCCCCTCCACCTCGGCGAGCGGCGCCACCTTGGCCGAGGTGGCGAGCCCCGCGTAGGCCCCCCTGGCGGGGGGGGCATCCTGCCGCACCTCGGCCAGGCTGCCCCACGCCCCGCAGTCGGGGCACCGGCCCAGCCACTTGGGGCTCTGGGCCCCGCACTGCTGACACTCGAACACGGTCCGGGTCTTGGCCATGGGGGACCGTCTCGCCTCAAAGTCGGTAGAATGGATTTCGCAGGCGGAATCTCTCCACCATCTGCCGAACGTAATGCCCCCCCTGCAGTTCGGTCGGGACTCCTTCGGGGAAAAGGTCCAGCGAGGACGGCTCCCCCGGATCGAAAAGCACCACGCCCACCACCTCGTAAAGCTCCGGGGCGTCTTCGGGCCGGCGGCGCCCGGAGATCCCGCCTAACAATGCCGCGGCCTCCCCGAGCGCTGCGGCCAGGACTGCCGTGATCTCGTGGCTGAGGGATTCCGTGTAGTTCTTCTTCTCGGCTCGGGTCGCACCGGGCCCGGGCGCCGGAATCCGTACTAGTGCGTCCTGCAAGAACTTCTCAAGCCGGTTTTCCATGGCCCCGTCTCCCTTCCGCCGGGGTGGAAGCTCGGGTCGGGTCACGACGGGTTCGCCGTTCCACTAACCGCCGCCATGCGTCACGAAGAATGAGCACCTCCGCCTCGGGCATCCCCAATCCGCGGACCAGCAGAACGTCGTCGGCCTCCGCGATCGCGTCCTCGACCCGTCCGGCCCTCAGACGGCCGTCCACGCCCCTCGCCACCAGCTCCAGCTCCGAGGTCTCCACAGGAGGCAGGGGCAACCGAACGGCGGCACACTCTGTGGGTTCCAGCTTCAACACCCCCCCGCCGTACACCCGGCCTTCCAACTCCATGGCCAGCAATCCCAGGGAGGTGTACGCGGCCAACGCGACCCGCCGTGGATCGACGTGATCCTTTTGCAACCGCACCCCGTGCAAGCTGTTCGCGAACACGGCACCGGCCCGGTTCACGCTGACCCGGGGCAGATCGCCGATCATGTAGGACCAGAACACGTCCGCCGTGTGGACCCCCGGGACCCTCCACCAGGGACGCCGGGTTCGGCATTTGTACCGGTCAGGCACCCCCTCCTGCTCCCCCAACCTGCACCACCGGGCCAGAGCGTCGGCAGTGGCGGCGCCGAACAACCCATCCTCCGGCACGACCAGATGATGGGCCACCCCCCCGGCCTCCAAGGCTCGGACGTCCTCCTCGGAGAAGAAAAGCCCCCTCAGGGATTTCGCGCTTCGGGCCGCCGGAACAAGCCAACGGCTGGGCATGCCCAATTCCGCCCCGTCGTCGAGGGTCCGGTGGAAAAAGCCGTTGTCCCCCGAAACATATCCGTTCACGACCCGTCCGATGGACCCCAACGTGCGTACGTACCGAGACCCCCTCCACCGGTGCCACACTTTCCGGGCCTCCGGTCCGATCAGCGCCTCTCCGAACCGAACCGTTCCCGCCACGACGAGCGGTACGCCGGGCGGCTCCACGTCCAACAGCCGGAGCAAACCCTCGGGATCGCCCACATCCACCCACTCCATGCGGTCCGAGGCCTTTCCACGCTCCTCAGCCAACAGAAGAAACGTCTCCTCCTGGGCCTCCGGGAACAGGTTCCGGTCGAACCCGAGGAGCCGGAGACGCCCGAAGTGTTTCAGGAGGCCCCGCAACGTCGCCACCCCGTACTGGGCGTGCACGAGCTCTGCGGGCACGACCATCGCCAGGTCTCCCCCCGTCTCCAGGAATCGCATGGCATGGAGCAGAAACGGGGCCCAAGAGGAGGTGAGCCCCGTCAGGCGCACCCCCATCTCCGCGGCGGATGTGAGGGCCCGGCGCCGCGTTTCTCCCCGGAAACTCTGGTACCGGACGTAAGGCGGGTTTCCCACCACAAGATCCACCGACCCGAGGTCTGCCGGGGAAAGCTCGAAAAAATCCCCTCGGATCCAGCGCGCTGCCGAGTCCGCGCCGTTCAGCCTCTGCTGCGCCATGGCGAGCGCTTCAGGGTCCAGGTCGCATCCGATCAGCTCCGGTACGCCCCTGCGGGCGGCGGCCTCCAGGAACCGGCCGTCTCCGCAGGATGGGTCCAGAACCCGGCGCCGCGGCTTTCCGTGCCCCCCAAGCAACGAGGAACTCCACCACGGCCCCGTCGGTGTAGAACGCGCCAAGCCTCTTACGGGTGGATGAATCAAGGTGTAGGCCCATCGTTCTTGTCTCGCGCCCCGAACCGGTCTGGGAATCTCCCGGCACCGTACCACGCCCCCACGCGGGGCGGAAGCGGCCTACCAGATGTAGTCCGCCGCGATGTCGCGCTTGTCCTTGCCCCAGAGGATGTGGACCACCCGGAGGCGCTTGAGCCGCTGGGGGCTCAGGGTGCCCAGGGGGATGTACACGATCCTTCGGTCGAGCCACCCGGCGTACTGCTTGAGGAACGCCCGGGGCGGCCGGGGGGCGCAGTACACCACGAACCGGTCCTCGGAGTAGTCGATGCCGGCGGCCAGGAGCCGCTCGGCCGGGGTGCGGGTCCAGGCGTAGTCCGGGTCGGTCCACACGTCGGCCATCCTGAGCGGCGGGTACGACAGCAGGAAGCCCCCGTACTCGCACCGGCAGATGCCGGGCCCCACCACGTTGTCCAGGGGCGCCGTGGCGTAGAACGCCATGTCCGACTCCTGCTGGTGCTCGCCCAGCCAGGTCATGGTGAAGGGGTGGCGCTCGAGCCCCGGGTCCTCGTCGAAGATCACCACCACGCTTCCCACCCCGCCCGGCACCTTGCGGAACTCCTTGACGTAGATCTCGCCCTCGGGCAGGTGGCGCAGGGTCTCGCGCATGTCGATGCCGTCGAGCATCGAGCCCCGGAACGGCTCGGACCGGGCCGCCTCCTCCGAGAGCACCCGGCCGGCCTTCTGTTGGAGCCACCGGCCGAACGCCTCGATCACCTCGTCCTCGGGCGGGTAGGAGCACACGGCCTGGGGGTCGAACCCATCGAGCCACTCCCCCGGGTGCTTCTCGCCCTTGCGCCGGCGGGGCACCTTGAGGACCCGGCGCTTGGTCCGGCCCAGCCGGCGCCGGATCCGGATGCGGCGCGAGCCCATCCGGAGCTCCTCGGCCGAGAGCTCCACCGCGGCCAGGTCGTCGGCCCCGGCCTGCCAGGGCATGTGACCGGCGAGCCGCAGCACGGCGAAGGCGAAGTTGTCGTCGGCCACGGATCGCGCCCCCTCGACGAGCTGGTACAGGTCGGGCAGCAGCCGCCCCTCCAGCAGGGCCCAGTTGCGCAGGTACCGGAACAGGGTGCGCACCTGCCAGGGCTCCAGGGCCTCCCCGGTCTCCTGGCGGTAGTGTCGGCCCGCCAGCCGCACCAGGTGGTACAGGCACCGTTGCCGATCCAGGGGGGCGCCCGGCGGGCCGTTGCGGGCCGCGGCCCAGGCCACGGCGTCGTCCAGGGCCTTTTTCTCGTCCCACCGGGCCTGGCCGGTGAGGATCTCCAGTGCCCCGACGCGCTTTCGCACGGTGGAGCCGTCGAGGTCCGGCTCGGCCACGGGCCCGGCGCGCCGCATCTCGTACACGGCCTGGACGAACGGGATCTCGCTCGACACCTCGGGGAGGCTCGCGGAGGCCAGGTGAAAGAGCCGCACCCCCTCGCGCCGGATCCGGGCCAGGGGCTGGGCGTGGGGCCCGGGGAGCATGCGGCCCACCCGCTCCAGGTGCGCCAGCCCGCACACGAACAGCACCCGCTCGCCCGGCCCGGCGGCCCCGGCCAGGCCGGCCGCCATGGCCCGCTCCCGACGCAGGTCGGCCTGGGTGGCGGGGTAGGCGCGCTCCCGGAGGCAGGCCTCCACATAGGCCCGGTGGCCGATGCGGGCCACGGTGTAGGGGTCAGGGAACGGCTCGTCGTGCTCGGGCGGCTGGTCGATGTCCGCGTCCACGAAAAGGAGCGGCAGTTCGGCCTCGCGGCCCAGGCGCAGCGCCTCCACGAACGGGTCGGCCGGCTCCACCAGCCAGTAGACGGCTTCGCCGTCCGCGGTCTCGTAGGTCACCACCGACACCCGGGGCAGCCGGTCCACGGCGCGCAGCACGGCGGCCCGCAGGGTGGGCGGCAGCTCCACCGCCACGGCCGTAGGCCGCACCCGCCGGAACGCCCGGGCCACGGCCCCGGCGAACTCCACCCGGCCGTGGAGAACCGGCACGGCCACGACCTCCCCGCCGCCGGGGGCCTCCCAACGGGCCAGGTACAGCTCGTCGCTCCTCATCCCCCTTCCATATGACTTCGGTCGTCGGTCGTTGGTCGTCGGTCGGGGCCTTCGGCCCGCCGGGCGGCTAGGCAGCCAGGCGGCCGGGCCGCTTCCCTGAAGCGCCGCCAAGGCCTCGGGGGGCAGGGGGCCTGTTGGAGCGCCGGGCGTGGCTCCGACAGTCGCTGCATCCGGTGCTCAGCCGATGCTCGCTTCCCCCAGGACCCCTGAAAACCATTCTCGTCGATCGATCCGCCACCGAATCTTTGCAACCCGGGCTGGGCGCCGGATGCAGCGAAAGTCGGATGCTGCACTCACGCACGGCCGGAAACAGGCCCCCTGCTTTCGGCGTGAAAGCCCCCGGCCAATGAAAGTTACCCTCCCTACTACCGGGCCCCGCAGGGGCTTCCTCGGCCTTCATCCGGTCAAGACCCCTTCGGGAACTTGAGGTAGGCCAGCGCCTCCTCGCCGATCACCTGCTCCAGGGCCCGGGGCACCCAGGCCACCGGGTCCTCCCCGGAGGACCGGGCGAGCTTCAGGGCGTAGCGGGCCGCGTTGATGCCGTCGCGCACGCCGTAGGGCTCGTCGGCCCCGTGGGCCGCCTGCAGGAACCCCACCACGTACCGCAGCAGGTCCTCCGGGGCGAAGGGCAGGTTCTCCCGCAGGATCGCCAGCTCCTCGTCGGCCTCGGGAAAGTCCACCTGGATCTGGGGCTGGAGCCGGGTGTGGATGTACTCGGGGATCTCGTAGGTGGAGGCGTCTTCGTTCATGGTGACGGCCAGCCGGAAGTCCGGGTGGGCCCGGATCTGGAGACCGGTCAGCACCGACTCCACGTACCGCCGGTCGTCCAGGAGTGGAGCGAGCGAGGCCCAGCTCTTCTCGCTCATGCGGTTGCCCTCGTCCAGCACGCACACCCCGCCCCGGATCGCGGCCGCCACCAGGGCGCTCGCCACGTACTGGATCTTCCCGTCGGGCCCCACCACCGGGCTCACCACCAGGTCCTCGGGGCGGGTGTCCATGGTGGCCTGGAACAGGTACACCTCCCGCCCGAGCCGCCGGGCCGCGGCAAACGCCAAGGTGGTCTTGCCGACCCCGGGCCGGCCCACGAGCCGGGGGGTCATGGGGCGGTCCCGCTCGTCCAGGACCATCCAGGCCGCGAGCACCTGGCGCACCAGATCCTCCCGCCCCACCCAGGGCAGGTCCAGATCGGCCGGCCGGGCCAGGTGGAGGGTCACGCCGTCGATGGTAACCTGTCGCATGGGGGTTCCTCGTCGGGAAACGGATCGGCGGAAACGGAGGGCCAGGCACCGATGCATTATCCCCCACGGCTCGCCGGCGTCTCAAGGACTCTCGCCCTCGTCTTTTGGGCGGTGGCCTCGGTGTGCTCGCCCGCCCGGGCCGACCGGGTGCCGATCCGTGTGGTGCGCGTAATCGATGGGGACACGGTGGTGGCCCGGTGGTCCGGGCGGAAGGTGCACGTGCGGCTGCTGGGGGTGGACA
This sequence comes from bacterium, assembly GCA_027021615.1. GTDB lineage: Bacteria > Desulfobacterota > Deferrisomatia > Deferrisomatales > Deferrisomataceae > Deferrisoma. Next base: position 13,549 of record JALUTY010000044.1, on the reverse strand, counting down.
CCCCGGAGAGAGCCCGGGACGGCCGGCCAGCCGAGCCGTTCTCCCGCCGGGCCACCGAGTTCACCCGGGCGTGGCTCGGCCGGGCCGACCGGGTGGATCTGGAGGTGGCCGGCGACCGGGTGGACGTCCACGGCCGAATCCTGGGGTTTCTGTGGCTCCACGTGCCGGGGAAGAAGGAGCCGATCAACCTGTCGGAAGAGCTCCTCAAGGCGGGTCTCGGCCGGGCCATCCGGTTCTTCGACTACCCGGGCAGGGAGCGGTTCCTCGCCCTGGAGGCCGAGGCGCGACGGGCCCACAGAGGGATCTGGGGGACCGGACGGGGGCGCCGCACGAGGTGAGGGGTCACGAACCCGGGCACGCCGGCAGGGCCACCCCCACCGTCGTACCCCGGCCGGGTGCGGAGTCGATGCGCACGCCTCCCCCAAACCGGCGGGCCACCCCCCAGACCACGGAGAGCCCCAACCCCCTTCCTAGGAACTTGGTGGTGAAAAACGGGTCGAAGGCACGGCGCCGGGTCTCCTCGTCCATGCCTGGACCCGTGTCTGTCACCTCCAGCAGCACGTAGGGCCGGCCCATTTCGGGCTCGGCGAGCTCGACCCCGGCGAACCAGGTCTCGGCGTCGTCCAGGCGCCCCACTCGGACCGCCACCGCACCCCCGGCCGCCACCGCCTCCAAGGCGTTGGTGATCAGGTTGAGCACGACCACTCGCATCTGCCCCACATCGGCGCAGGCCGTCGGGGTCTGGGGGGCCGCCTCGACCCGGAGCCTCACCCCCTTCGGCACCAGGTCGGCCATGTCGCCCGCCACCTGCCGCGCTACGGATGCCAGATCCACGGTCTCGGGTGCGGCAGGCTCGGCACCGGCATAGGCCAGCAGTTTTGCCACCAAATCCGCTGCCCGGCCGGAAGCCGCCGCGATCCGTTCGAGACACCGCTTCACCGCATCGGGGCGGGTGGTCTGGAGAAGACCCAGCTCCGCGTTTCCTTGGATGATCATGTGGAGGTTGTTGAAGTCGTGGGCGATGCCGGCGGCGAAGCGGCCCAAAGCCTCCAGCCGCTCGGCCTGCCGCAGCCGCTCCTCCAGGCGTTCCCGTTCGACACGTGCCATCACGAGGTCCGTGATGTCTCCACCGTAGGCGTGCACTCTCCCGCCCGACAGGACGGGCAGGAAGTTCCAGGAAAACCACCGGTCGCCGCACCGAGCCTCCAGGCGCCGTTCGGGCTGTCCCGTGGCCAGGCACCTCATCACCACCTCCCCGTGGCCCGGGGGCAGGAGCTCCAGCGGAGACGAGAGCCCCTGCTCGGCCGCGAAAGCACGGGCCGACGCGTTGGCCCACACGAACCGCCCCTGGCCGTCGAACGAAACCACCGGGCCCGGGCTCTCCTCGGCCAGGGCCGCAAGCCATCGATCTTCCTGCCGACCCCACCCAGCAGCACCACACCGCACCAGCCAACCCACCCCGGCAGCGACCACGGCGACCAACACCGCGCCCTCCACCCGTCGGAATCGCAGCAGCCCTTCCGGACCGAGCCCCAACCCATCTACCCAAAGGTCTGAGGCCACGAGCCACGCCGTGCCGAGCGCGGCAACCACCCCGGCCGCCACCCACGCCGCCCCGGCAGAGGACCGTTCCCCAAACCCCATGAGGAATCCTTTCCCCACCCCACGGATACCACACGACAATGCATACCACGTTCCCGGCCGTTTACCAGCGCCCCCCATCCCCTGGTGCCGGCGGGCCGTGTTGGGGGTACAATGGGCCCGCCATGTACGGAAACGTTCTCGTATTTCTGATCGCGATCGCGATACAGGCGCTGGCCCCCCGTGGGGGGGAGCCCTCCTGGACCCTGTCGGCAGCGGGGCACATGGTGCTGTACCCGGCGGTCACCTGGGCCGCGTTGCGGTGGCGGTTCCGGCGGCTCATGGCCCAAGCGCTCCACGACGGGGCTGAGGCGGCGCACCTCCGGACCCTGTTCCCCGGGCTCCTCCAGACCTACCAAGCCGTCATGCTGGTGCCGTTCGCGGCCGTGTGCTACGCCACGGACTACGTGGGGTTGGTGGTGGAGCCGGCGGCCGGGCGGTCCGAGATGCTCGCGAGCGTGCTCGGCATCCTACCGTTCGTGGCGCTTCTGGCCGTCCTGTGGTGGGAGGCCTACCCTCTCCAAGGCGTGCTCCTGGGGGGGGAGCGCAGCCGGGCCCGGTTCGCGTGGAGCCACGCCCGCATGGAGCTACCGATCCTGGCGCCGTGGATCGTGCTCATGGCTCTGTCGGACGCTCTGCGCGCCCTGTGGCCGGCCGGCTACGCAGCCCTCGAGGCGAACCCCCTTCTGCAGCTCCTGTACGCACCGGCGTTCCTCGTGCTCCTCGGGGTGTTCCTTCCCGCCCTCGTGAAGGCCATGTGGGGATGCGAGCCGATCCCACCGGGTCCGCTACGGGACCGCCTCGAGCAGCTGTCGACCCAACTGGGGCTCCGGGTACGCGAGATGCTCTACTGGCCCCTCTTGGAGGGGCGGGTCCTCACCGCCGGGGTCGTGGGGTTGGTGCCCCGGTACCGGTATCTGCTGATCACCCCTGCCCTGGCCGAGCTGCTCCCCCCCGATGAGATCGATGGGGTGGTTGCCCACGAAGCCGGCCACGTGCGGTACCGCCATCTCTGGTACTACCTGTTCTTCTTCGTGGGGTACGTGGGGCTCGTGGGGGTGTTCTTCCGGCTCGTGGAGGCCGCGTTGGCTTGCTGGGGGCTCGCAGACCCCCTGTTTCTGCGCAACCCTCGGGCGGACCTGGTGGTGTCGGCCTCCACGACCGTCGGTCTCCTCGTGCTGCTGGTGGGGTACTTCCGCGGCCTGTTCGGCCGCTTGAGCCGGGCCTTCGAGCGCCAGGCCGACCTGTTCTCCCTGGAGGCGCTGGGTCGGCCCGAGCCGGTGGTTGCGGCCCTGGAGCGGGTCGCCCGGTACTCGGGCGACATCCGCGATCTACCCAGCTGGCACCACGGGTCCATTGCGGAGCGGGTGGCGTTCCTTTGGGAGGCTGCCCGGGACCCCCGGATCGGCCGGGCTCACCACCGCCGGGTGCGGCGGCTCATCGGGTTCGTCGGAGCCGGTGTGACGCTGATGGCCGGGCTCGCCGTCGCGCTCCATACCGGCCCCCTGGACCGATCCCTGAACCGGTTCGTGACCGAGCAAGGTCTGGTGCATCGGGTGGAGAGGAACCCGCGGGACGCCAGCGCTTGGTTCGTGCTAGGGAACCTGTACTATGAGGCCGGCGACGAGGCAAAGGCTGAGGAGGCGTACCTCAAGGTGATCCGGCTCGATCCCAACAACGCGGAGGCCCTGAACAACCTGGCGTGGCTCTACGTGACCTCCAAAGGGCCGGCCTTTTTCAAACCCGAACGCGCCCTGGCCTTGGCCGAGATGGCCGTGCGGCTCAAGCCCGCCCCCCACATCCTCGACACCCTGGCCGAGGCCCGGTTTCGGGTACGCGATTTCGCCGGCGCGGTGGAGGCAGCCCGGGCCGCCCTGGCCCGGGCGCGAACGAACCGGGCGTACTATGAGGCCCAACTCCGGAAGTTCAAGGCCGCGGCCGAGGCCCGGGGCGCGGCCAGGTCTTCCGGCGAGGAGACGGGGTAGCAAGAACTTCGGAGAGTCTGCCATGGTGCGGATGGGGGACTGGCTCCGCACCGCGTTCCGGCGCAAGAGCGGGGCAACTCCGCGCATCCGAGAACGTCCCAACATCCGCACGTCCGAACGAGGCCACCCATGACCGACACGCTCCAACCGCTCCTGGTAAAACTCGACCGCATCGCCGCGCTTTTGGTCGACCGACCGGCCGGCCCGGGCCCGGCCCCCGCGCCCGACCGCCAGGCTTTCGTGTGGGAGGGCCGGTTCGCGCCCGTGGAGCGGATCGCCGCGGTCGCCCCGGACGCCCTCATCGGCATGGACCGCCAGAAGGAGGCGTTTTACGCCAACGTCCGCCGGTTCCTGGCCGGCACACCGGCCCACGACGTGCTCCTGTGGGGCGACCGGGGCACCGGGAAATCCTCGCTCGTGCGCACGGTGTTTCACGTATTTCCCGACCTCGCCGTGGTGGAGGTGCCCGAACCACGCATCCCGGAGCTACCCCTGCTCCTCGAAGCCCTCGACCGCGATCCCCGGCGCTGGATCGTGTACCTGGACGACCTGTCGTTCTCCGGCCCCGACGACCGGTACCGAGAGCTCAAGGTACTCCTCGAAGGGGGGCTTCGGGCGCGGCCCGCGAACACCCTGGCCGTCGCCACCTCGAACCGGCGGCACCTCGTGCCCGAGCGGTTCCCCAACGACGGCGAGATCCACCCCCAGGAGACGGTGGCCGAAACCGTGAGCCTGGCCGACCGGTTCGGGCTCTCGCTGGGGTTTTATCCCTTCGCCCCGGCCACGTTCCGTGAGGCCGTGGCCCGGCACCTGCGGGGCTTCGGGGTCGAGCCGCCCCCGGGGTGGGAGGCCGAGGCTGAGCGCTGGGCCCTGGAGCGGGGCATCCGCTCGGGCCGCACGGCCCTACAGGCGGCCCGGGAGATCGCCGGGGCCTGGTTCTCCGGGCACGACGGTTGAGTCGACGACCCGCCACCCCGATCCCCAAGAGATCGCTCTACCGGCACCGTGTCGGCTGTCCGACCGCCCCTCTCGGGGGAGTGGGCGCTGGCGGCAGGTATACCCGAAACACCGTGCCCCGGCCGGGCTCGGTCTCCACGGTGATCCGGCCCCCGTGCTCGGCCACGAGACCGTGGACCTGGGAGAGCCCGAGCCCCGTTCCCTCCCCCGGGGCTCGGGTGGTAAAAAACGGCTCGAAGATTCGGGGCAGCACCTCGGGAGATATCCCCTCCCCTGTGTCCTGGACGGTGAGCCTCACCCATTCTCCTTCGGTAGGGCATCCGGGCTCGGCCATCCCGGCCGGCAGTCGTACCCGCTCCACCCCCAACGTCAAGACCCCTCCCTCGGGCATGGCGTCCCGGGCGTTCACAGCCAGGTTCACCAGGGCCTGTTGGACCTGGACCGGATCGGCCCAAACCCTGAGGTCGACCTCCTCAGCGATCGCCACCTCGACCTCCACCGCCTCGGGAAAGGTGCGCCGGATCATCTCCCCCACCTCTGGGACAAAGAACCGAAGATCCATCACCTGGCGGTTCGGAGGGGACCCCCGCCCGAAGTCCAAGAGCTGGTGCACCAGCCTCGCTCCCCGTTGGCCTTGCTCTCCGATCACCTCCAACGCCTTGCGCACCCGATCGGGAACCCCCGGCAGATCCCGGAGCATCTCCGGGTAGCTGCACACCGGGGTCAAGAGGTTGTTGAAATCGTGGGCGACCCCCGCGGCCAACTGGCCGAGGGCAGCCAGCCGCTCCTGGGCCCGGAGTTCCTGTTCCCGCCGTTTCTCCTCGGTGAGGTCCCGCACCAGGGCCAGAATCTTCGGTTCGCCGGGCAGCCCTTCCAATCTTCGAAGCCGCACCTCTACGGGGAACGTGGTTCCGTCCTTCCGGCGCGCGGTCCACTCGAAGTCCTGGGGCTCCCCAGCCCTGGCCCGACGGATCCGCTCCATCGCCTCCTGGGGGCACATGTCCGGCCCACTCCCCTCCTCCACACCGATCCGCCGGGCCTCGTCCCGGGTCCATCCAAACGTCCGGAGCACGTTCTCGTTGACGTCCTCCACCATACCGTCGGCGCCGTGCAGGAAGACCATGTCCGGCATCGCGTCATAAATGGCCTGGAGCAGGGCGTTCTTCTCCTGGAGCTCCCCCGTGCGCTCCCGGAGCCGGGCCTCCAGAAACCCGAGATCCTCGGCCTGCCTCCCCAGAAGTTCGTTCGTCTCCCGGAGAGACCGGAGCTCGTCCTCCAAAGCAGCCACGCGCATCCGGATGTCGTCATCCACCGGAGCACTCCCTCTTCCCTCGAGAGATTCGACAACCTTCGCGCCGCTTCGTGAACCGGGGCCTTCGCACTTCACGTCCTTTCTCCCTCCTCCTGGTCGGAGTCTGCACCTTGGCAGAGTCTTGCACGTCCGGAGCCGCCGACAATACACCCCCCCCCAACCCCTCTGGTGGGAAAAATATTTCCCCCAAAAGGAACCAGATTACTCACCCTTTCCCCTCCCGCACCCCACCCTCGCACCTTATCGAGCCGGTACGAGCCTTGCAAGTTTTACAGGGCCCGTGAAACACACGAGGAACAACATCCGGGCAGGTACAGGGTGTCTGTTCGTTTTTCTTTGCCCGTCCCTCGGAGCCGAGTGGCGGGTTGGAGCCACGCCCGGCCGGAACCAGGCCCCTTGCCCCGTCCTCCAAGGAGAGGAGCCTATTTTGTCCGGGTTTATGGGACGGAAGACCACCCCCATGGGGTACGGCGAGGAGGACGACCCATGCATGTGCTGACCCGAGTCGGTTGGCCGCCCCCGGGCGTCTGGACACGGATCGCCCTCGCAGGGATGCTCTTGTTGGCAGGTGCCTCCTGCGGCGGGGGAGGCTCTGAACCAACCGCTGGCCCCCAGGCTGCCGACGAGACCGGGCCCGATGGAAGCTCGTTTGAGCCCTCGGCCGGGGGCGGGGAAGGGGCTGCGCCTTCGGTCTTGCCAACGTTCTCCGAGGTGAACCTCTACTCCGCCGACAGCCCCCTGAACCGGCCGATCTCTCAAGACCCGGCCATCGATCCGGACTCGGACGCCATGGTGCGGCTCCTCCAAGCGAGCGGGGAGCTCGTGATCCAGGTGCGGCAGTACTCCTCGCCCGTGTACATCGCCGACGCGTCCACCCCGCGGCGCACCGTGGAGCTGCCGTGCGGCCCGTGGTGGGAGCTCGGCGCCTCGCGCATGACCGGTGTCCCGATCCCCGACGGCGCGGAGCCGACCCTCGACGTGGACGGCTCCGACAACCCGGTCCCCCCGGACACCACCACCTGCGGCGAAAACGCCGACCAGGACAACAACCTGATCGTGCTCGACCTCGAGACCCGGTGCGAGTACGACCTTTGGCAGTTCCGGTGGGTGGGGGGTCAGGCCGTGGCGAGCTGGGGCGGGGCGGTCTCCCTCGATGGCACCGGGATCTACCCGGGAGGCCTTTCGACCCGGGGCTCGGGGTTCGCGTTTTTGGGCGGTCTGATCTGGCCCGACGAGCTTCAGGACGGCCGGATCGAGCATGCCCTGGTGTTCAACTACCCCTACACCCGCGCGGGCGGCCCCGTGGCGCCGGCCACGGCCACCGACGGGGTCTGGGACGGCACGGAAGAGGAGATCCGGGACCTTGCCGGCCCGGGAGCCGTGCCCATGCCCGAAGGCGCTCGCCTCCAGCTCGATCCGGAGCTGGACCTCGATACCCTCGGGCTTACCTCCTACGAGAGAACCATCGCCCGGGCGCTTCAGAAGTACGGCATGTTCCTCGTGGACACGGGCGGAGGCTCGGGGATCGGGCTGTACGCCATCGATCCCCGCAGCGTCCAGGGGAACCCCTATGAGGGGGTGTTGCCCGACGGGGACTTCGTGCCGCTCCCCAACATCCCGATGGATCGGTTCCGGGTGCTGGAGACCGGAGAGATAGACCTCGATTGGCAGACGAAGGCAAGCCTTTCCCAAGGGGCTTGCGCCACGTTCGAATGATCCGTTCCGCGGGCGGGGCAAAGGAGCATGAAAATGTCCACCAGCCCTCGATCCTCCTCGGTCGGGGCGATCCCGCGGTCCCCCTTTTTTGCCCCCTGGCTCGGCATGGTGCTCGCGCTGGTCTTGGCGGCCTGCGGTGGGGGGGGCGGGGGCGGCGGTGAGGGCACGGGAACGGGGGGAGCCGGCGGAACCGGAGGAGGAGGGGGGGGCGGCGGCATCCAGCTGACCGTGACGCCCGCCCAGCAGACCGTGGACATCGCCACCTCGGTGCCGTTCAGCGCCTCGGCCGAGGCCGATTGGTTCGTGGTGGAGCCCGGCGGGGGCGTGATCGACGCCTCGGGCCGGTACACCGCGCCCCTCGTGCCCGGCACATACCACGTGCGGGCCACCGCCAAGGCCGACCCCTCGGTGAGCGCCGAGGCCGAGGTCACGGTGCAGGTGGGGGAGCAGTGGCTCGCATATCTGAACCTCTTCCGCTCGGGCACTCGGGCTTCGGCGGCCCGGCGGGCCGCCCGGGTGGGCGGATTTCTGCCGGCGGTCACAGAGGCCCCGGAATTGGGCGACGGAGCCCTCAAGCACGCCAAATATCTGGTGGCCAACGACACGTCCCACCCCGACATCGACCCCGGGGGGAACGTGCACGACGAGGATCCGACGAAGCCGGGCTACACCACCGAGGGACAGGAGGCCGCCCAGAAATCCAACGTGGTCCGGTCCGAGGATCCGGCCATGGACTCGGCCCGCGCGTTCGACGCCTGGATGACCGGGCCGTTCCACGCCCTGGGCATCCTCGACCCGCGGCTCGAGCGGGTGGGCTACGGCATCTGGAACGAGGCCGACGGGCAAGGCTGGCAGTCGGCCGCCGTGCTCGACGTGCTCTCGGGGCTTGTGGACGAGGTGCCCGAGGGCGTCTCGTTTCCCCTCTTTTTCCCGGGGCCCGACGCCGTCGTGCACCTGCTGGAGTACCCGGGTCTCGAAAGCCCCGACCCTCTCACGAGCTGTGAAGGGTTCGAGGCCCCCACAGGGCTGCCGCTGGTGGTCCAGCTCGGCTCGGACCGGTTCGGTACCCGGGTGCCCGACGTCACCGGCGCGTCGCTCATGGCAGCGAACGGCACCCCTCTCGAGGTGTGCTGGTTCTCCGAAGCCACCTACGCGAACCCGGACGAAGAGGCCCAGCAGTCCGGCCGCCAGGCCCTCAACACCCGCGACGCCGTGGTGATCGTCCCCCGGGCCCCCCTGGAGCCCGGCCAGACCTACACCGCTTCGGTCACGGCCGACGGCACGACGTACAGCTGGAGCTTCCGGACCTGGCCTCCGGTCACAGGGGACTTCGCCCTGGTGCCCGCGCCGGGTACGGTGCTTCCCGGGCAGGCCGTTTCGTTCCAGCTCGTAGACGCCGGCGGATCCCCGGTGGCGGGCGCCCGCTGGTTCGTGAACGGCGAGGAGGGCGGCGGCGCCGACGCCGGCACGATCGACCCGGCCGGCACCTACACCGCGCCCTCGGCCCCCTCGGCCCCGGTGGTGGTCACGGTGCGAGCCGAAAGCGCGACCGCCCCCACGGCCGCGGCGGAGACGACGTTCACCGTGGCCTCGGTGGGGATCACCCTCAACCCGACCACCGCCGTCCTGGACCCGGGGGGTACCACGGTGTTCACCGCCGCGGTCGCGGTGAACCCGGAGGGCGCCCTTTCGGACACAGCTGTGGAGTTCCTGGTGGAGGGGATCCTCGGGGGCAACGCCACCGTGGGCACGATCTCGGACTCCGGGCAGTACGCCGCGCCGGCTACCCCGCCTCCGGCCGGGCAGGTCGGCGTCACGGCACGGCTCAAGGCCCTGCCCCAGGTCTCGGCCTCGGCCACGGTGACCTTCCGGCAGCAGCAAGCAGGGGGAAGCGGGGGAGGCACAACGCTCTCGCTGGCGCCGGCCGTGTCCCAGGTGGCGGTGGGAGAAACCGTGGGGTTCGTGTTGTTCTCGGGCGCCGAGCCCGCGACCGACCCGGTCCGGTGGCTCGTGAACGGGGTGGAGGGAGGCGACGCCACCTACGGCACCATCTCGACCGACGGCACCTACACCGCGCCGGCGGGCGCCCCGCCCGGTGCGGTCACCGTGCGGGCCGAACCGGAGTCGGATCCGACGCGGTTCGCCGAGGTCACCTTCACGGTGTCGGCCCCAACGACGGTCTCCATCGCCCCGGCCGAGGCCACCGTGCCCCTGGACGGCCGGGAGACCTTCACCGTGACCACCGAACCGACCGGCCAGCCCGTGGTGCTCCTGGTGAACGGGGTCGAGGGCGGGGACACCCAGGTGGGCACGATCGAGGAGAGCGCGGACGCGCCCAGCACGTACACCTACCACGCGCCGATCCTTATGCCAACGGCCGGAAACCAGGTCACCATCGAGGCGCGTCTTGCCGGCGATCCCACGGCGAGCGCGTCGGCCGCCGTGACCCTGGTGGCCGAACCGGCGGACATCCAGGTGGCGATCGATCCGCAACCTCCGCGGGTGGGGCTCGGGGCCACGGTGACGTTCACGGCCACGGTCACGGGAGCGGTGAACACGAACGTGCGCTGGTTCGTGAACAACGTGGAGGGGGGCGATCCGGCCACCGGGACCATCACCGACGCCGGGGAGTACAAGGCGCCGCCTCTCATGCCCACGAGGCCCCTCACCATCACGATCCGGGCCCAGAGCGTGGAGGACCCCACCGCCTTCGACGAGGTGTCGTTCCCGCTCATGGAGCTCGTGGCCGACCCGGGGATCGTGCGGTCCACCCAGGCGGGTTCGAGCCACGCGATCTCGCTCACGGCCGAGCTGTCGGACGGGACCTCGGTGGATCTCACCAACGACCCCGGCATCCAGGCGTCCACGGACAACACGGCGGTGGCCACCGCATCGGTCGCCCCCCCCACGGTCACCGTGGGCAGCGAGCTCGGCCGCACCACGGTGACGTTCACCGACACCACGACGCCCGGCTCCCCCCAGGCCGGGGTGATCGTGGTCTCCGACACCGACTACGTGCTGGAGGTCACCCCAGACGCGGTTTACGGAGCGGTGGAAGGCTACCAGAAGCCCATCCAGGTGCTCCTGGAACCCCAGCGGGGGCCCCACGCCGGTGGGGCCTACGACCTGGCGCCCACCGATGCGGTGACCTACGAAGCCCTCGATTCGAACGGCTGGGTCCAGCCCCGGGAGAGCCCCGTGGACCCCCTGCCCGATCCCACCACCTACGTGGCCTATGTGGACGCGGCCTCGGGCCGGGTGGTGTTCGGCCGCAAGGTGGGGGTGGCCGAGTTCCGGGTCACCGAGAGCCAGACCGGGAAGAGCGCCACGTTCACGGCCGAGTTCCTGGGGCTGGAGGTAAAGCCGGTGGTGATCCTTTCCGACACCGGCGAGTACGAAACCACGGCCACCGGGGACGTGATCGTCACCCCGGAGGGCACCAACGGGTTCAACGAGACGGTGGTTCTAGCGCTTGGGCTCTCCGCCTCGGGGCACCCCGAGATCACGGCGGACCAGCTGGTGGACCTCCTTTCGGACACCCCGGCCGAGTTCCGGGTGGCGGCGGACCAGGGCGACTTCATCCCTACGGGCCTCGATGCCCTGTGGCACAACGGGCCGACCTCGGGGGTCACCGTGGCGGATCCCCCGGTGGTGTACCAGGAGGGCACCGACCGGGTGGCCCAGGTGGACGTCGCCGCAAGCACGGTGACCGGCACCGGGCTGTGGCCCGCGCCCCAGCGGGGCGGCATCGTGGACACCTCGAACCCGAACTCCTTGTTGTACGGTCAGGCCCACGTGCTCGCCGACTTCGTGCCCCGGGCGGTGGGCAGCATCGCGGTGCAACTCGCGCTACCCGGCACAGTGTTCCTTTACCAGGGGCAGCGGATCGCAACACCGGTGGAGTTCGCGGTGACCGGGGCCTTCCCGCCGGTCACCGTGAACGTGGGCCCCACGAACATCGGGCCCACGGGGTCGCCGTTCTACGTGAAGGTGGACTACTTCCCGAGCATCGTGGGCCTCACCCCTGTGGTGGAGTACCGGCTCCAGGGGAGCAACGGCGCGTGGGAACTCGCCCCCCTGCTCACGAGAGCGTTTCCCGGCTCGGGCATCGGCGGCGGCTCCGGCGTGACCTCCCAGGGCACCGACGGGTTCGTGGCCGCGTTCGACTCGAGCCAGGCCGGCACCTACGAGTTCCGCATCCGGTACCTGGAGTTCCCGGACGACACCGGCTACGCGGTGCAATCCGCCGAGGTCGTGACCGGCAGCGTGTCGACGTGGGCGGAACGAACGGTCCAGGACTTCTCCGAAGGCGCGCTCCAGCCCGTGCGGGTGTGCACGAGCGCGGATAACGGCGTGGAGGTAGACTTCTCCTCCGGATCTTTCACGCTGTACCGCCCGGACGGCAGCCAGCAGTCGAACGCCCTCACCTTTACGGTGTTGAGCGGGGGGAGGAATACCACCTCCTCGACCACCGAGGTCGCAAAGGGCGGGTGCGCCGAACTCCAGCCCCAGCTCGCCGTGGCTGCCGAGCCCGGGGATGTGATCGCGGGCTCGTTCTTCTACACGGAACTACCCAACCAGGCTGCCGGGACGATCGAACTCGTGTTCGGGGGCGCCTCCCTCGTAGCCACGCCGGCGGTGCAGCTCGCCCCCTCGGGGCACTCCGGGGCGTTCCAGGCGACCTGGCGGCTGAAGGGAGGAAAGAGTTTCGCCGACCTCCTGGCCGCCGGCACGCCCACCCTCGCCCGAGTGGAGCTGCGGCGCGACGGGCAGGCGGCGCTCGAGCCCACGGTGGACGCGGTGACGCCGGTGGACGCCAGCACCCTGGACGTGACCGTGACGGTGCCGGCCGAGTACTTCACCTCCGGCCGGGGGAGCTTCGAGCTCCATCTGTTTTTCGGGAGCCAGGGCGAGGCCCACTACAAGGCGGGCCCCCTGGACATCGCCGAGGTCAAGCCCACGGGCGCCGTTCCCACGGTGCTTCCGCTCAATGCCAAGTGGCCCGGGGTGGCGGAGCGGGCCCGGGTGCCCGTGGAGGTGGAGGTCACGGGCACCACGCTTCCTGTGCGCGTGACCGCCCGGGTGGAGACCGCGGGCCAGACCACTCCCCTTGCCGGGTTCTCCCGCACGCGCACCCGGACCCCCGGGGTGTACGTGCCCACGCACACCCTGCAGCCCAAGCTGCAGCGGTGGCTTGCGGGCGGGCAGACGGCGCGGTTCGACCTGTACGGTGACCTCACGGACCAGACCACCACAGTGGGCGACCAGACCGTGGATCTGCCCGACGGGCTGCCCGATCGGGTCAGCTCCAACCCGGGGGACACCACGCTCACCGTGGAGGTGACCCAGCAGGGTCTGGCGCAGACGATCTTGGAGCAGACCCTCAGCGTCTTCAACTTCGTGCCCCGGCACGAGACGCTTCGGGCGCCGACGTTGGCCGTGGAAGAGGGCCGGCTCACCCGGGACCAAGCCTACGCAGCGCTCTCCTTCGTGCCGGACGAGACGAGCGGGGAGCCTTCGCCTCCGGACCCGAGCGCCGGGCGCGAGGTCTGGATCGGGATCGACCACGACCCGGAGAAGGGGCTCGGAGTCCTGGACATGCCGTTCTTCCCCGGCACCCCGGACGACGGCCGGTGGACGGACTTCATCGGTGAGCCGGAGCCGTTCGCCCCGGATCCGGTTACCGAGACGATTGTGACCGGGTCCACCCGGCTCACGCCCTTTGGGCTCACGTTGGGTGGGGTGTGCTTCGACCCTTGGACGTACGGGAGGAAGTCGCCCAACGGGACCGAGCTGCTGTCGTTCTTTCCGGCTCCGCCCGACACGATGCTCGACAGCGGCCTTCTGTATCAGCAGGGCGGCGCCTCGGGAGGACGGTTCGCGGGCACCCGGTACCAGGTGATAGCCCGAACCCCCGGGGTGGACACCCCCGGGCTCG
>JALUTY010000043.1 GCA_027021615.1 bacterium | reverse complement strand
TGGTCGGGCCGCACCCCGGCCTCGTCGAACCGGCGGCGGTAGAACTCCGACCCCTCGTACGCATGGCGCACGGTCCAGCGGAGCCCCTCGAGCTGGACGCCGGCCAGCTCCTCCTCGTCCCGGATGGATGGCATGAAGGTTTGGCTCATGGTGAATGGCTCCCAGCAACTTCGGTCTTCGGTCGTCGGTCTTTGGTCGTCGGTCGGATCGGCTCCCGGGCTGCTCGGCCGTCACGCTTCGTCGGAGCCCCCAGCCCCACCGCCGCAATCCGCATACTTTTTTTGCGAAATGGAACGCCGAGTTAATAGTCCCCGGGGGATAAACAGGCGCTATCGCTCCCTGCTCGGAGGGGCAAGGGACCTGTCGGAGAGCCGGGCGCGGCCCCTCAGCTCGCCGCGCAACGCCTCTGACGCTTGCCCCGCCCTCCGAGGTGACGCGCCTGTCTTGTCGCCGGGTTAATAGTCTCTAGTTTCCAGTCTCTAGTCTCTAGTCTCTGGTTTCTGCCTCTCCGGAGCGCAGCCTCTCCGTCTCGGCCTCGTCCACGGTCCAGGTGGCCGGGTCGATGGCCACGCCGTAGTCCTCCCGGGCCTTCTCCAGGGAGACCACGCCGTTTCGCACGTCCCGGAGCACCTTGGCCGGGTCCCGCTCCCTGGGGTCGCCCCAGCCCCCGCCGCCCCCGGCCTGCTGGAAGTACACGGTGCCGGCCGGCACGTTCTCCACCAGGTCCTTGCTGGTGCAGGTGTACCACCGGCCGTCCGGGTACCGGAGCTTGATCACGTTCAGGGTGCCGTCCTTGCCCCCCACCGCGCCCCTGGCGGGCTCCACGTCGCCGTCGCCGAAGGTCACCACCTTCACGTTCTCGCCGCCCATGACGAACTCGGTCTCCACCCCCAGGCCGCCCCGCCACCGGCCGGCCCCTGCCGAGTCGCACCAGTACTCGTGGCGGACGAGGCGGTGGGGGGTCTGCTGCTCGAACATCTCGTAGTCCTGGTCGAGCACCCCGCCCGAGGCGTCGATCATGCCGATGTGGTCGTACCCGTCGCACCCGTAGATGCCGCCGGACCCTCCCTTCATGCCCATGAAGAAGATGTCCACGAACGGCTCGCCGCCCTTGCGGGGATCGCTGCCGGTGGACAGGCTGCACAGCAGCTCGTTCCACTCGGCCGTGACCCGCTCGGGGATCACCGGGCCCAGGGCCCGCATGATGGCGTCGGCGTTGTTGGGGCACAGGTGGTTCCCGTAGGTGGTGGCCGCGGGGTAGGCCGCGTTCAGGATCGTGCCGCCCGGGATCGTGATCTGGATCGGCCGGACCATGCCCTCGTTGTGGGGCATGTTAGGGTTCACCATCTGCAGGAACGTCAGGATCGTGGCCGAGGCGCTCGAGGTGAACGTGCCGTTCACGAACCCAGGGGTCTGGGGGTCGGTTCCGGTGTAGTCGAAGTGGATCTCCCCGTCCTTGACCGTGATCGTGACCCGGATCGTGTACTCGGACCCGGGGTTCTTCCCGTCGTAGTAGGCCGTGGCCTCGCCCCGGTACACCCCGTCGGGGATGGTGCGGATCTCCTGGCGCATCATCTGCTCGGTGGCGTCGAACAGGTGCTCCTTGTGGGCCTCGAACACCTCGCGGCCGTACCGCTCCAGGATCTTCAAAACCCCCCGCTCGCCCACCACGCACGAGCCGATCTCGGCCCGCATGTCCTCCTCGACAATGTCGAGCCGGATGTTGGCGAAAATGAGGTCCCACACGTCCTTTCGCAGCTTGCCCCGCTCGATCACCTTGACCGGCGGGATCCGCAGGGCCTCCTGCCACACCTCGGTGGCCTGGGGGTTGTACCCGCCCTGCACGGCGCCGCCGATGTCGGCCTGGTGGCCCTTGCACGCGGCCCACGCCACCAACTCGCCCTCGAAGAAGATGGGCTTGTACACGGCGACGTCGTTGTTCTGGTTGCCCATGCTGAACACGTCGTTGTGGAAGATGACGTCGCCCGGATGGATGTCGTCGCCGAAGTACTCGATGATGTACTTGCACACCGGCGCCAGGCTGAAGGCCAGGATGGGCAGGTTCTCGGTCTGCTCCAGCATGTTGCCCTTGGCGTCGTACAGCCCGGTGACGAAGTCCTTGGCCTCGCACAGGATCGGACTCCGGGTGGTCCGGGTCATCGCGATGCTCATCTCTTCCGTGATGCTCTTCAGGCGCCGCTGCAGGATCGACACCAGCACCTTGTCGATTCGGATCTCGCTCATCCCAGAACCCTCCGGAGGATCTCGTCTTCCCGTTCCTTGAGGTACAAGGTGTAGGTGCCCAGGGGGTCCACCACCACCGAGAACTCGGGGGTCACGAAGGTGGTGGTGTTCACCTGCTCGATGATGGCCGGCCCGGCGATGCGGTTGCCGTGCCGCAGCTTCATGCCGTCGTACACCGGTACGTCGGCGAACCGCTTCTCCCGGGGCAGATACGCCGACCGGCTGCGTTTGAACGCGGGGGACGGGTCCTCCCCGGCCAGGGGCTCGGGGGCCAGCCGGGGCTTGTCGGTGCGGCCCACGGTGGTGACGCGCACGTTGATCAGCTCCACCGGGGTGCCCTTCTCGGCCAGGTTGTACCCGTACAGGGCGTCGTGCTGGGGGTGGAACCGGGCCGCGAACGCCTCGGGGTCGGCGGCCACCGCCTCGTCCCACGGCACCTCCACGCTCACCTCGTGGTACTGGCGCACGTAGCGCAGGTCCAGCACCACGTGGGTCTCCACCCGGTCCTCGGGGATGCCCTCCGCGGCGAGCTGCCGGACTCCCTCGTCGCGCATCTCCCGGCACAGGGCCCGGAACCGGTCGCGGTCGAACTCGTCGAGCCGGGCGGGGTAGCTGCGCACGAAGTCGTGCTTGAGGTCCGAGCGCAGCATGCCGGCCGCGCAGAAGATCGAGCTCTCCCGGGGCACCAGGATCACCGGGATCCCCAGCTCCAGGGCGATCATGCAGGCGTGGTTGGGCCCGGCTCCGCCGGCCGTGACCAGGGGGAAGTCGCGCGGGTCGTACCCGTTGTTCACCGCGATCTCCCGCACGGCCGCGGCCATGCTCACGTTGATCACGTCGTACATGCCCGCGGCCGCCTCCTCCACCGTGTACCCCAGCTTCCGGGCCACGTGCTCGTCGATGGCCCGCCGGGCCGCCTCCAGGTCCAGGGGTATCCGCCCCCCGGCGAAGAACGCCGGATCCAGGTAGCCCAGCACCAGGTCCGCGTCGGTACAGGTGGGAAGCTCCCCCCCCCGGCCGTAACACGCAGGCCCCGGGTCGGCGCCGGCGCTCTGGGGCCCCATCCGCAGCAGCCCCCCCTCGTCGATCCAGCCGATGGACCCGCCGCCCGCGCCGATGGTCACCACGTTGAGCATGGGCAGGCTGATCCGAAGCCGGTTGATCGAGCCCTCGGTGGTGGTCAGGGGCTTGCCGTCCTTGACCAGGGCCACGTCGAAGCTGGTGCCGCCCATGTCGCAGGTGATGCAGTCCTCGTACCCCTGGCCCCGGACGAAGGCGAGCCCGGCCACCGGCCCGCCCGCCGGGCCGGAGAGCAGCGTGGTGGCGGGCTTGTCCATGGCCGCCTCGGGGGAGATCACCCCGCCGTTCGACGCCATGATCAGGAGGATGCCCTGGTACCTAAGGCCCTCCAGCTTGCGGATCAGGCTTTGGAGATACCGGGTGAGCACCGGGCCCACGTAGGCATTCAGCGCCGTGGTGGAGACCCGGTCGTAGAACCGGATCGCCGGGACCACCTCGGTGGACACCGACAGGAACGCCCCGGGCAGCTCGTCGCGCACGATCTCGGCCGCGCGCCGCTCGTGGGCCGGGTTGGCGAACGCGTTCATGAAGCAGATCGCCACCGCCTCGACCCCCTCGTTGCGGAACTCGGCCAGGGCGGCCCGCACCGACCCCTCGTCCAGGGGCTCGACCACGTCCCCCTTGTAGTCCACCCGCTCGGCCACCGGCAGCCGCAGGTACCGCTCCACCACGGGCCGGGCGTTGGGGAAGCGGTTGTTGTACTGCTCCTCCCGGATGCCCCGGCGCATCTCCAGGGCGTCCCGGAACCCCTTGGTGGTGAGGAGCCCGGTCTTGGCCCCGGTGTAGGTGAGGGTGGCGTTGGTGGTGACCGTGGTGCCGTGGACGATGGTGCTCACCTGGCCCAGAAACTCCTCGGTCGTGAGCCCCCGGTCCCGAGCCATCTCCTCGATCCCCTGGATCGTGGCGATGGACGGGTCCTTGGGCGTGGACAGCACCTTGTAGATGTGGCTGGTCCCGTCCTCCTCGGTGAGCAGGAAGTCGGTGAACGTCCCTCCCACGTCGATCCCGATCTTGTAGGACATGGATTGCTCCTTCGGAGGCTAGAAAGCTGGAAAGCTGGAACGCTAGAAGGCGAAAACCATCGTGGTTCCAGCTCCGTAGCATCACCTTGCAGGGCTTTGGCCCCGAGCGAACAACGACGAACGACCCGCGACCTGTGACGAACGAGTCACGATCGCCTCAAAAAATCCTCGGCTCCTGGAAGGTGCCGAACACCTCGCGGAACACGTCGGCCATCTCGCCCACGGTGCAGTAGGCCCGGCAGCACTCCACCAGGGCGGGCATCACGTTCTCGCCCGACCGGGCCACCCGCTTCAGCTCCCGGAGGCTCTGGAGCACCGGATCGGCCGGCCGGGAGCGCTTGAGCTCCTTGAGCTCCCGGATCTTCTCCTCGGCCCAGGCCTCGTTGTACTCGTGGAGCTCGACCTCCTGCTCCTCCTCGGTGGCGTACTTGTTCACCCCCACCTTCACGATCTCGCCGCGCTCCAGGGCGCGCTCGAACTCGTAGGCCTGGCGGGCCAGCTTGCGGTGCACGTAGCCGTTGCTCACGCACTCCACGATGCCGCCCTTGGACTCGATCTCCTCCATCTCCTCCCAGATCTTCTCATCCATCTGCTTGGTCAGGGTCTCGACGAAGTACGATCCGGCCAGGGGGTCCACCGTGTCGCGGAGCCCCACCTCCTCCATCAGGATCTGGCAGGTGCGGAGGCTCAGCAGTGCGGCCCGGGGCGTGGGGATGGTGAACGCCTCGTCGAACGAGCACAGGGCCGTGGTCTGGGCCCCCGACAGGGCGGCGGCAAGGGCGTAGTAAGCGCCCCGGATGATGTTGTTCTCGGGCTCGGCCTTGGTGAGCCCCGACCCGCCGCCGGCGAACAGGCCCCGCAGCCACAGGTTCCGGGGGTTCTTGACCTTGTACTTCTCCTTCAGGTTCGTGGCCCACACCTTCCGCCCCGCCCGGAACTTCGCCACCTGCTCCCACAGGTTGCCGAAGATGTTGAAGTTGAAGCTGAACCGACCCACGAACTCGTCGGGCTCGTACCCCCGCCGCACCACCTCGTCGATGTAGGCGTTGGCGATCAGGAAGGCGTAGGCCATCTCCTGGGCCGGGGTGGCTCCCGACTCCCGGATGTGGTAGCCGCACACGCTCACCGGGTTGGTGCGGGGCATCGCCTTGATCGAGTACTCGATGGTGTCCCCGATCAGCCGGATCGCCGGCTCCAGGGGGTAGATCCAGGCGCCCCGGCCGATCACCTCCTTGAGGATGTCGTTCTGGGGGGTGGCCGAGATCTTGGTGCGGTCGAACCCCAGCTTCTCGCCCACCGCCTGGTACATGGCCAGCATCACCGAGGCCACGGCGTTGATCGTGAGCCCCGCGCCCACCCGGTGCAGGTCGATGCCGTCGAAGGCGATCTCGAAGTCCCGCAGGCTGTCCACGGCCATGCCCACCCGGCCCACCTCGCCCTCGGCCATGGGGTGATCCGAGTCGAGGCCCATCTGGGTGGGCAGATCGAAGGCCACGTTCAGGCCCGTCTGGCCGTGGGAGATCATCAGCTTGAACCGCTCGTTGGTCTCCCTGGGCGTGCCGAACCCCGTGTACTGGCGGGTCGTCCACTCGCGGGTCCGGTACCCCTGGGGGAAGATGTTCCGGGTGAACGGGAACTGCCCGGGCTCCCCCAGGTCCTTCTGGTAGTTGAACCCGATCGCCTCCAGGTCCTCGGGCCCGTACTTGGGCTTCACGTGGATCCCGGAGGGCAGGATCACGTCCAGGATCACGTCCTTCTCGTCTCGGATGTACTTCGCAACGTCCATGGGGCCTCCGTTCGGTAGGCTGGAAAGCTGGAAAGCTGGAAGGCTAGGAAGCCCTTTGTCTCCGGCCTGCTGCCGGACCTTCACATATGGCGGTCATTAACCCAGCAACAAAATCGGCGCGCTTCATCGGCGGCGGGGGGCAAGGGGCTTGGTTCCGGCCGTGCGTGAGTGCAGCATCCGACTCACGCCGCCCCCGGCACTCAGCCCGAGTGCTCCATGAATGCTGGAAAAACGAACGTAGGCAATGGGTTTCGGATCACCGGCAGAGCGAAGATCGGCTGAGCGCCGGGGGCAGCGACTGTCGGAGCCACGCCCGGCGCTCCACCAAGCCCCTTGCCCTTCCAACAGGGAGCAATAGCGCCCATTTATCCGCCGGAGCAATAGAGTCATGCTCAGCAAGTTCGTGCATTCCCCGAGGGGGTGGGGCAGGAGGCCCCTCCTGGGAACACCGCGAAATTTCCGAAACACCACACTACGCACCGCACCGCTCCTGGATGAACCGCACGGTCTCGTCCAGGGGGGTGCCCCCGGGGAAGATGCCCTCCACTCCCAGAGCCCGCAGGGCCTCGAAGTCCTTCTTGGGGATCACGCCTCCCACGATCACCACCTTGTCCTGAGCGCCCTTCTCCTTGAGCAGCGCGGTCAGCTTGCGGCAGATCGGTAGGTGGCCGCCGGTCATGATGGACAGCCCGATCACATCCACGTCCTCCTGGATGGCGGTCTGCACGATCGCCTCCACGCTCTGGTGGAGCCCCGTGTAGATCACCTCCATCCCGGCCTCCTGGAGCGCGTGGGCCACCACCTTGGCTCCCCGGTCGTGACCGTCCAGCCCGGGCTTCGCAACCAGCACCTTGATCTTTCGCGCCATGGTCGGGTCTCCTACAGAGCGGTCTTTTGGTCTTTCGTCGTTCGTCGCAGGTCGCTGGTCGTTCGTCGTTCTCCGTTCAGACCGTGGGTGTCTCTTCGCGTGGCGACGTCCGCGCGTTCGCACGTCCGAACGTCCTAACCGTACCGGTACCTCACCCCGTATCCCCCCCGGGGGTACCGCCACGTGAGAGCCCCTTCGCGGCAGGCCACGAGGCAGGTACCGCACTCCAGGCACCCCGCGAACTCCACCGTCATCCGGTCCGACTCCTCGTTCCACTCGTACAGGGCGGCCGGGCAGACCCGCACGCAGTAGCGCTCGCGGCACCGGGCCCGGCACACCTCGGCGTCGATCTGGATGTGGCTCTGCTCGTCGTGCCGGAACGCGTTCTTCGTGAGCTTTTCGTCGACGGCCATGGGGGGTCTCGTGAATCGTGAATCGTCAATCGTGAATGGTTGGGTCGTCGGTCTCCGGTCTTCGGTCTCCAGTCGTCGGTGGCACCACACGTCCTCCCGTCCTAACGTCCTAACGTCCCAACGTTTCCTACCGTCCCAGCCCCCGTGCCTTCCACCAGAACCGGGCGTCCCGGCGGTTGAGGGCGGTTCGCCGGAGGAATCCCCATACCAGGGAACCGAGGGGCTCGGGCGCGTCCTTTCCCAGCCGGACCAGCCGGCCCACCAGCTCGGCCACCTCCCTGGGGTACCGGCCGAACAGGTCGGGGTTGGACAGGAGCGCCGGCATGTCCCGGTAGGCCTCCAGGTACCTCCACACGAAGCTCTGGCGCAGCCGCCGCAGGTACCCCGACAGCCCCACCGCCGAGTAGTCGTCCGCCTCCCGGGCCTCCAGCACGGCCTCGGCCGCCATGCGGCCGCTCGCCACGGCAAACTCCATGCCCCGCACCGTGTACCCCATGTTCAGGGCCAGCCCCGCGGCGTCGCCCGCCAGCAGGATGCCGTCGTCCACGATCCGCCCCACCCCGCCCAGGCCGGCCTCGGGGATCAGGTGGGCCGAGTACTCCAGGAGCTCTCCACTTTGGAGGAGTCTTCGGACCCGCGGGTGGCGCTTGAATGCCTCGAGGGTCTCGGGGGCCTTTTCCCGACCGCCGTCCTCCATGAGATCGTGCACCCCCATCACCACGCCCACCGACACCGAGTCGCGGTTCGTGTACACGAACCCCCCGCCCATCCGGCCGTCCGTGAACGAGCCCACGAACAACTCCGCCGCCCCTTCGCCCGGCTCCAGGTTGAACCGGTCCTCGATGGTGCCCGGCGGAAGCCCGATCACCTCCTTCACGCCCACGGCCACGGCCTTGGGCTCGGGCACCTGCCGGAGGCCGGCGGCCTGGCCCACGAACGAGAGCACGCCGTCGCACCCGATCACCACGTGGGCCGGGATCTCCTCGCCGTCCACCCGGACCCCGGCCACCCGGCCGTCCTCGCGCAGCAGCTCGGCCACGGGCTTCTCCGGGATTACGAACGCCCCCATGCCCATGACCCGCTCGCCCAGCCAGGCGTCGAGCCGGCCCCGGAGCACGGTGTAGCTCTGGGGCACCTCACCGCCGAGGGCCGGGTCGATGTACTCCATCCGCACGGCCCGGTCGCCGTCCACCAGGGTCCAGGCCTCGCGGGTCACGGCCCGCTCCCACGGGGCGTCCTGCCACCGCTCCACCACGTCGCGGATGGGCCCCACGTACATCCGGCCGCCGGTCACGTTCTTGGTGCCGGGCCCGTCGCCCCGCTCCAGCACCACCACCTGGAGCCCGACCTCGGCCAGCCGTTCGGCCGCGGCCAGCCCGGCCAGGCCCGCGCCCACGATCACGGCATCCATCTTCATGGGCACGCCTCCTGCGGCTGGAAGGCTGGAACGCGAGAAAGCCGGAAAGGGGAGCGCGCCCGGTTGAGGGGTGCTGTCACGTCCGGGCCTCCCGGATCGCCCGGGTCAGGGCGGGCAGCACCTGGAGCGCGTCGCCCACGACGCCGTAGTCCGCGTAGCGGAAGATCGGGGCGTTGGGGTCGCTGTTGATGGCCACCACCACCTTGGAGGTGTCCATGCCCATGGTGTGGTGCACCGCACCGGAGATCCCGACGGCCACATACAGGGCCGGCGACACGGTCTTGCCCGATTTGCCCACCTGGATCGCGTGGTCGGCCCAGCCGGCGTCCACCACGGCCCGGCTCACACCCACGGCCCCGCCCAGGGCGTCGGCGAGCTCCTCCAGGAGCCTCAGGTTCTCCGGCCCCTTCAGGCCCCGGCCTCCGCTCACCACCACCTGGGCCTCGGTCAGGGGCACCCGTTCCGACTCCTGGCCGGTCCGCTCCAGCACCTCGGCCCTCTGGGCCGCCGGCTCCACGGACACGGTCTCCACCCGGGTCGTCAGGTCGGCCTGCGTCTCCGGATCGAAGCTGTTGGGCCGAAACGCCGCCAGCACCCGGCGGCCGGTCAGGCCGAGCCACTGGTAGGCCTTGCCCCCGCACACCGGCCGCAGGAGCCGCAGCCCTCCGTCTCCGGCCTCCAGCGCCAGGGCGTTGGTGACCGCGTTCCATCCGAGCCGGGCCGCCACCCGGGGCAGCACGTCACGGGTGCGCGGCCCCTCGGGCCACAGGACCAGGTCCGGCGCCTGGTCGCCCAGCACCCGGGCCAGGGCGTCCACCCAGGGATCTGCGGCGTAGCCGGCAGGCCCCTCCACCTTGAGCAGCCGGTGTACCGTTCCCTGTAGGGCCTCGGCCGGCCCGGCCTCGTCGCCCACGGCCACGGCCGTGACCTCTACGTTTTCGCCCCCCACCCGCCGGGCCTGGGCCGCGAGCTCGCGGACCGCCCGCCGCAGCCCCTCGCCTTCTGCCTCGCACACCACCCAGATCTGCATGGGAACCTCCTCCCAGCCTAAATCACCCTCGCCTCGTCCCTCAGGAGCCGCACCAGCTCGGCCGCGGCCTCCTCGGGCTCGCCCTGGATCATGCGGACCTCGGGCCGGCTGCGCGGCCCCTGGAAGCCCTGGGACGGCAAAGGTTCCACCGCCTCCACCCCCAGATCGGCCAGGGACACGGCCGGGATCTGGGCCCGCATCGCCTTCATCAGGCCCATCACCTGGGGCACCCGGGGCTCGTACCACCCCTTCTCCGCGGTGAGCAGGGCGGGCAGGGGCACCCGGAGGGTCTCCCGGCCGTCGGCCTCCCGCGTCACCACCAGGCTCCCGTCCTCCACCTCGCACCCCACCACCCCGGTCACACAGGGCACGCCCAGCACCTCGGCCACCATCGGCCCGACCAGGCCGGCCTCGGTGTCTGTGCCCTGCTTTCCGGCCAGGACCAGGTCGAACCCCTCCTTGGCCACGGCCGCCGCAAGGGCCCGGGCCACGGTAAGGGGATCCGCCCCTTCGAGGGCCGGGTCCTCCAGCCGCACGGCCGCGTCCGCGCCCATGGCCAGGGCCCGGCGCAGGGCCTCGAGCCCCATGCCCACCGCCACCACCCGCCCGCCGGCGGCCTGCTTGAGCTGCAGGGCGGCCTCGACCGCGATCTCGTCGAAGAAGTTCAGGACCCGCTTGGGCTCCACCTCGAGCCCCGAGCCGTCGCCGGTCACCTGGACCCGCGCCTCCAGATCGGGGACCTCTTTCACGAGCACGGCGATGTTCATGACGACTCCTTCCAGGTAACTTCAGTCGTTGGTCGTCAGTCGTTGGTCGTCGGTCCGAAAGCTCGCCTCGACATCGGAGCCGAGGGGCATGAGGCCTGTTGGAGAGCCGGGCGCGGCCGTATCGGGGGCCAGAATTCAGATGCCAGTGGACAGAGGGGGACTACCCCGGCAGTCGGGGGACCATTTTTGAACACCTGTCGTCTGTCCGCTGAAGTCTGTCTCCTGAAATCCTTGCCCCGCGCTCCGAGGTGACGCGCCTATTTTGTTGCCGGGTTAATGGCTCGGCGGCCGGGCAGCCTCGCCTGCCGGGGTCCTCGCTCCCCCTCACCCACGGGAGCAGCTTCCAGGCCGCGACAACTCCTCGTCGGGCCTTCCGGCCCGGGATCGCGACCGGGAGGTCGCTCCTACCCACGGCCGTCCCGGGCAAGCCGCCGGACCCGGCGCCCTCCAGCCTCCCGGCCTCCCAGCTTTCTAGCCTTCCAGCCTTCTAGTGCTCCGTTTCGCAAAAGCACATGCGGATTGCGGCGGTGGGGCTGGGGGCTCCGACGAAGCGCGACGGCCGAGCAGCCCGGGCCGCCCGGCGCCAGGGGAGCGGCCGCGGCGCGTGCCCTCACGCGCCGCAGCGGACCGCGCCGAGGCGGCCCCTGCGAGGCC
>JALUTY010000042.1 GCA_027021615.1 bacterium | reverse complement strand
AGAAGAGGTACTGGTAGATCGCGTCGGGATCGAGGGCGCGATCCACGTCGGGGTGGAGCAGCACGTGGCGGATGCGGGACCCGACCACCAGCCCCTCCGGCACCTCGGCGTACACCACGGGCCGGATACCGTAGGGGTCGGTGGCCGCGAACAGGGTGCGCGCCTGGGGGTCCCACAGGGCAAAGGCGAACGCCCCCCTCAACCGGTCCGCCATGCCCACGCCCCAGGTGCGGTAGGCCATCGCCAGCAACCGGGCCGGGTCCGATGCTTCCTCCGGGGTCAGGCCCAGTTCCCGGCGGAGCCGTTCCCCGTTCGTCAGGTCTAGGTCGAACGCCGCCCACAGCCCGCCGGCCTGCCCCACGCCCTGCCCTGGAAACTCGGTCCACGCCGCTGCGCTCCACCCCGCTGCATCCCGGGCCTGCCGGGCCCCGGCCTCCTGGGCCCGGACCGCCGGGGATGGATCGAGCTCCCGCGACACCGCGGTCAGGAAGCCGCCGCCGGGGATATTCATCGTCGTCCTCCGCCCGCTTTCCGGGCCGGCTCCAGCGGCGGCCCGGACCAGATGTACCGGTACTTCCAGAACAGGTACGCCAGCCCCTTCAGGTGGAGCAGGGTCAGACGGTTGGGCACGAGGCGCCGCGATTTCTCCTGGGCATCGTGCACGGCCACGGCCCCGGGCTCGTACCACACCGTCCCTCCGGCCCCTCGGACCCGCATGCAGAACTCTACGTCCTCGGGGGCGTAGAAGATGCGCTCGTCCAGGTACCCCACCTTCTCCAACAGCTGCCTCGGGAACAGCCAGAACGCGGAGATGGCGTACTCCACCGGCCCGGCCCGCGGAGGCGTCTCGGCCCGCTCCATGCGGCGCAGGAACAGGGCCCGCCGGACCTTGACGGGCAGGGTGGGCACCCGGTCCGTGGACTTCTGGTACCGCCCGCCCGGGTACACCAGGCGGGGCACGGCGATCCCCACGCCGGGATCGTTCCGGAGCACCCGGAGCAGGGCCTCGAAACAGCCGGGCTCCGGGTAGGCGTCGGAGTCCAGCACGCACACGTACCTGCCGCGGCAGGCTCGCAGAGCCAAGTTCCTTGGATAGGTGGTCCCCCGATTCTCCTCGAGCCGGCGCACCGTGAGTGGGGGATACTGCTGTCGCAGTTCTTCGAGGATCGTCGGCGTGGCGTCGGTGGAGCCGTTGTCCACCACGTGGAACTCCCACGACAGGCCGGCCTCCTCGGCCCTGGCCACGGTGCGCTCCACACACGTGCGCACGTGGCGCTCCGAGTTCCACACCAGGGTGACAAGGGAGAGGTCCACACCCATCTCGGCACCCGCCTCACAGGTCCACGTACTTCCGGAGCGCGTTTCCGAGGGCAGAGGAGACGCCTACCGGTAGCCGCCGCCAGCACCTCTCCGCCACTGTCCGGAGGGTTCCGGTTCCCCCGTCCCTCAACGCGGATTCCCACCGGCGCCCATCCCACCGCAGCCAGGCCAGGGGTTCCTGCCGGGCGCCCCACTGGGCCTTGAACCGGTAGGTTCCCTCCCCCGGGGTCGAGCGGCCGAAGTCGAACCGCTTCGCGCCCGTGTCGGCGGCGTGGGCCAACAGGGTCCAGTAGAGGAGCATGTTGGGGTTCCAGCGGTTGAACTCCCTCACGGACGAGGCCCAGGGGATGCTCACCGTGGGGCCGTTGCGCAGGATCACTCCGGCCGCGGCAGGCCGTCCGTCCGGAAGGTACGCGACCCCCACCCGGGCATCCTCACCAAAGGCCCGGATCACCGCCCGGAACCACCCCACCGGATGGGGCGGGGAACCCAGGTCCCGCATGTTCCGGGCGTAGATCTTCCAGAAGGTCTCCACCAGCTCCTCGCCCCCCAACCGGGCCGTGAGCCCGTCGCGGCCGGGCTTTCGGACCTGGCTTCGCAGCTTGGACTTGAACGAGGCCATCAGGGCCTCGGACCCCTCCGGCAGGTCCAGCACCATCCGCACCTTGCCCGAGGCCTCGACCGACGGGAATCCCGGCGGCGGGGCGCCCGGGAACCGTAGCTCCAGCAACGTCTTCTCCTCCGCGGCCCTCTGCTCCGCGTGGGCCTGGAGCGCCTCGGCCGTGCCGTCCTCCGCCGCGAGAATGCCGCCGGCATCGCAGTACGGGAGCGATACCCATTTCCGGCCGAAGCCGGGGCGCCGTAGCTCCACCAGGGGCAGCACCCCGCAAACTTCGCCCCCGCTCTCGGCCAGGAGTCCCATCCACCGAAACCCGTAGGCCTTGGCCACGGCCTCACCCCAGGCCCACCGGTGGTACGCCACGCCCTGGGGATGTGACTTCACAAAAGCGTTCCAGGCGGCGGCATCGGCTTCTGTGGCGTGGAGTACGGTGATGGTCATTGCGGCGTGGGTCCCTTACGTTCCGTGAATCGTTATACCGTGCGAACGTTAAGACGCGTGGACGTGCGGACGGGCTACGGTCACGTCCGTCAAGGTGGTGTAAGAAACCGACCGCGTCATCCTCGGTTGGTAGATCAGGCAGCCACCGGCAGCTCCGGGTTCGTTGGGAGTGGGTTGGTCCGTTTCAGCACTTCGTCCATCGACG
>JALUTY010000041.1 GCA_027021615.1 bacterium | reverse complement strand
GTGATCGTCAATACGGACGGCGACAACCAGTACGACGGCGGAGCGGTCGAGCCCCTCGTCCGACCGATTCTGGAAGGGCGGGCCGACATGGTGGTGGGGGAGCGGTGGGGAGAGGGGGTGGAGGAGTTTTCGCCCGTGAAGAAGGGGCTTCAGAAGCTGGGGTCCTGGGTCGTGTCGAAGGTTTCCGGGCTGGACGTTGGGGATGCCGCGAGCGGGTTTCGGGCCTTTTCGCGCGAGGTGGCGCAGGTCTTCGAAGTGAGGGACCGGTTCACCTACACCTTGGAGACACTCATCCAGGCGGGGGCGCAGGGGATCAAAGTCTCCACGGTGCCGGTGCGGACGAACCCGAACACCCGGGAATCGCGGTTGTGCCCGAGCATGTGGCGCTACGTGGCCCGATCGGCCGGAACGGTCCTTCGGGCCCACGCGAGGCATCGGCCGGGGCGAACCGCCGCGGGGCTCTTGCTCCTGGGGCTGGCGGCCGGGAGGCTCTCAAGGTCCGTACCAGTGCCCGACGCCATGGGAGGCCCACTGGTCGGGTTGCTCTGCCTGCTTCTTTCCCGCCCATGTGCTCTCTGGACAAACGCTCTTCTCGGAGACCGGAAACGGATGCCCTGGCGGGCCGAAACGTGTCGCGTGGAAGCCCTCACCCCACCAGGTTCTTGAGCCACCCGAAGGCCACGAAGGTTCCCAGGGCGCTGCCCAGGTTGGAAAAGAGGAACACCAGGAGCACCCGGGCCACCCGATTTCTCCACCAGCCCTGCCAGTGGACCAGGTCGTCCAGCAGCCCTTCCAGGTCCCGGACCCGGGGGCGCTGGGCCCAGGCCTGCACCAGGCCGGTGACCATGCCCGCTCCCACGGTGGGGTTGAGCGAGGTCAGGGGGGCGGCCACGAACGCCGAGGTCACGGTCAGCGGGTGGCCCAGGGCCGCGGCCGCTCCGGCCGCGGCGAGGGTCCCGTTCGCGAGCACCCAGGCCCAGGCCGCCTGCCGGAGGGTGGCCGTGTCGCCGGCCGCGAACCCGGCCGCGAACAGGGCCAACACGATCGCGGGGAGCACCCAGGGAAGCGCTCGGGACACGATCCCCCGGGGGGGCAGCTCTTCGAGGCGGGAGGGGTCCCCCGGGTCGGAGCCCTCCCGCAGGATCCGGGCGATGCCCGGCACGTGGGCCGCGCCCACCACGGCCAACACTCGCCGCCCCCCAACGCCGAGGATGCGGGCCGCCATGTAGCGGTCTCGCTCGTCCACCAACACCTCCTTGGCCTCGGGCGCGGCCCGGGCCATCTCCTCGAGCAGCCCCGAGAGCGTGTCGGTGGACCGAAGCCGCGCCAGATCCTCCTCGTCCAGTTCCGCGTCCTCGAAGGCGCTGGCCACCAAGGCCCCGAACAGCCCGAGCTTCCGCCAGAACCGGGTCCGGCGCCAGGCTCGGAGCAGGGTGAGCCGGATCGGCCGATCCACCAGGTCGACCGCGGTCCCCCGGGCCTCGGCCTCTTCCACGGCGGCCAGAAGCTCCTCTCCAGGCCTCACGTCGGTGGCGAGCCCGATCCGCTTCTGGAACGCGGCCAGGGCGAGGTTTGCCAGAAGGACGGGCCCCTGGCCCTTCCGAAGGGCCTTGACCAGGTCCAGCCGGCGCCACCGGTCCGGATCCCTCAGGGCCCGGAGGCGGTCCGGATCGAGCTCCACACACACCCGGTTTGGCCCGAGCTCGGCCACGGCCCGGCGCACGGCCTCCACCGAACGGCGGGACACGTGGGCGGTTCCCAGGAGGAACACCTCCCGGTCCTCCAGTTCGATCCGGGTCCATTGGGGATCCATGGAGCCTCCTCGGGCGGGGGTGGGGGCGGCCATTGTAGGGGTGCGCCGTCCCGAGGCCAAGGCCGGCGGTTGTGTCGCCGGGGCGCCCTGGGGTAAAACCCGCCGGAACGCCACCGAAACGCGAACACGAAACCGTGACGGGGGCCGGCCCTGTCTCCGGCCCCACCCCGGAGGGGGGATCATGGCCGACCCGTACCGTCCCTGGGCCCGGAGCCGGCTGCTGCTCTGGGTGATGGCGCTCTGCCTGCTTTGCCCACCCCGGCCGGCGAGGGGCTCCGAGACCCTGGCCGAGGCCCTGCGCATGGTGCCCGGTGTCCACGTGGGGCGGATCAACGCTAACACCTGGGCGCTCTCGGTGCGGGGGTTCGACGGCCGGTGGGCCAACAAGCTGCTGGTGATGATCGACGGCCGCACCGTGTACTCACCGCTCTTCTCAGGGGTGTTCTGGGACGCCCAGGACGTGCTTCTGGAGGACGTGGAACGGATCGAGGTGAACCGGGGCCCGGGCGCCGCGATATGGGGGGCCAACGCGGTGAACGGGGTGATCCACGTGATCACGAAGCGGGCGGCCGACACCCTGGGGGGCTACGCGGAGGTGGGGGGCGGTGCCGAGGAGCGGGGGTTCGGGGCGGTGCGCTACGGAGCCGAGTTGGCGCCGGGAGTGTTCGGCCGGTGGTGGGCCAAGGAGTTCGACCGGGATGGAGGGCACGCCCCGGAAGGGGGTGAGGCGCCCGACGACTGGAGCCAGGTGCGGGGTGGGTTCCGGCTGGACGCGGACCGGGGCGGGGCCGCCTGGACCCTCCAGGGCGAGCTCTACCGGGGCCGTTCGGGCGCGGTGTACACGGTGCCTACCGAGGACCCGACCGGATGGAGACCTGGGCCGAGGATTCCGTGCTCTGGGGCGGAAACCTCCTGGAGCGCTGGGAACGGGACCTGGGGGCGGCCGGCCGGTTCCAAGTCCAGGCGTACTACGACCGCTCGTCCCGGGACGAGCCCATCGGCCGGGACGAGCGGGAGGTGTGGGACCTGGACCTCCAGCACCGGTTCTCCCTGGGTACCCGGCACGACGTGGTGTGGGGGGGCGGGGTGCGGCTTACCCAGGACCGGATCGACGGCACCCGGGTCATCCGGTTCGACCCACCCCGCCGCACGGACCGGTTGTGGAGCGCCTTTCTGCAGAACGAGATCGCCCTGGTGCCCGACCGGTTCCACCTCCTCCTGGGCCTGCGGGTCGAGCACAACGACTACACCGGGGTCGAGTGGCAGCCCGATGCCCGGGCGCTTTGGCGGTGACCTCCGGGCACACCCTGTGGGCCGCCGTGTCCCGGGCCGTGCGCACCCCGAGCCGGGCCGAGGCCGACGCGGCGATGGCCGGGTACGTGCTCGGCCCCGCCAACCCCGCCAACCCCCTGCCGGTGGTGCTGCGGCCCGATTTCCGCGGGGACGACGGATTCGGGAGCGAGACCGTGGTGTCCTGGCAGGTGGGGTACCGGGCCCGGTGGACCGGGACGTTCTCCACCGATCTGGCGGGGTTCGTGAGCCGGTACCGGCATCTCCGGACCATTGAGCCCCAGGAGCTCGCCCCGGACCCGCTGCACCCGGGTTGGCTCACGGGTACGGGGGCGCCGGAGAACCGGGCGGACGCCGTGTCCAAGGGGTTCGAGGCCGAGGCTCGGTGGCGGGTGGTTCCGCCCTAGGAGCTTCGGGTCGCCTACACCTGGTTCCTCCTCGACATCGACCCGGCGCGGTCCACGGACTTCTCGGCGGAGTTCGGGGAGGGGAAGACCCCCCGCCACCAGCTGGATCTGCGGTCCTTCGCGGACCTGCCTTTCGGGTGGAGGCTGGATCTGGGGCTCCGGTATGTGGGCAGCCTGGACCGCCGGGACATTCCCCCCTATTGGGGGCTGGACGTCCAGTTGGCGTGGGAGCCCACCGAAGGGGTCGAGCTCGCCGTGGTGGGCCGGGACCTGCTGGAGCCCTCCCACCCCGAGTTTCCGCGGGAGGATTTCCTCCGCCTCGAGACCTCCGAGCCGGAACGGTCGGTTTACGCGGTGGTCCGGCCGAGGTTTTGGAGGGGCGATGGGGCTGCGAAGGGGGTGGGCGGTCCTTCTGCTGCTGCTCGGATGTGGGGCGGCCCACGCCCCGGACCTGGAGATCCGCGTGAAGGCTGCCTTCGTGTACCACTTCGCCCAGCTCACCACCTGGACCGAGGACCTGCCCGACAGGCCGTTGGACGTCTGTCTGCTGGGTGACGATCCGGTGGCCGAGGCGCTCGCGGCCCTGCAGGGCAAGGCGGTGGGGGGCCGGGGGGTGCGCACCGGAACGTGTGCGCCCGGCCGACGGTGCGGGTGCGAGGTGGTGTACGTGGGACGAAGCGAGGCCGGCCGACTGCAAACCGACCTGGCCGCCCTGGGCCTTGGCGTACTCACCGTGAGCGACATCCCGGGGTTCGCCGATCGGGGGGGCATGATCGAGCTGGTGAAGCGGCAGGGGAGACTTCGGTTCCGCATCCACCGGGGTCGGGCCGCCCGGGCCGGCCTGAGGTTCGACGCGCGGCTGTTGGCCCTGGCCGAGGAGGTGCTCCCGTGAGGCGGTGGCTGTGGGATGCTCCGATCCACCGGAAGGTGGCTGGGCTGATCCTCGGGGGGAGCCTGTTGGTGGTGAGCGCGGCTTCGGCCGTGTTCGTGGCCTGGGAGATCCGCACCGCCCGCAGGCAGGCCGTCGAGGCCCTGGAGGGGATGGCCACGGTCCTCGCTTTTAACGCGGCCCCTGCCGTTGCCTTCGACGACCCGGCGGCGGCCCGGCAGGTGCTCCTGCCCCTTCGGGAGATCCCGGACGTGGAGGGTGCGGTGCTGTGGACGAGGACCGGCCGCGAGTTCGCCCGGCTGTCGTGCCGGCCCGGGGCGTTTCAGCCGCCTGGGCCGCCGGCCGGTGCGGGAGGGCGGTTCCGCCATGGGGGGTTGGAGGTGACCCGGCCGGTGGTGCTCGAGGCCGATCCGGTGGGGTGGCTGTGGATACGAAGCGACCTGGCGAGCCTGCGCACGAGGCTGGCCAGGTATGCGGCCGTGGCGGGCGCGGCCCTCGCCGCGGCGGTGGCGGCCGCGCTGGGCGTGGCATGGGTGCTCCACCGGTTGGTTTCGGACCGAATTCGAACCGTGGCCGGCGTGGTGGAACGGGCGGCGAGTCAAGGGGACTACGGAGAGAGGGTCGGGGTCGCCGGCCGCGACGAGGTGGGGGTGCTTGCCGCGGGGGTGAACCACCTCCTGGAGACGGTCGAGGCACGGCAGGAGGATCTGAGGTGCCACCGTGCTCGCCTGGAGGAGCTGGTGGCCGACAGGACCCGGGAGCTGCGGCTGGCGAAGAAAGAGGCCGAGCAGGCCAGCCGGGCCAAAAGCCGGTTCCTGGCCCTGGTGAGCCACGAGCTGCTCACCCCCCTCAACGGCATTTTAGGGCACCTGGAGCTGCTGTCCCAGGAGGAACCGGAGGAGGCGGCCGGTAGGCTGGAGCAGATCCGCTCGGCAGCCCACGCACTGAAGGCACTCGTGGAGGACCTTCCGGACGTGGGCCGGATCGAGGCGGGGGATCTGCGGCTGGACGATCGGCCCTTCTCCCCGTTGGCCACGGCTCGGGAGGTGGTGGACGCGTTTCGGCCCCGGGCGGCGGCCAGGGGGCTGAGCGTACGGCTTGCCGCGGAGCCCGGCTTGCCGCCCACCGTGCGGGGGGATCCCCTGCGGGTTCGTCAGATCCTGTGGAACCTGGTGGACAACGCGGTGAAGTTCACGGAGCGCGGCGGGGTGGAGGTGCGGTGTTCCGCCGGCCCTGAGGGGCACGGGGTGCGCTTCGACGTGGAAGACACGGGGCCCGGGATCTTACCCGACGACCGAGGACGGGTGTTCCGCCCGTTCGAGCAGATCGAGCCGCCCGACCGCAGACGCCACGGGGGAACCGGGCTCGGGCTCACCATCTGCCGAAACCTGGTAGTCCTGATGGGAGGAACCGTTCGGCTGGGGGAGGGGGCCGGCGGTGGCGCCCGGTTCCGGGTCGAGCTTCCGTTAGCGGCCGAGCCCGGAGTGCAGCCAGGGGACGTGCAGGGGATGAGGGTCCTCGTGGTGGAGGACAACCCGATGAATCGAGATCTGGTCCGGGCCTTCCTGGAAACTTTGGGTTGCCGAGTGGAGGAGGTGCCAGACGGCGAGACGGCTCTCCGGGCCTGGGAGGCCGGGGGCTTCGACGCCGTTCTGCTCGACTGCCAAATGCCCGGGATGGACGGGTTCGAGGTGGCTCGCCGGATCCGAGGGAAAGAGGCTGCGCGTGGGGGAGGCAGGACGTGGATTGTGGCCTGCACGGCGTACGGCAGTCCCGAGGATCGGGAGCGGTGTCGCCAAGCCGGCATGGACGGGGTCGTGCTCAAGCCCTTCGGAGCTGAGGACCTCGCCTGCGCCCTGGGCGCGGCCCGTCACCCCGCCGACGTGGATCTTGATGTGGTGGGAAGGGTGCTGTCCCTGGACGCGGCTCGGGGCACGGGCCTGGCAGGCCGGGTCCTAGAGACCTACCGGGGGGAGACCGAGCGGCTCTTGGAAGCGCTGAGACGGGCGGTGTCCGAGGGGGACGCCGAGGCGGTCCATCGTGCGGCCCATGCGCTCAAGTCGGTCAGCCTGAACGCGGGTGCCCGGGGGGTGGCCCGGGTGTGTGCCGAGATCTGCCAGCTGGCAACGAAGGGAGATCTGGAGGGGGTGGCCGCCGGGGCGGACCGTCTGGCCGCAGGGCTGGAGGCGACGCTCCGCGCGTTGGAGCGGGCTTACGGGAGGGTGGCATGACGGGGAGCGAACCGAAGGCCCGGGTGTTGGTGGCGGACGACGATCCGGTGGACCGGCTGCTGGCCGAGGAGGTGCTTGCGGGCGAAGGGTTCGGGGTGGAGGCGGCCGCCGACGGAGTCGAGGCGTGGGAGCGGTGCGTTCGGCGGATGCCGGACCTGGTGGTGCTCGACCTTCTGATGCCCCGAATGGACGGGTTCGAGGTGCTCCGGCGCCTGCGTGAAGAGCCCTGGGGACGGGACGTTCCGGTGCTGGTGCTGACCAGCCTGGATGACCTGGACTCCATCGCCAGGGCATACGGCCTGGGCGCCACCGATTTTGCCACCAAGCCGGCCAACTGGATCGTTTTGGCCCAGCGCCTGCGCTACATGCTCCGGGCGAGCCGAATCGCCCGGGATCTGGCCGACGCCCAGCGGGTGGCCCGGCTGGGGAGCTGGGTACTCGCGCCTGACACGGGCCGGATGGCCTGGTCGGAGGAGCTTCGGCGGATGGTGGGCCGGCCCGAGGAGACCGCGCGGTCGTTCCTGGAAGCGGTGCCCGACGAAGATCGGCCGCGGGTCCTGGCGTTGTGGGACACCGCCGGCAGCGGTGGGGAGGCCGACCCCGTGGACCACGCCCTCGTCCGGCCCGACGGCACCCGGCTGTGGGTCCGGCATCGGGCCGTGGGCGGGCCGGGAGGGGGCGTCAGGGGCACGGTGCAGGACATCACGCGCGAGACCGAGCTGGAACGCCGGCTCCGCCAGGTCGAGAAGCTTGAGGCCCTGGGCACCCTGGCCGGGGGGATCGCCCACGACTTCAACAACCTGCTGGTTCCGATCATCGGGTTCACCGATCTGGCCCTGGCCCAGCTCCCGCCGGAGAGCACAGCCCGGGAGGGGCTCGAGCTCGTGGCCTCCACCGCCCGGCGGGCCCGGGACCTGGTGCGCCGGATCCTGGCGTTCTCCAGGGGAGCCGAGGGCCCCCGGGGACCGGTGAGCCTGCGCAAGGTGGTCTCCGAGGTAGGGGCGGTCCTGGCCGGTTCGTTGCCGCCCGGCGTGAGGTGGGTCGAGGAGGTGGAGGTGGAGGACCTTCGGGTGGAGGGGGACCCGGCCGGCCTGCACCAGGTGCTCCTGAACCTGTGCCAGAACGCGGTCCATGCCCTCGGAGAGAAGGGAGGGGAGGTGCGGATCCGAGCCGGCCGCCGGCCGGCCCCCGGCGGGGGCGAGGAGGTGTGCATCGAGGTGGCCGACACGGGTTGCGGCATGCCCCCGGGGGTGCGCGAGCGGGCCTTCGAGCCCTTCTTCACCACCAAGCCGGTGGGGCAGGGCACGGGCCTGGGACTCAGCGTGGTCCACGGTGTGGTGAAAGGGATGGGAGGGCGGGTGGAGGTGGAGAGCACCCCGGGCGGAGGGTCCACGTTCCGGGTGTTCCTGCCGCCGTGCCCGGACGGGGCGGCGCCTGAGCCGGTCCCGCCCGGCCGCCGGGTCGGGGTCCTCTCCATCCTGCTGGTGGACGACGAGGTAGCCCTTCTGCGCTACGGCCTCGTTGTGCTGGAGCGGGCCGGCCACCGGGTGGACGCGTGTGCCGACCCCCGGGAGGCCCTGGAGCGGATCCGGCGGGAGCCCCACCGATACGACCTGGTGATGGCCGATCGGTCCATGCCCGGGATGTGTGGAGACGCGTTTCTGTCCGCAGCCAGGGAGCTGCGCCCCGATCTTCGCACGATTCTCTGCACCGGTGGCGGTGCCGGGACCGGGCGGATCGCTGCCGCGGATCGGGTGGTGCTCAAGCCGCTTACCCCCGACGAGATCCTGGCGGTGGTGGAGGAGGTGATGGCCCACGGTAGAGGCTCTTGACCCTTGACGGTCCCTCACAGGCCCTGCAGGGCCGGGCAACGGGGAAGGGTAACTTCCGCTGGTCTGGGGCCATTGCCGGCGGCGGGGCATGGGTTCCAGGAACCGGAATTCAGCGGACAGGAGACAGGAAATCCCGAAAAGCAGTTTAGGTTCCCGGGGCGGTCCTCTCGGGGGACCGAAGAGCCTTCTCCTTGTCCACCGACTTCTGAATTCTGGCCCCTGAAACCCATGCCCCCCGAGCTTTGGCGCGGTTCGAGAGTCGCCCGGCGGGCCGAGGGCCCCAGACCGGCGACCGTTGACCGTAGACCGACGAGCGTAGACCGAAGTTAGCGCTCAGAACCGGACGCTGGGGTTGTGGAGAGTGCCCGAGCCCGGGCTCGACGGGTCCAGAAACACCCGGCGGCCCTCCACCCGCAGGCGGCCCTCGGCCAGGTACTGGAGGGCCTGGGGATAGATCCGGTGCTCCTCCCGGAGGATCCGGGCGGCGAGCGTCTCCGGGGTGTCGTCGTCGCGCACGGGCACCACGGCCTGGCAGATGATGGGGCCGGTGTCGGTGCCCTCGTCCACGAAGTGGACCGTGCACCCCGAGAACTTGGCCCCGTGGGCCAGCACCTTCTCGTGCACGTGCAACCCCGGGAACGCCGGCAGCAGGGCCGGATGGATGTTCACGACCCGGCCGGGGAACGCGGCCAGCAGTTCGCCGGTGACGAGGCGCATGTACCCGGCCAGGACCACGGTGTCCACCCCGTGGCCGCGCAGCACCTCGACCACCGCCCGGTCGTGCTCCTGACGGGGCCGGCCGGGCTCCCAGGGCACCACCCGGGCCGGCACGTCGGCCCGGCGGGCCCGCTCCAGCCCGTAGGCCCCGGGGCTATCGCTCACCACCACCCGGACCTCGGCGTCCAGCTGGCCTTCGCGGCTCGCGTCCAGGATGGCCTGGAGGTTCGAGCCGCTGCCCGACACGAGCACCCCGAGCCGCAGGCTCACGCGGCCCACTCCAGGGGGGACTGATCCTCGGCCCGCTCCTCAATGGTGCCGATGACCCACGCGGTTTCGCCCAGGGCCACGAGACGGGCCAGGGTCTCCTCCTCCTCCTCGGGGGGCACGATCACCACCAGGCCCACGCCGCAGTTGAACGTGCGGTACATCTCCTCCTCGGGAACGGGGCCCAGCTCCTGGAGCAGCCGGAACAACGGAGGCATCTCCCAGGCGCCTCGGTCCACCACGGCCCGGCATCCATGGGGGAGAATGCGGGGCAGGTTCTCGGGGATGCCCCCTCCCGTGATGTGGGCCATGCCCTTTACCGTGAAGTCCCGCATAAGGTTCAGCACGGTGCGCACGTAGATGCGGGTGGGGGTGAGGAGCACCTCCCCCAGGGGGCGCCCCAACTCGGGGAACACGTGATCCAGGCCGAACCGGCTTCCTTCGAGAAGGATCTTGCGGGCCAGCGAGTACCCGTTGCTGTGGAGCCCCGTGGAGCCCAACCCAATGATCCGATCTCCCACCGTGATGCTCGATCCGTCGATCATCCGATCTCGATCCACCACGCCCACGCAGAACCCGGCCAGGTCGTACTCCCCTTCGGGATACATGCCCGGCAGTTCGGCGGTCTCACCCCCCACCAGGCTGCACCGGGCCTCCTGGCAGCCCGCCGCAATGCCCCGGATCACGGTCTCGGCCACGCCCGGCTCCAACCGGCCCGTGGCGAAGTAATCCAGGAAGAACAGGGGCTCTGCGCCCTGGACCACAACGTCGTTGGCGCACATGGCCACCAGATCGATGCCCACCGTGTCGTGGACCCCGGTCTGGAACGCGATCCTCAGCTTGGTGCCGACCCCGTCCGTGGCGCTCACGAGCACGGGGTTCTCCAGCGGGAACTCGGCCAAGGAAACGGCCGCGCCGAACCCGCCCACGTCGCTCATCACCTCGGGCCGAAGGGTGGGCTTCACGAACTCGCGGATCCGATCCACCAGACCGTTGGCCGCGTCGATGTCCACTCCCGCATCCCGGTAGGTCAGGGGTTTCTTCACGGGTTCACCTCCCAACCCCCCCGAAAACGAAGCCGGTAGCCTAGCCAAAGCCCCCGGGGGTGTCAATCTGCCTACCCCGGTTGCCGGGTTCCGGCGCCGTCCGTACAATGCCATCGATTCCCGCACGTCGACCGTGCTGCCGGCCCCGTGACGTGGCGCGTCCTTTCGGCCGAGAACCACGAGGAGGATTTCCCATGGTCCAGATCCTGGTGTCGTACTCCAGCCGTTCCGGAAACACCGAGAAGTTGGCCCGGGCCGTGGCCAGGGGGGCTGAACAGGCAGGGGCCCGGGTGGTGTGCAAGCGGGCCTCCGATACCACGAAGGAGGATCTTCTGGCGGCCGACGGCATCGTCCTGGGCAGCCCCGTGTACTTCGGAACGGTCACCGCCGAGATGAAGGATCTGATCGACCGGAGCGTGGGGGCCCGGCGAAAGCTGCGCAACAAGGTGGGCGCTGCGTTCACCACCGGCGGCCACCACACCGGGGGCAAGGAGACCACCCTGCTCAGCATGCTGATGGCCTTTCTGATCCACGAGATGGTGGTGGTGGGCGACCCCATCGAGACGGGGGGGCACTACGGGGTGGCCTGCCTGGGAGCTCCGTCCGCGGATGACGAGCGGGCCGGCGAACTCTTGGGGGCCCGGGTGGCGGACGTGGCCCGGCGGCTCGGGGCGGGGTAGAGCCTGCCCCGGCCGGGGTGCTGCCCCCACGGCACTGAAGCCATGCCCCTGACGACGACGTCGGTGCCCCGCATCGTGGCCGTGGGCACCGGGACCTGCGTGCCCCGCTTGGACCGGCGGGGGCCCTGCACCTTGCTGGAGTGTGAGGGGTTCCGGGTGGCTGTAGACCTGGGCCTGGGGGCACTCCATGGGCTCCTTGCGGCCGGAGTGCGCCACACCGAGCTGAACGCGGTCGTGTTCACTCACCTCCATCCGGACCACACGGCAGAGCTGGTCTCCCTGCTGTTCGCGGCCCGGTACGACGAGGCTCCCCGGATCCGACCCTTGGCCTTGTTGGGGGGGCCGGGGTTGGAAGGGTTCCGGAAGGCCCTGGACCGGGCCTACGAGGGGTGGATCGAGCCCGCAGGGTACCGCCTGGAGTGGAAGGAGGTGAGGCCGCTTGCCACGTTCGGACTGGGGCCCTGGCAGGTGCGCACCGCCCCGGCGGCCCACCATCCGTCGAGCCTCGCCCTGCGGTGGGAACGCAAGGGGTTCAGCGCGGTGTTCACCGGGGACACCGGCCCTCATCCCGCGCTCGCCGGGTTTGCCCGAGGGGCGGACCTCCTCGTCGCCGAGGCGAGCCTGCCGGAAGGCGAGGCCTTCGACCGGCACCTGACGGCCCGCCAGGCGGGGGCCCTGGCCCGGGAGGCCGGGGCGGGGCGTCTTGTGCTCCACCACCTGTACCCGTCGGCCGACCGCGCCGCCCCGGCCCGCCATGCCCGCAAGGCCTTCGAGGGGCCGGTGGTGGTGGCCCGGGACGGGCTCAGGCTGTGGCCCCCCGGCCCGGGTGGTTCTTAAAGTCTTCGCCGTGAAGGACCTCCTCTAGGGCCCCCACGGCGGCAGGGTCGAACTGGGTCCCGGCCCCTTTGTACAGCTCGGCCAGGGCCTCGCCCCGACCGAGCCCTCGGCGGTAGGGGCGGTCGCTTGTCATCGCGTCGTAGGCGTCCGCCACGGCCAGGATCCGACTCTCCACCCGCAGGTCCCCTCCCCCGATCCCCAAGGGGTAGCCTTTCCCGTCGGGCCGTTCGTGGTGCTGCAGCACTACTTGGGCCACGTCCTCGAGCCACGACAGCGGCTCCAGGATTCGGGCTCCGGTCAGCGGGTGCTGACGTACCAGGTCGATCTCATCCGGGTCGAGGCCCGAGGGCTTGTGGAGCACCTCGTGGCGCACCGCGATCTTGCCGATGTCGTGGAGCATGGCGGCCTGGCGGAGGACCTCCGTGGCCTGGGTCCCGAGGCCCATCTCCTGGGCCGTGGCCAGGGCGAGCCGGGTCACCCTTTGGGAGTGACCCCGGGTGTAAGGATCCTTAGCCTCGATCGCGTTCACCAGCGACTGCACGATCTCCAGGGTTGCCCTCTGTTGGGCCAGGTGCAGTCTGGCTGTCTGGTACACGGCTCCCACCTCCCGGCCGAACGGCAGGAGCACGTCCAGGTCCCTTCGGCCGAAGGCCGACCTTCCTTCAGGATCGTAGAGGAGCAGCAAGGCCTCGGGCCGATCCTGCTCGGGTAGTGGGATGGGAACGGCGGCCAAGGTTCGAACCCGGCTTCCAGATACCGGGTCGAGCAACCCGGCGCCGGGTCCAGGGTCCAGCACCACCCCGCTGGGGGTGGCCCGCTGGGCCAAGGGGAGCTCCGAAGAAAATCGGACGTCCCGGCCGGCGGGCTCGATCCGACCGTACGCGCCCGCCATGCCCCATCGATCCGGATCCGTCTCCGACCGGGCCAGCACGCACGCCCTCTGGGCACCCACCGCCTCGGCCGCCAGCCGGACCGCGGCCCGCAGGACCCCCAGCGGATCCGCGGTCCGGGGAAGGTGGCGCCCTAGCTCCCGGACCGTGATGAGCCGCTCCACGGCTTCCTCCAGGGCGCGGGTCCGCTCCCGCACCCGGACCTCCAGGGCCTGCCGCAGCTCGAGCTGCTCCTGGTTGGCTTGGTCCAGCCGGCGGGTCATGACGTTGAACGCCTCGGCCAGCACGCGGATCTCCCGGGCCCCCTGCACGGCCACCTCGCTCGTCATGTCGCCGACGGCCCGGCGCCGGGCGGCCGTGGCTAGGGCGCGCACGGGGCCCACGATCCACCTCACCGCTCGGTCCAGGGCCAGGAGACCGGCCAGGAAAAAGAGACCGGCCACCATCCCCATGGTGGCCACCGCCCGGCGGAGGCTGGTGAACGCCGGGGCGAGTTCGTGCTCGGCCACCAGGATGCCCAAGGGGGCGCCGCCGAGGGTGAGGGCGGCCATCCCGAGGCGCCGGTCGCCCGGTAGCAGGGGATTCCGGGTAGGAACAGCCACGAAGGTGGAGTGGAACCCTTGGGTGCGCACGGCTTCGGGCCGGCCGTGGCACCGGGCGCAGTCCGGGGCGAACCGCGGGTCGGAGCGTGCCACGGGCTCTCCCCCGGGCCCGAACAGGGCCACCCGGGTCCCCAAGAGGCGGGCGAGCCGTTTCATCATCTTGCCGTCGACGCCGCGGCCCACCAACAGCACGCCCGTGATTCTGGCATCGGACGGCCGCCGTACCGGTGCCACCCCCACCAGCAGGGTTCGGCCCCCGGTGCGGAGCACCGAACCCAACGTGATGCCGCTCAGCCCCAACCGCGCCAAGGCCTCCACCTCGGGCTCGGCCCGGGGGGGCGGTTCGAACCCGCTGACCGGGGTCGCGGCCTCGTCCATCCGAGCCCTCTCCCAGCCCTGGGGATCCACCAGCTCGATCCAGTCGAGATCCCAGCGGACCTTCCACGGCAGCAGGTCCTGGACCACCGAGTGATCGATCCCTTCCCGGCCCACGTGGCTCCACAGGTCCACTCGGTCCGACAGCTCCCGGGCTCGGTCCGCCAACCCTTGGGTCTGGGCTTCGAAGAACGCCTTGGCCTGGGCCAGCTGGGTCTGCAGGGCCCGGTCCTCGCCGGCCAGAATGAGCCGGGAGGCGAAGCGGTAGGCGGCCGTACCGAGCACAGCGAACGCAAGAGCCGTCAGAAGGAGCGGGACCGCAAGGATCTGGGCACGCAGTGTCGGGATCATCTCAGGGGGCGGCCGGAACGGCACCTAGGGCGTCGAGCACCGCCGCGGCCCGGGAGCCCGTTAAGAAGGCGAGAAATCGCGCCACTTCCGGACGGGGTGATGGCCGGCTGACCACGCCCAGGGGAATGACGAGCCGAAACGTCCCCGATCGGACCTCGTCGGGCCGTGGCCATCGGCCCCCAGGGGGGACCGTGCGCACCTCCAGGCCCAGACTGCGTAGCTCGGCCCGGCCGGCATACCCGATGGTGTAAGGCGTAGTGGCCAGGGCCCGGGTCATGTCGGCCGGCCGGTCCAGCACCACGGCGGCCTCGCTCATCTGGAACCCGGGTCCGAAGAACCCCTCCATGAGGGCTCGACGGACGCTTTGGTCGGGCCTCCGGTCCAGGGGCAGGATCTCGTGGTCCACCCCGTCCACCTGGGCCCAGTTGCGGATCGATCCCCCGTAGATCTCGCGTACCGTTTCGGCGCCGAGCTTGGGGGCCCCACCCGCGGGGTGGACGGCGAACGCGATAGGGTCGTACCCCAGGAGGTGGTAAGCCAGGCCCGCGGTCTCGTCCCGCCGCAGCGGCCGCGAGCAGGTGCCCAGGTCGAGGGCTCCGGAGCGCACGCCGGCCACGCCCCCGGCCGTGCTGGTGCCCGGCAGGATCCGGACCCTCGCCCGGGGGTTCTCCCCGGTGTAGACCTGGATCAGGCGTTCCAGAACCGGGAACGCCGTCTCCGAGCCCGAGACCCGGATCTCGGGCTCGGGGGGCAGATCGGCCGGCCCGGCCGGGGTCTCGTCGGCACGGGTGCAGGCGAAAAACGCCGCGGCCCCGGGCAGGAGGAACGCGGCGACGAGAAGCAGGAGTCTGCGCACGGGGTGGACGGTCCTTTCCAACCCCCCTTGCAACGGAGATCACGAAACGCGGGCTACCCTAGCACGGGGTCTGACGGTCTTCAATCCAGGGGGACGAACGGGGCGTGGTTGGCGGTGAGGCCGGCGGGAGTACGTCGAAGAATCTTCCCCAGCAGGGGATCGGTGCGCGCGTCGGCCAAAAACCGTCGCACGTCGCGCCGGGGCCATTTCGGATCGTCGAACGGCCGGTACAGGGACAGGTCCTCCTCCGGCGGGTGGTCTCCCAGGAGCCCCCGACCGGACAGCTCGGCTTCCCACCGACTGCCCCCGGGCAGGTGGAACAGGGCCAGGTTCAGGAACGTGATCGCGTCGGCGTGGTGTCGAACCCACTCCAGGGTGCCCTCGGCCTCGGTCAGGGTCTGGCCGGGGAGGCCGAACAGGAGGTACACGTGGGTCCGGATGCCGGCGCCCCGCAGGTTGCGGAGGATCGGGCCCAGGTGCTCGGCGCGGGTTCCCTTTCCGGCCCGGTCGAGCAAGGCCTGACACGCCGACTCGACCCCGAGCCGAAGGAGTCGGCAGCCTCCGGCGGCCAGGCCCCGGGCAAGCCGGGGATCCAGGAGGGCGGGCTCGGGGCGGACGAACCCGTACCAAGGAGGACGTTCGCCTGGGGCCGCCCTTGCCAGTGCCGCCAAGGTCCGGGGCGGGACGGCCTCGTCCGTTAGGTGTACCCACGAGTACTGGGGGAGGGCCGCGGCAGCGACCGCCCGTGTGGGGTTGGCCGCGCGAAACGGCGGCCCTCCCTGGGTTGCCTCGGGGCAGAAGGCACACCGCCTCCAGTAGCACCCTCGGCTGAGCGCCAGAGGGGCCACGGGGCCCGGCGCCAAGTACCCGGGTTCCGGCCGGGCCGGGGGCGGATGGGAGGCCCAGTCGTTCGGCAGCGGGCCCGGAGGACGCCACACCCCCCGGGCCGGGGCCATGACGCCGGGGGCGTCCCACACCCCCCGAGCCAGGGCCTCGGCCGCGGCCTCCCCCGGGCCAGCCACCAGCGCGTCCCAGCACCGGAACACCAAGGAGCCCGGCCCGAGCCGGCGTCTCCACGCCCCGACCAGGGCCCCGCCGAGGACCAGGCGCCCCTGAAACCCCTCCCGGCGCAGCCACCCCGCCAAACCGAAGGCGGGCAGGGCTTGGCTGAGGAACGTCACGGACACCCCGATCCAGGACGGATCCTGTTCCAGGACCCGCCGGGCCAGGGGGAGGAGCAGCCCCCCGATGGGGAGCGTGCCGGGGTCCCGGGCCGCCCGAGCCAGGTGCCCGGACGCCAGGGGCGACCATCCGGGTATCTCCAGGTCGGCCGGGCTCAGACGCACGCCCAGGGCATCCCCGCTGGCCCGGTAGGCGAGGAGCAGGTCTGCCAGGGCCTGCCGGTATGCCATGGCGTCTCGGTACCCCTCCGGACCTGCCAAGGCGGCCGCGGCCCGGGGCGACCGGGTTCGGGCCCGCCGGGCCCGGGTGGCCCCCGGCCCCCTCCCCGTGCCCGTTCTGGCCGGGGCCGACCACAGGTGTCGGTGGAACGCGAGGTTCAGGTCCAGCACCTCTGCGTCCATCCCCCGGCCGCGCAGGTAAGTCGCCACGGCCAGGGCGCCGGGGGTGGGCTCGGTGGGCTTG
Source organism: bacterium (assembly GCA_027021615.1). Lineage (GTDB taxonomy): Bacteria > Desulfobacterota > Deferrisomatia > Deferrisomatales > Deferrisomataceae > Deferrisoma. Next base: position 30,018 of record JALUTY010000041.1, on the reverse strand, counting down.
GCCACCGGAGGAATGATGATCAGGCCGGGTCCGATCACGGTCGCTGCCCCGCTTCTCTGGCGGGACGCAGGGCAATGAAGTGTCGGGCCGGATCCCGGAGCAGCCCCTCCACCCACCGGGCCTCGGCCTCCCCCCCGGTGTACGGGCTGCTCCTCAGCTCGGCCACGTAAGCACCGAGCAGCTCCCTCAGATCGGCCTCTCCCTCCTCGTCAAGGTCCCGGATCTCCACGGGAGATCCCAGGGCCAGACGCCGTCGCACCGCGTCCCGGTCGAGCCCCAGGCCGGGGTCGAGCCGGACGTACACCACCCCGCCGGTCATGCCCGAGCACAGCCAGGGGCCCGGGTCCCCGAGCACCACGGCCCGACCCGCGGTCATGTACTCGAATGCGAATCCCTTGAGGTTGGCCCGGTCCGCCAGGAACCCCAGGGCGTCGACCCTGGGCTCGCCCATCCGGCCTCCGATCACCACGTCCGCGCCGGATAGCCGAACGCCGCACCGGCTGTCGGCGTCCCCCTGCACCAGAAACAGGCCGGCTTGGGCCCCGTAGGCGAACCCCTTGCCCACGCACCCTCCCACCGGCTGGCCGTCGTGGTTCTCCCCCTTGAGCACCACCACCCGGCCTCCCCGGGCGCACTTGGCCACCCCGTCCTGGCTGCCCCCTTCCACCCGGATCTCCACCTCGTCCACGTTGAACGCGCCCATGCCGCTGCCCGGCACCGAGCCCGGGCCCAGATGGAGCCGGGCCTGCCACGGGCACCCCTTGGCCGGGCCCGTTCGGCGCCGCACGGCCTCTCCGGACAGGTGGGTGCCCAAGGCTCGGTCCGAGGAAAGCACCCGGTCGTCCTCGTACACGACCGCCCCGGCGCCACGGTCCACGGCCGAGGTGACTTCCTGGGTGACCACCCGGGTCAGGTACGACAGGGGCCGGCGTACCGTGACCGGGCCCTCCGGCCCGGTCATCCGGACTCCGGCAGACACCAGAAGGGCCGACAGATCCAGCCGCTCGGTGCCCCGGGCCTGCACCAGGAGGTCCCTTCGGCCCACCAACTCCTGGACCCGCCGGAACCCCAGCCGTGCCGTGAGACGCCGGACCTCCTCTCCGGTCTTCCGAAGGAGCCGGACGAGGTTTTCTACCCCCTGCTTCGGGTCCCGGGGCTCGAACCCCCGAATGCCCCGGCGGGCGGCCTCATCGGGGGTCTCCACCTGGGTGGCGATGCCCCGTGGGCAGGCGTCCCGGTGGCACCGGCGGCACGCAATGCACCCGATGCCCAGCAGGGCCAGGGTGCCGAACCCCGCCCGGTCGGCCCCCAGACACAGGCATTTCACCACGTCCGCCGCCGTGCGCAGACCCCCGTCGGCCCACAGCTCGACCCGGTCGCGCAGCCCGGCCTCCACCAGGGCGTCGTGCACCTCGAAGATGCCCACCTCCACGGGAAGCCCCACCCTGCGCAGAGCGTGGAGCCGGGCCGCTCCGGTGCCTCCGTCGAACCCCGAGAGGGTCAGGATGTCGGCCCCGGCCTTGACCACGCCCAGGCCGATGGTTGCGATCCCGGAGACCACGGGCACCTTCACCGAGATCCGGGCCCGGGGGTTCACGGTGCGTAGCTCCTCGATCAGCTGGGCCAGGTCCTCGATGGAGTACACGTCGTGGTGGTTCGATGGGCTGATCAGCGAGATCCCCGGCACGGCACTCCGGGCCCGGGCCACCTTCTCGGTGACCTTGGGGCCGGGCAGGTGGCCCCCCTCCCCGGGCTTGGCTCCCTGGCCGATCTTGATCTCGATCAGGTCCACGCTGTTGAGCATCTCGGCATGGACCCCGAACCGCCCCGAGGCCACCTGCTGACTGCGCACTGCCCGGTACCGGCCGAGCAGATCCGGCAGCTCGCCGCCCTCGCCGTTCATGCAAGGGACGCCGACACGCCGAGCCGCCTCGGCGTAGATGCGGAACGCGGTCTCCCCCTGGCTTCCGAAGCTCATGGGGCAGATGAACAGGGGGTAACGGTGGCGGCCCACCGAGGGGTCCACCCGCTCGGGGGGCACCGGGCGGCTTTGGTCGGGGACCCGAAGGTCCAGCAGGTGGCGGAGGGCCACGGGCCGCTCCGCCTCCAGAGCCGCGGCTCGCTCGGCCAGCTCGCGGTAGGGAGTGCCTCCTTCGGCCACGGCCCGGACCCAACGGGCGAGCCGGGGGGTGGCTCGGAACGGACGGCCCTTCGCAGGGGCCTTGCGGAGCCGGGCCCACCTCCGGTCGAGCTCCTCCAAGGTGAGGCCGTTCGAGCCCCCGCATCGGTTTCTCACCCCCAGCCTGTGGGACAGGTCGTCGCCGAGGCCCAGGGCCGAGAATACCCGGCCGTAACCGGAGATCTCGTGGATCCCCATGGTGGAGATCACAGTGCGCATGCCGGCGGTGAGCGCGGTGAGCAGCCGGTCGAGCCCCTCGGCCCCTCGGGTCTTCCAGGCGGCCTGGAACAGGAGCCAAGGCGCCAAGGCGTCGGCCCCCAGCCCCAGGCAGCACATGCAGTCGTGAAGATTGCGCAGGGCGTCCGAAGCCACCACCAGGCTAATGCGCCGCCGCGGGCATCCTCCGGCCCGGCCCGACCGGGTACGCAGGGCCCGATCCACCTCGGCCACCGCCAGCAGGGGGTCCAGCCCCGGGCCGTCGTCGGGGTCGGCCAGGATCAGCAGGGGAGCCCCCCTTTCCGCGGCACGCCGGGCCTCGCCCGCCAGGGTCTCGAGATCGTCGGCCAGGGACCGGGCCGGGTCCCGGGCGAGGAGAAGGGTCCGGACCTGCTCCGAGCCCAGGTGGGCTGCCACGTCGGCCAGGAGCGCGGTCTCGTGTTTCCGAGCCGCCTGGCGGGCCGCCTCCTCTGGCACCCCCGCGAGCAGGAGGGGGATCTCCACGGACACCCAGGGTGGGTAGGGTGGTTCGGCTCCGGGCTCCAACCGGGGCCCCAGCCGCACCCGGGTGGAGAAGTGCTCCCCCTCCCGTTTGGGGTCGATGGCGGGGTTGGTGACCACGGCCACGTCCTCCTGGAGGAAGTCGGCCAGCAGAGCCGCGTCCGGGTCCAGCGCGGCCAGGGGGCCGTCCCACCCCATGCTGCCCACCGGATCGGATCCGTCTCTCACCATGGGGGCGAGCAGCTCCTCGTCGTGGGAGGTCCAGCCAGCTCGGGCCTTCCGTCCCTCCAGGGAGCCGGAGGGGGGGCTCGGCTCGGTGCCGCCGCTGGACAGCGTGTGCTCCCCCCTCACCAGGCCCAGGCAGGCCCAGCAGGCGTCGAGGTCGATCCGGCGGGCAAAACGGGCCAGCACCTCCTTTTGAAACCGGCTGTGGGGCACGACCGATGCACGGCCGTCGGTAAACCGCACGGCTACCTTCTCGCCCGGAGCCATAGGCTTGGGGTCGGTCTCCAGCTCCTCCACTGGCACCACGCCGGGTTCCGAGGTGGCCACGATCTCCCGGGTCGTCTCGCACACCCACAGGGGCCGAAGCCCCAGGGCGTCCACGCTGAACACGAACTCGTCGCCGTGGCGCAGAATGAGGGCGGCCGGCCCCTGGGCCGAGGCGTCGAAGGCCCGGCGCATGGCCGCGTACAGGCTGCGGAGCACCTCGGGAGAGTAGAGGATCTCGTGGTGAACCGGAGGGAACAGGAGCTCCGTCGCCTCGGCCAGGGTGAGCCCCCACCGGTGGATCAGGAACCGAACGATCCGGTCCAGATCCTGAGAGTCGGACCCCCCCGGCGGGATCTGGGCTCCCAGCGTCCGGGCCTCTCTGCGCAGGCGCTCGATCGTGTTGATCTCGCCGTTGTGGGCCAGACACGAAAACGGCTGGGCCCGCAGCACGGTGGGCAGGGTGTTCGTGGAGTACCGGGAGTGGCCCACGGCCGAGGCCGTGCGCAGCAGGGGGCTGCGCAGGTCGGGGTAGTACCGGCGCAGTAGGGCTGGGCTGCCGTGGACCTTATAGACGCATCGGTCTGCGGCCAGGCTTGCTACGTGGACCCCCAGGTCCTCGGTCCGGCGGGCCAGGCCGTCCAGGAACGCATCGCGCTCGGCCGGGTCGGCGTGGAGGGGATCAACCCCGGCCACCTGCCAGAACTCGGGCTCGTCCTCCCGGGCACGGGGGCCCAGGACCTCGGGGGACACCGGGTGCTGGGCCTCGGTCAGGATCTCCAGGCCGGCTGCGGCCCAAAGGTTGCGAACCGCGCTCTTCACCTCGGCCGAGGAGGGCCTAAGGGGCCGGGGGATCAGCACGTGGGCCACGAAGAATCCACCGGCACGCACGGCTTCCTCACGCCTGCCGGCTCGGATCAACCTCCGGGCCCACAGCTCCCGGGGCAGATCCACCAGGACCCCGGCCCCGTCCCCCTCGCCCTCGATCTCCCCGCCCCTGTGCCCCAAGGCCACCAGAGCCTCCAAGGTGCGTTTTAAGGTACCGTGGGTGGGGGTGCCGTCCTTCCGGATGCGGGCCACGATGCCGCAGGAATCCGTGTGCTCCATCGGATCGACCTCGGAGGGGAGGGGGGACTTTGTTCTCTTTGTGAAAACGCCTTGAGTCTAGCCCCAGAACGGGGCCCGTGAAAAGGGGGTTTGCCCCGGCCAGAGGTTGGGCTAGGATGGAGCCGACGAACCCCACCTCCGACCGGAGCCTTTCCATGGCCGATCTCCCCCGCCCGTTTCGCCGATTTCTCCAACGGTTCCCCGAGGTGGAGAGGGCCCATATGGACCTCTCGCTCACCGTCAACCGGCAGGGCCCTCTCGTCGAGCGGGATCGACGGCTGGTGAGGTTAGGGATCGCAGTCGGACAGCAGAGCCGAGGGGCGGTGAAGTCCCACGCCAGGCGGGCCGTGGAGGAGGGGATCACGGCGGAGGAGCTGCGCCATGTGGCCCTCCTGGCCCTGCCCACTGCCGGTTTTCCGGCCATGGTCGCGGCCCTGGAGTGGATCGAGGAGGTTTTGGAGGAGGGGTGACCGGGATGGATCGCCAGGAGGAGCTGGCCCGGTTGAGGGCCGAGCTGGAGGACCGTCGGCGCCGATTGCCGGCCCACTCGATCCGACCCCACCAGCTGCTGGAGATCGAAGAGCTGGAAGAGCGCATCGCGCGGCTGGAGCGGGAGCTGGCCGTGCCACCGGGACCGGGAGGAAACGGGTCGTGAAGAAGATCGAGGCCATCATCAAGCCGTTCAGGCTCGACGAGGTGAAGGAGAGCCTCGCGGAGATCGGGGTCCAAGGGATCACGGTCACCGAGGTCAAAGGGTTTGGACGGCAGAAGGGGCACACCGAGGTGTACCGGGGAGCGGAGTACATCGTGGACTTTCTGCCCAAGGTGAAGATCGAGGTGGTGGTGCCCGACAACCTGGCGTGGCCCGTGGTAGAGGCGATCGAGCGCTCGGCCCGAAGCGGCAAGATCGGCGATGGCAAGATCTTCGTGCTCCCGGTGGCCGAGGCGGTGCGCATCCGCACCGGGGAACGGGGGGAAGACGCCCTGTGATCCCACGTGCGTCGGACTTGCCAGGGCCGCAAGGTGTGGTCCCATGAGCGACATTCCCTTGGACGACTTCGAGAAGAGGTTGGAACAGCTGGTGGGCGGCAGGGTTCGGTGTGCGGAGGCGGACGCGGTGGAGCAGGCCCTTTCGGCGTTCTACCGGGGTGCTTACCGTCGCTGCCTGGACGCCCTGGCGTTGGCGGAGGCCGGTCCGTGGGTTTTGGCGCTTCGGGAGGCCGCGTCGGCCCTGCTGGCCGGACGGCCCCAACTCGGGGTTCGCCCGTGTTTCGAGGCGTTGCGGCGGGGGGCCTCGGGCCCGGATCTCTATGCCGTGCTGGTCACCCTACTGCTGGCCTCGGGGGATCGAGCCCGGGCCTACCGCGTGCTGCGGGAAGGGATCCGCAGGGCCCCGGCCCATCCGGTGCTCCGCAGGCAGATGGAGGCGATGGGGGTCCGAAAGCCCCCTGTCGTGCGCTTCCTCCCCCGATCCCATCCCGTGAACCGATGGCTGGGGCGGGTGCGGCACCGGTACCGGGGCGCGCATGCGTGAGGGGGGCTCAAGCTCTCGGGGCAGCGAGCCGTAAAGGGGAACGTGCTGGGGGCGAGGAGGGGGGATGTCTACAATGGCGTGCCCCGGCTCCCTGCTGCCTCGATGAAAAGGGCATCCCCGCGAGGTATCCTGTCCGCCATGAAGATCCTGCTGATCGACGACGAACCGTCGGTGCGCGAGACCCTGGGGGAGCATCTGGAGGAGGAGGGGCACCAGGTCCGCACCGTCGGGGGGGGGGAGGCCGGGCTGTTCCTTCTGGAGGAGAGCGCGGCCGACCTGGTGATCACCGACCTTAAGATGCCTGGGATCTCCGGCCTTGAGGTGCTGCGGAGGGTGCGGGAGCGGTGGCCGGCCACCGAGGTGGTATTGATCACCGGCTACGGCACCATCGACGACGCGGTGGAGGCCCTCCGGGAGGGCGCCTACGACTTCTTGCTGAAGCCGGTTCGCCTGGCCCAGCTCGATCTGGTGATCCGACACTGCGACGAGCGCATCCGGTTCGCCCGGGACAACCGGGAGCTGCGGCGGGTGGTAGAGGAACTCCGGAAGCTCAACGAGCGGCGCGAGAAGTTCATCGCCATCGCGAACCACGAGCTGCGCACCCCCACCACCGTTGCTGCCGGCCTGGTTTCGCTGCTGTCGGCCCGGGCCAGGGAGCTCCCGGAGGAGTTCCGGGGGTTCGTGGCCGGGGCCGACCGTGCTCTGCGGCGGCTCAAGGAGGTGGTGGAGGATCTGGGCGATCTGGCCGCAGCCCAGGGCAAAGGCATCCCCGTGCGGCCCGTGTCCGAGCCCCTGGAGGCCGTCGGGCGGGCCGTGGTGGATCTGTGCGACCTTTACCGGGAGCTCCGATCCCTGGAGATCTCAGTCCGGGTGCCAGACCCGGCTACTGACCCGGTGGTGTTGGACCTGCGGAAATGGGCCCGGGCCGCCGGGGCGTTGATCCAGAACGCCGTGAAGTTCACGCCCGACGGAGGCCGGATCGAGGTGGGGCTGACCTTCGACCGGGACGACCTGCTTTTGGAGGTGGCCGACACGGGCGTGGGGATCTGCCCTGAGGATGCCGAGACGATCTTCGACCCGTTCTACGAGGCCGGGGACGTGCGTCACCACCGCAGCTCCTCCCACGAGTTCGGCGGCGGCGGGCTCGGGGTGGGGCTGCCCCTGGCCCGGGCGATCGCTGCCGCCCACGGCGGCACCGTGTCCTACCGGCCCCGGATCGGGGGCGGCAGCGTGTTCGCCCTGAGGGTTCCCCGAGCCGGACCGGTTCGTTGAACTCGATCCCCCTTTTCCCCTTCCCTCACCGCGTTTTCCCTCAAGCCCAGGTTCTCCTCTGCCGAAAGGTGATCCGGCGACATGCCGAGACTCCACACCGGAGGGGGACATGGCGATTCAGAATGTTCCAGACCTCGGCCGGGATCCCACCGTCCTGGTCGTTGACGACGAGGCGAGCATCGTGACGATCTGCCGGGGGTTCCTGGAGCCCGCCGGCTACCGGGTGGTCGAGGCTGGCAGCGCGGTCGAGGCCCGGCGGCTGCTGGAGACCGAGGCAGTGGACGTGATCGTGTGCGACCACGCCATGCCCGAAACCACGGGTGTGGATCTGCTGACCGAGGTCCGGCATCGCTGGCCCGACGTCGTTCGGATCCTCTACACCGGCGTGGTGGATCCCCGGATCGCTGAGGATGCCACCACACGGGCCGAGGTGTTCCGGTTCTTGGTGAAGCCGTTTCCCGCTCCTGTTCTCCGGAACGCCGTGGACCAGGCCTTGGCCTACCGGCGGCTGGTGCGGGAAAACGAGGCGTTCCGAACCGAGCTGGAACGGATGGTGAAGGATCAGTCCCGGGAGCTTGCCCGTACCGGAGCGTTCCTGGAGAGCCTGCTCGACGCGCTGCCCGCAGGGGTACTGGCCGTGGACGGGGATGGAACGGTCTCGCGGGCCAACCGGGCGGCGGCGTTGATCCTTGGGGTGGAGCAGAGCCAGCTGGTGGGGGCTCGGGCCGAGGCGGTGGGGGTCCCCTGCCGGGGTAGCGGCTGTGCGGTTGCCGAGGGAGGGGGCCCCCGATGCCGAAATCGAGAGCTCGAGGTGCGGAACCGATGGGGGCTCCGGCGCCAGCTCCTGTGGTCCTGTGAGGAGGTGCGGATTGAAGAAGGGGGGTCTGGGTGCGTGGCTTCGTTCATCGACGTCACCGAAAAGAAAGACCTGGAGATCCGGGTGTTTCAGGCTAAGCAGGAGATCGAGGCGGTGTTCGACTCGATCACCGATCCCACGGCCGTGGTGGGGCGCGACGGCCGGATCGCCCGGGCCAACCGGGCCTTCTCCCACATGGTCAAGCGACCGTTCGAGGACCTGTTGGGCCATGCCCTTTCCGAGGTGGGCGTCCCCGGAGCCCCGAGCCGGGTGGGGACCCTCGTGGGGGAGGTGTTTGCAACGGGCGAGCCAGCCCAAGCCGAGTACCACGACCGGATGGGCACCATCTTCAAGATTCGGCTGTTTCCGATCTTCAAGCGGGGTCGGGTGGAACAGGTGGTGATCCGGTACCAGGACGTCACGGCAGAGCGGGAGCTGGAACACCGGCTGATCCAAAGCGAGAAGATGGCGAGTGTGGGACAGCTCGCCGCGGGTATCGCCCACGAGATCAACAACCCCGTGGGCTTCATCCTCTCCAACCTGAACCGTTTGGTCGAGTACGCCTCCGAGCTGGACCGGTTCGGCCGTCGTACCTCCGACTTGGTCTCTTCGACCCTGGAGGGCCGGATGGAAGCTCGGGAGGCGTGGGAAGCCTACCGGCATGCCCGGCAGGAGGCCGACCTGGACTTCCTCCTGGAGGACGTGGCCGAGATCGTGGAGGACTGCCGGGAGGGGGCGGAGCGGATCCGCAAGATCGTCACCGACCTCAAGACGTTCAGCCATCCCGGGGGGGACGACTGGGAGTACGCTGACCTCAACCGGTGTCTGGAGAGCACCCTCAACATCGCCTGGAACGAGCTCAAGTACGACTGCGAGGTGGAGCGGGCCTTCGGTGACCTGCCCCAGGTCCTGTGCCGGCCCCAGCAGCTCAACCAGGTGTTCCTGAACCTCCTCGTGAATGCGGCCCACGCCGTCAAGGAGAAGGGGGAGGGTTACGGGAAGGTCCGGGTGGCGACCCGGCAGGAGGACGATCGGGTCGTGCTGGAGATCGCGGATACCGGCGTGGGCATTCGCGCCGAGCACCTGCGAAAGATCTTCGACCCCTTCTTCACCACGAAGCCGGTGGGCAAGGGCACCGGCCTGGGGCTGCACCTGGCCGCGGGAATCGTCCATGCCCACGGCGGTGAGATCCAGGTGGAGAGCATCCCGGGCGAGGGCAGCACGTTCCGGCTGGTGCTGCCCCTCACGCCCCCCGGGGCCGAGGAGCGAGGGGCACGCGATGACGCTTGAGCCCGACAGACCTCGCATCCTGTTCGTGGACGACGAGGAGAATGTGCTCCGGGCGTTGCGTCGCCTGTTCCGCAGGGAGCCGTGGACATTGGGGTTCGCCCGCTCGGGGGCCGAGGCCCTGGAGGTGTTCGAGCGCGACGGCCCCTACGACGTCGTGGTTTCCGACCAGCGGATGCCGGGGATGACGGGGGTGGAACTCCTCCGTCGGTTACGGGCCGTGCGGCCCCAGTGCGTTCGGATCGTGCTCTCCGGCCACACGGACGTGAACGCCGTGATCGAGGCGGTCAACGAGGGGGCGATCTACAAGTTTCTTACCAAACCTTGGGACGACGAAGTGCTGCGGACCTCGGTGGCGGAAGCGGCCGAAGGGGTGGCCCTGCGGCGCCAGAACGAGGCGCTCCGGGCGCGGGTCGAGGCCCAGAACGCCGAACTCGCGGCCATCAACCGCTGCTTGGAGCTGGCGATCCGCGAGGGGCTCGAGGCCCGGAGCATCGGCTTGGCCTGCGCACTCTTGGAAGTAGCGCCAGCACCCCTGGTGGCGGTGGGGACCGACGGCACCGTGGCGCTGGCCAACCGCGCGGCGCGGGATCTGCTGGAGGATGCGATTCGGCTGGGGGCTCCGTGGCACGCCCCCCCCGGGATCCGGGTGGCCGCGTCCGCAGGGGTAGAGGCCCCGGGGTGGGAAGGAACGGTGCTCCTTATTGGGGAGGCGTGATTCATGGCCCGGCACACCCTGTTGTTCGTGGACGACGAGGAGAACATCCTCAAGGCCCTCACCCGGCTGTTTCACCGGACCGAGCACGAGGTCCTCACGGCCCGAAGCGGCCGCGAGGCCATCGAGATCCTGGCGGATCGGCCCGTGTCTCTCATTCTCTCCGACCAGCGGATGCCCGGCATGACCGGCACCGAGCTTCTGGCCCGGGCCCGGGAGATCCGGCCCGAGGCAGTGCGGATCGTCCTGACCGGGTACGCCGACGTGGCCGCGGCCATGGAGGCGATCAACGACGGCCGGGTGTACCGGTTCCTGCCCAAACCCTGGGACGATCAGGCCCTGTTGGACGTGGTAGCTGAAGCCCTGGCCGAGCTGGACCTGAGGCGCGAGCACGCCGCCCTCCAGGAGCGGGTGCGCCACCAGAACGAGGAGCTACGAGAGCTCAACGCCACGCTGGAGCGGCGGGTGCGTGAGCGCACCAACGAGCTCCAGATGGCCCTTAAGATGTCGGAGGAGCTCAACGAGAGCCTGCGCAAACAGAACCTCGCCACCATCAAGGCGTTCGCGAGTCTCCTGGACCTGCGCAACCAGACCCTGGGGGCCCACTGCCGGCGGGTGGCTGGGCTGGTGCCCAAGGTGTGCGCCAGGCTCGGGGTGCGGGACAAGGAAACCGTGCAGGATGCCATCGTGGCCGCCCTGCTCCACGACATCGGAAAAATCGGTCTGCCCGACGGGGTGCTTTTGAAGGAGCCAGCCCACCTGGGTTCGACCGACCGGGAGGAGGTGCGCAAGCATCCGGTCATCGGCGAGGGGCAAATCCAGGTGATCGACGGGCTCGTGGGGGTGGCCCGGGCGGTGCGCCACCACCACGAGAACGTGGACGGCTCGGGATTTCCGGACGGCCTGGCGGGCGACGAGATCCCCGTGGCCGCCCGGGTGATCCGGGTGGTCGATGCCTACGACCGCCTGACCCGCGGAGGGGTGCGCAAAGGTGCAGAGGAAAGGCTGGTGCTGGATGCCATGGATCGGCAGGTAGGGCGGCACTTCGACGGCGCCGTGTTCAACGCCCTGCTCGACGTGCTCGAGGAGCGCCGGGACGCTTACGACTCCACCCGCGAGCGCAAAGTGCCTCTGGATGAGCTGCGGGAAGGGATGGTCCTGTCTCGGGACCTGCGCACCCAGAACGGGATCCTTTTGGTGCCCAAGGATGAGCCCCTCCGGTCGTCGTACCTCGAGAAGATCCGCAACTTCCGTGAGCTCTACCCCACGGACCCCTGCGCGTACGTGTACCGCAGCCCGGGGGGCGGGGCCTGATGGATGGACTGCGAAGGAATGGGGTTTGCGTCATCCCGGAGAGAGCCCGGAGCCAGGGGGACGGTGAGGCTCGGTTGGCAGGTGTGCCCGGGGTCCTAGGGGCCGGGGGGAGAGGACCATCTTCAGAAAAAAAACGGTTGGGCGTTTGGCGGCCGGGTGGCCTGTCAAACCGGCGGACAGTAGGTGCGCTGTTCCGGCGCTGGGGCTTGGGCCCCCAGTTAGAGAGACAGGTGCGTCTGTTCGCCCATCGGATCATCGTTAACCCGGTGACAACATAGGCTCTTTTCCCTGGAGGGAATCGCTCCCGCCTGGACGCCGGTTTAACAAAAAGCACGGCGAATGGGGGAAAACGCGCGTGCTCCTCACGGGTGGGGGATAACCCCCACCTCACCCCCAACCGCTCGGTGAGGAAGCGTTCTTGATCTTACGACGGTACCGGTCGTGGTGGGTTTGGGGGGGCATCGTCCTTGTGCTTGGGGCGGCCGCCGGGGGAGGGACCTTCCTCTGGAAAAGGACCACCGAGCTCGATGGGTACGAAGCCGGGGTCCGTTCCCGGCTGGCCTCGGTGGCCGACGCCCGAAAGGCCTCGCTGCTGGCGTGGTTGGCCGAGCGCCGGGCCGATGCGGAGGTGCTGGCCTGGGACCCCGACCTGGTGAACCTGTGCATCGCGGAGACGTGCCCCAAGGGGGCGGGTCTGGCTCATCCGCGGCTTCACCTCACCAACCTGCGTCTGTTCGGGGGGGTTCTCGGCGCCTACCTGTTCACGCCCCAGGGGGACCTGCTGCTCGAGGGCGAGGGCAGCGCACCGCCGCACGCTGCCGTGCCCCCTATGGTGCGCCGGGTGGCCCGGGAGCACCGGGTGCTGGTGCACGATCTTCATTTCGACGCGGCCGGAGACCCCGTGCTCGGTGTCCTGGCCCCGGTGTTCCGGCGGGCCGATCCGGCCGATCGGCCTGCCGACGCCCCCGTTTTGGGGGTGGTTGGGGTGTATCTGGATGCCCGTTCCACCCTGTTCCCTCTCCTGAGGACCGCTTCCGACTCGGCCGAGGTCGAGGTGTACCTGGTGCGCCGCCGCCCCTCGGGCGACGTAGGTGCCGAGGTGATCCGGCCCGGCCCGGGCGACCCGTTGCGCTACACCGAGTCCCGGCCCGGATCGGTGGTTGAGGCAGCCCTGGAGAGCCGGGAGACCGAGGGCTCGTTCCTGGGGCCGGGTGGCCGCAGGGTCATCGCAGCGGTCCGGTGGATCTCCGAGGCCGGCTGGGGCCTCGTGGTGGCCAGCGATCGGGATGCGGCCCTGGCTCCGTGGCGACGGACCGCCCGGTGGGAGGCGGCCTTAACCGGTCTGGCGGCGCTGTGCGTGGGGCTGGCCTGGCTGGGGGCGTGGTGGGCCTGGGCCGGCCGGCGGCACAGGCAGCTGCTGGAGGAGGTTCGCACCTCGGAGGAGCGGCTCCAGGCCCTGGCCAGGGGCTCCGAGGACGCGGTGTTCTTGAAGGACACCGAGGGCCGGTACGAGATGGTGAACCCCGTGGGAGCCCGCCTGCTGGGGGTCTCGCCCGAGGCAGCGGTGGACCGGAGGCCCCGGGACTTCCTCCCCCCCGAGTTCGCGACCGTGGTCGAGGCCCACGACCGCGAGGTCCTGCGTGCGGGCCGCCCGGTCCAAGCGGAGGAGGTCTTCCCCGTGGCTGGCGAGAGCCGGGTGTTCCTGGCGTCCCGAATTCCCATCCGGGACGTCTCGGGAGCGATCCGGGGGGTGGCCGGGGTGCTCCGGGATATCACCGAGCGCAAGCGCTGGGAGACCGAGCTCGCCCGGCGGGCCCAGCGGCTGGACGGGCTCTACCGGCTGGCCAGCCAGCTCACCCTGGCCCAGAACGAGGAGGACGTGCTCCACACCGTAAGCGAGGGGGCACTGGACGCCTTTGGCGCCACGGCCGCGACCCTGTATCGGCTCGACGAGGAACGGCACCAGCTGTTCTTGGCAGCCGGGAGGAACCTTCCTCTGGCTTTTCGGAACCGGTTCGGCCGGATCCCCCGGGATCACGGGGTGACGGGGCGGGTGCTTGAGGGCGAGGCCGTCCTCGTGGTGGAGGACTACCGGAACCATCCGGCGGCCGTGCCCGAGGCAGCGGACCTCCTCGGAGCCGATGCCGTGGCTGCGGTGCCGCTGCGGGCCGAGGGACGCACCCTCGGGGTCCTGACTCTGGTGTTCCCCACCGGCCGCACCTTCTCGTGCGACGATCGGGAGGCGCTGGAGACCCTGGGACACATGGCCGGAGTGGCTTTGGAACGGGTGGCCGCGCTCGAGGCGTTTCAGACCGAGGCCCGGGTGCGGCGCCGGGCCGAGGAGCGGTTGCGGCGGCTCCACGAAGCCACCGCCGCCCTCACCGGCCCGGAGCTGTTTCGGGCCGTAGTCACGGCCTTGGCTCGCGAGTTCGGGGCACGGGCCGCGCTGTTGAGCCGGGTGAATCTCGTGAAGGGGAGGGGAGAGCCCTTGGCCGCCGTGGTGGGCGAGGAGCTCGTGGAGCGACCGGCCTTCGTCCTGAGCGACACACCGTGCGGAGAGGTGGCTAGCCGCAACGAACTGGTGGTGTTTGAGCGGGGGCTCCAAAGTGCGTTTCCGGGCAGCGAGTTTTTCCGAGAGCACGACTTCGTGGCCTACGCCGGCGTCCCGGTGACCGACAGCTCGGGCCAGCTGATCGGCATCGTGTGCGTGTTCCACGACCGCCCTCTTCGGGTGGGAGGGGCTGAGCGGGAGCTGTTGGCCCTCTATGCCCGCCGGGTCGGCGGAGAAATGGAGCGGCTCAGGACCGAGACCCGTCTGGCCGAGACCCGACGTGCTCTGAGCACGCTGATCGACAACCTTCCGGGAGCGGCCTACCGGTGCGGATGCGTGCCCTCGCGAGCTCCCGTGGAGTTCCTGAGCCCTGGGGCGGCCCGGGTGTTCGGCGAGCCCGATCCCGTCGTTTTGGGAGACCCCACCAAGGGGTTGGCCGAGCCCGTGGTCCCCGATGACCGGCCGCGGGTGTGGCGGGAGATCACGGCCTCGGTGGCGAGGGGCGAGCCCTACGAAGTGGAGTACCGGGTCCAGGACGCCCAAGGTGGGCTGCGGTGGGTCCTGGACGTGGGCCGGGCAGTGGAAGGGCCTGCCGACCGGCGGTTAGAGGGTATCCTGTTCGACGTGACGGAGCGCCGGACCCTGGAGGCCCAGCTCACCCACAGCCAGCGCATGGAGGCTCTGGGCCGGCTCGCCGGAGGGGTGGCCCACGACTTCAACAACCTTCTCACGGCCGTGTCCGGTTACGCCGAGATGCTCGGACGGCGGGTGCGCGATGACCCGAAGGGGGAGCGGGCCGCCCGTGAGATCCTCAAAGCGGTGGACCGGGCTGCCGAGCTGACCCGCCAGCTGCTGACCTTCAGCCGGCGCCAGAAGGTGGAGCCCCGGGTCCTGCGCCTGAACGAGGCCCTGCAGGATCTGACCGGCATGTTGGAGCGGCTGCTGGGCGAGGACGTGCGGCTTCATCTGGAGCTGGGGGTGGGGGTCGGCAAGGTCCGGGCCGACCCGGGCCAGCTGGAGCAGGTGGTGCTGAACCTGGTGGTGAACGCCCGGGACGCCATGCCCCAGGGCGGCGACCTGTGGGTGCGCACCCTGAAGGGGGTCGACGAGGGGAAGGCGGTGGCCATGATCGAGGTGGAGGACACGGGCACCGGCATCGACCCCGCGGTGATGGACCACATCTTCGAGCCGTTCTTCACCACCAAGGGGGAGGAGAAAGGAACCGGGCTCGGCCTGGCCACGGTCTACGGCATCGTGAGCCAGGCAGGTGGTCGGATCGATGTGGACTCCCGCCCGGGTGAGGGCAGCCTGTTCCGGGTGCTGTGGCCCTCGGCCGATGCCTGTGCTGCGGAGTCACCGGCCGAGCCCTCCGAGACCGTGACGGCCGGGGGGGGGCGGGCCGTGGCTCTCGTGGAGGACGACCCGGCCGTGCGCGACCTGGCGGCCGAGTGCCTGCGGGACCTGGGGTACCGGGTGCTGGCCTTCGCCTCGGGGGAGGAGGCCGAGAAGGGGCTGGCCGGCGAGACCCGACTGGATCTTCTGGTCACCGACGTGGTGATGCCGGGCATGCGGGGGCCAGAGCTCCTGTCTCGCCTGCGCGACCGGTGGCCAGGGGTGCCGGCCGTTCTGGTCTCGGGCCACGCCGGCGATCAGGTGGACGATCTGGAGATGGAGGGGACGATGTTCCTCCACAAGCCGTTTCGCCTGGCCGACCTGGAGGCGGCGGTGAGCCGGGCGCTGGGCCCCGGAATCCAGGAGGCCCGGGGCGGGTGATCCGGGCGGCTAGGCCACGCGGGCCCGCATCTGGGTGACCAGCCCCACCAGTCGTCCGACCGATGCCTCGAAGAGGACCCAGCCCTTCTCCGGCGTGGCCGCGGCTGGGTTTCCCCACACCCCTCCGGGCCACTGGGCCCTCTTGTCCCGGGCCACGAAGGGCTTCTCAAACCGGGGGTACTCCTCGGGGGAGAGGCCCTTCACCAGGTCGGGATCCAGGGCCTGGACTCGGCTCGTCTCGATCTCGCCGGCGTGGCCGTCGTCGACCGTGGACACCACCCCGCCCCGTCCGGCCTCCTGGGCCCACCGGTACTCGCACACCACGGCGAGATCCAGGTCAGGGAAGGCGTCGACCAGGGCCTCGGCCGCCTCCTCCAGCGCCGCCATGTGGACTCCGCCGGCGTGACCCGAGGCCAGGATCACCCCCCGCGCACCCTGGCGGTGGAGGCTCTCCGCCAGGTCGAAGGCGATCCGGCGCAGGGTGGAGGGGCGGATCGAAAGGGTTCCCGGGTGGTCCCGGGTGCTGCGGCAGTACCCGTAGTGCACCGGCGGGCAGACAAGGAAGGGCACCCTGCGGGCTGCCTCCAGGGCCACCTGCCACACCTGGAGCGTGTCGGTGGACAAGGGAAGGTGGCGGCCGTGCTCCTCCACGCTCCCAAACGGCACCAGGGCCACCCGGAGGGCGCGCACCGCCTGCTCGAACTCGGTCATGGTCATCCGGTCCACACGCATGGGAAACTCCTTGACCCGGACCCCGGAGGGCCCATAGGATATCACGCCTTTTCTCGAAAACGCCGGTTCCGCTGCTGCCCCGCCGAGGACCATCCCGTGAAGATCGCCGCCGTACAGGTCGCCTACCAGCTAGAGCCCGATCGAGTGCGGGCCCGGGTGGAGCAGTTCCTCCAGGCGGCCCGTGCCCGGGGCGCCGAGATCGCGTGCCTGCCGGAGCTGGCCCTCCATCCCTGGTTTCCACGCGACGGTTCGGCAGATCCGTCCGCCCACGCCCAGCCCGCCTCGGGGAGGCTGGCCGCCTGGGTCTCGGAGACGGCAAGGAAGATCGGCATCGCGATCGTGCTTCCGTTCTGTGAGCGCCGTGCCGAGGGCGTGTACCACAACAGCGCCCTCCTCGTCGACGCCGGGGGGCGGGTGCAGGGACTGTACCGGAAGGTTCACCTGCCCGACATCCCCGGCTGGGCTGAGCGCAGGCTGTTTGCACCGGGCGACATAGGGTTTCCGGTGTTCGAGGTGGGGCCGTTGCGGGTCGGCATCCAGCTGGGGTGGGACCAGTTCTTCCCCGAGGGGTTCCGGTGCCTGGCCCTGGCCGGGGCCCAGGTGGTGTTCGTGCCCACCGCGGCCGCCTACGCGAGCCAGGAGCGGTGGCTCGCCATGGGCGTGAGCCACGCGGTGACCAACGGGTGCTACCTGGTACGGGTCAACCGGGTGGGCAGCGAGGACGGGCTGGACTTTTACGGCCACTCTTACGTAGTTCGGCCCGACGGGGACCTGGCTGCCGAGCCCCTGGGCATGGCCGAGGGGGTGTTGCTGGCCGAGGTCGACCCCTCCACGGTGGAGTGGGCCCGGCGTACCTGGCCGTTTCTGGCGGACCGGAGGCCCCGACAGTACGCGGCCGTGGCCGGCGTGGCCTGGCCGGAGACGCCCCGCAGCCTTCCCGACCCGGCCGAGGAGGAAGCATCGTGACCTTGGACGTACGCACCCAGTGTGCCGTGTGCGCATGGCGAGAGACCTGCACCAAAAAACACACCATGCGCGAGACCGTGCTCCACTGCCCGGACTTCTGCCGGGATGCGGCCCTCGGACCCGAGGACGAGCCCGCCGAACCCCAGGAGCGTCACAAGAAGGTGGAGGACGTGTTCGGCGACTCCTGAGGCCCCCGGCCTCCTTCGCCCACGTCCGGGACCTATGGGGACCCAAGCGTCCAGCCCCCTGCCTTCTCCGACACAGGGAGAGACCGTGCGCCGTACCTTGACCGACCTGTTTTCCCAGGCCTTGGAGCGGGCCGTGACCAGCGGAGACCTGCCCCGGCCGGATCGGCAGGTCCACTGGAAGGTGGAGCTGCCCCGGAACCCGGACCACGGAGACTTTGCCACCAATCTCGCCCTGGTCCTGGGCGCGGCCGTGCACATGCCCCCGCGTCGGGTCGCCGAGATCCTGAAGGCCCACCTGGAGGATCCGGAGGGGCTGGTGGCCTCGACCGAGGTGGCCGGGCCGGGGTTCCTGAACGTGCGCCTCGACCCCCTGGCCTGGACCCGGGTGCTGGTCGAGGTGGAGCGGGAGGGGGCTGGGTACGGCCGCTCCGGCGTGGGACGGGGCCGGAAGGTGCAGGTGGAGTTCGTGTCGGCCAACCCCACGGGGCCCCTCCACGTGGGTCACGGCAGGGGGGCGGCCGTGGGCGACGTCCTGGCCCGGCTGCTGGAGTTCGCCGGGTTCCGGGTGGAGCGCGAGTACTACGTCAACGACGCCGGCAATCAGATGAGGATCTTGGGACGCTCGGTGTGGCTCCGGTGTCGCGAGCTCGCGGGCGAGGCGGTGACGTTCCCCGAGGACCACTACCGGGGCGAGTACGTCCGGGACCTGGCCCGGGAGGCCCTGGGGGTGTTCGGTTCGGAGTGGAAGGGGTGGTCCGAGCAAAAGGCCGTGGAGCGGTTGGGGCGCTGGGCCGGCGCGAAGATCCTCGACGGAATCCGCCAAGACCTCGAGGCGTTTGGGGTGCGGTTCGACCGCTGGTTCTCGGAGCGGTCCCTTCACGAGGAGGGGGCGGTGGAGGAGACCCTGCAGCTTCTCGAGGAGCGGGGGGAGGCGTACCGAGCCGACGGAGCCCTTTGGCTGCGCACCACGGCCCATGGCGACGAGAAGGACCGGGTGCTGGTCAAGCGGGACGGTAGCCTCACGTACTTCGCCGCGGACATCGCCTACCACATGGACAAGCTGGCCCGGGGCTTCGACCGGGTGGTGGACATCTGGGGGGCCGATCACCACGGGTACGTGCCCCGCATGAAGGCCTCCCTGGCCGCCCTGGGGGAGGACCCGGATCGGCTGGAGGTGCTCCTGGTCCAGTTCGTGAACCTGCTGCGGGCGGGCAAGCCCGTGGGCATGTCCACCCGGGCCGGGGAGTTCGTGACCCTGCGGGAGGTGGTGGAGGAGGTGGGCCGGGACGCGGCCCGGTTCCTGTTCCTGACCCGGTCGTGCGACGCGCCCCTGGACTTCGACCTCGAGGTGGCCAAGGCCCAGACCGCCGACAACCCGGTGTTCTACGTGCAGTACGCCCACGCCCGGGTCTCGAGCGTGTTTCGGGAGGCGGCCAAGGCGGGGTTCGCACGGCCTCGGGCGGCCGAGGCGGACCTGTCGCGCCTGTGCGTGGAGGAGGAACGGGAGCTGTTGAAGATGCTGTACCTGTTCCCCGAGGTGGTGGAGGAGGCCGCGCTCCAGCGCGAGCCCCACCGGCTGACCTTCTACCTTCAGGACCTGGCGGCCCGGTTCCACGGCTACTACAACCGCCATCGGTTCCTCGTGAACGACCCCGATCTGGCCCGGGCCCGATTGTGCCTGGCGGCCGCGGTGCAACGGATCATCGCCAACGGGCTCGGGATCCTGGGCGTGGACGCGCCCGACTCGATGTGAGGGCATGGCCGACCGTCGGCAGGTGGAGGACCGGCATGTGATCAGCTTCGATGCGGGGCGCCTCACCGTAGCGGTCCTGGGGGGCGGGCTCGTCCTGGTGCTGGTGTTCCTCCTGGGTGTGTTCGTGGGCCGTTCCCTCTGGGCGCCCCGGCCTCTCCCCCCGGAGTTGGAGGTGTCGGAGCGGCCGGCTCCCCGGCCGACGTCCTCCCCGCCCCAGGAGGAGCCCCTCCCCCAGCCGGAACTCTCGTTCTACCGAGACCTCAAAAGCCCGTCGGCTCAGTCGGCTCGGCAGGCGCCGGTCGCGCCGCGTGCCGAGACCCCGCCCGCCCCGCCTCCGCCGGCCCCACCCCGGACGAGCGCGGCCGAGGCTCCTCCGCCTGTGTTCACG
Organism: bacterium; assembly: GCA_027021615.1. Lineage (GTDB taxonomy): Bacteria > Desulfobacterota > Deferrisomatia > Deferrisomatales > Deferrisomataceae > Deferrisoma. The sequence continues at coordinate 10,197 of JALUTY010000041.1, read as the reverse complement.
GTGCAGGTGGGATCGTTTCGCAGCCGGGCCGACGCAGAGCGGTTCCTGGCCCGGATCCGGCAGCAGGGGGTGGAGGCCCAGATCGTGGAGGCCTCGGTGGCCGGCCGCACCTGGTACCGAGTCCAGGCCGGTCGGTTCCGAAGCCGGGCCGCGGCCGGAAAGTTTCAGGACTCGGTGCTGAAGGGAAAGGGGATTCAGGGGTTCGTGACCACCCGGTGACCTTGACAACCGGCTGGGCTGCCTGAATGTTGTGTATGATACGGTTCGTTCCCGGTGGAGGCGGCGATGGCTGAGGTGAGCACCCTGGAGCAGCGGATCGATGGGGCTCTGACGCAGGCGATGAAGGCCCGGGATGCAGCCCGTGTGGCCGCCCTCCGGAACGTCCGGGCCGAGCTGCAACGGCGCCGGATCGAGAAGCGGGCGCCGTTGGGCGAGGACGAGGTGCTGGCCGCCCTGGGCACCCTGGCTAAGCAGCGCCGGGAGAGCATCGCCCAGTTTCGCGCCGCTGGCCGGGAGGACCTGGTCGCCAAGGAGGAGGCGGATCTGGCGGTGATTGAGGAGTTCCTGCCGGCCCCGTTGAGCGAAGAGGAGCTGCGGGCCGAGGCGGCCCGGGCCGTGGAGGAGGTGGGCGCGACCGGCCCCCGGGACATGGGCCGGGTGATGAAGGTGCTGATGCCCCGGGTGCGGGGCCGGGCAGCCGGAGGCCGGGTGAGCGCCCGGGTGCGCGAGCTCCTTGCCGGGGAGCGAAGTTGACCGTTCCTTCCCTTGCGCGGCGCCCCGGCCCCGCCGAGCGCGGCAGCGGGGTGGGGGCGGATGCGCGGACCCTCCAGGTTCTCGATTTCTTCCGGATCCTCGAGGCCTTGGCCGAAGAGGGTCGATCCCCTCAGGGGAAGGCCCTGTGCGCCGCCTTGCGGCCGCTCCCCGATGCGGAGGCCGCCCGCCGGGCCCTGGCCGAGGTGGAGGAGCTGGGCCGCCGAGAGCCGGACCTGGGGCTTCCCCCCGTGGGGGGGCTCCGGGAGATCTCGGTTCATCTGAAGGACGCCCGTCGGCCCGGCATGACTCTGGCTGCGGAGGCGCTCCTGGAGATCCGGGACACGGTGGAGACCTGCGCCCGGGTGCTGGAGTACCTGGAGGACGCCGCGGCCGAAGGCTCCCCCCTGGGGGAGTACGCGGCCCGCATGAGGCCGTTGGATCTCCTGGTGGACCGATTCGCCCGGACCTTCGGCCCCCGGGGTGAGATCCTGGATGGGGCCAGCCCCCAGCTGGCAGCGATCCGGGCCGAGCTCAGGCGCCTGCGGCAGCGGATCCGGTCCCGGCTGGAGGCCCTGCTGAGGGAGCGGGACCTGGCTCCGGCCGTGCGGGACGACTTCGTCACGGTCCGCGACGGCCGGTACGTGGTGCCCCTGCGCACGGACTTCCGGGGGTATCTGGACGGCATCGTCCACGACCGGTCCCGCACGGGCAACACGTTCTTCGTGGAGCCCTTGGAGGTGGTGGAGCTCAACAACCGCCTGGGGACCCTCCGGGAGGAGGAGGAAGCCGAGATCCGGCGCATCTTGACCGACCTTACGGCCCAGGTGGGCCGGGAGGCCGGGGCCATCGCCGCCAACGTGGCTGTGGCCGCCCATCTGGACCTGGTGTCGGCCAAGTGGGGCTTAGCCCGGCGGCTCGGTGCCGCGCGGCCCCAGATCGTCGACCGGCCCGAGCTCCGCCTGGAAGCCGCCCGGCACCCTTTGCTGGTGCTCCACCCGGACCACGGGGTGGTGCCGGTGGACCTCAGGGTGGGCTGCAGGGGGGAAAGCGGACCCCGGCTTCTGCTTATCACCGGGGCCAACGCCGGCGGCAAGACCGTGGCCCTTAAGACCGCCGGGCTGCTGACCCTGATGGCTCGCAGCGGGTTGTTCGTGTCCGCTGCCGAGGGCAGCCGGGTGGGCTGGTTCGACCCGGTGTTCGCCGACATCGGCGACGAGCAGGACCTGGACCGCCACCTGTCCACGTTCACGGGCCACGTGACGAGGCTCCGGGAGGCTCTGGAGGGGGCGGCCCCCGGGACATTGGTGCTGCTCGACGAGCTGGGGGCCGGCACCGACCCCCGGGAGGGGGCCGCCCTGGCCCTTGCCGTGCTCGAGGCTCTCATGGAGGCCGGGGCCACCGTGATCGGGACCACCCACCTGGAGGGCCTGAAGGGGTTCGCATATGCCCGGCCCGAGGCCGAGAATGCGGCCGTGGCCTTCGACCGGGAGACCGGCCGGCCCCTCTACCGGTTGATCTACGGCCGGACGGGCCGGTCCAACGCCCTGGACGTGGCCGAGCGCTTGGGGTTCCCGCTGGAGGTGCTGGCCCGAGCCCGGGCCTACGCCGTCGGCGGTGAGGAGCCGGGGGCCGGCTTCCTCCAGGACCTGGAGCGGGCCCGGGACGAGGCCTTGGAGGCCCGGGCCCGGGCCCGGGCGGCCGAGGACGAGGCGCGGCGCCGGCTGGCCGAGGCGCAGCGGCGGTTGCGTCAGGCCGAGGAGGACCGCCGCCGGGCTCGGGAGGCGGCCTGGGCCGAGGCTCGGGCCGAGATCACACGGGCCCGCAGGGCCCTGGCCCGGGCGATCCGCCGGTTCTCCCGGCGAGAGATCCCCCAGAAGGAGGCCCAGACCGAGGTCGCCCGGATCGCGCAGGCCCTGGAACGGGCCCTGGTCCGGCCGGCTCCTGAGCCCTCCCGTACGGCCGAGCCCCTCCGGGAGGGGCTGTGGGTCCGGGTTCAGCCGCTGGGGCGGGAGGGCCGGATCGTGGCGCTCAAGGACGGCCAGGCCGTGGTCGATGTGGGGGGGCTGCGAGTGACCGTGGCGCCGGCCCAACTGGAGGTTCGGGAGGAGGCGCCGAGAACCCTGGAGGCTCGGAGCGGAGGCGTGCGGGTGGAGGCCGAGGCCAGGGCGCCCACCGACCTCGTTCTGGTGGGGTGCCGGGTGGACGAGGCCCTCCGAAGGTTGGACCGGGCCCTGGACGGAGCGGTCCTGGCGGACGCAGGGTCGCTGCGGGTGGTCCACGGCCGCGGCACCGGCGCGCTGCGCCGGGCCGTGCGCGAGCGCCTCTCGTCCGACCCGCGGGTGGAGGAGTGGCAGGCCCAGGAGGGGGACGCGGTCACGGTGGTGGAGCTGCGGGGTTGACGGCTGGCGGGACGGCCATGCGCTACGACGATCTGCTCCAGGAGATCCGGGCCCGGGTGTCGATTTTGGACGTGGTGGGCCCCTACGTGGCGCTACGCCAGGCCGGGAAGAACTGGAAGGGTCTGTGTCCGTTCCACGACGAGCGCACCCCCAGCTTCGTGGTGAACGACGAGAAGGGGGTGTACCACTGTTTCGGATGCGGGGCGGGCGGGGACCTGTTCCGGTTCGTGATGGAGGTGGAGGGCCTGGGGTTCCGGGAAGCGGTGGAGCGCCTGGCCCGCCAGGCCGGGGTCCCCCTGCCGGAGAAAGGGGCAAAGGACCGGGGGGCCCCGGACGACCGGGCGGAGTTGCTGGAGGTCCTGGGCCTGGCCGCCCGGTACTTTCGGCACCAGCTCACCCAGGGCCGGGCCGGGGAGCGGGCCCGGGCCTATCTGGAGGGCCGGGGCATCTCGGCGGAGCTGTCCGAAGCGTTCGGGCTGGGGTACGCGCCCCGGGGCTGGGACAACCTGACCCGGTTCCTCAAGAGCCGGGGATGGGACCTCGGGATGGCGGAGCGGGCAGGCCTGCTCAAGGCCCGGGAGGGGGGGGACTGGTACGACCGGTTTCGGGACCGGCTTATGTTCCCGATCCACGACGCATCGGGCCGGGTAGTGGGGTTCGGCGGCCGGGTGGTGGACTCGGGGGAGCCGAAGTACCTGAACGGCCCCGAGACCCCGGTGTTCCGGAAGCGCAGGCTGCTCTATGGGCTGCACCAGGCGGCCGGGGCCCTGCGCAAGCGCCGGGAGGCCTGGGTGGTGGAAGGGTACATGGACGTGGTGAGCCTTCATGGCCGGGGCTATCCCCGGGCGGTGGCCACCCTGGGCACGGCCCTGGGGCCGGATCACCTTCGGGAGCTGCGCCGCCGGGTGGACCGGGTGGTGCTGCTCTACGACGGCGACGAGGCCGGCCGGCGGGCCGCGGTGCGGAGCCTCGAGGTGTTCCTGGCCGAGGGGGTCGACTGTCGGGCCGTGTTCCTTCCGCCAGGGCATGATCCCGATTCGTTCGTGCGGGAGGGCGGCGACCTGGAACGGCTCGTGGCCGGGGCCACCCCCCTGTTCGACGGGTTCTTGGAGGACCTGATGTCCCGGCTCGACCTGACCTCGGTGCCCGGCCGCCTGCGGGCGGCCGACGAGGCGGCTCGGGTTCTGGCCGCGGTGTCCGACCCCCTGGCCCGGGACCTGTACGCCCGCCGGACGGCCGAGGCCCTGGGGGTGGACGAGGCCCGGCTACGGGCTCGGATCCCCCGGTGGGCCGGCGGGGAGCCGGCCCGAGAGGCGGCGTCCGCTGAGACGCCGGACGATCCGTTGGAGCGGGCGGTGGTGGCCTGCCTGGTGCACCGGCCCACGGCCCGGCAGGCGTTCCGGGACGAGGGCCTCGACGAGTGTTTCGGACCGGGCCCCCTGCGGGAGGCGGCCCGGTGGGTGTCCGGTCAGCCGGACGCGCTGCGCCTGGCCGAGGCGCCGGAGCCCGTCCGCCCGGTTGTGGCCCGTGTGGTGGTGGAGGACGGGGCCGGGCTGCCCGAGCTTGGGGAGCTGGTGCGTCGGATGCGCCTGCGGGCGGCGCGGCAGGAGGCGGCCGAGGTGCTGCGCCAGCTCCGGCGAGCGGAGCGGGTGGGCGACGCAGAACGGGTCGCGGGGTTGCTGCGGCGGAAGGCCGAGCTGGACCGGGAGGTCGCCCGGCTCGGCGGCTGACGGGCGCCTCTCGAGATTTTTCTCCAGGGAGAGTGCAGACCAATGAGCAGAGGCTTTCGGCTTGAGGAGTTCGAGGAGCTCATCGAGGAGGGGCGAGACCGGGGGTACGTGACCTACCGGGAGCTCAACGACTTCCTTCCCGACGAGTACGTGGATCCCGAGGCGATCGACGAGCTGATCATGACGCTCCGGGACCTCGACATCGAGGTGGTGGAGGAGGAGGCGGTGGAGTCCGTGGCCCGGGAGGATGGGGAGTTCTCGCCGCCCGCCGAGGAGGAGGGCAAGGAGGTCAAGACCCGGGAGGAGCCCGCTGAGGAGGAGGAGCGCGCGGACTACGAGGCCCTGTTCGAGCGCACCAACGACCCGGTGCGCATGTACCTCCGGGAGATGGGGTCGGTGTCGCTTCTCACCCGGGAGGGCGAGGTGGAGATCGCCAAGCGCATCGAGGCGGGCCTGAACGAGGCGTTCGATGCCGCGTTCAGCGGCTCCCTGGCCGTGGATGAGATCGTGACCCTGGGGGAGAGGCTGCGCGCCGGCGAGGTGAGCCTGCGGAGCGTGATGGATCTGAGCGAGGACCTCGGCGAGGCCGAGGAGCCTGAGGAGGCCGCCGAGGAGGGCGAACCGGCCCCGCCCGCGTCCCCGGTCTCCCATGAGAACCAGGTGGACCGGGTGCTCGCGGTGATCGAGACGATCCGGGACCTCGACCGCCGCCGGGCCGAGCTCCGGGCTCGGCAGGCGGCGGGCGAGGAGGTGGAGGCCGAGATCTCGGCCATCCAGAGGGAGATGGTGCGTCACTTCCGGTCGCTGGGGCTCAAGGACGCCGTGGTGGACGAGATCGTGGGCCGGTACTTCGAGCTGGCCGACCGAGTCCGGGCCGCCGAGAGGGGGATGCGGGCCATCGAGGCCGAGATCGGCATGTCGCCCCAGGAGTTCCTGGTCATGTGGGAGGGCAAGAACCTGCGGGCCATCTGCGAGGAGATGGGGCGCCGGCCCGACCAGGTCAAGCGGCTGCGCAAGGAGATCCGCGAGCATCTGGACGCGATCCGCGAGGCCGAGGAGCGCACGGGGCTCAGCCGGCAGGCCCTGTTCGACAAGGTGAAGAGAATCCGTTCAGGCCAGATGCGGGCCAAGATTGCCAAGACCGAGCTGATCGAGGCCAACCTGCGGCTCGTGGTGAGCATCGCCAAGAAGTACACGAACCGGGGGCTCCAGTTTCTGGACCTGATCCAGGAGGGGAACATCGGCCTGATGAAGGCGGTGGACAAGTTCGAGTACCAGCGGGGCTACAAGTTCTCCACCTACGCCACCTGGTGGATCCGCCAGGCCATCACCCGGGCCATCGCGGATCAGGCCCGGACCATCCGGGTGCCGGTGCACATGGTGGAGACGATCAACAAGCTGGTGCGCACCAGCCGGTACCTGGTGCAGGAGCTGGGCCGCGAGCCCAAGCCCGAGGAGATCGCCGAGCGTATGGACATGAGCGTGGCCAAGGTTCGTAAGGTCCTGCGGATCGCCAAGGAGCCGATCAGCCTGGAGACCCCGATCGGGGACGAGGAGGACAGCCACCTGGGGGACTTCATCGAGGACAAGAACGCGGTCCTCCCGGACGAGGCGGCCGAGCACTCCAACCTGGCCGAGAAAACCCGGGAGGTCCTGTCCACCCTGACCCCCCGGGAGGAGAAGGTGCTGCGGATGCGCTTCGGCATCGACGAGAAGTCGGACCATACCCTGGAGGAGGTGGGCCGGGACTTCGCCGTGACCCGGGAGCGGATCCGGCAGATCGAGGCCAAGGCCCTGCACAAGCTGCGCCATCCCACCCGGAGCCGGAAGCTCCGAACCTTCCTGAAGTGACCGTCAGGGGCGGGGCCTGCCCCGCCGAAAAAATCGCTTAGTGCCCCTTGCACCGCCTGGGCCGGTGTGATAGCCTCCGCGTTCCCTTTTGGGGGAGAGCGCTCCCCAACGGCTCCGCTGCCTCCCTCGGGGTACGAGCCGCCGAACAGCTCGCCGAACCGGACACGTTCGTCGACCGTAACGACTTGAGAGTGGTTGGCCTGTCGGTGCCCGCCCGGTGCTGCGGCCGGGTCGGCCGGCAGGTGCGCGTATTGTTTTCGGGTTGGGCGCCCGAAACCGTCGAGGAGGGTGTGGATGCCCACGATCAACCAGCTCGTGCGCAAGGGCCGCAAGAAGGTGAAGAAGCGGACGGCGTCTCCGGCCCTGGAGGCCTGCCCCCAGAAGCGGGGAGTGTGCACCCGCGTGTACACCACCACCCCGAAGAAGCCGAACTCGGCGCTCCGGAAGGTCGCCCGTGTGCGGCTGACCACCGGCAAGGAGGTCACGGCCTACATCCCCGGCGAGGGGCACAACCTCCAGGAGCACTCCGTGGTGCTCATCCGGGGCGGCCGGGTCAAGGACCTTCCCGGCGTTCGCTACCACATCGTCCGCGGTACCCTGGACGCCTCGGGCGTGGACAAGCGCCGGCAGGGGCGGTCCAAGTACGGCGCCAAGAAGCCCAAGTAGGAGTCGGCCATGGCGAAGAAACGCAGTCGCTACGAGCAGCCGGCGGCGCCCAAGCGGCCGAAGTTCCGCCAGGTGGCCGATCCGGTGTACGGAGACGAGCTCCTGGGGAAGCTGATCAACAAGGTCATGCTCGACGGCAAGAAGAGCGTGGCCGAGAAGATCGTGTACGGCGCTCTGGAGGTGGTGGAGGGCAAGACGAGTCAAAACGGGCTCGAGGTCTTCCATGCCGCCCTGCAAAACATCAAGCCCATCGTGGAGGTCAAGTCCCGGCGGGTGGGCGGCGCCACCTACCAGGTGCCCGTGGAGGTGAACCCCCGGCGCCAGGTGAGCCTGGGGATCCGGTGGCTGGTGAGCTACGCCCGGGCCCGGGGCGAGCGCACCATGCGCGACCGCCTGGCCAACGAGATCCTGGACGCGTACCAGAACCGCGGCGGAGCGGTGAAGAAGCGCGAGGACACCCACCGCATGGCCGAGGCCAACAAGGCGTTCTCGCACCTACGGTGGTGATCGAGCCCCCGGGGCCTTGAAGAGACGGTGTCGTGCCCAGGCAGACCCCCATCGAGAAGTACCGGAACATCGGCATCGCGGCCCACATCGACGCGGGCAAGACGACCACGACCGAACGGATCCTGTACTACACCGGGGTGAGTCACCGCCTGGGGGAAGTGCACGAAGGCACGGCCGTGATGGACTGGATGGCCCAGGAGCAGGAACGGGGCATCACGATCACCGCGGCTGCCACCACCTGCTTCTGGCTTGGCCATCGGATCAACATCATCGACACTCCGGGGCACGTGGACTTCACCATCGAGGTGGAACGCAGCCTCCGGGTGCTGGACGGGATGGTCGCCGTGTTCTGCGCCGTGGGCGGGGTGGAGCCCCAGTCGGAGACGGTGTGGCGCCAGGCCGATCGGTACCGGGTGCCTCGGATCGCCTTTGTGAACAAGATGGACCGCACCGGCGCGCACTTCAGCCGGGTGGTGGACGAGATCCAGGACCGGCTTGGGGCGAGCCCCATCCCGGTGCAGATCCCCCTGGGGCGGGAAGACGGTTTCCGGGGGGTGGTGGACCTGGTCTGCTGGAAGGCGCGGGTCTGGGACGAAGAGGGGTTTGGGGAGCGCTACAGGGACATCCCGGTCCCTGCGGAGGTCCTGGACGAGGCTCGGGTCATGCGGGAGCGCATGCTCGAGGCCCTGGCCGATGCAGACGAGGCCGTGATGGAGGCCTACGTGGCGGGGGACTCGCTCGACGAGCCGGCGATCCGGGCCGGTCTGCGGCGGGCCACGGTGGGGCTCAAGGGGGTGCCGGTGCTGTGCGGGGCGGCGTTCCGGAACAAGGGGATCCAGCTCCTGCTGGACGCCATCGTCCACTACCTGCCCAGCCCGGTGGACGTGCCGCCTTACGAGGGGGTTGACCCCGAGTCAGGGGCGGGCCGGGTGCGCAGGGCCCGGGACGACGAGCCGTTCGCAGCGCTCGCGTTCAAGGTCATGACCGACCCGTATGTGGGACAGCTCACGTTCTTCCGGGTGTACTCGGGGGAGCTTCGGGCCGGGAGCTACGTGTACAACCCCCGGCTGCGCAAGAAGGAGCGGATCGGCCGCATCCTCGAGATGCATGCCAACGAGCGTCGGGAGATCGACGGGGTGCGCGCCGGCGACATCGCCGCCGCGGTGGGCCTGAAGAACTCGGCCACGGGGGACACCCTGTGCGACCCGGCGGCCCCGGTGGTCCTGGAGGCGATCGAGGTCCCAACACCGGTGATCTCGGTGGCCGTCGAGCCCCGGAGCCACGCGGATCAAGAGAAGCTGGGGGTCAGCCTGGCGAAGATCGCGGCGGAGGACCCCTCGTTTCAGGTTCGGGTCGACGAGGACACGGGGCAGACGATCATCTCGGGCATGGGGGAGCTTCACCTGGAGATCATCATCGACCGCCTGATGCGGGAGTTCCAGGTGGAGGCCAATGTGGGCCGCCCCATGGTGGCGTACCGGGAGGCGTTCCGAGGCCCGGCCCGGGCCGAGGGGCGGTTCGTGCGTCAGACCGGGGGGCGGGGCCAGTACGGCCACGTGGTGCTGGAGGTGGAGCCGCTGGAGCCGGAAGAGGGGTTCCGGTTTGAGAACCGGGTCACGGGGGGGGCGATTCCCAGGGAGTACGTCCCGGCGGTGGAGAAGGGGGCTGCCGAGGCCCTGGATCGGGGGTTCCTGGCGGGGTATCCGGTGGTGGGGGTGAGGGTCTCCCTCGTGGACGGCTCGTACCACGAGGTGGACAGCTCCGAGATCGCGTTCAAGATCGCGGCCTCCCAGGCTCTGCGGGCCGCGGCGGACCAGGCGGGCATTCGGATCCTGGAGCCGGTGATGGCGGTGGAGGTCTCCGTGCCCGAGGAGTTCCTGGGGGACGTGATCGCCGATCTGAACGCCCGGCGGGGCCGGATCAACGAGATGGACCAGCGGGCCGGAGTACGGCTCGTGCGGGCTGCGGTTCCGCTGTCGGAGATGTTCGGGTACGCGACGGACCTGCGGTCCAAGACCCAGGGACGCGCCACATTCACCATGCAGTTCAGCCACTACCAGCAAGCACCCGACAAGGTGGCTCAGAAGGTGGTGGCCCGGGCGGTCTAGCCCGAACGGCGGTAAGGCCACAAGAGATTAGGAGGTTCGTCATGGCCAAGGAGAAATTCGAGAGAACGAAGCCGCACGTGAACATAGGGACGATCGGGCACGTGGACCACGGGAAGACCACGCTGACGGCGGCGATCACACGGGTGCTGGCGAACGAGGGGCTGGCCCAGTACACGGCGTTCG
>JALUTY010000040.1 GCA_027021615.1 bacterium | reverse complement strand
CCCCGGTAAACCTGCCCAGCGTATTCCCCTTCGGAAAAGGAGGATCGCGCTGTGGCCAAACTGTCCTGGGAGGCGCGTATGACCATCAGGGTGTTGTCCGAAAAGGGAGTGTCGAACCGCGAGACGGCCCGTCTGCTGGGCGTGAGCGAGGCAACGGTGCGCTATCACCGTCGCCGTCAGGCAATGGGCGCCCAGGACGGGCGCAGCTTGCAGCAGCGAAAGGCAGCTGCCTTCAGGCCGGCCATCGAGGCCTGGCTCGAGGCTCGCGAGGAGTCCTCGCCGTCGAACGTGGCCGAGTTGCATCAATGGCTCGTGGACGAGCACGGCTGGACCGGCAGCCTTCGCGCACTGCAGCGCTACGTGCGCGACATCTGGCCGCCTCCGCCACGCCGAGCCCGGCGCCGGGTGGAGACGCCCCCCGGGGCCCAGGCCCAGGCCGACTGGGCCGTGTTTCCGGGCGTGTGGATCGCCGGCCGGCAACAGGATCTGCTGGCTTTCGAGATGGTGCTGTCCTGGTCCCGGTACCCGGCGCTGGTCTGGTCGCTCCGCAAGCACCAGCTCGCCTGGCTGTCGGTGCACAACGAGGCGTTCCGTCGTCTTGGCGGCATCCCGGCCTGCGTGCGCATCGACAACGAGAAGACGGCAGTGGTCCAGGGCGCGGGGGCCTGGGGAACGATCCATCCGGCCTATCGGGCCTACGCCCGCACGGTACGCTTTCATATCGACCCGTGCCCGCCCCGCGCCCCACAGGCCAAGGGCAAGGTGGAGCGGCGCATCCGGGATCACCGAAGCGGCCTGAGCCCGTATCGTCGGCACTGGGAGAGTCTGACCGAACTGCAAGCCGAGACCGACACACGACTGCGCCGGCTGTGCCGCCAGCGACGCTGCCCGGCCACCGGCATGGATGTCGAGAGCGCTTGGCAGCAGGAGCTGGCCCATCTGGCCCCGGTGCCGGTGTTGCCCGAGCCCTTCGACCTGGTGGCCGAACGTCGGGTCGGTGCCGACTGCATGGTGTCGTTCGAGCATCGTCAGTACTCGGTGCCGTTTCGGTTCATTGGGCAATCCGTCGAGGTACGCGGCTGTGCCGAGACCGTCCAGATCCTGGCCGGGGCCGAAGTGGTCGCCACCCACCCGCGCCACACCGAGGCCCGGGTGCTGATCGACCCCGAGCACTTCGAGGGCCCTTCGACCGATCGGGTGATCGCCCCGCCCCCCTTGGGGCGCATGGGGCGGCGCCTGCAGCAGATCGCCGCCCTGGTCCCCGAGCAGCGGCCCGTGGACCTGTATGCCGCGTTGGCAGAGGTGGCCCGATGAGCGCCCCGGTGGCCCGTGCCCGGGTGGACCTGGACGCCACCGCCGAACGCCTTGAACGCCTGGGCCTGTCCTACGCGGCCGGCCGGCTGGCCGAGCACCTGGCCGAGGCCAGCTCGCAGGACCTTCCGGCCCACCGCTTCCTCGACCGGCTGCTCGACGCGGAACTGGCCGAGCGCGAGCAGCGGCGCATCAGCACCTCTCTTCGGCTCTCGGGGCTGCCCACCGGGCAAACCCTGGGCAACTTCGACTTCGCCTTCCAGCCGGCCATCGAACGCTCGCGCATCGAAACCCTGGCCACCTGCGCATGGATCCGGTCCCACGAGACCCTGCTGATCCAGGGCCCCCCCGGCGTGGGCAAGACCCACCTGGCCGTGGCCCTGGGCGTAAAGGCCGTCGAGAACGGCTTCTCGGTGCTGTTCCTACGCTTGGAGGAACTCATCGCCGCCCTCAAGCGCGACGCCGACCTGCCGGCAAGCCGGCTTCGCCGGCGCAAGTATCTCAACGTGGCGTTGCTGATCATCGACGAGATGGGCTTTGAGCCCCTGGACCGACAGGCCGCCAGCCTGTTCTTCCGTCTGGTCAGCTACCGCTACGGGCGCGGCTCGATCTTGATCACCACCAACAAGGGCATCAAGGACTGGCCGGAGCTGCTGGCCGGCGACGAAGTGCTGGCCACCGCCATCCTCGATCGCCTGCTCCATCACAGCCATGTCATCAACATCAAGGGCCGAAGCTACCGGTTGCGCGACCTGGAGCAGGCCATCAGCCTGAGGTCCTGAGCCATGCACAACAACCTCACACACGGCGACAGGTGCGTAAAAGTAGGTGTCGCCTTAATGCGTAAATCTGGGTGTCGCTTGACATCTGTCCCCTGATACGGCCGCGCGCGGCTCTCCAGCAGCCCCTTGCCCCCGACCGTGATAGTGATGACAAAGAGGCGTGCTGGCACTTAGAACGCTGGGAAACCATAGGGGTTTTTTTAAGCCTCCTAGCATCCCAGCCTCCTAGCGTCCTAGCGGGCCGAAGGCCCCAGACCACCCCGGTACACGAGCAGGGACCTGGGGCCCAAGCCGGGGAGCCGCGGGAGTTCGTGGCAAGCGACCAGGACCCAGCCGGGCGGCTGGATCGCCGGCTCGCCCGCGCGGGGCAGCACCACCGCGCCGCCCGGGGCGAGGAACGGGGCGGCCAGAAGAAGGGCGGCCTCGATGTCGGCCACGGCGCGGGCCGTTACGGTGCGGAAGGCCGCTGCGAGCTCCGGGTGCGGGTCGAGGATCTCGGGGGCCCGACCTTGGAACACGGTGACGTTCGGCAGGCGGAGGACGCGGGCGGCGTGGCGGACGAAGGCGATCCGCTTCGATCGGGGTTCGAGCCCGGTGCAGGCGAGTTGGGGGTGCACCAGGGAAACCGGCAGCAGGGGAAGACCGGGGCCGGTGCCGATGTCGAGAAAGGGGCCTTCCGGCGGCTCCGGGAGAAACGGGAGCAGGGCGTCCGCGATCTGCAACCGGACCCCCTCGAGGGTTCGGGGGCCCACGAGCCGGATGCGCCGGTTCCAGCGGTGGAGCTCGGCCGCAAGGGCTTCGAGCTTTTCCCACGGGAGGTCGGAGCGGACCGCCCGAAGGGGGGCCCAGGGGTCAGCGGCCGCCGGCATGGCTCACAGGGCCCCGATGCGCCTGAGGTGGACCAGGAGTACGGGTCCGGCCGAGGGCCGGACCCCCGGGATCCGGAGGGCCTGGGCCAGGGTGAGGGGACGGGCCTCCTTAAGGATCTGGCGAACCTCGGTGGCGAGGCCCTCGATCCGGGTGTAGTCCAGATCCGGGGGCAGGGGGGTGGCCTCGAGGCGGCGCACCTGCTCGATGCCCTCCAGGTCCCGGCGCACATAGCCTTCGTACTTCACCTCTACCTCCGCGGTCACGGCGTCCCGGGGGGCGAACGGAGGCCACCCCTCGGCGAGGGGCCGGAGGGCCTGGAGGGTCACCCCGGGCCTGCGGAGCAGGTCCTCCAGGGCGGCCGACTCCCGCAGGGGCGAGGAGCCGGCCGCGGCCAGCACCCCGTTCACGGCCGGCCCCGGCCGCACCCGCGTGGCACGCAGGAACGCACGGAGCCCGGCCAGGCGGTCCTTGCGGCGGCGGAACCGGGCCTCGCGCTCTGGGGGTACGGCGCCGACCCGCAGGCCCAGGGGGGTGAGACGGAGGTCGGCGTTGTCCTCCCGGAGGAGCAGACGGAACTCGGCCCGGCTGGTGAACATGCGGTAGGGCTCCTTCGTGCCCTTGGTGACCAGGTCGTCCACCAGCACGCCTAAGTAGCCCTCGTGGCGGGCCACGGTGACCGGGTCGGAGCCGCCGGCCCGGAGGGCCGCGTTGATCCCGGCCAGGATCCCCTGGGCCGCGGCCTCCTCGTACCCGGAGGTGCCGTTGATCTGGCCCGCCAGGAACAGCCCGGGGATCCGCTTGGACTCCAGGGTGGGGAACAGGTCCCTGGGGTCCACGAAGTCGTACTCGATCGCGTAGCCCGGCCGGAGGATCTCGACCTCCTCAAGGCCGGGGATGGATTGAACGATCGCGACCTGCACGTCCAGGGGAAGGCTGGTGGATACGCCGTTGGGGTAGACCTCGCAGGTGTCCGGGCCCTCGGGCTCCAGGAACACCTGGTGCCGGTCTCGGTCGGCGAACCGGACCACCTTGTCCTCGATGCTGGGGCAGTACCGGGGCCCGATGCCCTCGATAACGCCGGTGTACAGAGGGGAGCGATCCAGGGACGCCCGGATGATCTCGTGGGTGCGGGGGGTAGTGTACGTGACGTGGCACGGAACCTGGGACCTGGAGATGGCCGGGGTGTCCACGCTGAACGGCAAGGGGTCGGGGTCGCCCGGTTGGGCCTCAAGGGCGTCCCACCGGATCGTGCGGCCGTTGAGCCGCGGCGGGGTGCCGGTCTTGAGCCGTCCCATGGGGAGGCCCAGCTCGCGAAGGCTTTCGGCCAGTTTCCGGGACGGCGGCTCACCGGCCCGGCCGGCCGGGAACCGATTCAGCCCCACGTGGGCCAGGCCGTTCAGGAACGTGCCGGGGCACAGCACCACGGTGCGGGCCGGGTACCGGACTCCCTCCCGGGAGACGACCCCCTTCAGATCTTGCCCCCGGACCCACAGGGCCACCACCTCGGCCTGGTGAACGGTGAGCCCGGGCTGGGCCTCCACGGCCCGCTTCATGTGGGCGCCGTAGGCCGTGCGGTCGGCCTGGGCGCGCGACGCCCACACAGCCGGGCCCTTTCGGGTGTTGAGCCTACGGAACTGGATCCCGGTCGCGTCGATGGCCCGGCCCATCTCGCCCCCCAGGGCATCCACCTCGCGCACCAGGTGGCCCTTGGCCAGGCCCCCGATGGCGGGGTTGCACGACATCTTGCCGACGGTGTCCAGGTTGAGGGTGAGAAGCAGGGTCCGCGCCCCCATCCGGGCCGCCGCAAGGGCCGCCTCGATCCCCGCATGCCCGGCGCCCACCACGATCACGTCGTGGCTCTGATGCCACTCCATCCCGATCCTCCGGCCAGGGAGAGATGTTTCACGTGAAACATCGGTCTTCGGTCGACGGTCGAAAAGTGATGTCTCGCCGGTACGGCCGAGCCGCTATACCATCCAACGGAAAGCCCCATCAGGCCCCTGCGGGGCCGGGCAATGGGGAAGGGTAACTTTCGTTGGCCCGGGGCCCTTGTCGGCGGCGGGGCATGGGACCTGCGTTTCAGGAATCAGGAGCCGATGGACAGAAGACAGGAGAAAACGCTCCGGCAGTTTTCCTATCTACTGTCCTCTGAATTCTGGCCCCTGATATGGCCGCACGCGGCTCTCCAGCAGACCCCATGCCCCCGAGACCGTGAGATGGAGGCGAAGAGGCATAGTGATTCCTTGAACGTGTGGGAATCCTGGATGTTTTTAAGCTTCCTAGCCTCCCAGCCTCCTAGCGTCCTAGCGGAAGTTACACGGAAGGAACCGCCGCTACTTCCCGATGCAGAACCGGGAGAAGATTCGGTCCAGCACATCTTCGGGGGTGCCCCAGCCAAGGAGCTCGGCCAGGTGGCGGCGGGCTGCGTGTGCCTCGCTGGCCGCCACCTCGGGAAACTCCCCCCGGTCCAGCTGGTCGACCGCCCGCCGCACACACGCGAGGGCCTGGGCAACCAGGTTCCGATGCCGCTCCCGGGTCAGCGGAGCCTCCCCGGACGGACCCCCGCCCCGGAGGGCCAGCCGACCCAGCTCCTCCACGAGCCGGGGGATCCCCTCCCCGGTGCGGGCCGACACCCGGAGGGCCTGCACCCCATGCTCCCTGCGGAGCCCCTCGACCGGGCCCGGGCCCAGGTCAGCCTTGTTGACCACGGCCAGGAAGCCTGGCCGAGGGGACAGGCGGTCCAGCTCCCGGGCCTCCTCGGACAGCAGGGGCCGGCCAGCCTCGCACACGAACACCACGGCATCGGCCTCCTCCAGGACCCGGCGCGCCCGGCGGACCCCCTCCTCCTCCACCGGATCCCCGGCCCGCCGGAGCCCGGCCGTGTCCACGAGCCGCACCGGCACGCCGGCAGCCTGGGTCCACCCCTCCACCAGGTCCCGAGTGGTCCCGGGCACCTCGGTCACGATGGCCCGGTCCTCCCCCACCAGGCGGTTGAGCAGGCTCGACTTGCCCACGTTGGGCAGGCCGACCAAGGCCACGGTGAACCCCTCACGGGCCGTGCGCCCCCAGGCGAAGGTGGAGAGCTTTCTCTTTATTTCTTCTGCGATATCAGATAGTTGGGAGGAGATCACCCCCCACTCAGGGGTGCCCACGTCCTCCTCCTCCGGAAAGTCCAGGTGGGCCTCCAGCAGGGCCAAGGCCCGGCCGAGCCGGTCCTGCCAGTCCCCCACCTCCTGGGATAGGGCGCCGGCCAGGATCCGCTCGTGGGTGCGCAGGGCCTCGATGGTACGGGCCTGGATCACGTCGAGAACCGCCTCGGCCTGGACGAGGTCGATACGGCCGTTGAGGAAGGCTCGGAGGGTGAACTCGCCGGGTCGGGCCAGCCGGGCCCCGGCCGCCAGGCACGCCTCCAGCACCGCCCGGGCCGCGGCCTGGCCGCCGTGGCAGTGGATCTCGAGCACGTCCTCCCGGGTGTAAGATCGGGGGTGGGGCATCCACAGGGCCAACACCTCGTCGGCCGGCTCGCCCCGGGCGTCGAGGGCCACGGTCAAGGTAGCGACGCGGGGAGCCAGCTCTTCCAGAGGCTCCCCGCTCCTCCTGCGGAGCACGGCTCGGGCCACCGCGCCGGCGGCTGGCCCGCTCACCCGGACGATGGCCACCCCGCCGACCCCGGGAGGGGTGGCCAAGGCGGCGATGGTCATCTCACCCCGGCGACAAAACAGGTTCGTCTCTGCGGAGGGAGGGGCAAGGGACCTGCCTCCGGCCGGACGCGATGCCGGGCACTGAGATTCGCCGCGCAGACATGGGACCGAAGAGCTGGTTTCATGGCAACTCGGTGGAATCCGGACCATTTCGCGGTCCAAGCGCCAGAGGCGCTGCGCGGCGAGCTAAGGGGCCGCGCCCGGCTCTCCGGCAGGCCCCTTGTTGCCCCTCCGATCAGGGGGCGAGCACGCCAGCTTAACCGCGGGGTTAAAAGCCTTTTGGCTTCCCAGCTTTCCAGCCTTTGAGCCTTCCAGCGGTCCAATGATTCACGCCGGTGCGGGCTTCCGGGTCTCCCGCATCATCCAGGCCTGCTGAGCCACGCTTAGGACGTTGTTCACCAACCAGTACAGCACCAGACCCGAAGGAAAGTTGAGGAACAGGAAGGTGAACACCACCGGCATGCCGTACATCATCATCTTCATCTGTCCCTCGTTGGCCCCGGTGGCCGGGGTCAACTTCTGCTGCAGGAACATGGTGGCCCCCATCAGCAGTGGGGTGATGTAGTACGGGTCCTTGGCGGAGAGGTCCTGGATCCACCAGAAGAACGGGGCGTGGCGCAGCTCGATGGAGCCGAGCAGCACCCGGTACAGCGCGAAGAACACCGGGATCTGCACCAGCATGGGCAGGCACCCGCCCATGGGGTTGACCTTGTGGGTCTTGTAGAGCTGCATCATCTCCCGGTTGAGCCGCTCCTTGTCGTCCCCGCACTTCTCCTTGATCCGCTGGAGCTTGGGCTGAATCTCCTTCATCTTCTGCATGGATCGGTAGCTCTTGGCGCTCAGAGGCCAGAAGATGAGCTTCACCAGCACCGTGAGCACGATGATCGCCACTCCGTAGTTACCCGTGACCCGATAGATGGCCTTCAGGAACCACAGCAGGGGCACGGCCACCGGGTGGAAGAACCCGTAGTGCACCACCTTGGTCAGGTCCGAGCCCAGGGGGGCCAGAGCCTCCCGCAGCTTCGGCCCGGCGAACACCCGCAGCTCCTGGCGCACCGATCCGCCAGGGGGGATGTCGGTCGCCGGAAACCGCAGCTCGGCCACGGCAACGTTCTCCCGGCCCTGGAACCGGCCCACTCGCAGCTCCTGCACCTGCCCCTCCCGGGGCAGAGCGGCCACCAGGAAGTACCCGTCCACGAAGGCCGCCCATCCGATCCGGCCGGCCGCGGTGACCCCGTCCTCCAGCTTCTTGAGTTTGAGCTCCTCGTACTCCCCGTCCTTGAGGTACGCTGGTCCGTGGAAGTTGTAGCGGCTCATCTTGTCCTTGGTGGCCGCGGTGAAGTCCCGGACCATGGTCCAAGCAAGCCGGTCCGACAGGGGGGCGGTGCCCAGGTTCTCCACATCCACCCGCACATTCAGGGCGAACCCCTCCGGCGGCAGCTCATAGGTCTGGACCACCCTCAAGCCGTTCCCGCCCTCCCACGCGAGCACCACCCGTCGGTCGGTGGCGTCCACCACCCGAAACACCGTCTCCCCCGGCTGGTTTCGTCCCGCCAGCCGGACCAACCCCACCCGGTCCAGGCCAGAGGGCGAGGTCAACAGCGACACCGGCCGGCCCCCCTTCTCCCCCTTGTCGAGGTAGCCCTTGAGCTCCACCCCCCGGATCGCGGCCCCCAGGGAGCTGATCACCACCCGCAGGTCCCGGTTCTCCAGCACCCGGGTCTCCACCTTGGCCGGTGCGGCCGGCAGGGCTGCAGGGGCGGTGTCCGTCGCCGCCGGGACCTGGGTCGGGGTCCGGACCTCGGGCGCCGACGGCTGGGTTTCCTGGGCGGAGGGCTTGGCCGGCGGCTCCCCCTTCTTAGGGGGGGGCGGGGCGAAGAAGTACTGGAACAGGACCAACACGGCCATGGACAGCACCACGGCCAGGAGCGTACGCTTGGTTTCCATCTTCTCTAATCCCTGGTTCAGGAGTCGGGCACGGGGTCGATCCCCCCGGGGTGCCCAGGGTGGCAGCGCGCCAGCCGCCACAGGGTGAGGCGGGTTGCCCGCCAGAACGGCAGGCGGCCGTACGCCTCAAGCGCGTAGCAGCTGCAAGAGGGGTAGAACCGGCACCTTGGGGGAAACAAGGGGGAGACGAACCGGCGGTATGCGAGGATCAGTCCGACCGCGAGTCGGCAAACCAAGGTGCCAGGGCCCGGTCCAGCTCCCTTTCCACGTCCCACAGGGTGAGATCGGCCGCCCCCTTGCGGGCCACCACCACGCAGTCCACGGGCTGGGTGAACCGATGGCGGTGGGTCCGGAAGTACTCTCGGATCAGCCGTTTGACCCGGTTGCGGTCGTGGGCCTTGCCCACCTTGCGCGACACCACAAGCCCCAGGCGACTCGGCGCCTGGGGCCGGAAGAGGATCACCACCGTGAAGTGGGGGCAGTGGGCTCGGCGTCCCCCCTGAAACACCCGGTCGAACTCTGCCCGCTTCCGGATACGGCATGCCCGGGGGAACCGGTACCTGGGGCGTGCGTCTACTTCCGGGGGGTCTCCACCGCCAGGCGCTTGCGACCCTTTTTTCGGCGCCGGGCCAGCACCTTGCGGCCGTTGCGGGTGGCCATGCGCGCCCGAAACCCGTGGGTGCGCTTCCGGCGGATGCGGCTTGGGTTGTAGGTCAGCTGCTGCATATGAAAACCTCCTCGGCGGTTCGCTCATGGCCGATCTCGAAACAGTTTCGGAAATGCGGAACCCTACGGCAGATTCTGTCTCGGCGTCAAGCCCCTTTTCCGCCCGATCCGCGTACGTGCACGTGCCGTTCTGCCGGAGCCGATGCCGCTACTGCGCCTTCTACTCGGGCGAGCCCCTGGACCTGCGCGACACGTACCTGCGCGGGGTGGAGTCCGAGGCGAGAGCCTGGGGCGCCGGCAGCGGGGCCTTGGACACGGTGTATGTGGGCGGCGGCACGCCCCCCACCCTGGGTGCTGCCGGCCTGGGCCGGATCGTGGACGCCCTGGCCCGGGCTCGGGGCATCGCCCGGGACGCGGAGCTCACCGTGGAGGTGAACCCGGGCCAGGGCGTCCGACCGGCCGATCTGCGGGTCGTGGGATTCACCCGGATCTCGGTGGGGGTCCAGACTCTGGACGAGGGGTGGCTCGCCCGCCTGGGTCGAGGGCACGGCCCGGACGCGGCCCTGGCCTGCCTGGAGGCGTGCCGGCGGGCCGGGTTCGCCACGGTCTCGGCCGACCTCATCCTGGGCCTGCCGGGGTTGGACCCGGCGGCCGCGGCCGACTGGGCCGAAGGCTGCGTAGGGGCCGGCGCGGACCACCTGTCGGTGTACCTCCTCGAGATCCACCCCGGCACCCCCCTGGCCCTCGACGCGGCGGCGGGTCGGTTCCGGCCGGCCTCGGCCGGGGAGGCCGTGGCCCAGTGGGAGGCGGTGGCCGAACGGCTCGAGCTCCTCGGTCTCGCTGCCTACGAGGTGTCGAACTTCGCTCCGCCGGGAGTCCGGTGTCGCCACAACCAGCGCTACTGGGACCAGGAGGCCCACCGCGGGCTCGGCCCCGGGGCCCACAGCTTCGACCCCGGCGCCGGGCCGTGGGGGACGCGGTGGGAGAACCGGCCGGACCTGCTGGCGTGGGTCCGAGCCGCGGCGGCTGGCAGGGCCCCGCCCCGCAGGGTGGACCGCCGGACCCGGGACGGGGCCGTTCTGGAGACCCTGTTCCTGTGGGCCCGTCGGCCCGTCCCCTGGCCCACCGCGGCCCTCGAGGCCCTGGGGGTGGATGCCGCGCGGGCCAAGCCCCTCCTGGCCTGTTTGGAGGCGGCCGGCGACCTGACCCCCTCGGGCCGGCCCACGGCCCAGGGCATGCTGCGGGCCGACGGGATCGCCCGGTGGCTGTGGGAGCGGCTCGTATCAGGAATCAGATGACAGCGGACAGAAGACAGAAATGCTGTACCTGATGCGCCGGGGTAGCCCCCTCTCTGTCCACCGACTTCTGAATTCTGGCCCCTGAACCCTATGCCTCCTAGCTTTGGCGCGATTCGAGAGCCGCCTAGCTGCCCAGCCGCCGAGCAGGCCGAAGGCCCCCGACCGACGACCGAAGGTTCCCCGTTCCTTGACTACCCCCGGACTCGTTGCTACGGTACGCCGCTAGCACTCCCAAGGACGGAGTGCTAAGGCGGGAGAGCCATGACGGAAACGACGCTCAGAGACCGGGACGCGAGGATCCTCGGCGCGGTGGTGGACGAGTTCGTCCAGACTGCCGAGCCGGTGGGGTCGCGCAACCTGGTCAAAAAGTACCGACTTGAGATCTCCCCGGCTACGGTGCGCAACGTGATGGCTGACCTGGAGGAGATGGGGTTCCTGTACCAGCCCCACACATCGGCCGGGCGTCAGCCCACGGACCAGGGCTACCGCTACTACGTGGACCACCTCCTGCCGGGGCCCTCCCTGCCCTCGGGCCAGCGTCGCCGTCTGCGGCAGGGCATCCGGGACGCCGACCTGGACGCCCTGGAGACCCTGCTCGAGGCCACCTCCCGGGTGCTCTCGCGGGTGGCCCACCAGGTGGGTTTGGTCGTGGCTCCCCGGATCGAGGTGCGGGTGTTCCGTCACGTGGACCTGGTGCTGCTTCGGCCGGGGCGGGTCCTGGTGATCCTGGTGACCCGGTCGGGCGTGGTGCACCACCGGGTGGTGGAGGCGCCCGAGGTCCGCAGCCAGGCCGAGCTGGAGAAGATGACCAACTACCTGAACGGCCTGCTGGAGGGGGTGCCCCTGGTGGCGGTTCGGGAGCGGATCCTGGCGGAGATGGAGAACGAGCGGGTCCAGTACGATCGCTTGCTGCGCCAGGCGCTCGAGCTGGGCTCGCAGGCCGTGGGAGGCGACGAGGGCGGCGGTCAGGTGTACGTGGGGGAGCCCCTTCGGATTCTGGAGCAGCCGGAGTTCCAGGACGTGGAGAAGATGCGTCAGCTGTTCGAGGCGTTCGAGCGCAAGGGGATCCTGCTGCGGATCCTGGATCGGGCGGTGGAGGCCCCGGGCGTGCAGGTGTCCATCGGCACCGAGAACCCGGTGGCCGACCTGCAGGGGTGCTCGGTGGTGGCCACCGCCTACGGCCGCGACGACCGGCCCATGGGGGCCCTCGGGGTGATCGGGCCCACCCGGATGCCCTACGGTGAGGTGATCGCCCTGGTGGAGTACGCGGCCCGGCTGCTGGGCCAGGCTCTGGAGCGGCTGTAGGTTCGAGAGCCGCCCGGCCGCCTAGCAGCCTAGAAACCTTGAGGGGCAAAACTCGTTGCGAATGCGTCAAGTTTTTTCGTGGGGGCGCAGTTCCCTTGCTCCGGCCCCCCCATGCCTCGACGGTCTGAGGCGGAGCCTCGCTAGTATCATGGTTCGCAAGTTCGTGCATTCCCGAGGGGGTGGGGCTGGGGGCCCCTCCTTCGCTGAACGGCCTCGCAGGGGCCGCCTCGGCGCGGTCCGCTGCGGCGCGTGAGGGCACGCGCCGCGGCCGCTCCCCTGGCGCCGGGCGGCCCGGGCTGCT
>JALUTY010000039.1 GCA_027021615.1 bacterium | reverse complement strand
CGGACCAGCCCCATCACCGCCTTCAGGGTGGTGGTCTTGCCCATGCCGTTGCGCCCCAACAGCCCCACCAGCTCCCCCGGCCCCACCTCCAGGTCCACCCCGTGGAGCACGTGGCTCTTTCCGTAGAACGCGTGCAGGCCCTCCACCTTCAGCACGGCTGCCACCCTCCCAGGTACACCCTCTGCACCTCGGCGTTGGCCCGGATCTCCTCGGGGGTCCCCTCGGCCAGCACCTTGCCGTAGTGGAGCACCGTGACCCGCTCCGCCAGGTTCATCACCAGGTCCATGTCGTGCTCGATCAGGAGGATGGTGCGGCCCGGCGCCAGCTCGCGGATCTTCTCGACCACCACCGCCACCTCCCGCGCCGAGAGCCCGGCCGCGGGCTCGTCCAGCAGCAGGACCCGGGGCTCCCGGGCCAGGGCCAGGCCGATCTCCAGGAGCCGCTGCTCCCCGTAGGCGAGCTCGGCCGCCGGCCAGTCGGCCTTGGCCCCCAGGTCCAGGAACTCCAGGAGCTCCCGGGCCCGGCGATGCTCCGGCCCCCACCGCCGGGCCGAGACCCACGCGCTCTTGATCCGGCGCCTGGCCGCCACGGCCAGCCAGAGGTTCTCGTAGGCCGTGAGGCCGGGGAACACCGAGGTGATCTGCATGGTGCGGGCCACGCCGAGTCGGGCGATCCGGTGGGGAGGCAGGCCCGCGATCTCCCGTCCGCCCAGCCGGACGCTGCCCCGGTCCGGGGCGTAGCGGCCCGTGATCACGTTCATGAGGGTGGTCTTTCCGGCGCCGTTGGGCCCGATCAGGGCCCGCAGCTCCCCCGGCGGCACCCGCAGCGTCACCTCCTGAAGGGCCATGAGCCCGCCGAAGGACTTCTGGACCTCTTGGACTTCCAAGTAACTTCGGTCTTCGGTCATCGGTCTACGGTCGTCGGTATGGGGCCTTCGGCCCGCTGGGCGGCTCTGAGGCTAGAGAGCTCAAAAGCTAGAAAGCCGAAAACCTCTTTCCTCTCCTAGCGGTTCAAGCAGGCCTGCGTCACAGCATCACGGTCTGGGGGGCAAGGGGCCTGCTGGAGCGCCGGGCGCGGCTCCTTGGCTCGCCGCGCCCACCGAACGTTTGTAGTCTTGTCGAACTCCCCCGCCATCCGCTGTCTCCGCCCGAAGGGGCTGCTTCGGCAACGGCACGCGAAGGCGCGGCGATCGGATGTTGCACTCGCGCCCGGCCGGAAGCAGGCCCCTTGCCCCGCCGCCGGCAATGGCCCCGGACCAACGAGAGTTACCCTTCCCCGGTGCCCGACCCCGCAGGGGCCTGATGGAGCTTCCAAGTCGCTCACTTTCGCTCCCGGGCCCGGACCCACTTCCGCCACATGCCCACGATGCCCTGGGGCGCCACGAGCACCGACACGATCAGGATCGCCCCCACCACCAGCTCGCTTCCCTGCATCACCCGCCGGGCCAGGTGTTCGATCATCATGAGCAGGGCGGTGCCCAGGGCCGGGCCGGCCAGGGTGCCGGGGCCGCCCACGATGGTCCACACCACGGCCTTGCCCGAGGTGGTCCAGTGGAGGAACGCCGGGTTGGAGAACCGGCTCAGGATGGCGAACAGCCCCCCGGCCAGCCCGGCCGTGGCCCCGGCCACCACGAACGCGCACAGCTTGTACAGCCGCTCGTCGTAGCCCAGGAGCCCCATGCGCAGCTCGTTCTCCCGCACCCCCCGGAGCACCCGGCCCAGGGGGCTCGTGACCAGCCGGGCCAGGGCCAGGGCACCGGCGCAGACCACCGCCAGCGTGAAGTAGTACCCGCGGATCGGCTTGGCGATCGACACCTCCCAGCCCCCCAGGACCAGGGGCGGGCAGGCGAAGGTCATGCCGTCGTCCCCGCCGGTGAGCCACACCCACCGCTGGGCCACCAGGAACCCGATCAGGGCGAAGATGATGGTGATGAGCACGAAATGGATGCCCGACACCCGTACCGCCACGAACCCCACCACCAGGGCAAGCGCAGCCCCCACGGCCACGGCCAGCCCGAGGCACGGCAGGGCCGAGAGGTCCATCCGGCTCACCCCCATGGCCACGGCATACCCCCCCGCCCCGAAGAACAGGCTCTGGCCGAAGCTCAGCAGCCCCGTGTAGCCGTACACCAGGTCGAACGACATGGCGAACAGGGCCCACACCAGGATCTCGCTCAGGAAGATCTGGTTGAAGTACCCGAGGTGGGGCGGCAACGTCACCAGGGCGGCGAGCACCGCGGCCGCTCCGACCCGCGGGGCCCACACGAGCACCCGCTGGGCGCCCCAGGCATCTCGGGCCGTCAGGCCGCCTTTTGCAACAGGCCGTGCGGTCTCCACAGGATCACCCCTACCATGATGAGAAGGCTCAGCACCCGGGCCGAGGTGGGGTCCACGTACAGGCTGGCCACCCCTTCCACCTCGGTGATCAACACCGCGGCGAACACCGACCCGGGGAGGTTGCCGAGCCCCCCCACGATCACCACGATGAAGGCGAGGATCAGAACGTCGAGGCCCATCAGGAAGTTCACGCTCACGATGGGAGCGGCCAGCACCCCCCCCAGACCCGCCAGGGCCGATCCCAGACCGAAGGTGATGAAGTACACCCGGTCCACCGGCACCCCCAGGGCCAGGGCCGCCTCGGGGTTCTGGCTGGCCGCTCGCATCCACAGCCCCACCGCGGTGCGCCGGAGCAGCAGCGCCACCCCGGCCACGGCCAGCACGCTGAACCCCATGACCACCAGGCGAAACGCGGGGTACTGGATGCCCAGCAGGGGGAACCGGGCCGTGACCGGCGGCGCGATCCGTTGGGAGGCGCCCCCGAAGGTGAGCAGCACCGAGTGCTCCAGGATCAGCATCACCCCGAACGTGGCCACGATGGTGATCACGGGGTTGCCCTCGACCCGCCTGAGCACCCACCTCTCCACCCCCAGCCCCAGCAGGCCCACGGCCAGGGGCGCCACGGCCAGCGCCAGCCAGAAATGGCCGGTGGCCTCCACCACGTACCAGGCCACCACCGCGCCCAGCATGTAGAACGCCCCGTGGGCGATGTTGATGACGTGGGTGAGCCCGAAGATCAGGTTCAGCCCCAGGGCGATCAGGGCCACGATCCACCCCCAGACGAACCCGTTCACGATCACGAGGGCCAACTGTGCCAACAGAGGGTCCTCCTCGCCGGGGGCGGGCGGAAGCCCCGCCCCCGGCCCTGGGATCAGGTCCAGTACTTCTTCAGGTCCACCGGGGGCTCGTACACCGCCTGCTCCTTGGGGAGCACGGCGATGCGGTGGAGCCTGAGGTCCTTCTCCACCCGCACCAGGTAGTGGTTGTGGAACCCCTGCTGGTCCTCCTCGCGCAGCATCAGGTCCCCCTGGGGGAACCACGGGCCGGCCTGGACCTTGAGGTTGAAGAACGCCTTGTGGAACTCCTTGTTGTCCTTCTTGGACCTCCAACCCGAGGCCTCCACGGCCCTCTTGATCAGCCCCACGTACTCCCAGCCCGACCAGTAGTGGGAGCCCACGATCACCTTCTTGGGGTTCGAGACGTCCCGGCCTTCGGGCGTGACCCCCACGGCCTTGCGGAACGCGGCCTCGTAGGGGCGCTGGGCCTCGGGCAACTGGTCCAGGTACCGGGGGTGGTACGACAGGAAGTGCATGCCCACGGCCTCCTTGCCGATCTGGTCCATGCCGATGCCGTCCGCGGTGCAGATGACCGAGAACCGTTTCATGCGCTCGTGCAGCCCGATCTCCACGGACTGGCGCATCACCCCCAGCGCGGCCGACCCCAGGAACGCCGTGAACAGCACCTCGGAGTCGCCGTGCACCTTCTGCAGGTAGGGGATGAAGTCGCTCGTCCTCGGAGGGGCCTTGATCACCTGCACCTCGCCGCCGGCCTTTCGGATCCGCGCCCCGAACTCCTGGGCCAGGCTCCGGCCCCAGGAGTAGTCGGCCACGACGAACGTCCACTTCTTCCCCAGGTTGTCGAACGCCCACTTCCACCCCACCTGCGCCTGCATGCGGGCGTGGGTGTGGCATCGCCCGAGGTACGGGCTGGCCTTCTCACCCGTGATCGAGGCCGACATGGCGCCGCCGGAGAAGTAGAACGTGTTCGTCTCCTGGGCCACCGGGGCCGACGCGAGCACGACCCCCGAGTGGACCGACCCGATCACGAAGTCGGCCTCGTCCTCGTAGATCAGCTGGCGCAGGTTGCGGGGTCCGGTCTCCGCGGAGCTGGCCGTGTCGGCCACCACCAGCTTGACCTCCCGGCCGGCGATGCCCCCCTCGGCGTTGACCTTGTCCACCGCGGCCTTCACCACCCTCTGGAACCAGTAGCCGTAGGTGGCGGCCACGCCGGTGATGTCCGCGTGCAGCCCCAGCACGATGGGCTTCGGGCTTCCCCAGGCGAACCGCGTGAGCCCCAGGCTCGACGCGGTGAGCACCCCGGCCCCGGCAGCGGTGCGGGTCAGGAACTCCCGCCGGGTGACCCCCTGCGGCCTCGTGGGTTGGTTCCGACGCATAGCGACCTCCTTTCCGACGCATTCCCGCGTCGATCGACAGGAGAGGGAGGAAACGGCCGATGCCTCCGGTCAGGACCAGCCCCCCTCGACCAGAAGACGGTCCACCGCCTGGGTAAAGGCGTCATAGGCCACGTTGAGAGTCGGGCTGTAGACGGTCTCGTACAGGGACAGCCGGTGCGGCGGGACCCCTTCGCCCACGGCCAGGACGGCCCGGTCGATCATCCGGGCGGTTCCCGGGCCGCCCACCGCCTGGACCCCCACGATGCGCCCGTTCGTCCGCAGCGCGCGCACCTTGATCTCGACGCGCTCCCCCCCGAGCTGGGGCTTGGCCAGCACCCCCCGGGACCGCACCGCCACGGTGTCGAGGCCCCACCGCTCGGCCAGGGCGCCGGTGAGCCCGCAGGTGGCCACGGTGACCCCGAACAGCTCGATGCCGAACGGCAGGCAGGTGCCCGGGTACTCAAACCGGGGGCCGTGGTGGATGTTCCGGGCCACCAGCCGGCCCGAGCGGTTGGTGTGGGAGGCGAGCATGGGCAGCACCGGCCGGCGGTGACCCGTGACCCGCTCCCAGGTCTCCATGCAGTCGCCCACCGCGTACACCGAGGGGTCGCGGGTGCGCAGGAACGGGTCCACCGCGATCCCTCCGGTGGGGCCGATCTCCAGCCCGGCCGCCCGGGCCAGGTCGACCCGGGGCCGCACCCCCGTGGCCAGCAGCACGAAGTCGGCCCGGATCTCCCCGTCGGGCAGCTCGAGCACCTTGTCCGGGCCCTCGGTGCGGACCGACCGCACCCGCACGCCCGTGCGCAGATCCACCCCCCGGTTCCGGATCCGCTGCTCCAGCCCCTCGGCCAGGTCCGGGTCCAGGGCTCGGGGCAGGACGTGGCCCTCCCCCTCGACCACGGTGACCCGCTCGAACCCCCGCTCCACCAGGCCCTCGGCCACCTCCAGCCCGATGGCGCCGGCCCCGATCACCACGGCCCGGCGGGCCCCGTCCACGGCCTCCGCAAACGAGAGGCACCGCCGTACGTCCGAGGTCAGGTGGTACTCCCGCACCCCGTCGAGCCCCGGGATGGGAGGGGCCGCCGGCTCGGCCCCGGTGTTCAGCACCAGCACGTCGTAGGGGAACTCCCCGGCAGAGGTCTCCACCACCTTCCGCTCCCGGTCCACCGCCTGCACCGGGGTCTCGTAGTGGATCCGGGCCCCCACCTTCTCGTACCAGCCCTTTCGGGCGTAGAACATGTCGTCGAACCCCACCCGGCCCCGCAGGAAGTAGGGCTGCTCGCACACCACGTATCCCGCGTAGGGACGGTCGGTGAAGATGTCGACCTGGGCGTCGTTGCCCAGCGCCCGCAGCAGGCCGGTCAGGGCATGGGCCGCTCCGCCGGCCCCCACGATCACCACCCGGGGCTCAGCCATCTCCCCCTCCGGCCGCAAGGCCCAGGTGCTCGTAGCGTCCGTACTCCTTGGCGAACCGGGCGAAGTGGGCCACGTTCTCCGGCTTGGCCGCGGGGGACAGCTCACAGGCCGACGACAGGATGAACGCGCTGTGGGGCGCGGCCGTGTCCACGCACCGCCGGACCTCCGCCTCGATGTCCGCGGGGGTGCCCTGCTCGAAGGTGGTCACCGGCACGTTGCCGATGATCACCACCCGCTTCTGGTTCACCTCGATCATCTTCTCCAGGCTCGTGGCGCTGTCGATCGAAAGCGCCACGATGCCCGTGTCCACCACGTCCTCCATCATGGGGTCGATGTACCCGCAGATGTGCAGGGTGACCGCGATCTTTCGCTTCTTGAGCTCCTCGGTGAGCCGGCGGTGCACCGGCTTGACGAACTCCCGATAGATCTTGGGGGAGATCAGGCTGCACGAGGCGGCGGCCTCGGAGTAGCTCACCCCCACGCCCGCCTCCTGGGCGGCCACGGCCGCGTCCACGGCCACCTGGGTGGTGAGCTCCAGCAGGTCGCGGACGTACTCGGGCCGCTTCATGGCGTCGAAGATCAGGTTCTCGGCGCCCCGCAGGTTGGCGGCGATGGTCCAGGGCCCCACCAGCAGGCTTCCCACGGGCACGTCCCGGACCTGGCTCGCCACCGTCTGGCAGGCCTCCCAGTAGGAGGGGAACCGGCCGTCGTTGCGCACGTCGGGCGGGGACAGCCGGGCCAGCCTCTCGGGCTCGTCGGCCAGGGCGTAGCGTCGGATCTGGCACATCTGGCCCTCGGGGAACTCCACCTCGCTGCCCATGGCCTCGGCCTCGGTGAGCAGATCGCGCATCAGCACCAGGATGTCGGGCTCGTAGGCGTCGAGGGCCGCGAGCTGCCCGTCGGCCAGGGGCTTGGCCTGGGTGTAGAAGTCCCTCAGGTCGGCTCCCGTGAGGTTCACCGTGTACGCCCCCAGGATGGGGTAGCTCGGGACCCGGTCGGCAAAGGTGCGGCGGAACGCCGCCTTGACCCGATCTTTCGGCCGGTACGTGCTCATGACGCTTCCTCCTGGCTCGGCGCCGGCTCGGGGATTCCGGCCATCTTCATGGCCAGCTCCTTCATCTCTTCGTAGTCGGCCAGGCGCTGCACCATGATCTTCTGCGCCTGGACGGGGCCGGCCCCGTGCCAGGTGCCCACCCCGTGGAGCCCCGCGGTCCAGTTCTGGAGGAGCTTGGTGATCTTCAGGATGTTCTCGGCGGGCACGTCGGCGCCGAAGCTGTAGAACTTCTCCAGGTACCGGCGGGTCTCGGGGTTCTTCAGCTCCTTCAGGCTGGGCATGGTCACCAGCAGCCCCCCTCCGATGTCCCCGGCCAGGGCCATCATCCTCCAGAACGCGTTGCAGATGTTGAGCTTGGACACGTTGCCGAGCAGGTCGTCCGGCACGTACACCCCGGAGCCGGGCACCACCTCCTTGCCCTCGATGGCGGCCGCCTTGGAGCAGGCCCTCACGGTCTCGAGCAGGGTGATCATCTCGGTCATCTGGTCGTTGATGTGGGGCACCTTCTCCAGGCCCTTGTACTCCTGGATCAGGCGGGCCGCCCCGATCAGGATCTTTCCGAACCCCACCTTGCACGACCCGCCGCATACCATGCGGTGGATCTGGGCGAACCGGGTGACGATCCGGCCGGCGTAGCGGGTCTCGCCGCACAGGAACACCCGTTCCCACGGCACGAACACGTCCTCGAACACGATCATCGAGGTCTCCCGCTGGCCGAACCGGGGGTTGCCCAGCTCCCAGGGGTCCTCGGCCATCTCCCGCTCCGCCGAGTAGGGGGTGTACTGGCAGATGTAGGTCACGCCCTTCTCGCCGTTGGGCACGGCGAACGACACGGCGTAGTCCTCCTCGCCCGGCCGGCGGGCCCCCGAGGGCATCACGATGGTCCAGTCGCAGGCATAGGCTCCCGAGATGTTGATCTTGGCCCCCCGCACCACGATGCCCTTGTCGTTGCGGTCCACCACGTGGAGCGACAGGTCCGGGTCGGTCCACTGCTGGAGCTTCTGGTCCCGCCGGCCCCGGGGCTCGGTCATGGCCCCGGCCACGGTCAGGTCCTCGTCCTGCACGTACCGGAGGAACTCCATGAGCCGGCCGTGGTAGGACGTGTCCAGGGCCTGATCCATCTCATAGGTCGTGGCGGCCAGCGAGTTGAACGCGTCGCAGCCCACGCAGCGGTAGATGCAGGTGCCCAGGTGCTCGGCCGCGTACAGGCCGGCCGCGGCCCTCTGGATCAGGTCGTCGGTGCTCCGGCTCAGGGTGTTGTAGATGTTGCACGGCTCGCCCGTGAGATGGCTGGGCCGGGTGAGGACCTTGCCCCCCTCCGGATCCAGGGCCCACTCGTAGCTGGCCAGATTGGCCTCCACCACCGTGCGGGTCACGGGGTGCTCGGTGATGTCCTCCACCGGCTTGCCGTCCATGAACACGCGGGGCCGCATGGCCTTGGCGCGTTTGAGGTAGTGTTCCGGGCTCTTGACTGCCATGGCGGATCTCCTCTGTTGTGGAAGGGGGTCGAAAGAGTCGGGGACGCGGGCCGCCCCCCCCGACACCTCACTGCGCGTTCTTCCTCAGGTCCACGAGCCGCTTGGCCTTGTGGGTGGCCCGGGGCAGCGCGCCGTCCTCGAGGATCTTCACGTTCTTCGGCCGCACCCCCGACCGCACCTTGACCCGCTCCGACACCTCGCGGGCCAGCTCCTCGTCGGGTTTGGAGCAGGACCGCTCCTTCTCCACCTCCACGTCGAACTTGGTCAGGTGCTGCTCGGTGTACACCACGATGCGGTACTCGCCGGTCAGGCCCTCGATGTTCCGGACCACGTACTCGATGTCGCTGGGGAACACGTTCACACCCGACACGATGAACATGTCGTCGATGCGGCCGTGGATGTAGATGCGCGCGTGGGTGCGGCCGCACGAGCACCGCTCCCGCACGCACTTGACGATGTCGCCGGTGCGGAACCGGATCATGGGCCGGGCCCGCTTTCGAAGCGTGGTCAGCACCAGTTCCCCCGGCTCGCCCTCGGCCACGGGCTCGAGGCTCTCCGGATCGAGCACCTCCACCAGGGTGTGGTCCTCGGCCACGTGGAGGCCGTCCTTGGCCTCGCACATGCCCGCGTTGGCGCCGAAGATGTCGGAGAGGCCGTAGAAGTCGTACACCTCGGCGTCCCAAAGCTCCTCGATGGCCCGGCGGGTGGCCGGGATCGAGCCCCCGGGCTCGCCGGCCACGATGATCCGCCGGATCGCCAGGTCCCGGGCCGGATCGATCCCCTGCTTGCGGGCGGTCTCGCCCAGGTACCAGGCGTACGAGGGGGTGGTCCAGGTGGTGGTGGGCTTGAACTCCTTCAGGATGAACAGCAACCGGTCGGAGGGAATGGCGCCGGCCCAGATGCACAGGGCCCCGAGCCTCTGGGCCCCGATCACGTCGGGGCCGCCCACGAACAGGGTGAAGTTCAGGGCGTGCACGTACCGGTCCGTGGGCCGCATGCCCGTGGCCCAGAAGAGCCGCGCCTGCACGTCCTGGAACTCCTCGAAGTCCCGCCGGGTGAAGGGGCTCAGGGTGGGCACGCCGGTGGAGCCGCTCGAGGCGGCTACGAACACGATCTCCCGCTCGGGCACCGCCACCATGTCGCCCAGATCGGGGTAGGCCACCTGGCGGTCGCGCTCGATCTTCTTGTTCGTGAACGGGAACCGGGTGAGGTCCTCCAGGTGGCGAAGATCGGAGGGCTTCACCCCGGCGTCGTCGAACGCCTCCCGGTAGTAGGGGGCGTTGGAGTAGGCGAAGTCGAGATGCTGTTTGAGCTGCTCGAGCTGGTAGGCCTCCAGCGACTCCCGCGACAGGGTCTCGATCTCTTCGTTCCAGTAGCGCTTCTCCTCCATGGGGCTCCTCCGGCGTTCATAAACCGTGTTTGCGTGCGCCGGAGGGAGTAGCAAGGGGTGTGCCAGGGGAAGGACGCACTCCCGGGTGGGGCGGAAACCGGCCCCGGGCGGGGGCTCCCGGCCAAGGCCGAACCCCGGCGGGCCCCGGACGGCCGCCTTTGGGAAGCTTGGCACCAGAGGAACTTTCCCCGGCAGGGGAAGTTTCCCCACCTAAAAAGGAAAAGAATCCCCAGCAGGGGAAGGGTGGACGACCGAGGGGGAACTTGCGCCTTGCGAAGGAGGGGAGGCGGGGCGAACCCACTCCACCGCCCCAAAAGAACCGGCGGCCCGGGCGGGCCGCCGGTGGGTCGGCGGATCAGATCGAGAACCCCACCAGCTTGGTCTCCAGGTACTCGAGGAGCCCCTCCCGGCCGCCCTCCCGGCCCAGGCCGCTCTCCTTCCACCCCCCGAACGGGGCTGCGGCAGCGGTGGGGTTGATGTCGTTGACGCCCACGATCCCGAACCTCAGCCGCTCGACCGTCCGCAGGGCCCTGGAAAGATCCCGGGTGTACACGTAGGCCGCCAGGCCGTAGGTGGTGTCGTTGGCCATCTCGACCACCTGCTCCTCGTCGTCGAACACCAACACCGGGGCGATGGGTCCGAACGTCTCCTCCCGGTAGATCAACATGTCCGGGGTCACCCCCGTGAGCACCGTGGGCGCGTAAAACCATCCCCGGTCCAGCCCATCGTCGGTCAACCGCCGGCCCCCGCACACCACCCGGGCCCCCCGGGCCACGGCGTCCCGCACCTGCCGGTCCACCTTCTCCAGGGCGGCGCGGTCCACCAGGGGCCCGATGCTCACCCCCTCCTCCAGCCCGCACCCGGCGCGCAGCCGGCTCACCCGCTGCACCAGGGTCTCCAGGAACGGCTCGGCCACGGTGCGCTGAACGAAGATCCGGTTCGGACAGATGCACGCCTGGCCGGTGTTGAGGAACTTCACCAGGGCCGCGCCCTTGGCCGCGTGGGCCGGGTCCACGTCGTCGAACACGATGAACGGAGCGTGCCCCCCCAGCTCGAGGGACACCCGCTGGATCCGGTCGGCGGCCGCACGGGCCAACAGCTTGCCCACCTCGGTGCTGCCCGTGAACGTGAGCTTGGCCACCGCCGGGTTCTCCAGGAACTCGGCCGCCACGGGCTCGGGGTCCCGGGCCGTCACCAGGTTCGCCACGCCCGGCGGCACCCCGGCCTCCTCCAGAACCCGAAACACCTCCACGGCGCACAGTGGGGTCTGCTCGGCGGGCTTCACCACCACCGTGCACCCCGCGGCAAGGGCCGGCGCCACCTTCCGGGTGATCATGGACACGGGGTAGTTCCACGGCGTGATCGCCGCCACCACGCCCACGGGCTGCCGAAGCACCAGGAACCGCTGGTCGGCCCGCGGAGCGGGGATGGTCTCGCCGTAGTTGCGCTTCGCCTCCTCCGCGAACCACAGGAGAAAGTCGGTCGCGTACCGCACCTCGTTTCGGGCCGCCCGGATCGGTTTGCCCTGCTCCCGGGTCATGAGGCGGGCCAGGTCCTCGGAGCGCTCCGTCATGATCCGGTACGCGCGGTAGAGGTATGTGGAGCGCTCGTAGGCCGTGCGGGCCGACCACCCCTCGAACGCCCGAAGGGCCGCGGTCACCGCCTCGCCCGCCTCGCGGCGGCCCGCGTCCGCGGCCTGGCCGATCGCCTCGCCGGTGGCAGGATCGTGCACCGGGAAGGTGCCGTTCCCCCCGATCTTGCGCCACGTGCCGTCGATGTACAGCATGGAGCTCCTCCCGTGTGTACCAGGAAAGCGGTCGGGCCTCTGTTGGCCCGCATTATCACCCCGGCGGATAAACAGGCGCTATCGCTCCCTGCTCGGCGGGGCAAGGGACGTCGGTCTGCCACGCCCTACCGAGAGAACAAAGTTAACCATTGGGGCCCTTATACAAGGGACCTGCCGGAGAGCCGGGCGCGGCCCCTTCGGTCCTGTGCCTGCGCGGCGAATCTCAATGCTCGGCTTCGCGCCCGGCCGGAGGCAGGTCCCGCCCCGCCCCCCGAGGGATCTCGGTTTGAACGCAACTCAGCATAAAACGGTCAGGCCTCTAGACGGCCGGCCCGGTAGGCCTTGAGGTAGTTCATGCAGAACGGGTCCCTGCCGGCCAGGGCCTCGGCCGCCACCAACTGGGTCATGAGCCGGGTGTCCAACGGGTTCACGATCACGGCGTCGAGGCCGCGGGCCACGGCCATCACCGCGAAAGTCTGGTTCAACAGCTTCCGCTCGGGCAACCCGTAGGACACGTTGGAAAGCCCGCAGATGGTGTGCACGCCGTCGAACCGGCCCATGATCTCCCCCACGGCCCGCAGGAACTCCGCCCCGAACTCCGAGCGGGTGGAGATCGGCTGGACCAAGGGGTCGACATAGACGTTCTCGGCCGACACGTTGTT
>JALUTY010000038.1 GCA_027021615.1 bacterium | reverse complement strand
GCGGCGCGCCCTCCGCCCGGGCCACCCCCTTTCGCACCGACTCCATCACCCGGTAGGCCGGCACCCGCCGTCCCCCGGGCGGCTCGGCCGTGCACCGCAGCATGCATCGCACGCGGAACCAGCGCAGGGCATCCAGCGTCTCGCTCACGGCCCGATCCCCGGCCCCCTGCTCAACGGGGCTCTCTTCCTATTGGAAGGTAAATGTGGCTTTCAGCCACACCTGTAATCGTCGCAATCCCCATGGGGCTCTCCTCCTATTGGGAGTGGCCTTCAGGCCAGAAAAGCATGGGGATTGTCGCAATCCCCATGGGGCTCTCCTCCTATTGGGAGAACATGATGAGCGCCCGCTGGGAGCGGATGGCGTCGCAATCCCCATGGGGCTCTCCTCCTATTGGGAGATTGCCAAACTCCTGGGCGGCAAAGATTTCTGTCGCAATCCCCATGGGGCTCTCCTCCTATTGGGAGAATTATTTTGTTGTTGATGTTGAGAGGGGAGAAAGTCGCAATCCCCATGGGGCTCTCCTCCTATTGGGAGAAAGAAGGCCGCAGCCGAAAAATACGCCAAGAAGGTCGCAATCCCCATGGGGCTCTCCTCCTATTGGGAGAGGCCTTGCGCCGCCAAATCGCTGCCTGGCAGGGGTCGCAATCCCCATGGGGCTCTCCTCCTATTGGGAGAGTACCTGGCAGAACACGGCGGAACTACGGCGGAATTCGTCTCATTTTCCCCAACCTCCCTTCTTTCCACAGCCCCCGCGGGGTTGTCCACAGGGGTTTGCGAAAACGGCGTTTGAATCCCATCGCTTCACACCGGCTCGGTGGCCGCCCGGTCTTCCCAGAACCACTGGAGCAGGGCTCCGATGAGGCACGCGGCCGCGGCGGTGAAGGCCGCCGCAACCGCCCGGTACCCGGGGTCCACGCCGATGTTCAGGCCCAGGAGGGCACCGGCGCCCCACACGTAGCCGATGGAAAACACGGTGCCCCACCACAGGAAGTAGAACACCGTCTGCCACACGCGGCGAACCCCGTGGGACAGCGAACTCATCACCCCCCGGTTCTGCTTGAACACGTCCACGTACACCACCACCCACAGGAGCAGCGCGCACAGGAGCGAGCCGGCCCACAGCACCCCCGGCGGCACCCCCCCGCCGGCCATGCACGGCCCGCAGAACAGGTCCACGTCGCGCAACAGGCCCACAACGGCCAGGAACCCGATGAACGACAGGCCCGCGATCCGCGGCTGCAGCAGCCACAGCTCCCCCGCGCGGAACGGCGGCTGGTCCAGCCCGTCGGCCCTCAGGGCCTTGCAGAACGGCACGAGCAGCTCGTAGCCGTACCGCTTGAGCAGGAACCGGTGGATCCGCCAGAGGATGTGGGGCCGCTCCCGGAGCCACCAGACGAACCGGGGGCGCTCGGCCGTCCATTCGAACACGGCCAGCGCCAGTTCCAGTTCCCCCACCGTGAGACGCTCGGGATGCCGGAGCCACCGGAGCACTCCTTTCCATGCACCGGGCCACTCGGCGCGGGACTTCGGCCGAAGGGATCCCTCTCCGGAGGGGTCGCGCCCCCGGTAGAACCTGGTGTCCGTGACCACATATTGTTGGAGGTAAAAGGTGGCGGTGGTCACCTCGTCACCCACCAGGTAGCGCACCCACGCGTAGCACCACTCGTAGTAGGCGATCTTCACGGGGTCGCTTGCGTGACGGCCCGTTTCTTGCGCGCAGAAGGTGACGAACCGGAGAAGCTCCAGGCCCTGGAAAAGGGTGGCCGGCGGGGTGCCGGCTTTCGCGTACACTTTGACGAAGCCCTGGTCCAAAGCCGGGTACTCGGACGGGTCGATCTCGTTCCGGTGCGACACCTTGTCAAGGTTGTCGTAGATCTGGAGCCAGAGCTCCCGTCCCTTGGGAAAACATGCCCGCTGGCCCAGGCCCGCAAAGGGGCCGTCAATCGGGAAGCTCACATTCCCACCCACTGCGGCAACGTGTTACTGGTAACCATGCCGCCAGCCGTGTAACCGATCCGGATGACGGTCCTGGTGGCCTCCTCGTGGGAGTAGTAGATCCGGGTGAGAACGCCCTGGTAACCGCTGATCTTGAGAGCGAGTCCTAGGAGCACGCCCTTGTACCCGCCCGTGAGCACGAAACGCGCTTGCGTCTGGTCGACGTCCTGGAGTGCGGTTATCGCCTGCCACATTTCGGCGAATCCTTGCGTAAAAGCCTCTTGGTCTACGGGGTCCAGCGCAAACGGGCCCATGAGCTCGATCCCAACCTGAGGGAGCGGTTCGACCCCATCCGGAACTGCATGGTGATCCATGCAGTTCTCGAGCATGGGCCTCAGGTACAGGGCGGCCTCGTTGCCTACCCCCTGGATCAGGTGGATCGTGTCACCCTCCTGGATCGTGTGTTCCTGCTGGTCGGCCACGGGCTGGCTCAGCCAGAACAGGGTGGCCAACTCGGCGGGGAGCGCCCGGTAGCGGTTGGGGTGCCAGCAGCTGCAATCGAACCACTCGTTGACGAAGGCCTGTATTTCTTGCTCATTGTTCACGTTCCCGAATCGTTGGGACCGCTCGCCGTACAGGTCTGGAATCAGATCCGCCACTCCCTCCGTCCGCAGCAACTCCAGGTCGGACTTGCCGTCGTGGGCCCGGATCTCCGGGGGTACGAAATTCCAGCACCGCGAGCTGTCGAACACCGATCGTCCCGTGGTCACGAACCAATGGGCCATGGGTCACCTCCTTCCCGTGGAATCGCGGTCCCGCGCCTCCCGAGCCGCGTCGGCCACGCGCTTGAGGCAGGCCAGGATCTCCAGGGACTCGTCCTGGAGCGCGGCCAGCGCTTGCGGGGGGAGCTCTTTGCACAGGAGCGGGATCAGAGCGCCGGGGGCAACCGGGTTCCGGCCGGCCGCCCGGCCGAGCAGCCAGGCGGTGGCCGGGCTGCGGGCGAGCCACGCGGTCACGTGGTCGAGCACCCGGCGGTGTGCCCCGCCCTTGGCCGCGAAATAGGCTGCAAACCCCAGCATCCCCGCCCGGCGAAGAACCATGCCGGCTCCTGCCACCACCGACCGGTAGTCGTCCGAAGGCCCTTCTGGCGCGTCGAACACGGCTTCCACGGCGTAGGTCATGCGCTGCACGTCCAGGGATTCCGGGTTCACGGCCGCCTCCTTTCGGGGCTTGGGTGAAGCACCACACGCACCATGCCCCGGCCCCGGGTCTCGTCGGCCCCCAGGCGTACCACCCCCTGGATAACGGTGCCGATCCTCTCCTTCACCGCGCAGAGGTCGATCCCGCCGGAGGTGCCTCGGGGCGGTTCCACCCGAACCAGCCCGGCCAGCAGGGTCTCCGAGGGCAGGTACTCGGTGTACCGGAGAGATCCCTGGCGGGTGGTTCCGGTGCCCGGGTCCAGGGCGATGGCCGCCTCCACCTGGGTGCAGCGGGCCGCCAGCCGGCCGAGCACCTCGTCGGGCACCAGCACGAGCCGCCCGCCGAGCGCTTGGCGCCAAAACGCCCCGCCCGTGCCGGGCCACAGCACCTCGGCCAGGGCCCGGGCGAACCGGCCCAGGGCCTGCCGGAGCGCGAGGTGCCCCCCTTCGTGCAGCACGAGCTCCCCCAGCACGTACCGGGCCTGGCCCCCCGCGGCCCAGCGCACCGTGTCCCGCAGGGGCTCGCACCCCTGCCCTTCCTGTCCCGTTTCGGGCTCGGCCACGCCCACGGCCTGGTCGCCTTTCAGGCCCGCGCCCCCGGCTTCCAACACCCCGCGCGCGGACCCGGCCAGGTCCCCGTCCCGCCTCAGGCCGGCCAGGTCGCACGCCCGGAGCAGGCGGGCGATCCGGCCTGGCGCCGTCACCCAGGCGTACCCGCCGGCCGCCGAGCGCACCGGCAGGGCCATCAACTCCAGGTCGGTGAACAGCACGCACCCGGCCCCGGCGCTCCGGGTGTCTTCGTGCTCCTCCGTTCCGGTGCGCCCGAAGGCCGCAGCCACAAACTTGTCCGAGTCACCGTCGTTCCCGGCCGCCCAGCGGGCCGCGTCGCGGCACGCCCCCTTGACCGACGAGGCCGGCACGAACGGAAGCCCGCTGGCCGCGTCCCGAACCAGGGGGCGGTCGATCGCGCCGCACCCCTCCCCCGCCCCGGCATGCAGGGGCGCGACGCACTCCACCAGCACCACGGCGCTCCAGCTCACGACCCACCTCCCCGGGCACCGCCGCCGGGCCACAGGCCCACCGCCGACAGGCCCGGGCCCAGGCCCGCGTACCCATCGGTCAGGGGCTCGTTCAGAAACCACCTTTCCACGAAGCCGGCAGCACACGCCGGGTCCACGTGGCAGCAATACACCGACCCGGCCGGCACGGCGCGGCGCACGGGCCGGGGTCCGCCCTTCTGCAGGTCCCAGCCCGAAAGGGCCTCGGGCCGGCCCACGGCCGCGGCCCGCACGCCGGCCGCCGCCAGTCCCCCGGGCATCCACCCGGCCCGGGCCACGGACGGGGTGGCCAGGTACACGGCCAGGGGGCGGGTCCTCGACGGACGTTTCACTGCCTTGAGCACATCGTTTCGCAGCTTTTCCAGAGGGTCCAGGAGGCGGCTGCTTTCCTTTTGCGTGAGCACCCGCAACCGGGCCAGGTGCCCGTCTCCCCCCAGCCGCGCGATCACGGCCTGGGCTGGGAGCAGATCCTCCGGAACGCCCCGCACCAGCCCGGCATAGCACGGGACGTTCACGAACGGGTCCCCCGACTGGCTTTCGCCGCGGGGCCTCAGGCAGGCCCGCGAGAACAGGCGCCCCTCGTCCACCGTTCGGGTGACGGGGTGCCGGCCGTGGCCGTGCCGGAGCTCTCCGGCAAAAAACGCGTCGAACGGGCTTGCGCGGCGCCAGGCCGGGCGGCCGCCGGCCGAGAGGAGCCCGCGCAGGACACGGCCGGCCACCCACAACCCGTCCGGCGGCTCGGCGTCGGGTGCGGCCTCCGGCGGGGCCAGAAGGCCGAGGCCTCCCAGGCCGGCGTCCGCTGCCCACGACCCGTCCCGTTCCAGGAGTTCGGCCGGGGTGTCCAGGGCGTGGGACCCGCCCCTGCGGAGCACGTGCAGGGGTGCCGGGAAGAACAAAGAGCCGTTATGGTAGAGCAGGGGCCCGGCGAACCGGAACGTCATGTCCTCTTCGGGGTACAGGCCCAGCGCTCGGGCCCACTTGCGTTGCTCTTCTGTCAGCTTCTTTTCATCGGGCAGGGGCAGGGGCACGCCCGCGGCCCGCAGCAGCGCGGCCCGCACCGCGCCGGCCAGGGTCAGGGGCGACAGGCCGCTCGACCGGGTGGTCCCGCCTTCGTCCAGGCCCCGCGGGTCGGTGGAGGCCACCACGTCCACGGGCTCGAACACCACCACGCGCCATCCGTTCACGGCGATTCCTCCTCCACGTCCTTCCATTCCACCTGGCGCGCCAGGAACGCCGCCACCGAAAGGGCCGACTCCAGGGCCTCCCAGGGCGTGATCGGGGGCCGGTCCCCGGTCGGCACCGGCCACGAGCGCCGCGCCCGTTCGCACAACCACCCCGCCAGGTCGTCCACGCCCTTCCCCGCACCCGAGCGGGAGGCCACCCGTTTCAGCTCCGCCGCGAGCGCCTCGCCGTGGATGCACCCGCCGCGGGCGCTGAACAGGGGCCGGGCCGCGGTCAAAAGCCTGTGGGGCAGGGTGCCCGGCAGGCGGGCCCCTTTGCGCCCATCGAGCACCTGGCGATCGGGCCAGCGGGCTCCTCCCCAGACGTCCCGGGGCCGCCAGTTCGAGAACCGGGCCACGGCCCGGGTGAAACGGTCCAGCTCGTCCCACCCGGCCACCATGCACGCGGCTGCGCCCGCCCGGGGCGCCACCCGCACCGAGAACACGTTCCGGCCGCCCCGTTCCTTGGCATCCTCCAGGTCCGCGTGCAGCCGGGCCACCGCGATCTGGAGGGGCGAGCGCTCGTGCACCACCGACACGTGGGCCGACAGGGTGGGGCGCAGATCCCCCCGGCCCGCGACGGCGGCGGCCACGTCCACGTGCCACCGGGTGCGAAGCATGCGCAGGAACGGGATTGCGTGGTCCAAGGCCATCACGGCCAGACCGTCGTCCCCGCCGGCGTACACCGGGAACAGGCCCGGCCACCGACGGCAGGCGTTCGTCCAGCCGGCCGCGAACGCGGCTAGGCACCGGCTCAACCCGAGCTGGAAGGTTTCCAGGCTGTCCCCGTCTTCCAGGAACTCTCCCGAGAGCCACTTGCCCATCTCGTCGCCGTCGAACACCACCAGGGCGTAGTAGGGCGAAAGCAACTCATAGCGCCGGCGTAACGTCTCGTGGTTGCGGATGCAACAAAACGCCTCGAAGAGGGACTCCTTCCCGCGGTCTCCGCCCCGGTCCGCGGCCTCCGATCCGGGCCTTTCAGACCGCGCCCGCTCCTCGAACACATCCCACCGGTCCATGAGCTCGATCCAGTGGGCCTCGCTCAGGTTGCACTGGCCCAGGTCGTTCCGCACGGGCATCCGGAACAGGCGGTCCCGGGCCAGGCGGAGGGTGGAGGGGAACGGTTCACCGCGGCTGTGGGCCATCTCGCGCTTGGCCAGACACACGGCACACAGCCGGTCGCGCCGGGACCAGCGGCCGTCGCCCTTCCGGGACGCCTCGGCCACCCGCTTGCGGTCCAACACCGCCGGCCTCACGCCGCACTGGTAGCAGGTCCAGCCGCCACCCGGGGCATGATCGGGGAGCTGGGGGAACGTGCGGGTGAGACGGCGGGCGTCGTACAGCCGCTGGAGCTCGCGGATGGCCTTCGCGTAGTCCCCCCCCTCCGGCACGGCCACCCAGAAGGTCTGGAAGGCGCAGGCCAGGTGGGCGGCCAGGTCCCCGGCCTGCGCGCACCCCTTCTCCGAGGCGACCAGATCGTCCAGCTCCTGCGACCCCTCGATCGCTTCCCGGGCCCGGCAGATCCACTCGCGCTCCACGGCGACCCTCAGGGCCTCGCCGGTCTGCTCGGCCTCGTCCACCCCGCCCGGAACCCGGAGCAGGATCTGGTGGGGGCAGCCGGCCCGGGTGTCGGCCGGCAGCAAGACCTGGGCCCCCGAGCGGTGGGCCGCCTCGACGGCGCAGCGCGCCAGGTGGGAGACCAGGCGGGAGCCCTCGGCCAGATCCCGGAGCTTGCGCGCCTGGGCGATGAACTCCTGCACCCCGCCGAATCCGAACTTGAGCAGCCAGGACTCCATGGCTCATCCTTCCCCGGCCGCCGGGGCCGGCTCCGCCGTGATCGCGCCGTACCCGGCCGACACCTTGCCGCCCGCACCCCACGACAGGGCCCGCCGGAGCCATCCGGCCGCGCTACGGACCAGACCCTCGTCGGGGCCGTAGACGACGAGCCCGAAGGGGCTCCCTGCTCCCACCGTGAGGAAGTGGGAGGGCACCGGCGAGTACCAGTCGGCCGGGGAGTCGGCCCCGTTCCCGGCATAGTACGGGCGGTAGTGGGGGGTCACCACGTCCAGCTCGAACCGGAGGACGGCGTCCGGGTCGTCGGCGTCGGGCAGGGCATCGAGGAAGCACACGCGCCCCCGCACCGCGGCCGTGCCGAACGCGAGCCGGAAGTCGCAGGCCTTCTCCCACACGTCCGCCCACGCGAGGGATTCCAGGGAGTTCCGGAGATCCCGGGGCACCCGGGCCGCGGCGGCCCGGGCAACCCCGGCCACGTCCTCCTTGCTCGGGGCCTCCAGTACCGCCTGCAGGGCATCCAGCGGGGTGAGCCCTTCGTTCTTCCGGATTCCCCGGACCGCGTCGGGATCGCATAGAGGCTCGATCTTCAGGTCCGAC
Organism: bacterium; assembly: GCA_027021615.1. Taxonomy (GTDB): domain Bacteria; phylum Desulfobacterota; class Deferrisomatia; order Deferrisomatales; family Deferrisomataceae; genus Deferrisoma. The sequence continues at coordinate 4,785 of JALUTY010000038.1, read as the reverse complement.
GCGATCTCGGAAAACCGCCAGGCCCGGGCCAGACCCTTGAGCGCAGAACCGGGCAGGTAGGGGATGCCGTACACCCGGTGGAACGTGAACCCGTTCTCCAAGGGGTGGTCCCCGCCCAGACCCACGGCCAGGCGCCAGTCCACCGTGCCCCGGAAAGCCTCCACGGCCATGCCCCGCCGTTCGAGTTCCCGGGCCAGGGCCTTGCGCCGGCGGGTCAGGTGCCCCAGCAGACCGGAGAGGCCCTGGTAGGCGGTATTGAGGTCCTGGACGATGGTCCTCCAAGCTTGGGCCTTCTTGTCCACCCGGCGGTTCCCCTGACGCACCTTGAACCCCCACCGGGAGGGAAACGCCAGGAACGTCCGGAAGCGCAGGCAGGGATTGGAGCAGGAGCTCGGGTTCAGAGCGCGGAACTCGTTTGGAAGGGGCAGGTTCACGGTGCACCTCCCTCCCCGGGGTCCGGGACGCCGGCCCGGGAGCCCGTGCCTTCCGGTATCCCAGCCAGGTCCCGGAGCTCGTCCACGAACGCCAGGGCCTCGGCCGTGGCCCGGCGGTACGCGGCCGAGGAGCCCGCGCACACGGCCTCGAGGAGATCCCCCTCGCCTTCGTAGGGGCCGGCCACGGGGTCGGCCGTCCGGGTCAGCCAGGCGGACAGTTGGCCGTACAGGGTCGCGTACGGGGCGTGTTCCCGTTTGACCTTCAGGAACGCCAGGGCCGGTCCCAGCCCCCCGGCCTGGACGAGCCCGGGGAACGACTTCAGGAGATTCGTGTACCCATCGAACTCGCTGGGAAGCCCCTTTCGGGCCTCGGCCACGGCATCCCACGCCCGGGCCTGCCGGGCCTGCGCCAGGGGCCTCACGGCCGGTCCCCCTGGGCGGCGCCTCCCGAGCCCGGGGCCTGGGGTATTTCCATGGCCGCCCACACCAGGCCCCGGCCCACCGTGGCGCCGCCCCCGAGCCGCAGCAAACCGGTCCTTCGCCGCTGGGCCTCCCCGGCCTGGCGTTGTCCGCGGCGCGCACCGGGCTGCTCCGCCTGCCCCAGGACCTTCCCCCGCACGAAATACAGCACCTTTGATCCGTCCTCCAGCCCCGCAGGCGCTTCGGTCCGGGGCGGCGCCGCCGCCACGGGGGCATAGAGCAGGGTGTCCGGGGGCAGGAGTTCCTCGGTCCACAGGCCCCGCTCGCGGGCCGTGCCCAGGTCGGGGTCCATGCGGATCCGGGTGACCACCTCGGTCCGGTGGCGCACGAAGAAGGCGAACGCCTCGTCGTCCACCACGGCCAGGTTCTTCCTCAGCCGGTTCGCGAGGAAGGGGTCGGGCAGGAACGGCCCGAGGTGTTCCGCCCAGGCGGCCACCGGGCAGGCCTGCCCCTGCCCGTTCCGCACCGTGCTGAACGCCACGTCCCCCAGGGCCACGCATTGGGCGCCGTCGAGGAGCAGGCCGGATCGCTCGGCCACCCAGACCCGGTCCTGGCCCGGGTCCTGCGGCACATCGGGCAAGTCCGAAAGCCCGGCCCGCGTGGCGTCCCGGCGGTACCGGGCCAGCACCCCCGGGCAGGTGACCCACCCGAACACGCCCGAGAACGACGCCACCGGGAACAGGAGCACGTGCGCGTCGCCCACCGACAGGCAGCCGGCGTGGTCGGAAGCGTTTCCGGTCTCGGGACCGAACACGGCCACGACCTTATCCTTCCACTGCCCCTGTCCCGCCTCGCCGCGGCGTGCCCCCTCGGCCCAGCGCAGGGCGGCGCTGCGCAGGGCGCCCTTCAGGCCCGGGCCCTGGACCAGGGGGTGGCCGGTGTGGGCTTCCCGCTGGATCGGAAGGTCCACCCAGCCGGGCTCCGCGCCCACGCCCGGGTGCAGCGGGGTCTCGGTGTACAGGTAGAGCACGGCGCCTCGGTCGAACACGGCAGCCCTCCTTCCTGGTGTCGGGGGCCCGCGTCCCGGCTGGGGTAATGCGGGCCTCCGGGGTTGCTCACACCACGGCCGTCCAACCGCGGGCAACCAGGGTATCCATGAAGTCCTCCACCGCCCCGAACGGCGGGTCGGGCTCCGGAACCTGGCGCAAGCCGCTCTCGCGGAATACCCGCATCTTCCCCGGGAGGAGCTTCTGAGAGGGCAGGAACGCGGCCAGAAGCCGGTAGCCGGCAGTCGTGCCCCGGAGCACCCGGAAGAACAGGGGGGACGCCCGGCGGTCGGTTGAGTCGGACGGGCCCTGGACACGGGCCGTGTACTTTCTCCGAGCGGTTTTCTCGTTCCGTTGCAGCCGATCCTTCGCAGCCTGGTATCCGATGCGGGCCACCCGGCTGAGCTCACTCGCCGCTTCGGAGCGCCCAAGACTGAGGATCCGGCTCGCCTCCGCCGCCGGGTTCGCCACGTGGGGACCCAGGAACTGTTGCAGGAGCGTCTCTTCTTCCGCCTTCATCAGGGACCGGTACCCGAACTGCATGGGAAGCCCGAACGAGGCCCTGTGCACAGTGGCCGGGGGCGGATAGGGCGACTGGAGAAAATCTTTTAGGGCACTGTAGTCCGGGTTTGCGCGGCGCCGGGCCGACACCAGGAGACCTCCTGCCCGGGCGAGCGCGTCCTGCCAGCAGCCGAACACGTCGGGGCACAGGAGCACCCGGGCACCGTGGAGGGACGTCCAGGACGGGTCGCCGGCCGGGCACGCCGGAGGGCCGCTGGGGGGTCTCCTTCCCGCACATTTGCCGTAAATCCGGGCCGCCGCCTCCAGCCCGGTGGACAGGTGAGTCGCCATGTCCGCGTCCGAGGCCGGAACGAAGGGGAGACCCGCATCCCTCGCGGCCTCAAGGGTCGCTGCGTCGTCCGGCACGAGCCGCAGGCTCCCGAACCCGCGCCGGGTGCGCGCACCCAAGCCGCCCAGGTGGGCCAGCAGCCACAGGGAGGCCAGGATCAGCGCTTCCGCGCCGGGAAAACCCGGCAGAAGGGCGAGCCGCAGCCGAAACGACCCGCCGTGCAGGTAGCAGCCCCGGTTCAACTCCACCTGTCCCTTGTGAGCCCGGTACAGGGCCTGGCACGAGAGGTACAAGAAGCCCTGGTCCGCCGGGACTTGCAGCGGTTCTCCGGCGTCCCTCGGCACAAGCCTTGAAGGGTCCAGCCACGCCACCCGCACCCGGGACGCCCGGCGGGTGTCCCCGAACAGGGCCGCCTCGAGGCGGTGAAGCTCCTTCGCATCGGTCACCCCGGCGGCCCCCATGCCGGCCCGGAACCAGAACCGCAGGGCCCCGCGCACCGAAGGGGCCCGCAACTCGGCCTCGGGCCCGCCCGGGACGGCACCGGCCATGAACAGGGGCGTCACGGTCTCGGCCCGGAAGCGCAGCTCCCACACGCCGCCGTCTCGGTGCCTGGTCATTCCCCGTCCTCCTCGGCCCACCCGGCCACCTCGCCGATCCAATGGACCAGCCACTCGCGGGTGAGCTGGGCCATGGGCTTGCGGGTCACGTCGAACCCGGCCCTTTCGAGCCGCTCCACCATGCCCGGGGCCTCCCGGGGGTTCATGGAGTGGACCAGCACGGGCACGGTGCGGTCCACGTGGGCCACCACCGCGCCCACCACGTCGGAGCCGCTCAGGCTCCGGTCGCGCTCGGTCACGGTGCGCTCGGTCAGGTCGTGGTCGAGCAGGATGGCTCCGTACACGTCGCCCCGGTCCCGCTCGAGGATGCCCAGGGCCTGGCCGGCGCTGCGGGCCACCACCACGCGCACCCCGGGCGGAAGCCACGACCGCAGCAGGCGCTCGCGCTCGGGGTCGTCCTCAACGAGCAGGACGCGGACGGCTCTGGGGGGCACGGTCACGGCCAAGAGCTCCTCGCCTGGGTCCGGCCCGGCCGGCCGCGGCCGGGCTCCCCTGGTAAGTGCTCCCGGGCGGGTCCCGGGTGACACCCCTTCCGGGAACGAGGACACCCTAGCACCCCGGTGGGGAAAGGGAACCTGTCAGATCTGACAGGTTCCGCTTTGGACCGGGCCGGGCATAATGGGAGGTCTGGCGACAACCCCTCGGGAGGCGCGGAGGCACGGGACATGGGCCGAACGGGTTTGGGGGTGTGGGTGCGGGGCCGCGGGGCCGGCCGGGTGCAGGCCGTGGCGGGCGTGGAGCTGCGAAGCATCCGGCTGGTGGGGGCCGGCCCGCACCGGGACGAGGGGTTCGAGGCGCGGATGCTGGACCGCCACCTGGACTTCGTGCGGGGGCTGCGCGAGCTGGTCCGGGGGGTCACCCTGGAGCTCCGCTACCTGAGGCCGCCGGGCGAGCCCCACCGGGTGCGGGTGGCGATGCTCGTGCGGGCCGAGGCCGCTGGGGAGAGGACGGCCCGGGCCCGGGCGCGCCGGGTGGCCTCGGCCGCCCTGGACCTGCTGGCCGTGCACCATCCGGACCACCGCTTCGAGCCGGTGACCGGCGAAGGCCCGCTGAGGAGACTGGCCGACCCGTTCCGGGTGCGCGACCTGGTGGAGATCGTGCGGCGCGAGGAGATGTTGGCCCTGGACACGGTGCGGCCGAGGGACGAGGCGGCCGTGGGGTTCGTGACCCGCCCGGCGGCCTCCGGCCCCGGCAAGGAGGGCGAGCTCCCGCGCATCTACTACGCGTACCCCTTTGCGGTGTCCTTCGACACCATGGAACGGCTCTGCCGGGCCCTGCTCCTGGCGCCGGGTCCGGTCCTGCTCTCGGTGTGCATCCGGCCCCACGCGCTGGGCCCGGACGAGCTGGCCGGGCTGGAGGAGCGGATCCGCATGTGCGAGACGTTCCGGCAGCTTCCCCCGCCCGCCCAGCCCGACCCC
>JALUTY010000037.1 GCA_027021615.1 bacterium | reverse complement strand
CGGAACTTCCGCCACCGGCGCCCCGACCTACCGGGCTGACGACGGCATGCGAAGGCGCGGCGAAAGGGGTGCCGCACTCGCGCCCGGCCGGAGCCAGCCCCCCACCCGCGTCTGGCAATACCTTCGTAGGCCTTAGTAAACGGTCCGGCGCCCTGGGGGGGCGGCACCACTGCCGGCCCCGGCCGTCCCCTGCCGCTCTCGGGGCACCCCGACCTCCACCTATCCGATCGACGTCCGTACGCGCTTGGTCGTCGCCCCGTTCCCTCGGTTGGTCTGATTGGCAGTGGTAACCGAGCCCTTCCGGTATCTCAGGCGGTGCTCCATATCCCCTAACGGCGCCTCCCACACCCCCTTTCCCGAGACCTGACGGTGCTTGGTGCATTGCGTCCAGCACGGGTGTCCGGAGCAAACCAGAGTTTGCTGTAGGCGGCCGCGTGGGGCAAGCCGTAAGTACCGATGCGCACAAAATCCTGAGTGTTGAAAAGCAAGAAAATCGAACAGCGGGTCAAATTCCCCTTGACCGTGTTGCCTGGCGGTGCTATGAGGTGTCCTCACAGGAAACTCTGGCAACGGGGTAGGAGGGAGTTCGTGGAGCAGACGATAGGTGCCACCATCCGTACCCTACGGCGCAAAGAGGGCATCACCCTCGAGACGCTGGCCACGAGAACGGGCCTGAGCAAGAGCTACCTTTCCAAGATAGAACGGGGTCTCCAGTCTCCTTCCATCTCCACGCTCAGCAACCTCGCCAGGGCGCTGGGAACCGAGATCACCGAGTTTTTCCGCAGCGAGGAGCATCGGCCGCGGCTGAGCCTGGTCCGGGCGGGTGAGCGGACCAGGATCAGCGGCCCGGACGCCGCTTTCGGATACCACTACGATGCCGTCGCGGACCGCTTCCCGAACAAGTCGGTGGAGGTATTCCATATCACCCTCACCCCGAACCCCGAACGGCACACTCTGTTCTCGCACGACGGGGAGGAAATGATCTTCATTCTCAAGGGAAGGATGCTCTTCCTGTTCGGGGATGAGAAGTACGTCTGCGAGGAAGGGGACTGCCTCTACTTCGACTCCAGCGTAGAGCACCGGGGGGAGTGTCTTGGGGACAAAGAGGCGCGGGCCCTCGTCGTGATCATCCCGCCGAAGCGCTGAGGACCGAGCCCACCTGCCCGCCCTGCATGGGGGGGCGACCAGGATCGGAAAGGAGAATCCCATGGCCAGATCGTCTCGCATTCCCGGGTTTCACCAAATGACCGTGGAGGAGCGAATCCGGGCCGTCCAGGAATTCGCGGACCTCACCGACGACGAGGTCGCGATCCTGGGCAGGAGCGCCGTGCTCGGGATGGAGACGGCACAGCGGATGATCGAGAACGTGGTGGGCACCTTTGAACTCCCCCTCGGAATCGTGCCGAACCTCATCGTGAACGGCCGTGAGGTCCTGATCCCCCTGGCGGTGGAGGAGTCTTCTGTGGTGGCCGCCATGGCCAATGCGGGCAAAATGGCCCGTTCCGGTGGAGGGTTTTTCGCCTCCACCAGCGGACCGATCATGATCGCCCAAGTCCAGGCCGTGGGGATGAGCGATCCATTCGCGGCCAAGATCCGAATCCTGGAACGTCGGGACGAGATCATCGCTATTTGTAACGAGCAGGACCCGGTTCTGGTCGGGTTAGGGGGAGGGTGCCGGGACGTGGAAGTGCGGGTCCTGGACTCGAGTGTAGGTCCCATGGTGGTCACCCACCTCATCGTGGACACCCGGGATGCCATGGGGGCCAACGCGGTGAACACCATGGCCGAGGCCCTGGCGCCCCACATCGAGAAATGGACCGGGGGTCGGGTCTTTCTGCGCATCCTGTCGAACCTGGCGGATCGCAGGCTCGCCCGGGCCCGGTGTGTGGTGAAGAAGGACGCCATCCCTCCTGGGCCGCATGTGATCGATGGCATCGTGTGCGCCTGGGCCTTCGCGGACACCGACCCCTACCGGGCGGCCACCCATAACAAGGGAATCATGAATGGGATCAGCGCTCTGGTCGTTGCCACGGGGAATGACTTCCGGGCGGTGGAGGCGGGAGCCCACGCCTTTGCCGCCCGCACCGGGCGATATCGCCCCCTGACGAAGTGGGAGAAGAACGCAGACGGGGATCTCGTGGGGTCCATCGAAATGCCTCTTGCCATGGGAATCGTGGGCGGGGCCACGGCTGTCCATCCCATGGCCAAGCTCGCCCTCAAGATCCTGGGCGTGACCCGTGCCACCGAGCTCGCCGAGATCACGGCAGCGGCAGGTTTGTGCCAGAACCTGGCCGCGCTCAGAGTTCTCGCAGCCGAGGGGGTCCAGAAGGGGCACATGAAGCTACACGCCAAAAATATTGCCATGATGGCCGGGGCCACGGGCGACGAGATCGAGCAGGTCGCCGAGCGGATGATCCGGGGTGGCAAGGTCCGTATGGACGTGGCCAGGGAGATCCTGTCGGAACTCCGGAAGGCGTGATGACCTGCCGACCCGAGAACGTATCGAAGGCGTCCGCAGAGTTCCGCCGGGGCAGCCAGCCCCGGCATCCCACTCTCACCCGTCGGTGATGCACCACCACAGATCCGCCCATGTGCGGAAAAGGAGGGCACCATGAAGGGGAATAGGCTCATCGTCGCGTTCGTCCTGGCACTCTCGCTCGGTCTCGGTCTGGCCCTACCCACACCCGCATCTGCCGGGCAGACCTATCAATGGCGCATGCAGGTGCTCTGGGACGCCGGAACCACCCCGTACAAGATCGGTCAGGCTTTCGTGAAGCGTGTGGAGGAACTCACCGGCGGCCGGCTGAAGATCAAGATGTTCCCCCCGGGGTCCCTAGTGCCCACCAATCAGATGCTCGACGCTGTCCAAGGGGGCATGTTCGAGCTGATGTGGCAGTACGAGGGGTACTACATGGGCAAGATGCCCGAGGTGGCGTTCACGAGTTCGCTGCCCCTCGGCTTCACCGAGCCGTGGCAGCTCGAAACCTGGTTCTGGCAGCTCGGAGGGGTTCAGATGCTCCGGGAGTCCTACGAAAAAATCGGGTGCTACTACATCGGCCCCACGATCTACGGGGAGGAGCCTATCCATTCGAAATTCCCGATCCGCTCCATCGCCGACCTAAAGGGCAAGAAGGGGCGCTTCGTCGGCCTCGCGGGTCCCGTGCTCCAGAAACTCGGGGCGGTGGTAACCCCCATGCCCACGGCCGAAGTGTACTCGGCTCTGGAGAAGGGGGTTATCGACTTCGCAGACCGTGGCGGTCTGGCGGCGAACTACGACGCGGGCCTGTACGAAGTGGCCAAGTACATTATTCTCCCGGGTTTTCACCAGCCCACCACGGCTACCTGTTTCGTGGCGAACATGACGGCGTGGAAGAAGCTACCCAAGGACATCCAAGCGATCCTGGAGGCCGCCGTCCGCGAGACCTCGGCCCAGCTCTTCCAGGTCAACCTGGTCAAGAACTTTGAGGCCCTCGAAAAGTTCAAGAAGAAGGGCTGTGAGATCATCTACCTGCCCGACTCCGAGGTGAAGAGGATCCGGAAGATCGCAATGGAGGTGTGGGAGGAGTACGCGAACAAGAGCCCGAAGGCCCGGAAGATCCTCGACTCCCAGAAGAAGTGGATGAAACTCCTCGGCCTGATCGACTAGACCTGACCACCCCTTCGGGCGCCGGAGATCCGTGCACATGTTCTCCGGCGCCCGAAGCGCGTTTGGAGGGTTCCATGGAAGTGCTCAGGGCGTGCCTGCGGGCGATTGACAAGATCAACGAGTGGACGGCCAAGGCGGTGAGTTGGCTGGTGATCGTGATCATAGCGGCCACCGTGTACGAGGTGATCCGGCGTTACGTCTTCAACGCCCCCACGCAATGGGCCTTTGAGTTCAACTATCTTACCCACGGCGTCTACTTCATGCTGCTGGGGGGCTATACCCTCGCTACGCGCAGCCACGTCAACGTGGATGTGATCTACGGCCGGTTTCCCCCGCGAGTCCGGGCCGTGATCGACCTTTTCACCGCCCCCGTCTTCTTTTTCTTCATGGCCATGATGTTCTGGTACGGGGGGCGGTTCGCCCTGAACTCGTTCGCGTTCCGGGAAACCCTGTCCTCGGCGTGGGCTCCCCCGATCTGGCCGGTCAAGATGGTCATCCCCCTGGCGGCCGCCCTGGTACTGCTTCAGGGGTTCGCCAAGTTCGTACGCGATCTTCACCTGGCGCTCACGGGCCGAGAGTTGGCGTCATGAGCATCGAGGTTTCCGCCGGCGTCATGTTCGTGGCGCTGGTCATCCTGCTCTTCTCGGGACTTCCTCTCGCCTTTGCGCTGGGCGGGCTCTCCCTGACCCTCGCGTACTTTATGTGGGGGCCCAGTTCGGTGCTCCTGGTGGCGCTGCAGACCTGGAAGGTGATGACCTCCTACTTCCTGGTGGCCATCCCCCTCTACATATTCATGGCCAACATGCTCCAGCGCTCTGGGATCATCGAGGATCTGTTCCAGGTGATGGAGATGTGGTTCGGGCCGCTGCGGGGGGGGCTGGCCATTGGGACAGTGATCATCTGCACCCTGATGGCCGCCATGACCGGAGTGGTCGGTGCGGCCGTGGCAACCATGGGAATCCTGGCCCTGCCCTCTATGCTCAACCGCGGGTACGACAAGCGCATCGCCCTGGGCGCGATCTGCGCCGGAGGCACCCTGGGGATCCTGATTCCGCCGAGTGTCATCACGATCGTCTACGCTGTCACGGCGGGCGTTTCTGTCGGGAAAATGTTCATGGGCGGGGTGATGCCGGGGCTTCTCCTCTCGTCCCTGTTCATCGTGTACATCGCCGTTCGATGCTGGCTTCAGCCGGAACTCGCACCGGCCCCTTCCAAAGAGGAACGGGCCAGGCACTCTCTACTCGACAAAATCGTGGCGCTGAGAAGCATCATCCTCCCCATTCTTCTCATCATCGGGGTGCTCGGGTCGATCTACGCGGGGATCGCTACCCCCACGGAAGCGGCCGGCGTGGGCTGCGTGGGTGCCATCGGATCCGCCGCCATCTACCGCCGGCTCACCTGGGAGAACCTGAAGGAGTCGGTGTACTCCACGGCCAAGATCACCGCCATGATTCTATGGATCACCATCGGTGCCCGGTGCTTTATCTCGGTGTTCTCCGCCGTCGGAGGGGACGAGTTGGTGCGGGAGTTCGTGGTGGGCCTGAACCTAAATCGCTGGATCGTGCTCATCATCATCCAGTTCATCCTCGTGGTCTTGGGACTTTTCCTGGATGAAATCGGGATCATCCTGCTGTGCGTACCCATTTTCACCCCGATCATCCAGGCGCTCCACTTCGACCCCGTGTGGTTCGGTATCCTGTTCCTCGTGAACGCCCAAATGGACTACATCACCCCGCCGTTCGGCTACACCCTCTTCTACCTCCGAGGGGTCGCGCCCCCCGGGGTGACCATGGGGGACATCTACCGCTCCATCACACCCTTCGTGTTTCTCCAGGCCATTGGTTTGAGCTTGTGCATGGCTTTCCCGCAGATCGTTCTGTGGTTGCCGAACCTGGTGAAGTGAGGACCAGCGCGCTCCTTGGCCGATCGGGTAGCTGGGGGAGGTCACCCTCCCCCGGCCCAACGTCCCACCGTCCCAACGGTCCCCGACAACGATTCTCGGGGCACGATTCGCGGCAGTCTACCGGCCCGGGTCAGTATCAGTAGTGGTATCGGGCTTGGAGGAAGTCCACGCGGTCCGCTGTTACGCGGTACACCAGGCGGTGTTCCTGGGTGATCCGACGGGACCAGACGTTGGGATCGAGGTATTTCAGGGGTTCGGGCTTCCCCAGCCCCTGGAAGGGATCGCGCAGCACGGCCTCCACAAGATCGAGCACGCGCAGGGCGGTTTTTCGGTGGGTTCTCACCCACCAGTGAAGATCCTCCCGAAACTCCGGATGGAAGACCGCGACCCGCTCACTTGGCGGCACCCTCCACCTCCCGCCGCAGTTCCTCCAAGGAGGTGGGGTCACCTTCTCCCTTGCGCGCCCGGATCAGAGCCCGAAGTAAACGCTCGGCATTGTGGGGCGAGCGGAGCAGGTGAGCGGTCTCGAGCAGGCTCGAGAGCTCGTCGGCCGCAATGAGCGCCACGTCCTCGCGGTTCCGGCGACGGATGATGATCGGTTCCCGCGTGGAGGCGGCCTCGTCCAGGTACTTTGCCAGGTGGGCCCGGGCATCGCTGTACGTGGTTTGGATCGGCATGGACACCTCCCGAGAGTTGTACATGGTTACGGTACAGCTCATCGGTGGTCCCGTCAACACCGGTTTTCGCGTTGGGCTTGCGGGTAAGAAACGGGGAGGGGAGTAAGGATAACGCTGCTGCCGGGTTGCGCAAACGCGCGATCCCCGCGCACTCTCTTGTCCGGCGGCCACGGGCCGCCCTATGGGGTCATCGCCAGGCGTAGGGCGCGCCGTGGGCGCCGGACAGGGGGCGGTCGAACCGCCGTCTTCGCCTCCCGGTCCAAGACGTCACCGCAGAGGCCGGCCATTTCCCTGTCTCGCCAGTTTCTCAAAACCCGGATAAATCGAGCGCCGGCTCGCCGTACTGCAACAGATTCCGATCTGCCGTCAGGAGACAAAGCTCCTCCGCCCGGGCCTGGGCCAGCAGGATGCGATCGAACGGGTCCCTGTGGAGCGCCGGGAGGGCGGAGACTCCCAGGGCGTGATCGGAGGTGACCGGGAGCTCCAGGTAGCCGTGGGCCACGAGCAACCGGCGCAACCGCTCCGGGTCCACCCGAAAATCCTTCCGCCCCAGCCCCCGCTTGATCACCACCTCCCAGATGCTTGCGGAGCTGAAGGCGAGCTCGTTGGACTCACTTTCGAGCAGGAGGCGCCAGCGCTCAGGGATTCTTTCCGGAGCGCCGGCCGCCCACAGGAGCACGTGGGTGTCGAGAAGAAGCCTCATCGTTCGTCTTCGCCCCCGAACATCGCCTCGATCGCCTCCGCGCCCATCTCGTCGAAGTCGTCCGGGACCTCGATCTCCCCCTTCATGAAGCCCAGTCGCCGCGTCGTCGGCTTTTCTCCGTGGTAGGGGATTACCTTGACCAGGGGCTTGCCGGCCCGCGTGATAACGAAGGGCCTTCCCTGTGCGGCTTCCCGGACCAGCCGGGAAAGATGGGTCTTCGCCTCGTGGATGTTCACGGTGCGCATGGGTCACCACCTCCTCGTATTCGGACTAACACAGGTTAGTCCACACGACCCACGCCGTCCAGCCCACCGGCAACCTGGACAGCCGATCCGAGGAGAGAGGCACATGGATCTGGCCCGGGCCGTGCACGCCCGGGGCAAGACCGTGTTCATCGTCACCTACTCTGACCTGTTCATATGCATTGCGCATGCAGTGTTCATGCATTAGTATGTAGGAGCCGGATCGCTTTGGACGTATCCCCAGCCCGCCCCTTTTCCTTCCGAGGCCGTCGGGGGGCCGCCAGGAGACATCCCATGCCCACACTGCAGATCCGAAACCTGCCCCCCGAGGTTTACGAGGCATTGGCCCTGCGGGCGAAGGCCGAGCACCGCAGCCTGGCCCAGCAGGCCGTTGCCGAGCTCGAGAAGATGCCCGAGCTGGAGGCCCGCAGGCGACGGCTCGCGGTGGTCCGGCGTATCAAGGCGCGCCTCTCCCCGGATCGACCGTGCACGCTACCTCCGCCGGAGACCCTCGTTCGGGAGGACCGTGAGCGATGACGGGGAGGGTGGTGCTCGACGCCTCGGCAGCGGTGCGTCTGGTCCTCGGCCTAGGGGGCGCCGAAAGCATTGCAGAGGTGCTCGAGAGGGCGGCCGTTGTGCTGGCGCCGGATCTATTCCACGCGGAGGTGGCCAACGCGCTTTGGAAGTACTGCCGTGGGCAGCACATACGGGTCGAGGAGGCGCTCGCCCACCGGGAGACGGCCGCGGCCCTCGTGGACCGGGAGGTGCCTACGGAAGACCTGGCCCGCGAGGCCCTCTGGGAGGCCTCGAACCGATCCCACCCGGTGTACGACCTCTTGTACCTCGTTCTCGCCCGTCGGTTTGGTTGCGCGGTCTGCACGGCCGATCGCAAGCTTGCGTCCCTCGCGCGGCAGATGGGACTGCCCGTGGCCGAGATACAGGAGTAGCCCGCCCGGCCGGGACGGACCGCGGGGCGTCCCGGGGCGCCGGGGCCGCTGTGCCGGTCGCGATGAAACAGAGGTATTCGTCTCACCGCACCGGCCGGGTGAACGGGAGCGCTAGGAGGTGGGCGAGCCGAAGGCGGGCCGGGTCCCGGTAGGCGCCCATGCCGATCCGGATGCGGGCCTGGTCCACGTCGGTCCGAAGCGTTCCCAGGATCCGGTCCCACAGGGAGAAGATCGTGCCGTAGTTGGTGTTGCGCTCCCGGATGATCACCGAGTGGTGGATGCGGTGCATGGATGGCGGCACGAACAGGAGCCACCATACCCGCTCCAGGGCCCACGGTACCCGCACCGAGCTGTGCTGGAGCTGGGCCGAGAGGACCAGCAGGGTCTCGAACACCAGCAGCTCCACGAACCGCACCCCCAGGAGGTACACCAGCGCCAGCTTGATCCCGGCCGAGATCGCAAGCTCCCCCAGGTGGAACCGGGTGGCCGTGGACACGTCCATGTCGATGTCGGAGTGGTGCACCCGGTGGAACCGCCACAGGAGCGGCATCTCGTGGTTGAGCAGGTGCCACACGTAGAGCATGAAGTCCAGGAAGACTACGGCAACGACCATCCGGGCCCACCCGGGCAGGCCCCACAGGTACAGGAGGCCCTGCTGCTCCCGGGTCACGTAGGCCGTGGTGGCAAGGATCGCCCCGGTGAACAGGAGGTTCAGGACCGCGCCGTTCAGCACGGTGAGCGAGATGTTGGTGATCCACCGGCTCGCCTTGGGCACGGTGCTCGGCCGGTAGGGGGCCAGGAGCTCGAGCCCCAGGAACAGGGCGAAGCCGCCCCACACGAACCCGGCCCGCGCAAGGGCCGCCTGCTCCAGGGTCACGCTTCGAGTCCCCGCCGCATCCGCTCGTACTCCTCGCGGGAGATCTCGCCGGCGGCGTACCGCCGCTTCAGGATCTCCAGGGGCGTATCGCCTCCTGCCCGTCGGTTCTGCCCGAGGAGCCATCGAACCGTGAGCACCACGCCCACCGCCACGACGCCCCAGAAGAGGAGCATCACGATCCAGCCCAGGCCCATCATGCCGCCGTCCATCATTGCGTGTGTCTCCACGATCCATCCCTCCGATGAGATTGCGCCCCCGTCCGCCACCGGAACCCTACCCCGGTCTGTCGGTGGGTCAACCCTCGGAGGGGGCACGACTCCCCCGCTCGGCGGTGGAGGGAGGCCGGGGCCCGTCGTCCCGCGCCCGGACCACCAGGGCACGACCTTCGGAGAGGGCCTGGGCCGTCTTCTTCCGGGCACGGGCGAGGAGCCGCTGCACCGTTCCCCTCGAAACGCCCATGCGCCGTCCGGCCTCCTCCTGGGTCAGGCCTTCTGCATCGCACAGGCGCAGGGCCTCGAGCTCGTCCAGCTCCAGGACCACGGGCGCGAGGTCGGACAAGGGGATCCCTGCCGGCTTGAACACGAGGTCGAAGCCCAGGCGGGCCGCGCAGCCGCACCGCCTGGGCTTCTTGGGCCGGGGGCTCACGACCCGTGATGCCCGCAGCCGTGGCCGTGCCCGTGGCCGCCGCAGACCCGTTCGGGGTCCCAGGCGGGCAGAAGGCCCTTCTCCCAGAGGGACAGGTTCTCGGCCACCGTCCCCGGATGGGCCGCGAATACGCGGATGCCCGCCCGGGAGAGCCCGGTCATGGCTCCCCGGCCGATGCCGCCCACCACCACGGCGTCCACCGCGTGGCCGTCCAGCGCCTTCAAGGGGCTGCACCGGCCGTGGTGGTGGTGCTGGTCTCGGTTCGTCACCGCGTCCACCCGGGAGGTCTCGGTGTCCACGATCACAAACGCCGGCGCCGAGCCGAAATGCCCGTACACTCGGCTTTGGAGCCCTTCGGGACGTTCCACGGGAAAGCAGAGCTTCATGGGGCACCTCCGGAAAGAGTTTTGTGTATATGCACATTATGCGGGCCGATTTATCCGTTGTCAACGGGGAATTTGTGAGGTTGAAAAATCGCCTTATCGATGGGTAATGGGCCGACCCGCCGCGCTCGCCCCCTGGCCCGGCCCTCCCGGGCGGCACCAGCGCCACAGCAACGCTCCCACGAGCGCCAGGGATGCCGCCTGGAGCCCCCAGAAGCACGCGAGCTTGAGCCAGGCGAACCCGGGGGCCACGTATCGGACGAGCCAGCCCGCTGCCAGGTCGCCCGTAAGGAAAAGCCCCACGGCCCCCACCAGCAGACCCTGCAGGCGCCGGGGCAGGCCGGAGAACGCGGCGAGGTGCCCGAACACCACGAAGAACATGCCGAACGCGAACAGGTGGAAGTGGGTGACCTCCAGCAACCCGGTGAAGCTCCGCGGGTTCAGGAACCGCTCGGGGTCCCCCCGGTAGTACCGGACCACCCCTTCGAAGCCGAACCCGAGCTTCTGCCGGAACATGAGGAGGCTGGTGAGCCAGTGGGCCAGGAAGTAGGCGTAGAACCCGCCCAGGACCGCCCGGCCCAGCCCGCGCCCCATGGGGCCCCTGGTGAGCACGGTCACGGCCGCCTCCCCGGCAGGAGCTCGCACAGGGCCGCTGCCTTGCGAACCTGGCGGGCCACGGCCTGGGCCGACAGGGTGGCTCCGGTGATCCCCTGGATCTCGCCCCCGAGTCTCAACCCGGGCGACAGCCGCCGGCCCCGGAACTGGTCGAGCCATCGAGGGGGAGGCCGGTACTCCTCCGGCTCGAAGAACGCCAGCACCCGCACGAGGCGGACCGCCCCGTCCGGCCCCAGCACGACGAGAAGGGTCTGGGGAAGGGTGCGCACCGTGGCCGCCTCGATGACGGCACACCCCACGGCTTCCCCCTGCCTCTCGCCCACGTACAGGGTGAACAATCGGCCGTCCAGGGTCGCCCCCGATCGTGCCTCCACCCGGCTGACCTGCTCCTCCGTCAGGAACAGGCTCTGGGCCTCCACCCGATCGGCATCCGGAAAGGCCAGCTCCAGGGCCTGGGTCTTGGTGAGGTACGTGCGGGCCCACGCGCCGGTTGTGGTCAGACAGAGGATCGCAACCGCTGCATACCATCTCATGACGGTCCTTCCATGCAACTTCCGCTAGGAGGCTAGGACGCTAGGACGCATGAAAACCTACTTGATTCCAGAGTGTTCCAAGTATGGCCCCGCCTCTTTGGCGCCACCTCACGGTCTCGGGGGCATGGGGCCTGTTGGGGTGCCGGGCGCGGCTCCTTGGTCCGGCGCTCGGCACTCCTTCGGTCAGAAAATGAACCCGAAGCCCAGGTTGATCTCGTCCGCCCGGGGCTCGCCCTCGGCCACGAAGTTGCGGTAGTCGGCCTTGAGGACCACGTTGGGGATGGGCTTGTAGGTGAGCCCCACCACGGACACCCCGTAGTCCTGAGAGGGGCCGGCCTCCACACCAGGGGCCCGGGCCTGATCGAACTCCACCCGCTCGTACCGAACGAAGGGCGCGAGGTAGGCTGGGGTGCCCGGCACGAGGAGGGGCAGGACGTCGTAGGCCGCCTCGGCGTACCAGCCGAGCACGCCCTCGGCCACCTCGCTCCCCGCGGCCCGGCTGAGCCCCCGTGCGTCGTCCACGTCGATCCAAGAGACCAGGGCCTTGATCTCGAGCCCGCGGCGCCTGTACTGGCCGTGAAGCTCGTAGATCTGGGTAAATACGTCCAGCTCGTCTCCGGCGAACTCCCGGCCCTGCCCGGAGTCGCCCCAGTAGGCGCTTCCTCCCACGGTCAGGCCCAGCACGGGCTCGTAGTCCAGGCGGGCCACCAGGGCCCAGTCGTCCGCCCGCGTTTTGGACGCGCTCTGCCGGCCGCCTCGGAGTCCCGTGTTCCCAAAGCCGGCCGCGTCCAGGCCGTTCACCAGGTAGAGCTTGTAGGAGACCGCGTCGGTCAGGTCGCCGAACAGCCCCGCGCCCATCTCCCGCCAGGTTGTGGGGATCACGTCCCGTTCCACCTGGGGGCGCTGCACCCCGTGGAACAGGGTGGGCTCGTGCAGTTCGTTCGTGAGCCCCATGGGGATCAGGACCTCTCCCACCCGCACGTTCACCCGGTTGCTCAGCAGGAAGTCCAGTGCGGCGAACTCCACGGCCACCTCCCCGCCCTCCCCGGTGGATGCGTGCTCGAACTCGATCTCGCTGTTGAACAGGATGCGGTCCGTGAACTTGTACCCGGCGTACAGGATGAAGCGCTGGAGGTCCGCCCGGTCGGCCCTGCCGTTCCGGTCCGACACGAGGGCGCTGTAGTAGCCCTCCCCGTACCCGCCCACGGACAATCCTTTGGACACCTTGTAGATCTTGGAAGCCGCCGGCCCGAGGCCGTAGGAGCTGGAGTACCCGGGCTCCTCCGACACGGCCAGCTCGTTTTTGATCTTCTGGATCTCCTCCGACAGAATCTGGATTCGGCGCTCCAGCTCACCGTTGTCCGCCGCCCAGGTGGGCGCCGCCACCAGGCACACCGAGGCCGCTGCCGCGTGGATCACGCGAAGGTTCATGATGGATCTCTCCTTGCTCTTGGTGGTGAAAGGGGGGTGGCCCGGATCCGGATAATCGATAATGCAAATGATTATCAATATCGACAGAGCCGTGTCAACCCCTGCTCCGCGCTGGGTCGGCATTTTTCGGAAAAAGTGGCCGCCAGGCCCTTGCTTCCGTACCAAGGTACGGGTGCTATGGTGAACCCAACCGAACTCCTGACCGCCGGGAGAACCGACCATGGAGCGATCGCGGAAGAGCCCTCCCCCTGCAACAGAAGGGGCGGGGTTGACCATCGGCGGGGTGGCCCGGGCCGCCGGCGTGGGCGTGGAGACCGTGCGGTTCTACGAGCGCAGGGGCCTGATCGAGCAGCCGGAAAGGCCCATGTTCGGCCGCCGGACCTACCCGCCCGAGACCGTGGCCCGGATCCGGTTCATCCGCCGGGCCAAGGAGCTGGGGTTCACCCTCAAGGAGATCGCCGAGCTCTTGGAGCTGCGGATGGACCCGGGGAAGAGCTGCGCCGAGGTGCGCGCCCGGGCCCTGGCCAAGATGGCCGACATCGACCGCAAGATCGAGGCGCTCGGGCGCATGCGCCGGGCCCTGGCCGACCTGGCCTCGGCTTGCCGGGGCCGAGGCCCCACGAGCGAGTGCCCGATCCTGGAGGCCATGGAGGAAGGGGAGGAGCACGAATGAACACGCCGACGGCCCGCAAAGGGGTGCTGGCCACGGCCGCTGCGGTGGCCGTGGCGCTCCTGCCCAAGCTGACGTGTCCGGCCTGCTGGCCGGCCTACGCGGGGCTCCTGAGCGCCCTGGGCGTGGGCGCCTTCAACTACACCCCCTACCTCCTGCCGTTGACCCTGGCGGGGCTGGCCGTGGCCCTGTGGGCCTTGGCGTTTCGGGCCCGGACCCGCAGGGGGTACGGGCCGTTCGCCCTGGGCTCGGTGGGGGCGGCAGTCCTTCTCGCTGGCAAGTTCGGCCTGCAGAGCGACGGGATCATGTACGCAGGCATCGTTCTTCTGATCGGGGCCTCGATCTGGAACGCCTGGCCCAAACGGCCGGGCCCCTGTCCGGCGTGCGTTCCGGCCGGCCAGGGAGCACACCCAGCGGAACGCAGCCGAAACCCGATGGAGGTGAAGCCATGAGTGCGAAGCGCAAAGTAGAGGTGTTCAGCGCGGGGTGTACCGTGTGCCAGGAGGCGGTGGAGCGGGTGAAAAAGCTCGCGTGTCCGGACTGCGAGGTCACGGTGCTCGACATGAACGACCCGGCCGTGGCCGCCCGGGCCAAGGCCCTGGGTGTGAGCTCGGTGCCGGCCGTGGCCGTGGACGGGAAGCTCGCGGGCTGCTGCGCCGGCCGGGGCATCGACGAGGCCGCCCTTCGGGCCTCCGGAGTTGGCACGCCGTGCCCCTGAGGTAGGCTGGGGGGGAGGCTCATGAGTCGTCGGGAAGACAACGCCTGCGCCCTGCCGGTGGATCCCCGCCCGCGGTCGGCTCGGGGAACGGCTCTGGGGGCTGTGGGCGCGGTGTTGAGCGGGCTTCTGGCCTCGGCCTGCTGCATCGGGCCGCTTCTGGCCGTGTTCCTGGGCGTGAGCGGGGCCGGCGCCCTGGCCCGGTTCGAGCCCTACCGGCCGTGGTTCGGCGGGCTGATGGTGGTGTTTCTGGGTTACGGGTTCTACCGGGCCTACTGGCGGCCCCGGAGCGGGGAGGCCTGCTGCGCGCCTGCGTCGCTTCGGGTGCAGCGGGTGATCCTGTGGATCGCCACGATCCTGGCCGCAGCGTTGTTCTTGTTCCCTCGGTTCCTGCCCCTGTTGATGGGCTGATACCAAGTTGCGTTCAAACAGAGAGCCATCCGGCGGCTGGGGTGGGGGCCTGGTTCCGGCCGGGCGTGAGTGCAGCATCCGACTCACGCTGCATCCGGCACTCAGCCCTGGGGCTCCTTGGCCGTTGAAACAGCGAACGTTGACAAGGCATTTTCGGCATCACCCTGGGGACAGGCGTCGGCTGAGTGCCGGATACAGCGATTGTAGGCGCCACGCCCGGCGCTCCACCAGACCCCCACCCCACCGCGCAGGGGGTCCGACAGCTTTGAACACAACTTGGGATGAAGCGTGGCGGGAGGTGATGGAATGAAGAAAGTCGGGTTTGTGGCGTTCGTTTTCCTGCTCGTTCTCGGCGCGGTGGCGGCATCGCCCCGGCCCGCCGGTTGCGCCGGGAGCCGCACCGCCGTGCTCCGGGTGGAGGGCATGACCTGCCCCTCGTGCACGTTCTCGGTGAAGGCGGCCCTGAAGAGAGTCGATGGCGTTGAGGCCGCGGAGGTGAGCTTTCGGGAGAAGAAGGCCGTGGTCACCTACGATCCCGCCCGGACCAGCGAGGAGGCCCTGATCGAAGCCGTGAACTCCACGGGGTTCCGGGCTGCGCCGGTGTCCGAGGGAGAGGGGGGGAAGCCGTGAGCGACTGCTGCTCCGGGGGGATCGGCTCCGAGAAGGCCTACCTCACCTTCCGTCGCCAGGACGGCTCGCCCTGGATTCCCATGTTCGTGCGGGACGTGGACCCGGCCAAATGCGTGGGCTGCGGCAGGTGCGCGGCCGTGTGCCTGGGCGGGTGCTACGAGATGGTCGAGGTGGAGGGGGAGAAGAAAGCCCGGGTCGCGAACCCCGGCAACTGCATGGGTGACTGCCACTGCCACAAGGTCTGCCCCGTGGACGGCGGCGCCATGACCTGCCGGCCGATGGAAGTCGGGTGAGCGTGGGGTCAACGGTGCCAACGAGCACTTTCACGTACGCCCCCTCTGCTCCTTGTAGTCATACGTGGGGTCGTACTCGATCCGCCCGAACAGCTCGTCGAGAACCTGCTGCTGTCTTCGGTGGCGGATGTACTCTTCCAGGGCCTCGGTCACGGTGGCCTTCTTGGTCTTGTGGCCCCCGAGGCTCCGGGCTTCCTCCAAAAGTCGGTCGTCGATGGCCAGGTTGGTGGGCATGGTGGACCTCCGTGCTTAATGTTACACAAGGCTTTACACATGTGAACCTTGGACATCAAGCGGGCTGGCCCATGAAGCCGCTTCTGCCCTCGGCCGGAAAGGATAGGCGAGATGCCCCGTGACTCCTACGACCTCGTCCTTTTGGGCGGCGGCGCCGCTGGGTTTGCCGCGGCCACCGAGGCCGACCGGCGCGGGATCCGCACCCTGCTGGTGAACCAGGGGCTTCCCATGGGGGGAACCTGCGTGAACGTGGGGTGCATGCCCACGAAGCACCTCCTCGCCGCGGCCGGTGCCCTCCATGCGGCGCGCCATCCCCGCTTCGGAAGCGTGGGCGCCTCAAGCCCGGCCTTCGACTTCCGGCAGGCGATTGCCGACAAGGACCGCCTCGTGGCCGGGGCCCGGGAGGCGAACTACCGGAACGTGCTCCAGGGGCTCCGGCGCGTCACCTGGGTCGAGGGCCGGGGCGCGTTCATGACGGAACGGATGCTCCGGGTGGAAGAGCGCGAGATCGAAGGGAAGCAGATCCTCATCGCCACGGGCTCCCGCACCCGGGTGCCGCCGGTTCCGGGGCTCGCCGAGGTCGGGTACCTCACCAACCGCGAGGCGCTGGCCTTGGACCGGCTACCCCGATCGCTTGCCGTGCTCGGGGGCGGCGCCCTGGGCCTCGAGTTCGCCCAACTGTTCGCCCGGTTCGGGGCCGAGGTGACCGTGGTGGAGGCGGCCGACCGGATCCTTCCGCCCGCGGAGCCCGAGATCTCCGCGGCCCTCCAGGGAATCCTGGAAGCCGAGGGGATCGGGTTCCGCACCGGCGCAGAGGTCGTCCGGGTGGATCGGGAGGGCGACGGGAAACGGCTCGTCCTGGAAAAGGGCGGAACCGAGGAGGATCTGACGGCCGACGAGATCCTGGTGGCCACGGGGGTCACCGGAAACATCGAGGACCTGAATCTCGACGCCGTGGGCGTCGAGACCCAAGGCGGGTTCGTGCACGTGGACGAACACCTGCGCACGAGCGTTGCCCACGTGTGGGCCGCCGGCGACGTGACGGGCCCGCCGTGCCTGGAGACCGTGGCGGCCAAGCAGGGGAAGCTCGCGGTGGAGAACGCCTTCGGGGGCGGGAACAAAACGATCGATCCGGCAACCGTGCCCTATGCCGTGTTCACCGACCCCGAGGTGGCTGGCGTGGGGCTGACCGAGGCCGAGTACATGGCCCGCCACGGCACCTGCACCTGCCGCACCGTGCCCCTGGACCGGGTGCCCCGGGCCCTGGCCGTGAACGACGCCCGGGGCTTGGTGAAGATGATCGCCCACCACGAGACCGGCCGGGCCGTGGGGGTGCACATCCTGGGCCCCCACGCCTCCGAGATCGTGCACGAGGCCGCGCTCGCCGTTCGGTTCGGGCTCACCGTGGACGACCTGATCGACACCGTGCACGTGTTCCCCACGTACTCGGAGGCGATCAAGATCGCGGCCCAGGCGTTCCGCCGCCACATCGACCGCATGAGCTGCTGCGTGGAGTAGACCCGGCGGGCAAACGGAGCAGCTGGCCCCCCGGCCCTCCCCAGGGGGGAAGGGGGGCCGGGGGAGGCCTCACCACCACATGAGGTCGAACCGGTCCAGGTTCATCACCTTGGTCCAGGCGGCAACGAAGTCGTGAACGAACCTCTCCCGGCTGTCGTCCTGGGCGTAGAACTCGGCGATCGCGCGAAGCTGGGAGTTGGAGCCGAGCACGAGGTCCACCCGGGTGCCGGTCCACACGACCTCTCCGGTCGTCCGGTCCCAGCCCTCGAACAGGGCTCGCTCCTCGGAGGTGGGAACCCACTCGATGCCCATGTCCAGCAGGTTCACGAAGAAGTCGTTCGTGAGGGCCTCGGGCCGGCGGGTGAACACCCCGTGGGCGGAGCGGTCGAAGTTGGCGTTCAGCACGCGCATCCCCCCCACGAGAACGGCCATCTCGGGTGCGGTCAGCGTCAGCAGCTGGGCCCGGTCCAGGAGCAGCTCCTCCGGCCGCTCCCGGCAGCCGGCCTTGACGTAGTTGCGGAACCCGTCCGCCACGGGCTCGAGCACCGAGAAGGCCTGCACGTCGGTCTGCTCCTGGGAGGCGTCCGTGCGCCCCGGAGCGAAGGGGACCTCGATGTCGTATCCCGCGTTCCGGGCCGCCTGCTCGACCGCGGCGCACCCGCCCAGCACGATCAGGTCGGCCAGCGAGATCTTCCTGCCGCCGGTTGCGGAGGCGTTGAACTCCCCCCGGATCGTCTCCAGGACCTCCAACACCCTCGCCAGCCGGGACGGCTGGTTGACCTCCCAGTCCTTCTGGGGCGCAAGGCGGATCCGCGCCCCGTTCGCCCCGCCGCGCTTGTCCGACCCTCGGAAGGTCGCGGCCGAGGACCACGCGGTGTACACCAGGTCCGAAACGGACAGCCCCGATGCGAGGATCCTGGCCTTGAGCCCGGCCACGTCCTGGGGATCCACCAGCGCGTGGTCCACCGGGGGAACCGGGTCCTGCCAGATGAGCTCCTCCTCCGGCACGTCCGGGCCCAGATACCGGGAGCGAGGTCCCAGGTCCCGGTGGGTGAGTTTGAACCAGGCCCGGGCGAAGGCGTCGGCCAGCTCCTCGGGGTGCTCCAGGAACCGGCGGGCGATCGGGCCGTAGACCGGGTCCATCCGGAGCGCCAGGTCGGTGGTCAGCATGATGGGCGCGTGGCGCTTGGACGGATCGTGGGCGTCCGGCACGGCGTCCGCCGCGGCCGGGTCGGTGGGCACCCACTGGTAGGCGCCGGCCGGGCTCTTCTCCAGGTTCCAGTCGTACCGGAACAGGGTGTGCAGGAAGGTGTTGTCCCACCGGGTGGGGGTGGGGGTCCAGGCCCCTTCCAGGCCGCTGGTGATGGTGTCGGCGCCCTTGCCCGTGCCGAAGCGGTTCTTCCACCCCAGCCCCTGCTCCTCGAGGGGGGCGGCCTCCGGCTCCGGGCCGAGGTAGCGCTCGGGGTCGGCCGCGCCGTGGCACTTGCCGAAGGTGTGGCCTCCGACGATCAGCGCCACCGTCTCCTCGTCGTTCATCCCCATGCGGGCGAAGGCCTTCCGGATGTCCCGGGCCGCCGCGAGGGCGTTCGGCTCGCCGTTGGGCCCTTCGGGGTTCACGTAGATCAGGCCCATCTGGGTGGCGGCCAGGGGTTTTTCGAGCTCCCGTTCCCCGGCGTGGCGCTCGTCGCCGAGCCACTCCTCTTCGGGCCCCCAGTACACGTCCTCCTCGGGCTCCCAGATGTCCACCCGCCCGCCGCCGAACCCGAAGGTCTTGAACCCCATCGACTCCAGGGCGACGTTTCCCGCCAGGATCATCAGGTCGGCCCAGGAGATCCTGTTGCCGTACTTCTTCTTGATCGGCCAGAGCAGCCGGCGCGCCTTGTCCAGGTTCACGTTGTCGGGCCAGCTGTTGACCGGCGCGAGCCGCTGGTTGCCGGTGGAACCGCCCCCCCGGCCGTCGCTGATCCGGTAGGTGCCGGCGCTGTGCCAGGCCAGGCGGATGAAGAGTGGGCCGTAGTGCCCGTAGTCCGCGGGCCACCAGTCCTGGGAGTCGGTCATCAGGGCGTGGAGGTCCTTCTTCACGGCCTCCAAGTCGAGCTGGGCGAACGCCTCGGCGTAGTTGAAGTCCTCCCCAAGGGGGTGGCTCCTGGGACAGTTCTGGTGAAGGATCTTGAGATTCAGCTGGTCCGGCCACCAGTCCCGAACGGACGGGCCGCCGAGGGTGGTGGGCTTGCGACGTGCCCCGGTCACCGGGCACTTGCTGTCTGGGTTCATGACGCTTCTCCTTCGGGTGCGCCGGAGGATCCCCGCCGGACGGCCCGCTGATGGGAAGGATGGGAGTGTGGAGGATGGCTCTCCAAAAGTACCCGGCGCGATCGCGCCCGCAAGGGGAGAGGCATCGCCCCAGACTCCCACGGGCCACGCGAAAGAGGGGGGTGCTGGAGGGAGAGGGGAAAGACGGGGCAGGCCAGGCTTGTGCCGGCGACGGTCACGCCCCGGCCAGGTAGCGCTCCTCCAGGAAGTCGCACACCGGTCCGGGGTGGTCGAGAGGCAGGACCGGCACCGGCAGGTTCCAGGGGTGGTCGCTCACCACGGCGATCAGCCGGTGGTCCCGCAGCGTTCCGTCGGGGGCGGCGCACAGGAGCTCCGGGCTCCGGGCCGAGCGGTGGACCTCGATCTTCGGCAGGCCCCCGGTCTTGTAGCCCTCGGTGAGCACGATGTCCGCCTCGGTCATGAACCGGTAGATGATCTCCTCGAGGGTCATCTCACCCCGGGCGTTGGGGTGGACCATGGCCAGCTTCTCCGCCGACGAGATCACCATGGGGCTCGCCCCGGCCCGTGTGAGCCGCCACGAGTCCTTTCCCTTGTGGTCGATCTCGAACCGGTGGGCGTCGTGCTTGATGGTGCCCACCCGGTAACCCCGCCGGGTGAGCTCCGCGATCACCTTTTCGAGCAGCGTCGTCTTCCCCGTGCCCGACTTGGCCACGAACGACACGGCGGGTGGCCCGTACCCGCGCAGCCGCGCCAGGTACAGCCGGCACTCGTCCAGATCCGTGCGGCTGCTCACGTTGCGGAACGTGAGCCCCTGCGAGTCCAGGGCCAGGAGGTCCTCGCCGTTGACGATGCGGGTCCGAACGTCGCTGATGAAGTCCAGGACCTTCAGGTTCCCCCGTGCGATCCGCTCCTCCATGGGCGCGACGCAGGCCTTGGAGTACACGGCGCACAGGGGCTCGAACCCCCGGGGGCCTCGGGGCACCACCACGTCCCAGCCACTCCTCAGGGTGTAGAGGTGTCGGAGCACCCTCGGGTGCAGAAACGGCATGTCCGCACCGACCACGGCCGCGTAGTGGCTGGGGATGTGCTTGAGGCCGGTTGCGATGGCACCCAGAAGCCCGGCGTCGGGGCGTTCGTCGGCCAGGGTCTTGTACCCCATGGCCTGGAACGGCCCCGGCTCGGGGGTCACCAGGAGCACCTCGTCGAAGAACGCTTCCAGGATGCGGTGCACCCGGTGTACCAGCGGCTCCCCTTGGAGCTCCCAGCTCCAGCGCTCGTCTCCTGCATCCACCATCACCAGCGCCGTACGGATGTCACGCATGGGTCATTCTCAGCATCCGAAGTCCTCTTCCTCTTCCCCGTCGTCCTCCGGCCCTGGGTCAGCAAGGGCCGACGGCGGTGAAACCGCTTTCGGCCGCCCGCGCAGCTGGTGGTTCTCGTTGCCCTCGGGTCCCCCTACGTCCCTCGGCGGAGAAGGCTCCTCCAAGGCGGGTGCCCCTTTCCTGTGGGTGGAGGTGTCTCCCTGGCCCGCCCAGCCCGTTGGGGCCGACAGAAGCAGGGCCACCAGCGCAAACCAGAGCCCCCTTTTTCTCCCTACTCGCATCCCCGTGTCCCTCCGGCAAAGGCGAGGGGGCGGGAGATCCCCGCCCCCTCGCTAGGATAGACCGAGGGCCTCATGCTGGGATCACTTTGACCTTGGTGTCGTAGAACGACGAGGAGCCGCCGATCGGGTCGGTGAGGCACATGTCGCCCAGGACCGGGTCGACCCGCATGGCCGCGTTGGGGCACAGGCCCTTGGCCCGGCGGCGGTCGCCCCGAACCGTCTGCCCGTCCACCATCTGGTCCGAAGCCCCGTACGCCCAGTGGCCCGAGTGCCAGCTCACCGCCACCACGCCCGGCCGGATGCCCTCGGCCACCTTGACCTTGCCCGCGATCGGCACCTTTTGGCCGTTTCGCAGGTTCCAGACACCGTCGGAGTTGGAGGCCGACACGATCCGGGCGCGATCCCCGTCCTTGAGCCCCAAGGCCTCGGCGTCCCGGGAGTTCATGAGGATGTAGTTCTCGGGCAGCATCAGCCCCTGGCTCCAGTAGTTGCCCGGCGTGCGGGACTGACCGCCGACGATCTCCTTGTAGGTGATGAGGTGCAGCGGGTAGCCGGGGTCGTCCACGGGGCGGCCGTGGAAGTCCTTGACCGGCTCGTACACCGGAAGCCCCGAGAACCGCTTGCCGGTTCCCGGGTGCTTGGCGAGCGCGACGTGTTCGGCGTACAGGTTGAACTGGCCCTTGTACTGGTGGCGCACCTTGTCGCCCTTGTAGGCACGCTCGAAGCCCTCGAACCGGCCGCCCCGGTTCAGCACGTACACCACCTTGGGCCACAGCTTCTCTCCGACGATCGCCCTCCACCGGTCCGGGTCGAACACGTGGGCCGGAAGATGCCGGCGGGCCTTGTAGAAGAGCCCGATCTCCTCGGCCGAGGCATCCGGCACCTCGGTGCCGGGCTTGTCGCCCTTGGCCAGGTTGGCCACCATCCGGACGAACCAGTCGTCCACGCGCTTCAGGGGCTGGCCGGGGCCGAAGGCGTCCTCGCCGAAGTTCGGCAGATCCAGCCGCTCGGCGATCGCCAGCATGATGGCTTCCATGCCCACGTGCTGGCGCTCCCCGTACACGTAAACCTCGTCGGTCAGCGGGTTCACCAGGGGCTGGCGTACCTTGCTCACCGCGGTCACCACGTCGGGCGTGATGTGGGGGGTTCCCCAGCGCTCCCAGATCGCTGTGTCGGGGAACAGGTAGTCGGCGTACATGGAGGTCTCGCCGATCACGATGTCGCACGCGAACAGCAGGGGCACCCTCTCCAGGTCCTGGAGGATCTGGATGTTCTTGTCGCCCGCCGGTGCGGAGAACGCAGGGGTTCCCTTGTGGAGGAACAGAGCATCGATCGAGTAGGGGTACCCCATGCCGGCCGAGGGGATGATCTCCTGGTACACGTTCCCCGTGAACGGGTACCAGCAGCGCTTGGCCGGATAGCCCTCGAACAGGGTGGACTCCTCGTACCGGTGCTTCTCCCGGGTCAAGGTGACCCCGAAGCTCTTGAGCTTGGAAGCATAGAGCTTCTTCAGGTTGAACGGCTGGTCCTTCTTGCTGCCGTCCTCGTGCCAGTGGCCCCCGCCCTTCTGGAGCCCGCCCTTCCAGTCGGGGTTCCCCACCAGCAGGTTCAGGGTGATGATGGCCTGGCCGTTGTAGTAGCCGTTGGTGTGCTGCACGGGCCCGCGGTAGAGCTCGGCCACGGCCTGCTTGCCGTAGGAGGTGAACTCCTTGGCCACGGCCTCCACGTCCGACGCCGGGAGCCCGCACTCCTCGGCCCACTCGGCCACGGAGCGCGCCCTCGCCCGCTCGGTCAGGAGCTGGAACACGCTCTTGACCCTCACGCCGTTCACCTCGCCCTCGTGGTAGAGGTCTCCCACCACGGGGTCCTTGCCGCTGTTGGGGTCGACGGCGGCCAGCTTGCCGTCCACCGCCACCACGAACTCGTCCTTGCCGCCTACGCCGGCCTCGTCGGCCCGCAGCAGGGCCCCGGGGCCGTCCTCTCCGATCTTCACCAGCCAGGTGGCGTTGGTCCAGGTGGTCTCGCCGGCCTCGTGGGCGGCGGCCTTGTTGGCGGAGCGCAGGTAGCGCTCGTCGTAGCGCTTGCTGTCGAGGATCCAGCGGATCATGCCGAACGCCAGGGCCGCGTCGGTGCCGGGTTTGAGGGGCAGCCACTTCGACGCCTTGGCCGCGGTCTTGGAGAACCGCGGGTCGGCCACCGCGATCTTGAGCCGGCCCGAGGCGATGCCCTCGGTGATCTTCTCGGCCATGTTCGTGGGACCAAAGTTCGCCTCGAACGCACCCGTGCCGAAGAACAGGATGTACCGGGAGTTCAAGGCGTCGGGCTTCATGTGGTGCTTGCCCTTGCCCCATTTCCCCTTCTTCCACGCCCTCGTCATCTCGTTGTAGGCGATGTGGTGGCTCTGCTCGCAGATCGTGGTGTGCTCGTACCAGTTCACACTGCCGAAGCTGTCCTTGAGCCAGCGCTTCGCGAACTCCTTGCGGCCGTGCTCGATCCGGCCGGCCATGAACACGAACCGGTTGTTCTTCGGGCCCAGGTCCGGGTGATCCGGGTCGATCAGGAGGTCCAGGTGGTCGGCGTACCTCTTTTTGAACTCCGCAACGGTGATCTTCTTCTTCGCCACGGCCTTGGCGTCGGCAGCCATGGCCTTGGCCAGCTTGGCGTCGCGCAGGGCGTAGGTCTCCCTCAACCCCTTCACGTACCGGCGCTCCTCGCCGGGAACGTCGGAGAACAGGTAGCCGCCGTTGACGATCTCGTCCACGGCCTGGTGGAACGGGATGACCCGCCACTTGTTCTCCCCGCGCTTCCCGGCCCGCTTGAGCACCTTGACGATGCGGTAGGGATCATAAAGGGACTGGATTCCGGCCTGGCCCTTGGGGCACAGCCGCGCCTCGACCCGGGCCGCGTCGAAAGGGCTCGTGGCGTAGGGAAGCTGGGGCAGCAGGTTCATGGGGCTGTACGGGTTCCCGCCGATCTTCACGAGCACCCCGTCCAGGATCCGGCCCTGGATCGTACAGGCCGTGTGGCACTGCAGGCACACGGAGTAGAGCACGTTCTCGGCCCGGGCCAGCTCCAGCTCCTCGCCGGGCTTGAGCTGGCCGGCCTCGGCCCGGCGCACCAGGTCCACGGCCCAGCCCAGCTTCGAGGCCAGGATGGCCGAGCCACCCAGGAACGCACCGCACTTCAGGAAGCCCCGGCGGCTTACGCCTTTCTCGTCCACCACCTGGGCGTTCTCCGCGATCTGTTTCCGATCCATGGTTCACTCCTTTTCGGTCGAAAGAGGACGCGGTCAGTCGTGGCACGCGCCGCAGGTGTCCTCGCCCGGGCCCCAGCTCACGTAGCGGGTGGTCGGGCCGGTCTTGTACGAGGTGCCGAACAGGTAGATGTGCTGCCCCCCTGCCACCTTCGCCACCACGCTGTCCGGGTCCGACAGGTCGCCGAAGTAGTTCGCCTGGCCGATGCAGGTGGTCACGCACGCCGGAAGCATGCCGGCCTCCAGGCGGTGGAGGCAGTAGTGGCACTTCCGGCACCGTCCGATGGGAGCGGCCCCGTTCTTCCTCGACTGCCGCTCCCCGTACTCGAAGGTGGGGGCCGTCTCGTAAGGCTCCAGCCGGGGGGTGCCCTCCGTGTAGTACCGGCCGTCGTCCTTGTGGAGCACCCCGTAGGGGCAGGCCGAGGGCTTCGAGCACCCGTTGCACCGGCTGTAGTCCACCTGCACCACGCCGTCCGGCCGCTTGAAGATCGCGCCGTCCCGGCAGGCCTTCACGCACGGCGGGTTCTCGCACTGCATGCACAGCACCGGCATGAAGTAGTGCTGCACGTTGGGGTACGCCCCGTCCTCCGCTTCGCGCACGATGCGGTACTCCACGTCGGGGGGGGTCTTGTTCTCCGACTTGCACGCCACTGTGCACGCGTGACACCCCACGCACTTTCGAATGTCCACGATCATGGCCCACCGCCTCTCCTCCGGCGGCTTTTTCAGGGCCCGCAGGACGTCCTGCCGCATCTGTTCGAGCAACGCCATGTCCGCCATGACCACCTCCTGCCGGCTCTCCGCCGGGCGCAAGTGAGGAAAGGCCGTCCCCGATCGAGCGGCCGATGGAACCCTCCTCCGGCCGGATTGCTCTGCAAGGGCAATGCCGACCAATGTGACTTCGGTCGTCGGTCAACGGTCTTCGGTCTGGGGCCTCGGCCCGCTGGGCGACTGGGCGGCCGAGCAGCTCTCGAGCCGCGCCAAGGCTCGGGGGCGGGGGGCCTGGCGGAGCGCCGGACGCGGCCATGTCCGGGGTGGGGCGTTACCGGGAGGTAACAGTTGCGGAGGGGAACGAGAGCCCTGTCGGCAGAGGAGAAACGAGGCCCCCAGGCGTTACCTACCGGTAACGCTCCCACCCCCCAGCTTCTCCCAGAGATTCTTGCGGGAGATCCCGAGCCGGGCCGCGGCCGCGGTGCGGTTGCCTCCCTCCTCGGCCAGCACCTGCTCGATGAAGCGGCGCTCGAACCGATGCACCGCCTCCCGCAGGGTGAGCCGGGTGGACACCACTTCGTACACCGTGCCCGTTGCGGGCCGCACCCGGCGCACCTCGGGGGGAAGATGGCGGGGGGTGATCGTGTCGCCGGGGGTGAGCACCTGCAGCCGCTCGATCACGTTCTCCAGCTCCCGTACGTTGCCGGGCCACGGGTACTCGGCCAGGAGATCCAGCGCTTCGGGGCTCAGACGCACGGGCTCGGTCCCATGAATGCGGCTGAGCCTCGCGACGAAGTGCTGGGCCAGGAGGGGGATGTCCCCCGGCCGGTCCCGCAGGGGGGGCACTTCCAGGGGAATCACGGCGATCCGAAAGTAGAAGTCCTCGCGCATCTCGCCCCCCCGGACCAGATCCTCCACGTCTCGATTGGTGGCGGCCACGAGGCGGAAGTCCACCTCGATCTCGCTCTCCCCCCCGATCCGTCGGATCCGGCGCTCCTGGAGGGCCCTTAAGAGCTTGACCTGCATGGCCGGCGGGATCTCGCCCACCTCGTCCAGGAACAACGTGCCGCCGTGGGCCTGCTCGAGCATGCCCCTGCGCCGGCGGTCGGCGCCGGTGAAGGCGCCCCGCTCGTGGCCGAACAGCTCCGACTCCAGGAGGCTTTCGGGGATGGCCCCGCAGTTGACCCGCACGAACGGTCCCTCCGCCCGGGGGCTCAGGCGGTGGAGCATCTCGGCGATGAGCTCCTTGCCGGTGCCGCTCTCCCCCTGGATCAGCACGTTGGCGTTCTTGGGCGCCACCGATCGAACGGTGCTCAGCAGGCGGCGCACCCTGGGGCTCTGGCCCACGAACCGCGTGTCGGACGCCCGCGCTCGGAGGCCCTCGAGCTCCTCTTCCAGCCGCCGGGCCCGGAGCAGGCGTTTCAGCTTCAGGAGGATGACCTCGGTGGGGAACGGTTTGGGCAGGTAGTCTGCCGCCCCGATCTTCATGGCATCCACGGCCGACTCCACCGAAGCGTGGCCGGTCATCACCAGGGCCGAGCACCCGGGCTGGAGCTCGAGCAGGGTTCGGAGGAGGTCGAGCCCGTCGCCGTCGGGCAGCCGCACGTCCAGGATCGCCACAGCGAACGACTCCAACTCCAGGCAGGCCACGGCCGAGGCCACGGTGTCGGCGTGCTCGACCTTGTAGCCCGCCTGGGTCAGTGCCTCGAAGAGCATCCCGGCGTACAGGGGGTCGTCCTCCACCAGGAGGATTCGGGGTTCCACCGGCTACCCCTCCTCTCGGCCGCCGTGACGGGGCAGGGTCAACACGAACCGGGCGCCGCCGAGACGCCGGCCCCGCTCCAGGGTCAGGGTGCCGCCGTGGCCCTCGGCGATCCGGCGGGAGATCGCAAGCCCCATGCCGCTCCCCTTGCCCGGGGGCTTCGTGGTGAAGAACGGGTCGAAGATCCTGTCCGCGTCCTCGGAGGGCACGCCGGGGCCGTCGTCCTCCACCGCGAACCACACCCCACGGTCCCCAGCCCCGGCCTCCAAGCACACCGTTCCGCCGTTTCCCGCGGCATCGGCCGCGTTTACGAGAAGGTTCAGGAGCACCTGATGAACCTTCGTACGGTCGGCGAAGAACTCCACATCCGGCACCGGCCCGGCCGTGTCGAGCCGCACCCCCTTTCTCTTGAGGGCCATCTTGGCGAACAGGCTCGCGCTCCGGTACACCTCGGGCAGGAAGGTCGGCTCGGGCGAGATGTCGCCGGAGCGGGTCAGGTCCACGAGCTGGCCCACCACCCGCCGGATGCGCTCGAGGCCCTCACGGATCACGCCTGCGTACCGGCTGCCGTCGCCGCTGCAGCGCCGCTCCACCTGGAAGAGGGCGCCCTCGATGGCCGCCAGGGGGTTGTTGACCTCGTGGGCCACGCCGGCCACGATCTGCCCGACGGCCACCAGCCGCTCGTTTTCGAGAAGCTTGCGGGTCGCCCGCTCCCGCTCGGCCTCGCTCGCCCGCAGCCTGTGGACCATGTCGGCGAAGGCCCGCTCCAGATCCCCGATCTCGTCCCCGCGGGTCGAGGTCGCCACCTCGGGGAGCCCCTCCCCCCCCACCCGCTCCGCGTGGGCCCGGAGCTCGAGCAGGGGACGGGCCAGGCCGCGTCCGATGAGCCAGAACACCACCAGGGCTCCCAGGGCGAAGGCCGAGCCGAACGCCAGGATCTGCCTCTCGAGGGTCCTGAGATCGGATCGCAGGGGAGCAAGCGAGATCCCGACCCGCAGCACCCCCCAGGACTTGCCGTGGATGGCCAGGGGGTAGGACAGGTCCCAGATCGGCTCCCCCTGGCACACCGTCACCTGGCGCACGAACCCCCCAGCGGCCAGGGCGGCCTGGCTGATGGGGTCGCGGTACAGCTTGCCGTACTCGGCATAGCGGTTGTGGGCGAGCACCCGGCCCTCGGGCCCGAGCACCATGGCGTACACGGGCGCCAGGTCGTTTTGTCCCATGATGTCGGCGATGAAGCTGTCCAGGAGCCCCCCTTCCTCGATCACCCCCATCTCCTCGTAGAGAAGGGCCTGGATCACGGGGATCGCCATGGACGAGAGGAGGATCCGGCCCTTCTGGGCGAGCCGCTCCTCCAGGAGGGCCTTCTCCCGTTGCCAGATCCACGAGCCCCAGATCCCGGTGGTCGCGATCACCAGGCCCGTGGCCAGGAGGACGAACTTGCCGGTGATCCCCAGCCTCACCGGTGGCACCTCCCCCCGCAGGTCCCCTCGAAGGAGTCCATGAGCCCGAAGATCGGCCGGTAGTCCTCTGTCCGGGCTTCCACGAAGCCGTGTCGAAACTCGGGATCCCACTGCGACAGGCGCTCTTGGAAAACGGGGTCTTCGGGGTCCACGGCGAGCAGGGACCGCTTCACCGCTTCGCGCACGGCAGGGTCGGTGGCCGGATGCGCCACGATCGGCACCGAGGGGATCGGATCGCTGCGAGCAAGGAACCGCAGGCCGTGCCTCCGGTACCTCTCCGCCACCACGTCCTTGACGGCGCCAGCGTCGTACTCCCCCTTCAGGACCGCCTTGGCCACGATGTCGTGCTTGCCCAGGTTGGTGGCCGAGGCCAAGTCTTCGATCCGCACTCCGTGCCGGAACAGGAAGAACCGTGGGATCAGGTTTCCCGAGGTGGAGTGGACCGACCCGAAGGCCACCCGCTTGCCCTTGAGGTCCGAGAGATCTCGGATCGGGCTGTCCTTGCGCACGATGATCACGCTGCGGTAGTAAGGGCGCCCGTCGGCGTTCAGGGGGCGCACCAAGGGGACCGCGCCGAACGAGCGGTACGCCTCGACGAACGTCACGTCCCCCAGGCTCGCCAGCTCCACGTCCCGATCGGCGAGGAACTGAACGGCCTCGTCGTAGCTTCGGGCCACCTTGAGCTCGAACCGATACGGGGTGCTCTCGGTCAGGTAGTCCATGATCGGCTGGTAGCTGCGGAACATCACCAGGGGGTTGTACCGGGGGATCACGCCGAAACGGACCACCGGTTTGGAACCCGACCGGGCGAGCCCCGCCGGCAGAAGGATCAGAAGGAAAACGAGGAAAGCGGCCGATCCGGCGTTCCGAGGGCGCATGGGCACACATGGGGAGGAAGGGACAAGGGGGCCTGCGACGCCCCTTGGCATGAAGCAACATCCGTACCGAACGGTTGCAAAAAGCACCGGCCCCCCTCGGCCCCGTCGCCTGTTTCCAGTAGCTTTCGTTACTAATACCAACGGAACGATTGTCAGATCCCCGGCGCTCACAAGGGAACCAGCGGGTGGGGGGCTGGTGGAGAGCCGGGTGCGGCCCCTCACGTCGCCGCGCCCTCACCAAGCCTGAATCACCTTGGAAGTTCCGGAACTTCCGCCACCGGCGCCCCGGCCTACCGGGCTGACAACGGCATGCGAAGGCGCGGCGAAAAGGGTGCCGCACTCGCGCCCGGCCGGAGCCAGTCCCCCACCCGCGTCCGGCAATACCTTCGTAGGCCTTAGTAGCCCTCCGGCCGTGTCAGCCTCGGGCCCCGCCACCGGCTGGGGGAGGTCCCGGTGCCGTCATCCATTCCCGGGTCATCGGCCAGCCGCGGACGCGGCCTCGCGAGAATACGAACTGGAACAGGTGCAACGTGCCGTGCCGGAAGGCCATCTGGGCGCCGTGCAGGTATAGGCGCCACAGGCGCACGAACGCTCCACCCATGGTGTCCGCGATCCGGGCCGCGTGCGCTTCGAACCGCCCGATCCAGTGGCCGAGGGTACGGTCGTAGTGGGGCCGAAGGTCCTCCAGGTCCAAGAACTCCAGGCCGGCCCGTGCGGCCGCCTCCACGGTCTCGCCCAGGGCGGGAACGTAGCCCCCGGGGAAGACGTGCTTCTCGATCCACGGGTCCACGGGCTCGGGCCGCACCCGGCCGATGGTGTGCAGCAGCAGGATCCCGCCGGGCTTGAGCAGTCCGGCGATCCGGTCGAAGAACACCGGGAGGTTGGCGCGGCCTACGTGCTCGAACATCCCCACCGAGGCGATGCGGTCGTAGGTTCCGTCCTCTGCCGGCGGCACCTCCCGATAGTCCTGGAGGCGGACCTCGGTCCGGCCGCCGAGACCGGCGGCGGCCAGCCGGTCGCGAGCGAAAGCGTGCTGCTCGCGCGAAAGGGTGAGACCCACCGCCTCGAGGCGGTGGTGTTCGGCCGCGATGCGCAGGAGGGCGCCCCACCCACACCCCACGTCCAAAAGCCTTTGGCCGGGTCGGGGCCGCAGCTTGTTGAGGACGTACATGTTCTTTTGCTTTTGCGCCGTCTCGAGGCTGTCGCCCTCGTCTCGGAAGTAGGCGCAGGAGTAGTTCATGTCGTCGTCGAGCCAGAGCCGGTAGAAGTCGTTCCCCCGGTCGTAGTGGCTCTCGATGTCGCGGCGCGACTGGCGCACGCTGCGGCCCCGGCGGGCGCGCATCCAGCCGGCCCGGGCCTTCTGACGCAGGGAAAGTCTGCTGGCCAGATCCTGGCGGAAGGCCAGGGCCAAGACGGCTCCGAGGTCTCCAGAGACCTCGATGTCGCCTCCGACGTACGCCTCTCCAAAACCCAAAGACGGCTCGGCGAGCAGGGCATCCAGAGCCGAAGCCCTCTTTACGCGCACGGTGAAGGCCGGCGCGGCGCCCGGCTCGCCTACCGCCAGACGCGTTCCATCCCACAGCTCCACCGCGCCCGGCACCGGCGCATCGGACGGCAGTAACCCGGCAAGCAGGTCGCGTGCGGCACGGGGGTTCATCGGCCCTCCTTTCCTGGATCCGGATCCGGCCGTGGGTCGGCAGACCACGGGAGAACGAAGACCCTCGGGTGGTTTTCAAGCACGTCTCTCACGTACCGGGCCTCGGCCCGGCGGCGGGCCCGCAGCAACGGGTCCGTGACGGGCAGGGGCGTCAGGCTCTGGTTGAGCACCCAGGCGTAAGGCTCGATGCCGGCACGGCGTAGATCCGCCTCGAGGCTCGCGGCCTCGTGCACCGGGGTGGCCTCGGGAAGCGTCACGAGCAGAACCCGGGTCAGCTCGGGATCCCGGAGTCGGGGAAGGAGCCGCCTCACCGTCTCGGGGAGGTCGCCCCGTGACCGCAGGACCTCGCGGTGGTAGGCCTGGGCAGCGTCGAGCAGAAGGAGGGTGTGCCCCGTGGGCGCCGTGTCGACCACCACAAACCCCTGCTCGGATCGTGCAGCCTCCCGGGCAAAGGCCCGGACACGGCGATCTCCTCGGTGCAGGGTGACCGGAGGTCCTCGGCCAGCAGGGCGCGGCCCTCCTCGTCGAGCTCTCCGCCCACGGTTTCCATCACCTCGGCGGCATAGGCTCGGGTCTCGGCCTTGGGGTCGATGCGGGTCGCCGTGACCCCGGCCGGAAGGTCCAGCGGGCGCCGGCCCGCCGGGTCGGTGGTGGTGAAGTGCACCGGCCGGCCCGTTTCGGCCAGGCGGCGGACCAGCTCGAGGGCCACCGTGGTCTTGCCCACTCCGCCCTTGCCCATGGTCAGCACGAGGCCCCGACCCGGAGCGGCGATCCCTTCCACGAGGGCATCGAGGGATTGATGGCTCGCGTCCCAGGCCCCGGCATCCCCTTCTGCCGGAGGCGGCTGGCCGTTCCACAGGGATCGGAGGGCCCCGGCGCCCACGAGCTCGTAGGGCCGAAGGCTGACCTCCCAGCGTTGCAGGCCTCGGAGTGCGGGGGGCAAGGCCTCCAGGGCCTCGTGGACCCGAGCCTCCCAGGCCCGGGCCACGGGGTCGTCGGGATCCTGGGCCCGGAACACCCCGTTCACCACCAGGCGCTGGTTCCCAAGGCCGAGGGCCGCCAGCTCCGCGCTCGCCCGGCCCGCCTCGGCCAAGGAGGCCCGGTCGGGCCGGGCCACCAGAACCACCTCCGTCTGATCCGGGTCCGCAAGCCGCTCGAGGGCCGCCCGGAACCGGGCCTCCTGCTCCCGCAGGCCCGAAAGGGGGCCCAGGCACGAGGTGCCCGTGACGTTGGTGGCGATGAACTGGGTCCAGGCGGCTGGGAGCTCCAGGAGGCGCAGGGTATGACCCGTGGGGGCCGTGTCGAACACCACGTGGTCGAACCCGTCCGTGGCCTCGGGGTCCCCCAGGAGCCGGGCGAACTCCCCAAAGGCCGCAATCTCCACCGTGCACGCCCCCGAGAGCTGCTCCTCGATGCTGCGAACCGCCTCCTCCGGCAACACCCCCCGCACCGGGCCCACCACCCGTTCCCGGTACGCCCGGGCCGCCTCCTCCGGGTCCACGTTGACCCCGTACAGCCCGTCTACCCCGTTCACCGGCCGGGGCGCGAGCCCCAGGGGGGTGCCGAGGACCTCGTCCAGGTTGGACGCCGGATCGGTGCAGACCAACAGCACCCGACGGCCCGCATCGGCCAGGGCCACCGCCGTTGCCGACGCGAGGGTGGTTTTCCCCACCCCGCCCTTGCCCGTGAAAAACACGTGCCGGGGCACGCGATCCAGAAACCCCTCCACGGCCGGCCTACCCACAGCAGCCGGTGGTGGGGTCGCAGCCTCCGGTGCCGGCCATCTCGAGCACCGGGCCCACCTCGGCCGGGTCGAGGCCCAGGGCCTCGGCCAGCGCCCGGCGGTCGGGATAGCGCCCGCGGCTCACCTCGCGCTCGGCCAGGAGCACGAGGGGCAGGCCCTCGGTTCCCTCGGTCCGGAGCACCTCGGCCACCCGGGGATCGGCAGAGAACGCGGCTGGCTCCTGGGCCAGGTTTCTCCGAATCACGCGCACCCCCTGCTGCTCGAGCCACCGGAGGTCGGCGGCAAACCGGGCCAGCTCGGGGTCGGCCGACGGGCCGCACACCCCGGTGGGGCAGCACAGCGGCGGATCGTAGACGTAGAGCGTTTTGGCCATGAAAGCCTCTCCCTCGTCCGTCGAACGGGTCGCTTTTGACGGTTTCACCCTTCGAGGACTGCATCTTCTCCGTTCATGCCCTCTGGGCCAGCCCCTCGGGGGTGAAATGCTTCTCTTTCAGGCGCAGGGCCACGTTCACCAGGCTGATCAGCACCGGCACCTCGACCAGGGGACCGATCACCGCGGCGAACGCTTCACCCGAGTCGATGCCGAACACGGCCACGGCCACGGCGATGGCGAGCTCGAAGTTGTTCGAGGCGGCCGTGAACGAGAGGGTCGCGGTCTGGCCGTAGGGCGCGCCCACCTTGCGGCTCATCCAGAACGACACGAAGAACATCACGAAGAAGTAGATGGTGAGCGGCACCGCGATGCGCACCACGTCGAAGGGGAGCTGCACGATGTACTCGCCCTTCAGGCTGAACATGACGAGGATCGTGAACAGGAGCGCGATCAGGGTGATCGGGCTGACCTTGGGGATGAACCGGGTCTCGTACCACTCGCGGCCCTTGAGCCTCACGCCCGCAAACCGGGAGATCATGCCGGCGAGGAACGGGATGCCCAGGTAGATGAACACGCTCTCGGCGATCTGCCCCATGGAGATGTTCACCTCGATCGCCTCCCCCAAGCCCAGCCTCGGCGGCAGCCAGGTGATGAAGAAGTACGCGTACACCGAGTAGAAGAGCACCTGGAAGACCGAGTTGAACGCCACGAGCCCGGCGCAGTACTCCCGGTCGCCGTCGGCCAGGTCGTTCCATACGATCACCATGGCGATGCACCGGGCGAGCCCGATCAGGATGAGCCCCACCATGTACTCGTGGTAGCCCTGCAGCAGGGTGACGGCCAGCACGAACATGAGCACCGGCCCCACGACCCAGTTTTGCACGAGCGACAGCGCCAGGACCTTGGTGTTCTTGAACACCTGGGGCAGCTCCTCGTAGCGCACCTTGGCGAGCGGCGGGTACATCATGAGGATGAGCCCGATGGCGATGGGGATGTTGGTGGTGCCCACCTGAAACGCGTTGATCACGTTGCGGATGCCGGGAAAGAAATAGCCCCAGCCCACGCCCACCGCCATGGCGAGGAAGATCCACAGCGTGAGATACCGGTCGATGAACGAGAGCTTCTTGGCAACGCCCTGCGACATGTCTACTCCTCCTCCCAACAAAAACGGTCTCCAGTCTGCGGTCTACGATCCGCGGTCTTGGGCCTTCGGCCCGCTGGGCGGCTAGGCGGCCAAACCCCTCGTGATCCCGGACCCGGGGGCTAGCCTTCTCGCCGGCCCCCCCCACCGGGGCACGCGGGGGTCTCGTTCAGAAACGCCTCGACCCGGGCGCGGATCTCGTCACGCACCCGGCGGAACACGGCCAGGATCTGCTCCTGGGTTCCCATGGCCCCCGCTGGATCGTCGAAGGGCCAGTGCTGCCGGTCCTTCACCCGGCCGACGAACACCGGGCACGACTCCTTGGCCCCGCCGCACACCGTGACCACGAGGTCGAAGTCCTGGCCCAAGTACTTCTCCACCGGGTCGCTCGTGTGGCCCGAGATGTCCACCCCGGCCTCGGCCATCACCCGCACGGCCAGGGGGTTCAGGCCCTGGGGCCGGGTGCCGGCCGAGAACACCTCGTACCGGTCGCCGGCCAGGTTCCGCAGCCACCCCTCGGCCATCTGGCTCCGGCACGAGTTCCCGGTGCAGAGGAACAACACCCGCTTCTTAGAACCTTTGGTCATCGGTCGTCGGTCTCCAATCCAGAAAACAGAAATCAGCGGACAGGAATCAGTCAAAAGCCCTCATCGCGCGAAACCCTCTCCCCGGCGTCTCTGTTCAGGTACCGACTTCTGACTTCCGAATTCTGGATTCCGAATCACGCCGCACACAGGTTCTCCCGGCTCACCCCGGCGGCCTGCTCCCGCACCTCGCGGGCCACGGGGTGGGTCTCCCCTGCCATCCGGACCTGGGCCAGAAGCCCCTGCACGAACGGCGGGGGGGCGGGGTTGAGGCGGTAGTCCTTCCAGGGGCCGTTTCGCTCCGCCACCACGAAGCCGGCGTCCTCCAGAACCTGCATGTGCCGGCTCACCGTGGACTGGGCGAGACCCAGCACCGCCTGGATCTCGCAGACGCACCGGCGGCGGCCCTCGAGCATCCACAGGATCTTCAGCCTGGACTCGTCGGCCAGGGCCTTGGTAGGGGCGAGAATCTCTCGCATCGTATCGACCTCCATCGATTTGTATGGGCGAAAGCTACCAGGTCCACACCCTGCACGCAAGCCTTTGGTGGGCCAAAAGAGAAAGCAAATTTTCCGGTTGACGTGCGGAAATGCCATGGTTACCATTTGTCTACATGCGCATCCAACGATATGCAGCCTCCCCGGGAGGAATCATGGCGCTCCGCTTCCCCGTCCCACGGATTTTTCCTCTGGTCCTCTGGGCCGCATCCGCAGCGTTCCCGGCCCCGGCCGTCCAAGCGCAGCAGAGGGGACCCACGGTCGTGCTTGTGACCAAGAGTGACGCGTGCCCCTGCCAGCTGAGCCTATGCGTGGCCGCCGAGCAGGAGGTCCGGAACTTCGTGGCCGACACCGGGGGACAGGTGGGCCTGGTGATCGTGGACCTCGCCAGGACCCCCGAGGCCGGGAAGACCTACAAGGCCTTTGCCGTGCCCGTGGTGATCCTCCAGGACGAAAAGGGCGAGGCGCTCGGCCGGTTCTACGGCTACGTGGAGGAAAGCCATCTCCTGCGGGAGTGGAACGAGTATCGTCAGAAAAAGGAGTCCCAGTGAAGCCTTTTGTCCTCGCCCTCGCTGGGTTGGCCGTGGCCGCCGTGGCGCTTTGGTCCCTCCCGGAGCTGGCCGCCCGCCAGGTGGCGGAGACCGGGCTGAGCGATCCGGCTTGGATTCCGGAACCCCGGGAGGCTCTTGGTCCGGGTGAAAGGGTGGTGTTTTTGGAGCTCGGCAGCGAGGGCTGCGAGTCCTGCGAGGCGATGAAGCCCGTGGTGCAGGCCGTAAAGGACCGCTATGACGACCAGGTAACGGTGATCTTCTATGACGTGCGCAAGAACCCTGGCGTAGCAGGGAGGTACCGGGTCACGTTGATCCCCACCCAGGTGTTCCTGGCACCGGACGGCACCGAGTTCTACCGCCACCAGGGGTACCTGCCCCTACCCATGGTGAAGGCCGTGCTCCACCGCATGGGAGTGAGACCGCCATGATCTGGCTCGGGCTCGTCTTTTTTGGCGTGGCTGCGGCGTTCTCGGCCCTGGGCCAGGGCGGCGGCGCGTTCTACGTACCCCTGCTCCTTGCGTGGGGCGTGCCGTTCCACCATGCGGCCACCGCCAGCCAAGCCGTGATCGTGGCCGTGTCGGCCTCGGCCATGCTCGTGTTCCACCGGGCGGGGTTTCTCGACTGGAAGCTCGTGCTCCTGATCGAGCCCGCCACCAACCTGGGGGCCGTGCTCGGCGGCTACTTCTCCCAGTACGTACCCGGTCACGTGGGCAAGGTGATCTTCGCCGCGGTCCTTGCAGTGGGGGCCTTTTTCATGATCCGGCCCGTGGCCGAGCGCCGGGAGCCGCCAAAGCGGGGCTTCGCCTACTGGACCCGCACGATGGGGGGCGAGACCTACAGCGTCAACTGGGTCGCCACGATCCCCCTGATGGTCTTGGCCGGGGGACTCGCCGGCATGCTCGGGGTGGGCGGGGGCCTCCTCAAGGTGCCGCTCATGGTGCTGGCCTGCCGGATCCCCATGAAGGTGGCCGTGGGCACGAGCTCCCTGATGGTGGGGCTCACCGCGCTGACCGGGCTCCTGGGCCACGCCGCAGCGGGCCACTTCGATCTGCGCCTCGCCTTGCCGCTCGCGATCGGCGGCTTTCTGGGCGCCCAGGTGGGGTCGCGCGTGTCGGTCCGGGTGGACAAGCGCCACCTGAAACGGGCCTTCGGGGTCCTCCTCGTGGTGATCGCGGCGTGGATGACCGCCTCGGTGCTGCGGGGAGTTTGACGGAGGAACCGTGAGATGACCGGCATGGGGCTTCTCGCCAACGCCCAGACCTACATCCAGACGAACCCTTGGCTCGCCTTCGTGGCGGTGTTCGTGGGCGGGGCGCTGACCGCGTCGAGCCCCTGCGTGCTGGCGATGATCCCCCTCGTGATCGGGTTCGTGGGCGGATACGACGGGATCTCGGGCTGGAAGCGCAGCTTCGGGTTCTCGCTCGTGTTCGTGTTCGGGCTGGCGGTGAGCTTCACGGCCATGGGGGTGATCGCGGTGAGCCTGGGGCGGCTCTTCGGCGATGTGGGCGAGTTCTGGCCGTGGGTCATCGCGGCGGTGTGTCTGGCCATGGCCGCCCACCTCTGGGACCTTTGGACCTTTTCGGTGCCCGAGGGGCTCGCCCGCTACCGGCCCAGGCACGCCGGGGTGATCGGGGCGTTCACCCTCGGGCTTTTGTTCGGGCTCGTGTCGGCGCCCTGCGCCGCACCGATCCTGGTGGTGGTGCTCACCTACATCGCGTCGCAGGGAAACCTGCCGTACGGCCTGGCCCTCCTTTGGACCTACGCCGTGGGCCACTGCCTGCTGATCGTTGCGGCCGGCACCAGCATGGGCGTGGCGAAGCAGCTCATCCGGTCCCGCGGCCTCGGCCGGGCCAACCGCGTGCTCAAGCGGGTGGCAGGAGCGCTGATCGCCGGTGTGGGCGTGGCAATTTTGGTGAGTTCCTGACCCGTTCCAACACGTTACAACCGGAGGTGATGCCATGAAGGTCGAGGTTCTGGGAACCGGATGTGCCAAGTGCGACAAGCTCTACGAGGCGGCCCAGGAGGCCGTGAGACGGTCGGGCAAGGACGCAGCGGTGGTCAAGGTAGAGGACCTGGCCGAGATCATGAAGCGAGGCGTCATGCTCACCCCGGCCCTTGCGATCGACGGCGAGGTGAAGGCCGCGGGCAAGGTGCTCAAGCCGGACGAGATCGCCAGGATGCTGGGGTGATTCCGCGGCCGGTACCCCATTCTCACCCACTAAAGGAGGTGCACCATGCAGTTCGAGCAGCTTTTCGACATGGCGGTGAAGTTCCACGGACATCGGTGCCCGGCCATGCCCATGGGCCTGCGGGCGGGGCTTGCGGCCATGAAGGTCCTCGGCGCCGAACGGGCGCAGGACAAGGAGCTCTACGTGATCTCCGAGACCGGCAAGGGCCACGCGGCCGGGTGCTTTCTGGACGGGATCATGGCGGCCACGGGCTGCACCTACGGCAAGTCGAACATCGAGAAGAGGTACTGGAACAAGATGGCCTTCACCCTGGTGGATACCCGAAAGGGCAAGGCGGTACGGGTGAGCCTGAAGCCCGAGTTCTTCGAGCAGGCCCTGCAATCCCCCTTCGTCCAGCAGCGCCGAAAGGGCATGCCGCCCCAGGACGTGCCGGCGGAGGTGCTGGAGCCTCTGCTCCAACGGGTCCTCTCGCTGCCCGAGGA
This sequence comes from bacterium, assembly GCA_027021615.1. Lineage (GTDB taxonomy): Bacteria > Desulfobacterota > Deferrisomatia > Deferrisomatales > Deferrisomataceae > Deferrisoma. The sequence goes on along the minus strand of JALUTY010000037.1, from coordinate 10,829 downwards.
ACAGTTTCTGGATATTTCCGATCCCTTCGACTTCCCGTGGGAGGGCGGGCAGGCCTGCTTCGACGTGGTCCGGTGCGATGGGTGCGGCGAGGCCGTGTTCACGAACGCGGTGACCGAGAAGGACGGCAAGACCCTGTGCGGGGGCTGCGCCCGGCCGTTGTAAGGGTAGGGCCCACGCGAATCCAGGGGTCGGGGCGGGCCGAGGCATCGCCCGCCCCCCGGCCTGCACGAAGAAGAACCGAGCTTGGAGGATTATTCCATGCCGTTTGCCCGCTCGTCGTGCCCGCTACCCCAGGGTCCCCCGACCGCCGAGACCACGCCCAACCGCCCTTTGACCCTCTGGGCCGGCGTCGGGGCCGGCCTGCTGGTGTGGTTCGGCCTGTACGGGAACCTGGAGCTCGCCACCCGGTGGCTCACCCGGGACCTTCTCGGCGTGGACCCCGCCACCCACCTGGGCTCGGCGGTCGTCTTCTTCGCCTTCGAGGTGCCCAAGGTTCTGATGCTGCTGACCCTGGTGGTGTTCGGAATCGGGATCGTGCGCACGTTCTTCACGCCCGAGCGCACCCGCGCGATCCTGGCCGGGAAGCGGGAGTCGGTCGGCAACGTGCTCGCGGCGCTGCTGGGCATCGTGACCCCCTTCTGCTCATGCTCGGCCGTGCCCCTGTTCATCGGGTTCGTGACCGCCGGAGTCCCCTTGGGGGTCACCCTGTCGTTCCTGATCTCCGCGCCCATGGTGAACGAGATCGCTCTGGTGCTCCTGTTCGGGCTGTTCGGGTGGAGGATCGCGGCCCTGTACCTGGTGACCGGGCTCGCCGTGGCGGTGGTGGCCGGGTGGGTGATCGGCCGGATGCACATGGAACGGCACGTGGAGGACTGGGTGCAGGAGCTCGACGGCTCCGGGTCGCAGGTTCCTGAAGCCGGCCTCGTCTGGGCCGACCGGGTGCGCGCCGGGCTCGTTGCCGTGCGCGAGATCGTGGGCAAGGTGTGGGTCTACGTGGTGCTGGGCATTGCGGTGGGCGCTGGCATCCACGGGTACGTGCCCGAGAACTTCATGGCCTCGATCATGGGCAAGGGAGCGTGGTGGTCGGTGCCCCTGGCCGTGGCGATCGGGGTGCCCATGTACTCCAACGCGGCCGGCATCATCCCGGTGGTCCAGGCCCTCCTGGGCAAGGGCGCGGCCCTGGGCACGGTGCTCGCGTTCATGATGAGCGTGATCGCCCTGTCCTTGCCCGAGATGGTGATCCTGCGCAAGGTTCTTAAACCCCGGCTCATCGGCACGTTCATCTCGGTAGTGGCCGTGGGGATCCTGATCGTGGGGTACCTGTTCAACGCCCTGCTGTAGGCGGAGCCGGCCGGTGCCCGTGGCCCCGTCTGAGCCTCCCCCAGGGGGATGTCGTCTGCTGGCCCAGGGCGGGTTGACAAGGAGGCGGCATGTCGTTAGCATGCTAATTATACCCCTGTGCGGAGAAGCCTTCGATGCCCTTGTTCAACCCCCGGGACAGCCTCGGATTTCAGTGCTCTCTCACCCTGCGGGCCTTTACCGCCGCCCTGGACCGTCGGCTCGGCGGCTCCGGGATCAGCCGGGCCCAGTTCATGGCCCTGGCCCATCTGGTGGGGGTCGGCCCCATGCCCCAGGCGGAGCTGGCCGCCCACCTGGGCATCACCCCGGCCTCGGCCGTGCGGCTCATCGACCGCATGGAGAGGGACGGCTGGGTGGAGCGCCGCCCCGCCCCGGAGGACCGCCGGGTGAACCTGGTGGCGCCGACGCCCAAGGCCCTTGCCGTTTGGGACGACCTGTCGGCCCACGCCCGGGCCCTGCTCGAAAGGGCCTACCGGGGCATCCCGGAGGAGGAGATCCGGCGGACGATCCAGACCCTGGAGCGGGTGCGGGAGAACCTGGCCGGGAACGAGGAATGAGTTTTTTGTCCTATTAGTTAGCTAAGCAATTAATGCGTTGCTAATCAAGGAGTCTGTCATGCGTCGAACGCTTTTCCTCCTTCTCCCCCTCGTTCCCCTCGCGGCGGGCGGAGCTCTCGCCGTGAAGAGCAAAAGGGCCCGGGTGGCGGCTGCCCCGGCCCCGACCCTGCGCCCCACTCCCGTTCGGGTGGCCCGGGCCGCCATCGGCACCCTCGAGGACCGGCGTGCGTTTCTCGGCCGGGTGCTCCCCTGGCAGGCCGCTGAGCTGTCGGCCCAGATCGGCGCGAGGGTTCTGGAGGTGAAGGTCCGCGAAGGGGACCGGGTCCGGAAGGGGCAGGTTCTCGTGGTCCTGGACGACGACGAACTCCGCAACGCAGCGGCCGGGGTGGAGGCCCAGATCCGGCAGGCCGAGGCCCAGGCCGAGGCCCAGGCCGCCACCGCGGCCTCGCTCGAGAGGACCGCCGCCTACTGGCAGCGGGAGGTGGAGCGGGACACGGCCCTGGCCCGGGAAGGGGCGATCGCGCAGGCCGCGGCCGACGCCACGGCCGACCGGCTGAACGAGGCCTTGGGACGGCTCGAAGCCGCGCGAAAGGCCCTGGCCGCGGCCCAGGGGCAGGTCGAGGCGCTGCGCCGGCGCCTCGGGGAGGTGAGCGCCCGGCTCGCCTACACCCGGATCCGAAGCCCGTTCCCGGGCGTGGTCGCCCGGAGGCTGTGCGACCCCGGCGACCTGGGGGTTCCGGGCCGCCCCCTGGTGAGGGTCGAGGACACGTCCCGGTGGCGGGTGGCGTTCGACGTGCCCCAGGGAGACCTGGGCCGGGTCGGCCGGGGCTCAACCGTGCGGATCGGGGATCTCGACCTGACGCTCCGGGTCGACCGCGTCTATCCGTCCCTCAACCCCGACCGCACGTGCACGATGGAGGCTTACGCGCCCGGCGGGCCTCCCCTGGCCTCGGGCACGTTCCATCCCCTGGAGGTCGTGCTCCAGCGGTTCGAGAACGCCGTGCTCGTGCCCGAGGCCTCCCTCGTGCGCACGCCCGACGGGAAAACGGCGGTGTTCACCGTGGCCGGGGGGAGGACCCGCCCGATCCCCGTGACGCCCCGGATCGTCCGCGAGGGGCTCGCAGCGGTCGAAGGCGTCGAGCCGGGCACCGAGGTCGTGGTGAGCACCTACCTCGGGTGGAACCGCCTGGCCGCCGGGGAGCTCGTGGAGGCGGTGCGATGAACCTGACTCGGTTTGCCCTTCGCAACCCCTACACCGTGCTCGCCCTGTCGCTGGTGGTCGTGGCCTTGGGGGCCTTCGCCTTCTGGCGCACGCCCACGGATCTGTTTCCGGACACCGTGCCCCCGCAGGTGGTGGTGGTCACGGTGGAGCCCGGAGCCTCGGCCGACGACGTGGCCGACAAGATCACCCAGGTTCTCGAAAAGGAGCTGAACACCCTGTCCGGCCTGAAACGCATCGTGTCCACGTCCCGGGACGAGGTCTCCTCGATCAACGCCGAGTTCGTCTACGAGAAGCCGGTGGGCGAGGCCGTGGTGGACGTGCAACACGCCGTGGCCCGGGTGCGCGGGGACCTGCCGGCTGATGTGCGTGAGCCCCGGATCTACCGGATCACCGACGCCAACCGCCCCATCCTCACCCTGGCGGTGCGCCCGAAGCCCGGCAGCCTCAAGACCCTGGCCGACGTTCGGCTCCTGGCGGAAAACGACCTCAAGGACTTCTTCCTCGGGGTTCCGGGCGTGGCCGATGTGGACGTGTTCGGCGGGCACCAGCCCGAGGTGGTGGTCCGGGTGGACCGGGACGGCCTCTCGGCCCGGGGGCTCTCCCTGGGCCAGGTGCTGGCCCGGCTGGCGCAACAGAACGTCTCGAGCCCCGCCGGCGTGGTGTACGGGGCCAAGGGAGAGTACCTGGTCCGGGTGTCCGGGGAGTTCCCCAACGCCCGGGCCCTGGAGGAGCTCCCCCTGGCCTCTACCCCGGACGGCCGTCAGGTGCGCCTGGCCGACGTGGCCCGGGTGTCCCTCGACGAGGCCGACCCCCGCAGCTTCTACCACGGAAACGGAAAACCCGCCATCGCCCTCAACCTTCTCCGGGCGGACGGGGGGAACACCGTGGAGGCGATCCGCAACGCGAAAACGGCCCTTCCCGAGATCGAGCGGAGGTTCCCGGATCTCGCCTTCTCCGTCACGGACGACCAGCAGCCCATCATCGACATCAATGTCCACGGCATGCGCACCTCCCTGTGGCAGGCCGTGGCCCTCACCGTGCTGGTGATCTTTCTGTTCCTCGCGGATCTCCGGGCCGCCGCCGTGGTGAGCGTCTCGATCCCCCTGTCGTTCCTGACCTCCCTGGTGGTCCTGTGGTTCAGCCCCCACACGCTGAACATGGTGACCCTCTCGGGTCTCATCATTGCGGTGGGCATGGTGGTGGACGCCTCCATCGTGGTCCTCGAGAACGTGTACCGGCACTACGGGGCCATGGAGGTTCCGGACGCCCGGCGGGCCGCGATCGAGGGCACCGGGGAGGTGGCCCTGGCCATCACGGCCGGCATGCTCACCACCGTGGTGGTGCTGGTGCCCGTGTTGTTCACCAAGGGGTTCACGGGCCGCATCATGGCCCCCTTGAACCTCATGATCATCTCCACCCTGGTGGCCTCGCTCCTGATCTCGCTCACCGTGGTGCCCATTGTCGCCTCCCGGCTCCTGGCCCGGCCCCACGGGCGCAAGAACCGGATCGAGCGCCTCGTCTCGCCCGTCGGATGGGCCGTGGACCGTCTGACCGATCTGTACGTGGGGCTCGTGCGCCTGGGGCTGCGCCACCGCTGGCTCTTTCTGGGGCTCATGATGGCGTTCCTCGCGGTCACCCGGACCCAGGTCAAGCCCCTCCTGGGGGCCGAGGAGATGCCCCCCATGGACACCGGCATCGCCATCGTGGAGTTCGACACCGAGGCCTCCGCCCGCCCCGAGGAGGTCGAGCGGACCCTGGCGCGGGTGGAGCGGATGATCTACGAAACGCCCGGGGTGGAAGCCGTGTCCGCCGTGGTGGGGTCGGAGCCGGGGGCCGTGAGCTTCGGCGGCGGGGGGGCCACCACCCAGACGGCCCGGCTCACCGTCCACCTCGTGGACCGCACCCGGCGTTCCGACACGATCTGGCAGATCGAGAGCCGGTGGCGGGAGGCCCTGCGGACAATCCCGGGGGTGCGCACCTTCCGGGTTTCGGAGTACGGCGCCACGCCCGTGTCCACGACCAAGGCCCCCTTCGACCTGATTCTCTCCGGCCCGGACCCCCGGGTGCTCGACCGCCTGGCCGACCGGGTGATCGCCCGGCTGCGGGGAACCCCCGGCCTGGTCGATCTGCGCCGAAGCTGGTACCTGGACAAGCCCGAGACCCGGGTGCATGTGGACCCGGCCCTGGCGCGCCTGTACGGCACCTCCCCCGAGGACGTGGCCCGCAACCTCCGGGCCGCCGTGCAAGGGATCCCGGCCACCCGGCTGCGGCTGTCGGACTACCTGGACATTCCCATCCGGGTCCGGTACCGGGCCGACCAGGTGGCCGACCCGGCCCATCTGGCCGAGGCCATGATCCCCACGGCCAAGGGCCTGGTGCCCCTGCGCACGCTGGCCACCACCGGGTCGTCCCGGATCCAGCCGTTCATCACCCGCGAGAACCTCGTGCCCACCATCGACATCACGGCGGGCAACACCGGCCTCACCATCGGCCAGGTGACCGCGGCGGCCCGGCGCCGCCTCGCGGATCTGAAGCTTCCCGCCGGCTACACGCTCACGGTGGCCGGCACCGTGCGGGACATGGGGGAGAGCCAGGCCGAGATGGGGCGGGCCCTCGTGGTCGGGATCGTGCTCCTCTACATCCTGCTCCTGGCCATGTTCCGGTCGTTCGGCCACCCGGTGACGATCATGACCGCGATCCCCCTGGCCGTGGCCGGGGCCATGTGGGGTCTCCTGCTGTTCGACAAGCCCTTCTGCAAGCCCGCGTTCATGGGGATCATCCTGCTCGGGGGCACCATCGTGAACAACGCGATCCTGCTCCTGGACTTCGTGCTCGAGGCCCGCAGGAAGGGGGTCCCCAAGGACGAGGCGATCGTGGAGTCGGTGCGGCTGCGGCTGCGGCCGATCCTGATGACCGCGGGATCCACCGTCATCGGCTTCACCCCTCTCATCTTCGAGATGGCCGTGGGGCTGGAGCGCATGAGCCCCCTGGGCATCGCCGCGGGCGCGGGGCTCCTGGTGGGCACGGTGGTCACCACCGTGGCCGTGCCCGTGATCTACTCGGCCCTCGACTCCGCGGCCGCCGGGCTGCGGCGGGTGTCCGCGCGTCGCCGAACGGCGGCCGCGGCCGCCGCGGTCGTGGCCTTGCTGGTCCTGCCGGCCGCGCCGCGTGCCGAAGAGCCTTCCCCCGGCCCCCTGACCCTGGAGGCTGCCGTGGCCTTTGCCCTGGCCCACAACCCGAGCCTCCACGCGGCCCGGGCCCGGGTGGACCGGCGGGCGGCGGGCGTGGAGGAGACGGCCGCCCCCTTGCGTCCTCGGGTCGATCTCGTCGGGGGGCTCGCGTGGACCCAGGAGGAGCACGTCTTGCTCCCCGGAGCCACCGGAGATGTCCAGCGCTCGGACCGGTGGCGGGCGGATGCCGGCCTGTTCGCCCGGGCCCTGATCTGGGACTTCGGCGAGACCCGCTCCCGGGTGCGGGCCGCCCTGGCCCGGAAGGAGGCCGGCGCCGATCTGGAGTCACGGGTTCGGCAGGAGGTGATCTTCCGCGTGTCCCAGGCGTTCCTCGGGGTTCTCGCCACCGATGAGGTCCTGGAGGCCGCCCGGGCCACGGAGAAGAGCCTGACGGCCCTGGAGCAGACCACCCGGAGACTCGTGGCCCGCGGCAAGGCCCCCCGGATCGACGCGCTGAAGGTGCGGGTACGGCTCGCCCGGGTGCAAAGCCGCATCGCCGACCTGGAGGCCCAGCGCAAGGCCCTGATGGCCGCCCTGGGGGAGGCCATGGGGTGGCAAGGTGCGGAGATTCCCCCGCTGGCCCACGAAGATCCGCGGGAGGTGGGGGCGCCCCCACCCGTAGGGCCGAAACCGGACCGGCCCGACCTGCGTGCCGCCGAGACCGAGGCCCAGGCGGCCGAGGCCGAAGCCGAGGCGGCCCGGAAACGGCTCTACCCCCGCGTGGAGGTCCAGGCCTCCTACGCCCTGTACGGGGCCCCGGATCCCACCCCCCTGACCCCCGGGGGCGAAGACGATCCGTGGGAGGACGACGCGGTCGTGGGCCTTCGGATCACATTCCCCTGGCTCGACGGGGGGCTTCGCAGGAGCCGCATCCGGCAGAGCCGGGCCCGGGCCGTGGAGGCCCGCGCCGAGCGGGAGAAGTTGCTCCTCCAGGCACGGCGGGAGGAGACGCAGGCCCGGGCCCTTCTGGAAGGCGCCCGGGCCCGGATCGAGGCCGTCCGCACCGAGGTGAAGGAGGCCGAGGAGGCGCTGCGGGTGGAGAAGCTCAAGTACCGCGCGGGCAAAGGGGTGATCAACGACGTGCTCGACGCCGAGGCGGCCCTGCTCGAGGCCCGGGCCCTCCTTCGGCAGGCACGCAGAGAGGCGGAGATCGCCCGGCTCCAGGTGGCCCTGGCCGGGGGTAGCCTCGGTGCTCCGGAGCCCCCTCGGCCCTGAGCGGCCTCCCGTCGGGACTGCCTGTACGATGGCCTCTTAGAGGTAGCCTGCGCTACATCCCCGCCGCGTACGGTGTATTAAAAACGGTTCATCTCTCTGACGGACCGAGCTTCTGTGGCCTCCCAACCCGCAAAGAGGTGCCGCCATGCCCCGCGTGCCGCCGATCGATCCCACCGACGCATCCCCCGAGGTGCAGACCGTGTTCGCCGAGATCCGGGAGGCTTTCGGGAGGGTGCCGAACCTGTTTCGGACCCAGGCCCACTTCCCCGGGCTCCTTCAAGCGAACTGGAACAAGGTGAAGGCCGTCATGATGGGGGGGCTCCTCCCCCGCAGGGTCAAGGAGGCCATCGCGGTGCTCGTGTCGAAGGACAACGCCTGCCGATACTGCGTGGCGGCCCACACCGCGGCCCTGCAGGCGATCGGTGCGTGCGAGGACGAGATTGCCCGCATTGTGGAGGACCCGGACGGGGCCGGTTTCTCGCCCAAGGAAAAGGCGCTGATCCGCCTGGCCCGCCATGCCAACGCCGATCCCCATCGCCTGCCCGACGCTCTGCTCGCGACGGTCCGTGCCGAGGGCGCCACCGACGCCGAGATCGTGGAGGCCTTGGGTGTGATGGAGGTGTTCGTGGCGTTTAACCGATTCCTGGACGCCCTCCAGGTGGACGTGGATTTCTGAGTGCCCTTGAGACCCGGAAGGAGCAGCCCCATGCCCGAGCCCGTGACGGAGACCTTCGAGGCGTTCAAGAACTCGTTCTTCTACGGATCCCGAAGCGACCTGGCGTTCAAGTTTCTGAAAAACCTGTCCAACGAGGACGCCGCGGAGTTCTTTCGGGAGCTCCTTGAGAACCTGGGGCGCACCGTGGACGACGGCGATGCCGGACGTCTCGTCCGGCTGGCCGTGGAGTGGCAGGCTCGGGCCTATGCAGGAGAGGGGGGTGGGAGATGGACGTACGAAGACGCTCCGTTCGCACCCCTCGAGAAACCCGTGCGGGAATCCGTGGTGGGGCTCTTGACCTCGAGCGGACATTTCGTCAAGGACGACGATCCCGAGCCGTTCGGGGTGAAGGGCATGACCCAGCAGGAGGCCTGCCGTCGGATCAAGGAGTTTCTGAAGGCGCCGCCCACGCTGAGCCGGATCCCGGCCGACGTGCCGGCCGAGCGTCTGCGGGTGCGCCACGGCGGCTACGACGTGCGGGCCGCCCAGGCCGACCCCAACGTGGTGTTCCCCGTGGGCCGGCTGCGGGAGCTGGAGGCCGAGGGCGCGATCGGGCGACGGGCCGGAACCTTCTACTCGTTCGTGGGTGCCTGCTCCCAGCTCCGCCTGCTAAGAGACCATGCTCCCCGGTGGGCCGGGCTCCTCCGGGACGAGGGGGTGGCCGCGGTGCTTCTGGTGCCGGTCTGACCGGTGTGCCACGTGTCCGTGGGACACGTCGCCCGCACGGTCGAGTCCGCCGGCATCCCTACCGTGGCCGTGTACGTGAAGGCGTTCGAGAAGGTGGCCCGGGAGATGCGGCTGCCGCGGGTGCTCCTGACCCGGCATCCTGTTGGTCGGCCCCTGGGCGCCCCGGGTGACCGGGAGCGCCAGGCCGCGGTGGTGCGGGCCGCGTTGGAGCTATTGGAGACCGCACCGAACGGCGGGGTGGTCCGGGAGTTCGGTGAGCCTTATCGTCCCGGTCCCGGCCTCGCGGAGAAGGGTTGAGCCCGTTCCTCCCTCACGGGGGCCCCTCGGCCACGAACAGATTCCTGCCTTCGGCCCGAACACGGCCCGCGGACCGAAGCCGTGCCAGGGCCCGGGTCACGCTCACCCTATGGGCTCCTACCAGAAACGCGATCTCTTCGTGGGTGAGGGGGAAGGGGATCACCCAACCTCCCTTCCCCGGGGTTCCCACCTCACGGGCCACGTTCACGAGAACCCGGTACATCCGCTCCTCCAGCATGGGCTCCGACAGGGCCTCTAGCTTGCTCCGCAACTGCTCGATACGCCGGGCCAGGTTTCGGATCACCCTCAAGCCGATCCGGGGGTTCTCCTCCACCAACCGCTCGAACCGGTCCTTGGCCACGCCGCAGACGAACATGGGCTCGAGGCACGTGGCCGAGACGGGGTACTCCCCTTCCTCCTCCAGGAACACGCTCTCTCCCAGCAGGTCGCCGGCGTGCCGGATGTCGAGGGTGAGGACCCGGCCGTCCTCGGTGACCTTCCACAGCTTCACGGCCCCTGCTTTCAGAAGGTACATGGTGTCGGCCCGGTCCCCCTGGCGAAACAGCGCCTCCCCCGGCTCCAAACGTCGCCGTTCCAGATGCCGGGCCACCATCTGCCGGGCCTCGGGGTCGAGCCCCTCGAACAGCCAGACCTGCCCGATGCACCGGGGGTGGGGCCCGGGGCCAGCGAGACGTTCGCAAAGGCACCGAGGTTCGCTCATGATGGGTCTCCTTCCATGGAGCTTTCGCTAGGACGCTGGGATGTTGGGAGGCTTGAAAACCTCCCGGATTCCCACACGCTCTGGGCACGACCCCGCCTTTTTCGGCATTGCATCACGGGCGAGGGGGAGTGTGGGGCTAGGATCTTCCCCCCTTCTGTCGCCCCCGACAAGCTTGTTTCGGTGCCCTCGGCTGGGTTGCACCTCCCTTCTCACCCGTCCGTTACGTGGTCGGAGGTGCCGAAGTTGGGGGGCGGCCTCGGTTCCGGTTCCAGGGACGGACCCTTTGCGGTACCCGAGGAGGCTTCCAGGGGCCGCAAGGGGTGGTACGCTACTAAGGCCTACGAAGGTATTGCCGGACGCGGGTGGGGGGCTGGCTCCGGCCGGGCGCGAGTGCGGCACCCCTTTCGCCGCGCCTTCGCATGCCGTCGTCAGCCCGGTAGGCCGGGGCGCCGGTGGCGGGAGTTCCGGAACTTCCAAGGCGATTCCGGCTTGGTGAGGGCGCGGCGACGTGAGGGGCCGCGCCCAGCTCTCCCAGCCCCCCACCCGCTGGTTCCCTTGTGAACGCCGGAGATCTGACAATAGTTCCGTTGGTATTAGTAACGGACGGGGGCGTTTCCCCTGGCTGTGCGCCCGTTGCCGGTGCAGAGGACGGTATCCAGGGCCGAGGTTTCTTCCCCCACTCCGCACTCCTCAAGGGAAGGGGCAAGCAACTGTGTTGCGTGTCAAGCCGGAACCGCGGAGCGGGGCTGCCAGGGAGTCCTGTCCCGGACGATCGCGTTTAGGATCGTGATCAGTTTGCGCATGCAGGCCGTGAGCGCGACTTTG
>JALUTY010000036.1 GCA_027021615.1 bacterium | reverse complement strand
CACTCGGCGGGAGAGAACGATGTTGCCGCGCCGGCGGTTGAACTTGATGATCTTGAACTGATAGGTCTCGCCGATGAGCTTCTCGAGCTGGCGCACCGGCCGCAGAGCCACCTGGGATCCCGGCAGGAACGCGCGCACCCCGATATCCACGCTCAACCCGCCCTTGATGCGGGCCACGATCTTCCCCTCCACCACGTCGCCTCGCTCGGCGGCCTTGCTGATCTCGTCCCAGATCCGAATCTTGTCGGCCTTGTCCTTGCTCAGGACGACCATGCCGTCGGCGTCCTCCAGCCGCTCCACCAGCACCTCGACCTCGTCGCCCTTCTGCACCGAGATCTGGCCGTCCTCGCGCCGGAACTCGGACAGGGGCACCAACCCCTCGGACTTGTAGCCGATGTCGATGACCGCGTAGTCGTTGGTGAGGTCCACCACCCGGCCCTTGGCCACGCTGCCCTCCTCGGGCCCGCCGAGGCTCTCCTCCAACAGGCGTCCGAAGTCCTCCATCCGCTCTTCGGGCTGCACCATCTCGCTCGTCTGTTCCATGCTGTTCTTGTTCCTCCTACCTTTTTGGATTCAAAAAGGCCCGCGAGGGCCCTTTTGTTCGGGTGTTGCCGTGCCGTGGGCACGGTCGGGCAGGGTAACACATGCCCTGCCAGCGAAACAACGGGAAAAGGCAGAAACGGCTGAAGGATCGGGCCTTCGGCCCGCTAGGAGGGGGGGACGCTGGGACGTTACGACGTCAGGACGCTGGGAGGCCAAAAACTCTTTGGTCTCGTGGCGGTTCAACCAGGTCTGCGCGTCACGGCATCACGGCCCGGGGGCATGGGGTCTGCCGACGGGCCGGCTCCCCGCACCAGGGCCACGATCCGGGCCACGACCTCGTCCACGCTGAGCCCCGTGGTGTCGAGCACCACCGCGTCGGAAGCCGGCCGGAGCGGGGCATGGGTCCGGGAGCTGTCGTTGGCGTCCCGGGCCAGGATGTCCCGGAGCACCTCCTCGTACGGCAGGGGCTGACCCCGCCTCTCGAGCTCCTCCGTGCGGCGGCGGGCCCGCTCCCCGGGGGAGGCGGTGAGGAACACTTTGACCCGGGCGTCCGGGAAGATCACGGTGCCGATGTCACGTCCCTCCAGCACCGAAGGCGCCTCCTCGCCCAGCCGCCGCTGGTACCGCCCCATGGCCTCGCGCACGGGTCTGCGGGCCGACACCCGGGAGGCGAGATCGCTCACCCGATGCTCTCGGATCGCCCGGGTCACGTCCTCGCCGTCCAGGAACACCCGGGGTTCGCCGGCCTCGTCCCGGCGGAACTCGATCCGGGTGTGCCGGCAGAGCTCCTCGAGGGCCGGATCGTCGTCCAGGGGCACCCCCAGCCGGTCGGCCTTGAGCCCCACGGCCCGGTACATGGCGCCGGTGTCCACGTAGGTCCACCCCAGAGCCCTCGCCACCGCCCGGGCCACCGTGCTCTTTCCCGCGCCCGAGGGCCCATCGATCGCGACCACCTCACGCATCGTCTCCAGCCTCCTCGGCCCCCCGCCCCGCCAGCTCCCGGATCGCCCGCCACAGGTCCGCCCGACCCGCCCCGGTCCTCGCCGAGGTCAGCACCATCTCCTGCCGGGGAATTCCCAGGCCCTCGGCGATGGTCTGCAGGTGAACGGGCCGCCGGCCCCGGGGGACCTTGTCGGCCTTGGTGACCGTCACCAGGAGCCGGCGGCCCGCCCGGCGCACGAGATCCGCGAACCGAACGTCGTCGTCCGTGGGTTCGCGCCGGATGTCCACCAGCAGCACCACCGCCCGCAACGACTCGGAGCGGGCCACGAACTCCCGGGTGGTTCGGGTCCAGGCCCTCACCACCCCCACCGGCGCCCGGGCGTACCCGTACCCCGGCAGATCGACCAACACGAACCGCTCGTCCACCACGAACAGGTTGAGGGTCTGGGTACGGCCCGGCGTGGAGGAGGTGCGGGCCAGCCTCCGCCGGCCGGTCAGCAGGTTCACCAGGGACGACTTGCCCACATTGGACCGGCCGGCCAAGGCTACCTGGGGCCAGGGGGTGCAGGCGACCTCCTGCCACCGCACGGCGCTCTTCCAGAATCGGACGTTGGGTCTCGGGGTTCCCATCGGTACGGTACGCTCGCTCGGGTAGGGTGCAGCCGGCGGGTCCTGGCGGACCGCGGCCCGGAGGATAGTACAGAACCGGCCCCCGTGTCTTCCATGGTAACTTCGGTCTACGGTCGTCGGTCGACGGTCTTCGGTCTCCTGGCCCCCAGGGCAAGTGGCTCCCGCCAACCCGGGGGCGGGGGGCCTGTTGGAGCGCCGGGCGTGGCCGTATCAGGGGCCAGAATTCAGAAGACAGTAGACAGGAGAACCGCCGAAGAGGTTTTCCCACCTGTCTGAGGTTTTCCCCTGTCTTCTGTCTACCGACTCCTGATCCCTGAAATGCAGGCCCCCCGTCCCCGCGGGAGGGCGTTCGGTTACGCCGCACGTTGTAGGGCCCTACAGGGCCGATGGGGCTTCCATGTAACTTCCGCTAGGACGTTGGGAGGTCAGGACGCTAGGACGTTAGGACGCATGAAAACCTACCTGATTTCAGAGCGTTCCAAGCATAACCCCGCCTCTTTGGCGCCACCTCACGGTCTCGGGGGGCATGGGGTCTGCTGGAGAGCCGCGCGCGGCTCCTTGGCTCGCCGCGCAGCGCCTCCGACGCTCGCACCGTGAGTTCGTTCGTGCCCCGCCGAACGGTCATGAAGCCACCGCCGGTGCCCCGTGCCTGCGCGGCGAATCTCCATGCCCGGCTTCGCGCGCGGCCGGAAGCAGGCCCCATGCCCC
>JALUTY010000035.1 GCA_027021615.1 bacterium | reverse complement strand
AGCGCCGGGACGGGGGGCGGTGGAACCTGCTGGGCACGTTCGAGTTCCGGGCCGACGGCAGCGAGTGGGTGGAGCTCTCGGGCGAGAACGGCCAGGCCTCGGCCGACGCCGTGCGGTTCGTGCCGGCGACCGGGGAGCCCGCCGATCCCCCTGCCGCGGCGAACCGGTCGCCCCAGCCGCGGGACGACGAGGCGGTGGCCCGAAGCGGCGAGACCGTGGGGATTCGGGTCCTGGCGAACGACACCGACCCGGACGGGGACCCGTTGACCGTGGTGGCGGTCGGCCCGGCCGCCCACGGCCGGGCCGAGGTGGGGGCCGACGGTGTGGTGGAGTACACCCCCGACCCGGGTTTTGCGGGGAACGACGCGTTCTCGTACACGGCGGGCGACGGTCGGGGGGGCACGGCGGAGGCCCGGGTCACGGTGCGGGTGGATCCGCCGCCCCCGGCGGACGCGCCCTCACCGGCCGTCGAGCTGGTTCTCGACGAGGACGCCGCGGCCGCTCAGACCGTGGGGTTGTGGCGGCCGTCCAGGATCGCCGGGGGGTACCAGGGAGACAGCCTGTACTGCCTCGGGCTGTCCCGGGACCGGTTTCGGTGGACCCCGGACCTGCCGGCGCCGGGCCCCTACCGGGTATACCTGTGGTGGACCGCCAGCCAGGGCCGGAGCCCACGGGTGCCGGTGCGGGTGCGCCACGCCGGCGGCGAGTTCGAGACGCTCGTGAACCAGCGCCGGGACGGGGGGCGGTGGAACCTGCTGGGCACGTTCGAGTTCCGGGCCGACGGCAGCGAGTGGGTGGAGCTCTCGGGCGAGAACGGCCAGGCCTCGGCCGACGCCGTGCGGTTCGTGCCGGCAGGGCCTTGATACTAATACCAACGGAACTATTGTCAGATCCCCGGCGTTCACAAGGGAACCAGCGGGTGGGGGGCTGGTGGAGAGCCGGGCGCGGCCCCTTACGTCGCCGCGCCCTCACCCGGCTTGGATCGCTTTGTAAGTTCAGGAACTTCCGCCACCGGCGCCCCGGCCTACCGGGCTGACAACGGCATGCGAAGGCGCGGCGAAAAGGGTGCCGCACTCGCGCCCGGCCGGAGCCAGTCCCCCACCCGCGTCCGGCAATACCTTCGTAGGCCTTAGTACCAAGGTGCGTTTAAAGCCATTGGACCCCTGAGCTGAGGGGCAAGCTGAGGGGCAAGGGACCTGTCGGGGGCCTCCGACGAACAGTAGTACTTCCGTGACGCGTGATCGGTGACGGGTGACGGGGAGGCGGCGCACGGCGTTGCTATCCCCCCTCGTCCCAACGTCCCAACGTCCTACCGTCCTAACGATTCTGGCAGGTGTGCGATCCGGTTGGCGTACTGAACGAGCAGGGGCTCGTTTTGCACGACGTACCGGGAGCGGGCCGGGTCGGGGTCCACGAACCCCCTGCGCTGGAACAGGGCCAGGGCGTCCCCGAACTCGTCCCACCGCTCCGCTTCCGGGCCGGCCCGAAATGCGGCCTCGGCCTCCTCCGGCCGAAACCAGGAGGTTCCGCCCTTCCGGCGGGCCACCCTCAGCACGGCGCGGGCCAGGAGCGAGGTGGACGCCGGCACGATCCCCGCCGCGATGCGTTCGAGGATCCGGGCCGCCACCCGGTCGGCGGGCTCGCCCGGAACGAGCTCCAGGGGCTCGGAGAACCGCAGGTGGATCGGGGGGTCGCCGAGCTGTCGGTACCGGCGGTCCAGCCGGGTCAGCTGGCTCACCAGGTCCTGCCGGGAGATCTCGGCCCCCCTGCGGGCCGCCTCGATCTCCTCGTCCTCGGGCACCAGGGTGTAGGACAGCGAGATCGGCACGGCCCAGGCCCGGCGGCCGGTGTGCTCCAGGTACCCCAGGATGTCGGCCACGATGCCCCGCTTGGGCTTGCCGAGCCGGCCGTCCCGGGAGCGGGTGCCCTCCAGGTAGAACAGGAACGGCTCGTTGCGGTCCCACCCGAACCGCAGGTAGGCGGTGTGGACCCTTCGGTACACCGGGTTCTGGAACCAGCGCACGGTGTGGGGCCACCGTTTCTCTGCCCCGATCTGCTCCCGCCGGATCTTGTAAGCGTTCATGGCCGGGAGCACCACCGTGGACACCCCCCGGAACAGGTTGGCCCCGGCTGCGATCCGGGGCTGGGGGATGCCGGCCGCGTTCAGGGCGAAGCACAAGGGCACGTGGTCGGCGTTGGACACGTGGTTGGGCAGGAGGAACACGGGGCCGTGCTCCACGGCCCGTCGCACCCGGTCGAGCACCCCATCGCGCTCCTCGAGCACCCGGATGCTCCTCACGAAGTGGGGGAAGATCCGTCGGGCCACGGCCCGAAACAGCAGGAAGAAGGCTGGGTTGAGCTCGGCCACCATGTCCTCGGCGTAGTACCGGGCGAGGTGGCGGATGATCGCCATCGAGTCGCCCAGGCCGCCGAGCTCGGCCACCCGGCGCCGGTACTTGGCGGCGCGAGGATCGGAGGGGCCCAGGCGGCGCAGCCGGTGCCGGAAGTACACCTTCTGGTACACCCGGGCCTGCCGGGCCGCCAGGGCCGCTTCGAACCGGTGCTCGGCGTAGTGGGCCGTCACGGCCTCCACCACGGCCTCGACCGCCTCCTGCCTGCGGTAGCGGGTCCGGTTCAGGCCGTACCGCTCGGCCAGGGCCCGGATCCACGGGATCTCGCATCCCCGCAGGGAGGCGGACAGGAGCCGGGAGGACAGGGACCGGGACAAGCGGGCGATGGGGCGGGACACGGCGGGCGGCTCGATGGGATGGGGGTGTCGGTCGTCGGAAACGGCCCGAGACGGTACCCGATGCCGGGGTCCCGTGTCTACTGCGAGCAGGCCGGGGCCTCCAGGGACTCAATGCGGAGGTCGTCGTACCAGGCCGTGACGGACTCTCCGGTCTGGTCGGTGTCGGTCATGACCGCCACGGCCCCGGCCTTTGGGGGGTCGCGGCCGAAGGCGCGACGGTAGTCCTCCACCAGGTTCCGCCGCTCCTCCACCCACCGGCCCACCCGGTCGGGACCGGACTCGGCCGCGATCATGACCGCGTTGGAGAAGAACGGGTTGGGCACCGCGGTCTCCGGGGGCAGACGGGTGGCCCAGATGTAGTTGAGGCTCTTCGTCTTGGGGGGAAACCAGTGGGGGAACACCACGTACACCCGGGCGGCGTAGTCGTCGCCCTGCTTGCGGCTCGGGTCGCTCGCCTCCACCACCCGGTCCACCTTCCAGCGCCAGGAGAGGATCGGGTAGCGGCAGGGGTCGAACCGGATCTCGAACACCAGGCCGGAGGCGGCTCCCCGGCTCTCGGCCCGCAGGGCCCGGTTGCCGTCCGGCTCGGTGACCACCTCGTACGAGGTCTGCCCGGAAAACCGCTTCTCCTGCCAGCCCTTGCCCAGCCCCCCCCCGAAGTCCTCGACCCACAGCACCTCGGCCCCCACGGCCAGGGGCATCAGCAGGACCGCCGCCAGGATGGCAAATCCCGTCAGGCGACGCATCACAGCCCCTGGGCGCGGTCGGTCCTCCCCCCGGGGGGAGAGGGTAGCTCGGGATGGGGCGCGCTCAGGTTCATGACAGCCTCCAACGTTGGGGCAGAAGGGAGACCGGTTCGGCCAACGGAACCACCGTAGCCCCAAAAAAAGGCCCGTCAACCAACGGGCCTTTTTCGGACGTTCAGGCTGCTAGTGTTCCGTTCCGCGAAGGAGGGGCCCCCAGCCCCACCCCCTCGGGGAATGCACGAACTTGCGAATCATGACACTGGGCGGCCGGGCAGGTCCCTTGCCCGCCCCCGGATACGTATCCGATGGATGGCAACTCGGTATTACGGCCTTGCGGAACGCCACGCTAGGCGTCCTTGTGGGCCGGGCCCATCTTGAGGTGGGCCAACTGCTCGTACAGGGCGTAGTGGCGCCGCACCTCGGCCTCGGCGGCCTCCAGCAGGGTCTTGGCCCGATCGGGGTCCATCTGTTGGAGCATCCGGTACCGGGTCTCCTGGTACACGTACTCCTCCAGCCGGATCTTGGGCGGGTTCGAGTCGAGTTGGAACGGGTTGAGCCCCTCCTCCCGCCGCCGGGGATCGAACCGGTACAGGGGCCAGTGGCCCGACTCCACCGCCCGCTTCTGCTGCTCGCACCCGTAGCGCAGGTCGTAGCCGTGGGCGATGCAGTGGCTGTAGGCGATGATCAGGGAGGTGCCGGGGTAGGACTCCGCCTCGGCAAAGGCCTTCACGGTGTGCTGGTCCTTGGCGCCGAACGCCACCCGGGCCACGTACACGTCGCCGTAGGCCATGGCCATGAGCCCCAGGTCCTTCTTGGGCTTGGACTTTCCGGCCGCGGCGAACTTGGCGGCCGCCCCCATGGGGGTGGCCTTGGACATCTGGCCGCCGGTGTTCGAGTACACCTCGGTGTCCATCACGAGGATGTTCACGTCCCGGCCCATGGACAGCACGTGGTCCAGGCCGCCGTAGCCGATGTCGTAGGCCCAGCCGTCGCCGCCCAGGATCCACACGCTCTTGCGCACCAGGTAGTCGGCCAGGGACGCCAGCCGGCGGGCCTGCGGATCGTCGCCCAGGCTCGCGAGCTTCTCCTTGAGGGCGGCCACCCGCTCGCGTTGCTCCCGGATGCCCGCCTCCAACGACTGGTCCGCCGTGAGCAGGGCGCTCACCAAGTCGTCGCCGATCCGGGGCGCCAGGGCTCGGAGCAGCTCCTCGGCCATCTCCCTTTGCTTGTCGATGGCCAGCCGCATGCCCAGGCCGAACTCCGCGTTGTCCTCGAACAGCGAGTTGGACCAGGTGGGCCCGAGCCCCTGGTCGTTGGTGGTGTAGGGGGTGGTGGGCAGGTTGCCCCCATAGATCGAGGAGCAGCCGGTGGCGTTGGCGATCAGCATCCGGTCCCCGAACAGCTGAGTCATCAGCTTCACATAGGGGGTCTCGCCACACCCGGCGCAGCACCCCGAGAACTCGAACAGGGGCCGCCGGAGTTGGCTGCCCTTCACGTCGGTCTTGAGGAGCGCCGGATCCAGGTCCGGGATCGACAGGAAGAACGCCCAGTTCTCCCGCTCCTGGTCCCGCAGGGGCAGCTGGGGCTCCAGGTTGATGGCCTTTCGCTTGGGGTCGGCCTTGTTCTTGGCCGGGCAGGTCTGGACGCACAGGCCGCACCCGGTGCAGTCCTCCGGGGCCACCTGGATGGTGAACTTCTTGCCGGCCCAGTCCTTGCCCTTGGCGTCGGCCGACTTGAACGCGGCCGGCGCGCCCTCGAGGACCGCGGGATCGTAGATCTTGGGCCGGATCGTGGCGTGGGGGCACACGAACGAGCACTTGGTGCACTGGATGCAGGTGTCCGGGTCCCACACCGGGATCTCCAGGGCGATGTTGCGCTTCTCCCACTGGGTGGTGCCCGTGGGGAAGGTGCCGTCCACCGGCAGCAGGCTCACCGGGATCTGGTCGCCCTTCAGGGCCATCATGGGCGCCTCCACCCGCTTCACGAACTCGGGCGCCCCGTCGGGCACGATGGGCGGGCGGGTGCGGGTAGCCGTGACCGCGTGGGGCACCTCGACCTCGTGGAGGTTGGCCAGGGTCTCGTCCACGGCCCGGAAGTTCTTCTGGACGATCTCCTCACCCTTCTTGCCGTAGGTCTTCTGGATGGCGCCCTTGATCTTGGCGATGGCTTCGTCCCGGGGCAGCACGCCCGAGATGGCGAAGAAGCAGGTCTGCATGATGGTGTTGATCCGCACGCCCATGCCGGTGTGCTTGGCCACCTCGTAGGCGTCGATCACGTAGAACCGGAGCTTTTTCTGCAGGATCTGCTCCTGCATCTCCCGGGGCAGGTGCTCCCACACCTCGTCCGGGCCGTAGGGCGAGTTCAGCAGGAACACGGCCCCGGGCGCCGCGAACTCGAGCACGTCGTACTTGTCCACGAAGGTGAACTGGTGGCAGGCCACGAAGCTGGCCCGGCGGATCTGGTAGGCCGACCGGATGTGCCGCGGGCCGAACCGCAGGTGGGACACCGTGACGCCCCCGGACTTCTTCGAGTCGTACACGAAGTAGCCCTGGGCGTAGTTGTCCGTCTCCTCCCCGATGATCTTGATGGAGTTCTTGTTGGCGCCCACGGTTCCGTCGGCCCCCAGGCCCCAGAACACGGCCCGCACCACGTCCTCGGGCTCGATGTCGAACCCGGGGTCAAACTCCAGGGAGGTGTGGGTCACGTCGTCGTGGATGCCCACGGTAAAGTGGTTCTTGGGCCGGTCGGCCGTCAGGTTGTCGAACACCGCCTTGACCATGGCGGGCGTGAAGTCCTTGGAGGACAGGCCGTACCGGCCTCCCACCACCCGGGGCCGGTCGGGGTAGGGCGCGGCGCCGGTGGCCTCGGCCTCGTCCAGGGCCGCCACCACGTCGGTGTACAGGGGCTCGCCCACCGCCCCGGCCTCCTTGGTCCGGTCGAGCACCGCGATGCCCCGCACCGTGGCGGGCAGGGCGGCCGCGAAGTGCTCCAGGCTGAACGGACGGTACAGCCGCACCTTGACCAGGCCCACCTTCTCGCCCCGGGCCACCAGGTGCTCCACGGTCTCGTGGGCCACGTCGGCGCCCGAGCCCATCATCACGATGACCCGCTCGGCCTCGGGATGGCCGACGTAGTCGAACAGCCGGTACCGCCGGCCGGTGAGCCGGGCGAACTGCTCCATCACCTCGGCCACGATGCCCGGGCAGGCCAGGTAGTAGGGGTTGCACGCCTCCCGGGCCTGGAAGAACACGTCCGGGTTCTGGGCCGTGCCCCGGATCTTGGGCCGGTCGGGCGACAGGGCCCGCTCCCGGTGGGCCCGCACGGCGTCCTCGTCCACCAGGGAGCGCAGGTCGTCGTCGGTGAGCTCCTCGATCTTGGCCACCTCGTGGGAGGTGCGGAACCCGTCGAAGAAGTGGAGGAACGGGACCCGGGCCTTGAGCCCGGCCGCGTGGGCGATGGCGGCCAGGTCGTGGGCCTCCTGGACCCCGTTGGACGCGAGCAGGGCGAACCCGGTCTGGCGGCAGGCCATCACGTCCGAGTGGTCGCCGAAGATGGACAGGGCCTGGGCCGCCACCGTGCGGGCGGAGACGTGCATGGTGTAGCTGGTGAGTTCCCCCGCGATCTTGTACATGTTGGGGATCATCAGCAGCAGCCCCTGGCTCGCCGTGAACGTGGTGGTCAGGGCGCCGGCCTGCAGGGCGCCGTGGACCGCGCCGGCCGCGCCGCCCTCGCTCTGCATCTCCACCACGTGGGGCACGGTGCCCCAGATGTTCTTCTTGCCCACGGCAGACCACTCGTCCGCGAACTCGCCCATGGGCGAGGAGGGGGTGATCGGGTAGATCGCGATCACCTCGCTCAGCCGGTGGGCCACCGAGGCGGCGGCCTCGTTCCCGTCGATGGTCATCCGTCTCCGCTGGGACATGGGTGTCTCCTTTCGTCCTTAGGGGATAGGCGGAAAAACGAAAGGGGCCCGGTCCTCACGACCAAGGGTGGGGCCCCCGCAGTCCGGTGCTCGCTCCGGCTCGGTGGGTTGGGCTAGTCCCGGCCGCGGCCGAAGATCCTCAGGAGGAACAGGAACAGGTTCACGAAGTCCAGGTACAGGGCCAGCGCCCCCAGGATGGCCTGGCGCGACAGGGCCGCCTCGCCGCCCGCCGCGGCCGCCACCCCGATCCGCTGGACCTTCTGGGCGTCGTAGGCGGCGAGCACGGTGAACACCAGCACCCCCATGTAGCTCAGGGCCCAGTCCAAGGCCGGGCTCCGGAGGAACCAGTTGGCGATGCTGGCTACCAGCACCCCCACCAGCCCCATGAACGCGAACGATCCCGCGCTGGTGAGATCCCGGCGGGTCACGGTGCCGTAGAGGGCCGCGGCCCCGAACGTGGCCGCGGCCACCCCCAGGGTCAACACGATGCTCGTGCCGGTGTACACAAGAAAGATCACCGACAGGGTGACCCCGTTCAGGACCGAGTAACCCAGGAACGCCCAGCTCGCCGCTGTGACGCTCATGCGGCCGATCCAGCCGGACAGGGCCACCACCAGCCCCAGCTCCGCCAGGATCAGGAACAGGAACGCCCCCCGGTTCAGCACCAGGGCCGCCATGAGGGCCGGGCTCCGGACCACCAGCAGGGCGCTCGCCGCGGTGAGCACGAGGCCCCCGGCCATCCATTGATACACCGCCCGCACGAACCGGGTGCGCACCAGCGCCAGGGTTCGGGGGTCGGCCACGGGAGCGGTCTGGGACAACGAAAGGGGCATCGCATCTGCTCCTGGGGGTCAGTGACTACGGTCTACCGGTCTACGGTCGTCGGTCTACGGTCTTCGGTCTGGGGTCGTCGGTCCGGGGTCTTCGGCCCGGCTCGCGAGGTGGAGGACCTCCCGCCCCTTGAGTCTCGACGGCGACGCCTCCGCGCTCACCTTCTGTGGGACCGGCCTCCAGGCCGTGACAAAGCCCCGCTTCCATTTTACCACCGGGTCAATGCCTCAACTCGTGAGCGTTTCTCGCGAAGCAGGATGCACGACCCCTTCGGTCAGATGGGGGGGTGGTAAGCGGACTGCCGGTACCAGGCCAGGGCCTCGGCCGCCGAGGGAAACGCTCGGCGGTGGCTGACCATCTCACGCAGGATCGCGAGGCTCTCCTCCCAGTAGGCGCCGGCCCGGAGGAGCTCGGCCTGGAGGGCCACCCACATCTGTCGGACCCGTTGGGGCAGGGTGTCGTCGCCGGGGAGCCGGGCGAACGCGGTCGTCTCCTGTGCCATGGCGGTTTTGACCTCCCTCGTTTCGGTGTGGCGGAACACGGGTGCAACGGCGCAAAATGGCGCAAAAAAGGAACTCTACTTATACCCGGACCCGCCGGGTCGATCAAGGGACGAGGAGGACCGGCATGCCCCGGGTGAGCCCCAGCAGCCCTCGGGCGCTGCCCTCGCGAACGCTGATCTCCAGGCGGTCGGTCGAGCCCCAGAGGGCCAGGGCCTGTCCCGGCCCCACCTCTGCGTAGGTCCGCACCAACGGGATCTCCCGGCCGGCCACCCGGACGCTTCGGCCCGGGCCGTGGTGCCGGCGCAGGTTCGTGACGGCGTTGCCGAACCGGTCGAAGGTGAGGACCTGGCCCGCCACGCCCTCGGCGGTGGGGTGGGGTTCGGGGCAGGGCAGACGCCGGATGCCTTCGAGCCGGGGACCGATGCGCTCCGGGCTTTCCCCTGCAGCCAGGTGCGCCGCCACCGGCGCGAACACGTCCCGGCCGTGGAAGGTGAAGCTGACCGGGTGGAGCCACAGGGCGGGGTTCTCGATCCGGCGCACCTCCCGGATCTCCGCGGGGTCCAGGAACGACAGCAGGCCGTTGTCCGGGGCCACGAACCAGGCGGCCTGGGTGGCCACGGCCACGGCCGGCCGGTCCGTGCCCACCCCCGGGTCCACCACGGCCAGGTGTACCGTGCCCGGCGGAAAGAACGGCGCGGCCGACTCCAGCGCGAGGCATCCGGCCAGCACGTCCTGGGGCGGCAGCTCGTGCACCAGGTCGACCAGCCGGGCCCGGGGGCAGATCCCGAGGATCACCCCCTTCATGATGCCCACGAACGGGTCCTGACCGCCGAAGTCCGTGGTCAGGGTGATCACGGGGGGCTCCTTGACAGCCCGGAACGCCGGCTCTACTCTGGCTTCCATCCCATCATCCTCACGCGAAGGGAGGTGAGCGCAATGAAGATGAAGCGGTTCATGGTACCCCGCGTGGCCCACTGCAGCGAGGGCTGCCCTAGTCGGTCCTGGGCATGACGCAAAACTGCCCACCGGATCCGACCCGGGAGTCGCGCGGCCACCGCCGCCGGTTCCCGGGTTTTCGTTTGTATCATTGTCGGCTGGGCAACAAAATAGGGGGAGTGTGCGGGGCCCGACTCCGAAGCCGAGCCGAGCTTTCGAGCAACGACCGACCAGCTTTCTAGCTTTCCAGCCTTCAAGCGGGCCGAAGGCCCCAAGTCACTGGGAGATCTCCCGTGAATGCTCAACTTTGGACCGCGTTGGCGGCCCCGGTGTTCGGGTTCGGGATCGGGTACGCCACCAACGCCCTGGCGATCCGGATGCTGTTCCGGCCATACAAGGAAAGGCGGGTGTTGGGACTGCGGTTCCAAGGGATGATTCCCCGTCGTAAGCAGGATATCGCTCGGACCGTGGCCGAGGTGGTGACCACCGAGCTCCTGCGGGAGGACCGGGTGGCCGAGCGCCTGGCCGGCCCCGAGGTGCGCGAGGCCCTCGAGGGCCTGGCCACGGATCTGGCCGTCCGGTACCTGACGCCGGGGGCGGGGTCGTGGGTGACCCGGCCCGAGCCCCGGCGGGCCCTGGCCCGCGCGGTGGAGAGGGCGGTGCCGGAAGGAGCGGCCGGCTTGGCCGAGTGGCTGTCGGGACCGGAGGGACGGCGGGCGACGGCGGGGATTCTGGCGAGCCTGCTCGAGCGCTCGCCGGCGGAGGTGCTGCCTGGGGAGCAAGGGCTCCTGCGGCGGTTCGCGGCCGGCAAGGCTGCGGAGCTGCTGGCCTCGCCCGGCCTGGAGAAGCGGGTTCGGCAGGCCGTGAGCCGGTTTGCCGTGCGGTTGGCCGGCGTGGAGCGGCCGGTGGGCGAGCTGCTGCCCCCCGAGGTGCGCGGGGCGATCCGGGCGGCCGTGGAGCCCCTGGTGGATCCCCTGCTCCACCGATTCGAGGAGGCGGTGCTGTCGCCGGCCAATGTGGAGCGGATCAAGGCCGCGGTTCGGGCGGGCATCGTGGGGTACCTGGCCGAGCTGAGGGGCGGCCTGGTCAAGAACGCCATCCGCCGCGCCGCGCTCCTGGCCCGGGACCGGATCTTCCGGGAGGCGGACGAGCTGGTCGACGCGAACTTGTTCCGGCTCCGGGAGCTGGTACGCCAGGAGGAGCATCGGGAGAGGATCCGGGAGGGGATCCTGGAGGCGGTGGACGGGTTTTTGGGGCGGACCCCGGGCGAGATCCTGGCGGGGGTGCCTGCCGAGGCCTTGGACCGGGTGTTCGACCAGGTGTCCGCGTGGGCGGCTGGCCGGCTGCGTCGGCCCGACACGGCCGAGGCCCTGGTGGGGTGGGTGGAGCGGGAGCTGGACCGGTGGTACGGGGAGCCGCTGGGGCGGGCCGTGGCCGTGGCGGACCCGGCCGCGCCGCAACGTTGGGTCGAGTCGCTCGTGGGCTGGGCCCGGGACGGCGGGCTGGCCCGGCTGGCCGAGAGGGAGGCCCCCCGGATCCGCCGGGCGGTGGAGCAGGCCCTGGCCAGCGGACGGATCCCGCCTCCGCCCCGGGAGGTGGTTCGGGACCTGGTGGGGGTGGCGTTCCAGCGGGTCATGCCGGTGATCGCCGAGCAGGTGCCTGCGGTGCTGTCGATCGTGGACGTGAGGGGGCTGGTGGAACGCCAGATCCAGGCCTTCTCTCCGGCCGAGGCCGAGCGGGTCATCCTGCAGGTGGCCCGGCGGGAGCTGCGGGCCATCACCTGGTGGGGCGGGGTGCTGGGGGCTGCGGTGGGAGGGGTGCAGGCGGGCCTGCTGCTTCTGGCCGGTTGATCTTGCCCGGGGGTGCGGGGGTCTGCTAGGGTCCGTACGTTCGGCCTCCGGGG
>JALUTY010000034.1 GCA_027021615.1 bacterium | reverse complement strand
GGAGGAACGCACCGAGCATGGGAATCAAGGTGTTCAACACGCTCTCCGGCCGCAAGGAGCCGTTCGAGCCGCTGGTGCCGGGCCGGGTCGGCATGTACGTGTGCGGGGTCACCGTGTACGATCGGTGCCACATCGGGCACGCCCGCTCCGCCGTGGTGTTCGACGTGATCTACCGGTACCTCCGGTACAGCTCGTTCGACGTCGTCTACGTGCGGAACTTCACGGACGTGGACGACAAGATCATCCGGCGGGCCAACGAGGAGGGGGTTCCGGCCTCGGAGATCGCCGAGCGCTACATCCAGGCGTTCTACGAGGACATGGACGCATTGGGCGTGGAGCGACCCACCTACGAGCCCCGAGCCACCGAACACGTGGAGGACATGATCGCCCACATCGAGGGGCTGATCGCCAAGGGCCACGCGTACGAGGTGAAAGGGGACGTGTACTTCTCGGTGGACAGCTACCCGGCCTACGGCCGGCTGTCGAAGCGTTCCCTGGAGAACCTGATGGCCGGGGCCCGGGTGGAGGTGGATCCCCGCAAGAAGGACCCCCTGGACTTCGCCTTGTGGAAGGCGGCCAAGCCCGGCGAGCCGTCGTGGCCCAGCCCCTGGGGCCCGGGCCGCCCCGGCTGGCACATCGAGTGCTCGGTGATGAGCCAGAAGTACCTGGGCGAGACGGTAGACGTGCACGGCGGCGGCAAGGACCTGGTGTTCCCCCACCACGAGAACGAGGTGGCCCAGGCCGAGGCGCTCACGGGCCGGCCGTTCGTGCGGTACTGGCTCCACAACGGGTTTGTGAACGTGAACCAGGAGAAGATGTCCAAGAGCCTGGGCAACTTCTTCACGATCCACGAGGTCTTGAAGCAGGTCCATCCCGAGGTGCTGCGGGTGTTCCTGCTGGGCCACCACTACCGAAGCCCCGTGGACTACACTGACCAGGCGCTCCACGACGCGGCCGCCGGTCTGGACCGGCTCTACGGGCTGCTGGAGCGGGCGGACGAGGTGCTCCGGGGTCGAGACGTCCCGGCCCAGGTGCCGGTGTCGGAGCTGGGCAACGGGAGCCGGGCCGTTCACGAGGCCGTGTTGGGGCTGTTCTACCAGTTCGAGCACGCCATGAACGACGACTTCAACACGGCCGAGGCCCTGGGACACATCCACCGGTGCGCCCGGGAGGTGGGGGCGTTCCTGCACGAGGGGTTCGACCCCCGGCCCCAGCAGTTGGCAGTGGTGCGGTACGCGGCCGAGAGCCTGCGCAAGGTGGGGGCCGTGCTGGGCATCCTCCAGGACGACCCCGCGGCCTACCGGGAGGCCCGGCGGCGGGGAGGTGCGACAACCCTGGGCATCGACCCGGCCTGGGTGGAGCGGAAGATCGCCGAGCGGGCTGCCGCCCGCAAGGGCCGGGACTGGACCACGGCCGACCGCATCCGGGACGAGCTGGCCGAGCGGGGCGTGGTGCTGGAGGACGGCCCCGGCGGCACCCGTTGGAAGGTGAGGTAGGGGGGCTCCCGCCCCGATCCCGCATGTCCGAGTTTCGCCTCGTAACGGAGTTCGAGCCCCGGGGGGACCAGCCCCGGGCGATCAAGGAGCTCGCCCGGGGGATCGAGGAGGGGCTGCGCCACCAGGTGCTGCTGGGGGTCACCGGCTCGGGCAAGACCTTCACCATCGCCAACGTGGTGGCCCGGGTGAACCGGCCCACCCTGGTGATCGCCCCCAACAAGACCCTGGCAGCCCAGCTGTACGCCGAGTTCAAGGCGCTGTTCCCCGAGAACGCCGTCGAGTACTTCGTCAGCTACTACGACTACTACCAGCCCGAGGCCTACCTGCCCGAGCAGGACCTCTACATCGAGAAGGACTCCTCCATCAACGACCGGATCGACCGGCTGCGCCACGCCGCCACCCACGCGCTGCTGACTCGGCGGGACGTGCTGATCGTGGCCAGCGTGTCGTGCATCTACGGGTTGGGCGACCCCGAGACCTACCAGGAGATGGTGTTGTACCTAGAGGAGGGGGTCGAGGCGGACCGGGACCGGGTGCTCCGCAAGCTGGTGGACCTCCAGTACCAGCGGAACGACGTGGACTTCCACCGGGGCACCTTCCGGGTGCGGGGGGACGTGGTGGAGGTGTTCCCCGCCTACGAGGACGAGCACGCGATCCGGGTGGAGTTCTTCGGTGACGAGATCGAGGCGATTCATCTGGTGGATCCCCTGCGAGGCCGGAGGATCGGCCGGCTCCGGCACATCCTGCTCCCCCCCGCCAGCCACTACGTGACCCCCCGGGACGTGCTGGACCGGGCGGTCCGATCGATCCAGGAGGAGCTGGGTGAGAGGCTCCGGGACCTGCGGGCCCAAGGCAAACTCCTGGAGGCCCAACGGCTGGAGCAGCGCACCCTGTTCGACATCGAGATGCTCCAGGAGATGGGGTACTGCACCGGCATCGAGAACTACTCCCGCCACCTGACGGGCCGAAGCCCCGGCGAACCCCCGCCCACACTGATCGACTACTTTCCCGACGACTTTCTGCTGGTCGTGGACGAGAGCCACGTCACGATCCCACAGATCGCGGGCATGTACCGGGGCGACCGGTCCCGCAAGGAGACCCTGGTGGAGTACGGGTTCCGGCTGCCCTCGGCCCTGGACAACCGGCCGTTGCGGTTCGACGAGTTCGAGGCCCGGGTGAACCAGGTGATCTACGTCTCCGCCACGCCGGGTCGGTACGAGCTGGAGAAGGCCGGCGGCCGGGTGGTGGAGCAGATCGTGCGGCCCACCGGTCTGGTGGATCCCGAGATCGTGGTTAGGCCCGCCGAGACCCAGGTGGACGATCTGCTCGAAGAGATCCGTCGCACCGTGGCCCGGGGCGAGCGGGTGCTGGTGACCACCCTGACCAAGCGGATGGCGGAGGACCTCACCCGCTACTACGCGGAGGCGGGGGTGAAGACGGTGTACCTGCACTCGGACATCGACACCCTGGAGCGGGTGCGGATCATCCGGGAGCTGCGGCGGGGGGAGCACGATGTGCTGATCGGGGTCAACCTGCTGCGGGAGGGGTTGGACCTGCCCGAGGTGAGCCTGGTGGCGGTGTTGGACGCGGACAAGGAGGGGTTCCTGCGCAGCGAGACCAGCCTAATCCAAACCGCGGGCCGGGCGGCCCGGAACGTGAACGGCCGGGTGATCCTCTACGCCGACCGGATCACGGGCTCCATGGCCCGGGCCATTGCCGAGAGTCGGCGGCGCCGGGCGGCCCAGCTGGCCTACAACGAGGCCCACGGCATCACGCCCGAGTCGGTGGTGAGGCGCATCGACGACGTGCTCTCCTCGGTGTACGAGATGGACTACGTGACCGTGCCGGCGGCGGCCGAGGACGAGGTGGCGTACCGGGACGCCGCAGAGCTGGAGGCCAGGATCGAGGAGCTGCGGAAGAAGATGCACGAGGCTGCGGCCGATCTGGAGTTCGAGCAGGCGGCCCGGTACCGGGACGAGATCCGCCAGCTCGAGGACCAGGCCCTGCGGCTGTTCGGCGCCGCCATCGGGTCGTGACCCCGAGCCGTCCCCGT
The DNA here is from genome assembly GCA_027021615.1 of bacterium. Lineage (GTDB taxonomy): Bacteria > Desulfobacterota > Deferrisomatia > Deferrisomatales > Deferrisomataceae > Deferrisoma. The sequence continues at coordinate 129,589 of JALUTY010000034.1, read as the reverse complement.
TTGACCCCCTCCTGCCTTTCCGATAGCTTACGTTCCGGGCTCCTTAGGCCCCTGCGGGGCCGGGTACCGGGGGAGGGTAACTCTCGTTGGGTCCGGGGCGTTGCCGCTCGGTTCGCGAGCCGCGTGGCCGCCTAGCTGCCCAGGGGGCCGAAGGCCCCAGACCGGCGACCAACGACTGACGACCAACGACCGAAGTTACTAGCCCGCGAGATTCATGAGCGTTGGTCGCGAAGCCGTCGAGTGTGCGTCAGATCGGGGCAAGCGCAGCGACGAGGGGCGCAGGCGTACGGGACGGTACGTCGGGCCCCGAGGCGCGAGCACGCCCCGAGATGGCGTGCAATCGGCGGTTGCAGCAGAAGGCTTCATGAATCATGCGGGCTAGGCTCCCAGCGTCCCCGGCGACGTCTGCGCTGGGGATCTCCCCTTCGCCGAGAAAGGATCAGCACCCGAGATGGAACGATTCCCGTGGCAGCGAGCCCTGGGGCTCCTGCTTCTTCTCCTGCTGATGAGCGTGATGGTGGAGAACCTCTCCCGCACGCCCACCGGCCCTTCCCCCACCGTGTCGTACTCCACCTTCAAAAAGGAGCTACGCGACGGCAATGTGCAGCGCGTGGTGCTCACCGAGCAGGACGTCACTGCCACCCTGTACCGGCCGGTGGCGGTGGGCACGGCGGGCCAGCAGGTGCAGACCATCCGGACCAGCCTGCCTCCCCTGGACGACCGCGAGCTCCTGCCGTTGTTGGAAAAAAAGGGGGTGGAGCTGGAGGTGAGGCGCCGAGGCCAGGAGAACATGTGGTGGATGTTCCTGGTGAACAGTCTTCCCTGGCTGCTGCTGCTGGGGTTCTGGGTATGGACCATGCGCAGGGCCCAGAACGCCCGGCTCGGCCCGTTCGGGAGCTTCGGTCAGGTCAAGGCCAAGGTGTACGAGGGCAAGGTGCCCAAGGTCACGTTCCAGGACGTGGCCGGTATGGAGAACCCCAAGAGGGAGCTGGCGGAGATCGTGGACTACCTGGGTGACCCCGAGCGGTTCCAGCGGGTGGGAGGAAGGGTGCCCAAGGGAATCCTGCTGATGGGCCCCCCGGGCACGGGAAAGACCCTGATGGCCCGGGCGGTGGCTGGGGAGGCCGGGGTGCCGTTCTTCTCGACCAGCGCCTCAGAGTTCATCGAGATGTTCGTTGGGGTGGGGGCCGCGCGGGTGCGGGACCTGTTCGAGAAGGCCCGTGCCAAGGCTCCCAGCATCATCTTCATCGACGAGATCGACGCGGTGGGCCGGTCCCGGGGCACAGGCCTGGGCGGCGGGCACGATGAACGCGAGCAGACCTTGAACCAACTCCTGGGCGAGATGGACGGGTTCGAAGGTCACGAGAGGGTGATCGTGATCGCTGCCACCAACCGGCCGGACGTGCTGGACCCGGCCCTGCTTCGGCCGGGCCGTTTTGATCGGCACGTGGTAATCGACCTGCCCACCTTGGAGGAACGGGCCGCGATTCTGCGGATCCACACCCGGTCGATGCCCTTGGCTCCGGACGTGGATCTGGACGTGATGGCCCGGTCCACCCCGGGAATGAGCGGGGCCGACCTGGAGAATCTGTGCAACGAGGCGGCGCTGTTCGCGGCGCGAGAGAAAAGCGACCTGGTGACCAAGGCCCATTTCGAGCAGGCCAAGGACAAGGTCCTGATGGGCCTGGAGCGGCCGGGCCTCACCGACGAGAACGAGCGCCGGATCACGGCGTACCACGAGGCAGGCCACGCCGTGGTGGCCCGGCTGATCCCCGGTATGGACCCGGTGCACAAGGTGACCATCGTGCCCCGGGGGGCGGCCCTGGGGGTGACCCAGATCGTGCCCGAGGCGGACCGGCACTACTACCCCAAGTCGTATCTGCTGGCAAAGATCACGGTAAACATGGGAGGCCGAGCGGCGGAGCTGCTGGTGTTCGACGACCTGTCCACCGGGGCCCAAAACGATCTGAAGCAGTGCACCGACCTGGCCGAGAAGATGGTGTGCCAGTGGGGGATGAGCGATCGGGTGGGGCCGGTGACGTTCAGCCGCGGCGAGGAGCATGTGTTCCTCGGAAAGAAGCTGGCCCAGGAGAAGACCTACTCGGAGCAGATGGGCTGGATCATCGACCAGGAGATCGAGACCCTCGTGCGGGAGTGCGAGACCCGGGCCGCGGACCTGTTGAAGGTCCACCGGGAGGCCCTGGATCGTGTGGCAGCGGCCCTGCTGGAGCGGGAAGAGCTGACCGGCGCCGAGGTGGACCGGCTGATCGTGGGGCCCGGAGAGGAACAGGGTCAGACGACCCAAGGGTGAGGGCCCCCGAAGCTTTGGCACCGGCTCCAAAGCCGCGTGGCCGCTTAGCAGCCTAGCCCGCATGATTCATGAAGCCTTCTGCTGCAACCGCCGATTGCACGCCATCTCGGGGCGTGCTCGCGCCTCGGGGCCCGACGTACCGTCCCGTACGCCTGCGCCCCTCGTTGCTCGTGCTTGCCCCGATCTGGCGCACACTCGGCGGTTTCGCGACGAACGCTCATGAATCCTGCGGGCTAGCGGGTCGAACGCCCCAGATCAACGACCGAAGTTGCACGGCCGGCCCGGGCACTGAGGGAATGGAGGGGCATGTGGGAAAAAGGTTTCCATAATTGGGCTGTTTTTGCCACGCCTTGTTGGGGTAGCGGCCGGTTCCGTTCTTCGCGGAACCGGCCGTTTTATTGGAATCCGGGTTGGGAGCAGGCCGGGGCAAGGCTCTTGCATGGAACGCAGCAAACCCGCGCTGCGCCTCAATGCTGGATGCGAAAGGAACGCCTCGACATGCCTGTGGAGATTCCTGCCCCGTGTTTCGTTTCGGTACCCCTGGAAGTATCAGGGCCGTGGGTCACCGAGTCCCCCGAGAAGGTCAATCTCCTGTTCCAGGCCCAGTGGGCCGCCCGAAGCGCGGTTTCCCTGGATGACGCGTTTGGGCTGCTGCTGGATCTGGCCGAGCCGTTGGTGCCGGCGGACGGGGCAGCGGTGGTGTGGAGGGGAGGCCTGGAAGGGACGGGTGCGGTCCACCAGGCCCGGGGGCTGGCGGTCCAGCGGGAGGAGAGCTTTCGGCGGTTGGCCGAGGCCCTGGCCGGAAGGAGATCGCATCCTCTCCTCTTGGACGAGGGTCGGGCGGCGCGGGCGGCATGGGAGCTCCTGGAGCCCTTTGGGGCCACCGGCCTCGTGGCGGTGCCGATCGGCGGCTCCGGGAGGAGCTGGGGGCTTTTGGTGCTGCTTCGGGGACAAAGCGGGGGGGGGTTCAGCGAGGACGAGGCCCGGATCCTGCGGCTCCTCGCCCTGAGCTTCGAGCCGGTGCTGGAGGATCTGGCCACAGGAGATCGGACCAAGGAGCTGGCGTTCGTGGACCGCCTCACCGGAGCGTTCACCCGGCGGTACTTCGACCAACACTTCCGGGGCGAGGTGGCCCGGGCGAACCGATCCCAGACTCCGATGGCACTGCTGCTGATGGAAATCGATCAGGTCCCTGCCGTTCGGAACCGGCAGGGACCGGCTGTGGCCGACGCCCTGCTCCAGGCCGTGGTGCGCCGGGTGGACGAGGCCCGGCGCCAGAGCGACACCTTGGCCCGTATCGAGCGGGAGCGGTTCGCGATCATCCTGCCCGGCGCCGGGCAGGACCATGTGGCGGTGTTGGCGCGTCGGCTGTTCGGCGCCTTGGCGCCTCCCTTGATCCCTGACCTCGTGCCGGGGGGGGGGATCCGGGTCAACCCCCACATGGGGGCGGCGGTACTGCCCGATCACGGGGACACCGCCGAGACCTTGTGGAAGCGGGCCTTGGCGTCCCTGGAGGAGGCCCGGGGGATGTCCGGGCGGCGATACTACGCGCCGCCGCGCCCGGAGCAGGACCCTGGCGACCGCCTTCTGGACCGCTTGGCGGCCCAGAGCCTGGTGGGGCGGCCGGGGGAGCCGGGGGTGCTGCTGGCGTGGATCGCCCGGCTGTGTCGGGAGGTGGTGCCGGCGGACCGGGTCTCTTTGATGGAGCGGGATGACGGGCATCTGGTGGTTCAGGAGGCGTTCGGGTTCGAGGGGAGGGATCAGGTCATCCGGACCACCCGGGTTTCCCTGGACTCGGAGAGCGTATCGGGGTGGGTGGCCCGCCACCGGCGTCCCCTGCTGGTTCCCGACGACACCACCATCGAGGAGGTGCCGGCGAACCGGGTCGGGGGGTACCGGAGCGATTCGTTCCTCAGCGTCCCGCTGATCGCCGAGGGCGACCTGGAAGGAGTGGTCCATTTCAGCAATCGATCGGACGGGGGGGTGTTCACCCGTGAGGACATGGAGCGGTTCCTTCCGGTGGCCGATCGGATCGCCCAGGTGCTTCGATCCTGCCGAAGGTTCTCGTCGGACCGCCAGGGCTTCCTGAGGGAGTCGCTGGCCTACCTGGTGGACATGGTGGAGGATATGATACCGGGAATGGGGGGGCACTCCCTGACCGTGGCCCAGTGGGCCGGCCGTCTGGCCCGCGCCCTGGGATGGGACGAGGAGGTCGTGGAACGCATCGCTGCGAGCGCTCGGTTCCACGACCTGGGGGAGGCGAGCTTTCGGGTGCACCGCCTGGCCGAGGCCCGGCCGTTCGGCCCTCGGGAACGCAGGGATCTGACCGAGCATCCGCTGCTGGGGTGGCGGTTTTTGGAGAGCCTCGGCATGAAGGGTCTGGATCGGGACGCCATCGTGTACCACCACGAGCGGGAGGACGGCTCCGGTTACATGGGCCGGAAGGGGGATCAGATCCCGCCGGCGGCCAAGATTGTGGCCGTGGCTGAGGCGTTCGTGGGGTTGACCTCCCCCCGGCCCTACCGGGGGGCCGTGCCGATCCGGGAGGCGGTGGCCCGGTTGGAGGCCGAGGCGTTCGACCCGGACGTGGTGGCCTGCCTGCGGAAGATGGTGACCGACTCAGCCCCGTAGCACCGTCCCGTCCGGAACGGTGAGGTGGCCCGGCCCGTCGTGGGCCACGACGACCCGGCCCTCCACCACGACCCCTTCGCCGAACCGCACGTCGCCGCGCACCTCGAACCATTGGGCCCGAACCAGGCTGGGGGGGGCAGGGATGCGCAGGTCCAGGTCCGCCACCGATCGATAGTACCGGGGGTCCAACCGGACCACGGGGGGGCCGAGGCCGGGCTCCCGGGCCGGGTTGGGCACCAGGGGGCTCTCCTCTCCCAGGACGTAGGCGTCGCTGCGGCGGACCAGCAGGTCGTCCGTGGTCTTGACCGGAGCGAAACGGCGGCGGTCCACCACCACCCCCACCGACCGGTCGAAAGCACCGATGGCCGCGCCCATGGCGGTTTCCAGCTGGACCACGTCGAGCCCTTCCACCTCCTTCCGGTTGACGATCAGAGGAAGGTCCAACCCGCCGTCGTTCAGCTGCTCGCGCACGGCGTGCAGGTCGAGCCAGAGGTTGTTCGTGTTGAACACCGGGAACCGGCCGGTGTCCTGGAACTCGTCCGCGTGCTCCGGGGGGACCTGGGCGATCTCCAGCAGCTCCAGGCGGCCTTGCCGCACGACCAGGGTGCCGCCCTTGACATCCGCCGGGGTCTTGGGGGTCACCTCCAGGGCAAACGACAGCCCCTGGCGGGCCATGAGCCCCAGGAACGCGGGATGGGGGCTGGCCCCGAGGTTGTCCGCGTTGGACACGAAAGCCCAGCGGATTCCCGATGCCAGCAACCTTTCCAGCAGGCCCGAGCCGGCCAGGGCCGCGTACAGGTTGCCGTGACCGGGAGGGGCCCAGGCCTCCTTGTGGTCCGCCCCGGCCAGCGGCCCGCCGTCGTCCACCCGGATCCGGGGAAACCGGTGCTGCACGAAGTCCACCGGCAGCCCCCGCGCCCGCAGCTCGTCCACGGGCAGGGCCCGCAAGGTGTCGTCGCGGGTGGCGAAGGAGTTCATGAACACCACCGGCAGGTCCGCGCGGGTACGCTTGCGCATCCGGAGCACGTGGGCCACCAACAGATCCAGGAAGGTGCGCCCCTGTTTGACCGGCACCAGGCTCTTGGCCCGGTCCATGCGCATGGAGGTGCCGAGCCCCCCGTTCAGCACGATCCAAGCGAGCTGGGACCACCGGGCCTCCCCCTCCCGGCGGAGCTCCGGGGTGTCCAGCTCCTCCTGGGGAACCATCCTTTCGGCTCCGGCCGGCGCGATCTCGGGCCAGCGCACGGCGCCGGTCTCGCCGGATCGGTACCGTCGATACAGGCGGCCGAAGGTCTCGAACGCCTCTGGCGGCTCGCCGGCGTCCTGAAACATGCCGCGAAAGATCTCCAACGCCTCTTCCACCGGCAGCATCATGGGTCGCTCCTTTCTGGATTTAGGCTGAAGAGACTGGGAAGCCCCCTCAGGCCCCTACGGGGCCGTCTAGAGACTAGAGACTAGAAACTAGAAAAATCTTTGGAACCTCGGCCTGTGGGGCAGGCGGACGCTCCACCAGCCCCCATGCCCCCCGGCTCCGATATCGGGACGAGCTTTCGACCGAAGACCTTCGACCGACGACCGTAGACCGAAGTTACCTGGAAGTCTCTCAGGCCCCCTACGGGGCTGTACAACGGGGAGGGTAACGTTCGTTGCTCCAGAACCATCGCCGGCGGCGGTTCAGGGAAGCGGCCCGGCCGCCTAGCGGCCTAGCAGCCTAGCCGCCTAGCGGGCCGAAGGCCCCCGACCGACGACCAACGACTGACGACCAACGACCGAAGTTACCTGGAAGCATACGGCGTGGGCCCGCCTCCGGGCAACCGTGCCGGCCGGAGCCGGGCCGACACGGGAACAGGGGTTGCGAAACGCCCTCGTTTGGGTTAGGAAGGGCGGCTCGCGAGTCCTTTGCCGGAGGGTTCGGTGTCAGCCACGTTTCTTCAGGCGTTCGTCACCCTGTTCGCCATTCTGGACCCGCTGGGCAACACGCCGGTCTTTCTGGCCCTTACCGCGAACCTGTCGGCCCAAACCCGGCGGGGGGTGGCCCTGCGGGCCACGGTGTACATGGTGGCCGTGCTCCTGTTCTTCTCCCTGGCGGGCCGGTTCATCTTCGGGCTGTTCGGGGTGACCCTGGCCGCGTTCCGGGTCACGGGGGGACTGATCCTGCTGAAGGTGGGGTTCGACATGCTCGAGGCCCGGGACAACCGCATGAAGCGCACCGACGAGGAGGAGGCCGCGGCTCGGGAGAAGGAGGACGTCTCCCTGATCCCCCTGGCCGTCCCCATGCTGGCCGGGCCGGGGGCGATCTCGGCCGTGCTGATGCTCACCGATGCCGGCCACGGGCTCATGGAAACGGCCATGGTGTGGGCGGCCGTGGCGGCCAACGCCGCCCTGGTGTTCGCGGCGTTCCGCCTGGCGGAGCCGCTGTCGCGGTGGATGGGAGCCACCGGGGAGCGGTTGGTGACCCGGTTGATGGGTCTGCTGCTCGTCTCACTGGCGATCCAGTTCGTGATCAAAGGGGTGCAGGAGATATGGACCGGATGAAGGACAGGCCCGGTGAGCCGGAGACCGTGCGGGCGCTTGCACAGGCGGCGGATCGCGGTAGCCTGGAGACCATGGACCGAACCAGCTCCTTCCACCGTCTTCGAAAAGCCCGCCAGCGCGCTGCCCACCGCCGCCGGGGCCTGCCGGTGTCCCGCATGGGTCGGGACGCCGGACCGGTGCTCCTGGCCCGGATGGGGGACCTGGCCCCCGACCTTCGTCGCGTGGTCGCGGAGTTCGTGGACCGGGCCTTGGCCTACCCCTGGGTCTGGGGATGTTTCCTCGAAGCCACCGCCGAGGGGGAGCGGCTCATCCTGCACGTGCCGCGGCCCATGACCCGGGCCCTGGACTGCCTGGTCCGCACCTGGCTGGTAGAGATCGAGGCCCGCAGGCCGACCCCGCCGCTTACGGTGACGGTGTGCCCCTCGCCCCCAGCCGCGGGATCTGGGTTGAGGACCCTGTTCCGCCGTTGACCCCGAGCCGGGTGAGGCTCCCCCTTTCCCCCGGAGGGTTTCCCGTGACGTCCCTGTTGCTGGATCGCACCAACACGGTCCTGGTGGTCGTGGATCTGCAGGGCCGCCTCCTTACGCACATTCCCGACGCCGACGTTGTCGTGGACCGGGCGGTGCGGCTGGTGCGGGCCGCGCGGATGCTGGACCTGCCGATCCTGTGGACCGAGCAGGAGAATCTCGGCCCCACGGACCCCCGGGTGACTGAGGCCCTGGCGGGCTGGCAACCGATGCGGAAGATCCACTTCGGATGCTTCGGGTGCCCCGGCTTTCCCCCGGCCGTCCAGGCCACGGGCTGCGGAACCCTGCTCCTGGTGGGGATCGAGGCCCACATCTGCGTTGCCCAGACCGCCCTCCAGGCCCTCCGTGCGGGCTACGGGGTGCACGTGGCTGCCGATGCCGTGGCCTCCCGGAATCCCTTCCACCGGGACCTGGCCCTGCGGCGGATCGAGGCGGCGGGGGGGGTGATCACGTGCTGGGAGTCGGCCCTGTACGAGCTGCTAGAACGGGCCGGCACAGGAGAATTCCGGGCGTGCCTGCCCCTGGTGAAGGGAGCGTAGCTCCGCGAGTCATGCTCCTCGGCAGGGAGCCTTCTTCTCGAAGAACAGGCAGTCCTGACCCGAGATTCGGCGCACGTCGTCGCTGGGCACGGAACGGGTCTTGAACCCCAGGGCCCGGCATCCGTAGGGGGCCCGGGGGTCCCAGGTCACGTAAGACTGGCGGCAGCGCGGGCAGGGTGGGCGGCTCACGGCAGGCCCTCATTCCTTTATCCCTCTGGCGACCTCGGAGGGCGGGCCCCATGCTCTCGGCGCCGAGAAGACGGGTTTGGTTCGCCGCCGGATTAGCCAGGAGGGGCGCCGGCACGGCGGCGGTTACGCCAGGCGTACACCCCGCACAAGAGGGCCAGGGCCGGGGCCAGGTACCAAAACGCCCGGCGGGAGTATGTCACCACCAGGTCCTGGTTGTTCCCCACGAAATAGCCGATCGCTGCCAGCACCACCACCCACACGCCGGCGCCCAGGCAGGTGTACAGGCAGAACGGCACCAACCGCATCCGAGCGAGCCCCGCGGGAAACGAGATGTACTGGCGTACCCCGGGCACGAGCCGCCCCACGAAGGTGCTGATCTCGCCGTGGCGCCGGAAGAACCCCTCCACCCGCTCCAAAGCCCGGGGAGTGAGCCCCACGTACCGACCGTATCGGTGCAGGAACGGCCGGCCCAACCACACGGCCAGGCCATAGTTGAACAGGGCCCCGAGCAGGCTTCCCAGGACTCCGGCGAAGATCACCCAGGGAAGGCTCATCTCCCCGCGGCTGGCCAGGTACCCCGCCGGAGGGATCACCACCTCGCTGGGAAAGGGGAAGAACGAGCTCTCCAGGAACATCAGGGCCACGATGCCGGGGTACCCGAGCCTCCCCACCGTGGCCAGGATCCACAGCACCGCCTCGTGCAGCAGCCGCATCATCGGTTCTCCACCAGGACGTACCCTCCCCCCCTGGCGATCTCCTTCGCGCCGGGAAGCTCCGAGAGGCGTTTGGGGCGGGTCAGGGCCAACACCCGCCGGGGGCCGGCCCAAAGCTCCAGAAACGCTTTCCGATCCAGCACCCGCGCCTTGACGGGGGGGCCCTCGAAGACCAGCTCCCGGCGGATTCCCCCGAGCACGGGCAGCCGGCCTGTGTAGAACGCGAACCCGGCGGACAAGCTCCGGTACTCGGCCAACACCGTTCCCGGCTCCCAGAGGGCCAGCGCCGCCCGGCCCACGGGGCGGGCCGTGCGCAGGGGCAGGGCGTCGCCCCGGGAGAACGCCCAGGCGGTGGTGGCGGCCAGGGCCACGGCCAGACAGGCTGCGGCCGCCCCCGGCCGCGCCCCGGTCCGTGCCGTCCAGGCCAGGGCCCCGGCTCCGGCGAGGCCGAGCACGGCGGCCAGGGGAAGGAACAGCTCCCCGATCCGGCCGGGGGGGACGGCAGCCAGGTCCCCGCCTTTAATCGGTACCACGCCCAGGCCCACCACGAGCGCGGCCCCGGCCAACAGCAGGGTGACCCCCCCGCACCAGCGCAGCGGTGTCCGGGTCTCTTGGGGGGCACCGGCCAGGGCCCCGGCCCCCAGCAGGCATACCGCCGGGTAGGCGGCCAGCACGTACAGGGGGAGCTTCGTCGCCGGCAGGCTGAAGAACGCCGGGGGCACCAGAGCCCACAGGACCAGCAGCGAGGCGAGGGGGGGCGAGCGGCCGGCCGCAACCCTGCGGCCGGCCGGCGCAAGAAGGATCCAGGGAAGGCCCAGGGCGGGAAAGACCACGAGGTAGTAATGCCAAGGGTGGGGGTGGCCCATGCCGCCGCTTCGGAGGCGACTCACGATCTGGCCGCCCAGGAAGTAGTCGAGCAGCCCCGGCGTCGCGGCGACCACATAGGCGAACCAGGGCAGGGCCACGGCAAGGGCCAGGGGGACGCCCCAGGCGATGCCCCAAGGCCGGCCCCGGCCCCCTCGTCCCCGGTGAAACACCAGGAACGGGCCGAGCACGAGCAGGGGCACGACCCAGCCCACGGGGCCCTTGGTGAGAAACGCCAGGCCCAGGGAGAGGTACAGGACGATCCGGGCCGACTTCTGCCCCTTTCCGCTCCAGATGTCGTAGGCGCTGGTGATTACCAGGGTCTGGCACAGGCAGAGCAGGAGGTCGGTGGTGAGCATACGCTCGGCCCCCACCACTGCCGGCGTGGTGGCCGCCAGCGCCACCGCCCACGTGCCGGCGGCCTCCCCTAGGTGCCGGCGGGCGAACCGCCACAGCACCAGGACCAGGGTCGCCGCGAGCACGCCTTGGCCGGCGCGGGCGCCCCACTCGGTGGGTCCCAGCGCAGCATAACCCAGGGAGGTGACCCAGTAGATGAGAGGAGGCTTGTGGAAGTGATGGATTCCCAGGAGCCGGGGGAACACCCAGTCCCCCGAGGCCCACATCTCCCGAGCGATCTCGGCGTAGCGGGCGTCGGACGGCTCGACCAGGCCGTAGGAGCCCAGGCCCACCCACAGGGAGACCGCGGCCAGGGCAAACGCACCGAGGTCACGCGCTCTGGGCATTCGGGGGATCGTCCTTCCACAACATGAGGTTTCGCACATACACCACCGACCCGAACGCCTGGCCCAGGATGAACACGGGGTCGCGGCGGTGGATGGCGTAGGCGAGCAGGAGCAGGCTTCCCCCCAGCGACAGGTACCAAAACACCTTGGGCACGGTGCTGCGCCGCTTGCGCTCGGTGACGATCCACTGCACCAGCATCCGGCCCGAGAACAAGGCCTGGGCCCCGAATCCCACGACGAGCCAAGGGTCCCAGGTCACCGGATCTCCTCCCACCGGTAACCCAGGTGGCGTCTCTGCATCCACCGTACCGCAAACAGGTCCATCAGGGGGCCCACGAGCCGGTTCCAGAGGTGGTACTTGGCCGCGCCGTACCGCCGAGGTCGGTGGTTTACGGGCACCTGCACCACCCGGGCTCCCTCCATCTTGAGGAGGGTGGGGAGGAAGCGGTGGAGCCCGTTGAACAGCTTCAGCCGGTCCAGGTACTCCCTCCGGTACACCTTGAGCGAGCACCCCGTGTCCACGATGTTGTCGTGGGTGACCCGGTTGCGAATGGCGTTGGCGATACGCGAGCTCACTCTCTTTACGATCGGATCCCTGCGTCGGGCGCGCACCCCCACCACTACGTCGGCCCGGTCCAGGTACTCCAACAGGCGCGGGATGTCGCGGGGGTCGTTCTGGAGGTCGGTGTCGAGGGTGGCCACCACCTCGCCCCGGGCGGTCCGAAAACCGGCGTCCATGGCGGCCGTGAGGCCCCAGTTCCGGTCCAGGGCCACCACGCGCACGCCCAGCAAGGGGTAGCGCTCCCGGATCTCGATCATCCGCTCGCGGCTACGGTCGGTGGATCCGTCGTCCACGAACACACACTCCACCTGCCAGGTGGGACCCAGGCCGGCGACCACCTCCTGGAGCTCCTCGGCCAGCAGCAGGAGGTTCTCCTCCTCGTTGTATACGGGCAGCACGATCGAGAGCCGCATGGCCGTCTCCGGGGCTGATTCGGGCCGGCCCGGCGAGTATACGTGTCGGCAGGGGGAGGGGGAAACCCCGGCGCCAGCCCTTGCCGTGGGGGTCATGCCGGGTCCGCGGAGGAGGGCCGGGGTCCCGAGATGATACGGAGCGCCACGGCCAGCACAAAGATCACCGCCACGTTGCCCCCGATCTCCACCAGCGGGGGCCAGAGGGTGCTCCACTCCCCCCCGTGGGCGCGGGAGGCCAGGGAGCTCTCGGCTTCGATCAGGAGGATGCGCCGGGTGCTCGAGATGATGCCCACGTACAGGAATGGGCTCAGGCTGAACGGCTCCCGCTTCAGGAACCGCACCACGGGCCACAGGAGCTCCATGATGATGAGAGCCAGGAGCAGGTCGTTGAGGACCTCGAGCACAGAGGCCAAGCTCGGGTCTCCCAGTTGTAGGACGGCCCGGACGAGCACGACCCCGGCGCAGACCAGCAGCACCAGGGCCACGGCGAAGTGGGCCAGATCGTCGGCCGCGATGAGCACGCGCCGGAGGAACCGGACGTTTAAGGGGTAGGAGCGGTCCATGGGTGCCATTCCCTCCGGAGATCGGGATGGGTGCCGTGGGGTTCGGGCGGCGCCGAAGGCCGGAGAATGTACCGGAACCGACCTCGGGGCACAAACCGGGAGCAGGGGCGCGGGGACCTAAAGTTTCGGTTCGGGGGGCCGATCAGTAGGACCAACTCGCACACACCCAGTTCCAAGTAGGAGGTTTGGACGGTGAAGATCCTCACGGTTGACGATTCCTCGACCATGCGGCGCATCATCAAGAACACCCTGAACCGCCTCGGTTACACGGACGTGGTCGAGGCGGAGGATGGGGTGGACGGTCTGGCGAAGATGGCGGGTGTGGGGCTGGTGCTGACCGATTGGAACATGCCGGAGATGGACGGTTTGACCTTCGTCAAGGCCCTCCGGTCCAACCCCCAGTATAAGGAGATCCCGATCATCATGGTGACCACCGAGGCCGCCAAGAAGGAGATTCTGGAGGCGATCAAGGCGGGGGTCACGGACTACATCGTGAAGCCGTTCACCCCCGACACGTTGAAAGAGAAGATCGAACGAGTATTGGCGGCCTGATCTCGAGGATCTCCCATGTACAGCGTGGAGTACATCAATCCGTTCATCGCGGCCACGGTGCAGGCCCTGGAGGTCATGGCCGGGATGAAGCCAGAACGGGGAAAGCCGTTCGTGAAAACAGATCACGTAGCGGCCGGCGACATCAGCGGGGTGATCGGGTTGGCCGGCGAAGCCGTGGGCTCGGTGGCCGTGACCTTCCCGGAGAACCTGGCCCTCAAGGTGTACGAGGCGATGGTTGGTGAAGAGGCACGGGGGCTGAACGACGACGTTCGGGACGCCGTGGGAGAGATCGCCAACATGATCGCCGGCGGAGCCAAGGCCGCGCTGACGAAGGAGGGGTACCAGTTCCGCATCGCCATCCCCACGATCGTGGTGGGGAAGAACCACACCATTGAGCACAAGGGGCAGGGGCCGTGCCTGGTGGTGCCGTTCGAGATGGACGGGGAGACGTTCTGGGTGGAGGTGAGCTTCCTACCCGGCCGGGAGGCGTAGGCCGACAGGCGCCGCCGGGGTCTGCCATCCGCCCGGTGTGTGTGATACATTCGGGCCGCTGCGAGCGGATCCCTCCCCCCGCCTTCGGAGGCGCGCCCCGCGACCCATGGACCGAGGAGCCACCCTGTCGGTACCCGGCTTGCTGAACCGCCACAGCGGAGTGCTGGTGGCGGCCGGGGTCATGAGCATCGTCTTCCTCATGATCCTCCCCCTGCCGAGGGCCGTGCTGGACCTTCTGCTGGCCCTCAACATCAGCTTCTCGGTCCTGATCTTTCTCCTCGCCATGTACACCGAACGGCCGCTGGATTTCTCCCTGTTCCCCAGCGTGCTGCTGATTACCACGTTGTTTCGTCTCGCCCTCAACATCTCGTCGACCCGTCTGATCCTGACCGAGGGGGACAAGGGGATCGAGGGCGCCGGCAGGATCATCGCAGCGTTTGGGTCGTTCGTGGTGGGCGGCAACTTCGTGGTGGGGATCGTCATCTTCTTGATCCTGGTGGTGATCAACTTCGTGGTGATCACGAAGGGAGCGACCCGAATCGCGGAGGTGAGCGCCCGGTTCACCCTGGACTCGATGCCGGGCAAGCAGATGGCGATCGACGCCGATCTGAACGCGGGCCTGATCGACGAGACCGAGGCGCGGAACCGTCGCGAGGAGATCGCCCGGGAGGCGGACTTCTACGGCGCCATGGACGGGGCGAGCAAGTTCGTTCGGGGAGATGCCATCGCGGGCCTGGTGATCACGGGCATCAACATCCTGGGTGGGCTGGTGATCGGGGTGCTCCAGCTGGGCATGCCCTTGGACCGGGCGGTACGTACCTACACCACCATGACCGTGGGGGACGGCCTGGTGAGCCAGATGCCCGCCCTAATCATCTCCACGGCCGCGGGCATCCTGGTCACCCGTGCCGGGAGCCAGTCGAACCTGGGCGAGGTTCTTCCCCGTCAGCTGGGGCAGGTGCCCGAGGCTCTGGGGGTGGCGGGCGGGGTGCTGCTGGTGCTGGGGGTGGTGCCCGGCCTGCCGTTCTTTCCGTTCGCGGTGCTGGCCGCGGTGCTGGGGGGTACGGCCTACAGCCTGAAGAGGGTGCGTGAGGCCGAGACCCGTCGGAAGGAGGAGGTGGCGCGCCAGGAAGCGGAGAAGGCACCGGCAGCCCCCCCTGGCCCGGAGGACGTGACCCCCCTGCTCCAGGTGGACGTGCTGGAGCTGGAGGTGGGGTACGGCCTCCTGCACCTGGTGGATGCGGCCCAGGGGGGGGACCTGCTGGAGCGGATCCGCTCGATCCGGCGGCAGATCGCCCTAGAAGCGGGCATCGTGGTGCCCCCGATCCGCATTCGCGACAACCTTCAGCTGCGACCGGGGGAGTATATGATCCTGATCAAGGGGATCGAGGTGGCCCGGGCGGAGCTGAAGGAAGGGTACCTCCTCGCCATGAACCCGGGGCTGGGGGAGGCTGGGCTCGAGGGCATTCCCACCAAGGAGCCCGCCTTTGGGCTGGACGCCCTGTGGATCCGCGAGGAGCTCCGGGAGGAGGCCCAGATCAAGGGGTACACGGTGGTGGACCACTCCACCGTCATCGCCACCCACCTGACCGAGATCATCAAACAGAACGCCCACGAGCTGCTGGGGCGCCAGGAGACCCAGAACCTGTTGAACGTGGTCAAGGAGCAGGCCCCGGCCCTGGTGGAGGAGCTGGTGCCGGGGCTGTTGCCCCTGGGGGTGGTGCAGAAGGTGCTCCAGAACCTGCTGCGGGAGCGGGTGAGCGTCCGCGACCTGCGCACCATCCTCGAGACCCTGGCCGACTACGCGTCCGTTACGAAGAACCCAGAGCCCCTCACCGAGTACGTCCGCGCCGCCTTGCGGCGGGCCATCACCAAGCAGTACCAGGATGCCGAAGGGAAGCTCCCCGTCATCGCCCTGGATCACCGGCTCGAAGAGACCCTGCTGGCGGCGGTACAGAGGACCGAGCACGGGTCGTTCCTGTCGCTGGAGCCGACGGTGGCCCAGCAGGTGCTCACGGCCCTCGGCCGTGCGGCCGAGGCCGCCACCCTGGAGAACCTGACACCGGTGGTGCTGACCTCTCCGGCCCTGAGGTTGCCGCTGCGCAAGCTCACCGAGCGGGTACTGCCGAGCCTGGTGGTGCTGAGTCACAACGAGGTGGAGGGTCCAATCCGAACGATCCGGATGGTGAGCCTTGAAGGTTAGGAAGTTCCAGGCCGTGGACATGGCCGAGGCCCTCCGCAAGATCAAGGAGGAGCTCGGGCCGGACGCCGTGATCCTGTCGACCCGGCAGATCAAGCCGGGCAAAGGGGTGTTCGGCCTGTTGGGTCGTCCGATTCTGGAGGTGACGGCCGCGGCCGACCTGGGTGGCCTGTCGCGCAAGGCCGCGCCGACCGGCGCCCCGGGCCCAGCCGAGCCCCCCCGGCGGGACCCTGACATCCGGGGGGGCGGCGCCGACTCGGGGGTAATCCTGGCCCTCCAGGCCGACATCGACAGCCTCAGGGAGGAGCTTGACCTCCTTGCCCGCCGACCTCGTCGTACGCCCGTGGACGGGGTGGCCTCCGAGGTGCGGGGCCTGGTGGCCAAGGTGGAGCGGCTGCTGGAGGAGACGGCCCGGTTCGAGCGGCTCCGCTTGGCTCCCGGGCTGCGGCGCATCCACGATCACTTGGAAGCCATCGACGTGGATCCGGCCCTGACCGCCCGGGTGCTGGGGTTCCTTCAGCAGAAAGTGGACCAAGGGGCGGTGCCGGCCGGCCGGGAGGTGGCCGCGTTCCGGGAGCTGGTGGCCCGGACGGTCCGGGTGTCGGGCCCGTTGCGTCCCGGCAACGGGCGGCCCCGGGTGGCTGTGTTCGTGGGCCCTACCGGGGTGGGAAAGACCACCACCGTGGCCAAGCTGGCGGCTCGGTTCGCCCTGCAGGACGGGCGTCGGGTGGGCCTGCTGACGGTGGACACCTTTCGGATCGCGGCCGTGGAGCAGCTCAAGACCTACGCAAACATCATGGGGGTGCCGCTGCGGGTGGCCCTGGACCGGGGATCGTTTCTGGACGCGGTCGAGGGGTTTTCGGACCGGGAGCTTGTGCTCGTGGACACCGCGGGTCAGAGCCCCCGGGACGAGGAGAGCTTGGCCGAGCTGCTGGGGCTGTTTCCCCCCGACGTGGAGATCGAGGTGTACCTGGTGTTGGCGGTCACGACCCGGGGCCAGGACCTGGCGCGGATCCTGCGCCACTATGCGCTGCTCGAGCCGGCCCGGCTTCTGCTCACCAAGCTGGACGAGACCGACTGCCACGGGCCGCTCCTGGGGCTGCCGCTGGTCTCCCGACTCCCCCTGAGCTACCTGACGACGGGGCAGAACGTGCCCGACGACATCGAAGAGGCCACCCCCGTCGGCGTGGCGGCGTACCTGGTGCGGGGGCTGGAGGGGGCATCGTGAGGGACCAGGCGCACCGGCTCCGCCAGATGGTCACCGAGCAGGCCGGTCCCGCCCCCACGGACGGCGCCCGGGTCCTGGCCGTGACCAGCGGGAAGGGAGGGGTGGGGAAGACGAGCCTGGTGGCCAACCTGGCCGTCTCGCTCGCGGGCCGAGGCCGCTCGGTCGCCGTGCTGGACGCGGACTTCGGGCTGGCCAACCTGGACATCCTGCTGAACCTCAACCCCCCTCGGAACCTGGGGCACCTGCTGCGGGGGGAGGCCCCGGCCGAGGAGATCCCGGTGGAGGTGGTACCGGGGCTCCGAATCATCCCGGGCGCCTCGGGAGTGGGGGAGATGGCCGATCTGGACCCGGCCCAACGGGCGAGGCTGGTGCACGAGGCGGGCCGCCTGGCCGAGGGGACCGAGTTCTTTCTGATCGACACGGCGGCCGGCATCGGGCGAAACGTGGTGGATCTGTGCGCGGCGGCAGGGGAGGTGTGGGTGGTGACCAACGCAGAGCCCACGGCGCTCACCGACGCCTACGGGTTGATCAAGGTGCTGTGGAGCCGGGATCCGGACGCCCGGGTGGCTGCGGTGGTGAACGGCGCGGGGGACGAGGCGGCGGCCCGGGCGATCCACGATCGGCTCGACCGGGTGGTCCAGCGTTTTTTAGGCCGGAGGGTGGACTGGGCCGGGTTTGTAGTTCAGGACGACCACGTGCGGCGCGCCGCCCTGCGCCAGGTGGCGTTCGTGTCGGCGTACCCCCGCTGCCCGGCATCGCGGTGCGTGGCGGCTTTGGCCGACGCGCTGCTGGGGGGAAAAGGAGGGGGAGGCAGAGGGGTTGCCCGGTTCTGGCAACGGCTCACGGCTGGGGGGTCGCGATGATCGCAGGACGGGGCCGGGCGGGTCGCGGCCGGCTTGCCTTGGCCCTGGCCGTCTCGGCCGTGCTGGGGGCAGCCTTGCCGAGCCGGGCGGTGGTGCTCGCCCGGGTGGAGCCCGGGTGGAGCCCGTTCCTGCGAGCCGGCCCGCCCCCGGGACGGGAGGCTCTGTGGGCCGAGGCAGGCCGCACCTTGGAGAAGGACCCGGCGCGGGTGGCCCGGGTGTTGGGAAAGGCGGCCGGTGCGGTAGGGGCTCCGGCGCGGCTGCGGGGGCTGTGGGCCGACGCCCTCTATCTGGCCGGACAGGACACCCTGTGGCAGGCGGAGCGGCTGTATCGGACCCTTGTGAAGGAAAAGCTGTCCCCCGAGCAGACGGCTTGGTGCTGGTTCCAGCTGGGGAGCGTGCAGTGGATCCAGGGGTTTCCGGAGGCGGCGATCACCTCGTATGAGCAGGCCACGCCGAGCAGCCGGGAGCCGTGGCGGCGGGCGCTACGGTTCGACCAGGCGGCCCTGGCGCTGGAGGCGGGCCGGACCCCAGAGGCGGTCGCGGCCTGGGAGGCCTGGGTCCGCGCGTATCCACGGGCGCCCGGTCGGGTGGTGGCCCTGTACCTGTGGGGGGAGAGCCTGTGGCGGGCGGGAGCCACTGCCGACGCCCTGGCGCGGTTCCGGGAGGCTCGCAGGCTCGACCCGGACGCGTGGCGGGTCCGGAGCGACACGGCCCGGGCGATGGCCGAGGCGTTTCAGGCGGCGGGTGATGCGGATACTGCGGCAGAGGTTCTGGAGTCGCTGGCCCGGGTGCACCCGGGCACGGCCGAGGGTGCGGAGGCCCTCCTGGCCGTTGGAGCCCTATGGACGAAGGAGGGACGGGTGAGCCGGGCAGCGGCCGCCTACGCGCGTCTGCTGGACGGCCCGGCTCCGGCCGAGGCGGCCCGGGAGGCCCGGCTTCGGCTGGCTCTGTTGGGGGTTCGGTTCGCCGACCGGGTGGAGCTGACCGAGCCGTACCCGGCGTACCGGTGGTTCTACCGCCCGCGACCGGTGCTGGAGGAGCTGGCCGGGGGTCGAGACCCCCTGACGGCCCAGCGGGCCCTGCAAGGGCTGGCCGAGCTGGCCCGGTCCGAGGGGGACGCGGAAGCAGCCCTCGGGTTCTTGGAACGGGTGTTCCGAGACTATCCGGAGAGCCCCGAGTCCGGCCGAGCCTACGAGGCGTTCGTGTCGCTGTTGGAAGCCCGGCTGGCGGCCCTCGTTCGGGACGGGGACCCGGCGGCCGGGATCCTGCTGTTCGAACGATTTCGGGGTGCCGCCGCATGGGTGCCCACCCGGGACCTCGGGGCCTTGGTCTGGGAGGCGGCCCGGGCGGCCGAGGCGCTGGGTGCCTGGGACCGGGCGCTGGAGCTTTATGGTGAGGTGAAGGCCATGGGGAGCCGGGCTGTGCCGGCCCAGCGGGCCGAGGTTGCGGCGCTGCGCCTCCGAGCCCGGGAGGGGGACCCGGCGGCGGTGGCCCGCTGGGCTGCCGAGCGGCCCAGGGACTGGCGGGCCTGGCTGGCCCTGGCTCGGGTGCAGGAGGCCCAGGAGGACCGGTCCGCAGCCCTGAAGGCGTTCCGGCAGGCGCTGGCATTGGCGCCGGACGCTGCCACCCGATACGCGCTGCGGATCGAGATGGACCGGGTGGGGAGGCGCGAAGCGCGGACCCAGGACCTGCTCCGGGCCTGGCGGGTCCGGCAGGAGCTGTGGAGGAGCCTGGGCGCCGACCGGAGGCGCGGCCTTCCCGCTCCCAGCAGGGTAGCAGGGGCGCGCTTGGCCTTTGCCCTGGGCCGCTACGCGGAAGCCTTGAGCCTGATGCCGGCGGAGGGGGGCGAACCGGTGGACCGGCTGTTTCGGTCGATGGCGGCCATGGCAAGCGGCGACGGGCAGGGGGCTCGGGCCGCCTGGGCCGAGCTGGCCGAGACGCGGGATGCGGTGGTGTCCGGCGCGGCTCGGGCCCTGGCAGGGGCCGAGGCACTCCTGATTCGGGAGGGACGGCGGTGACCGCGATCCCCGAGGAGCTTCGGGAGGCAATGCTGAGGTTCCAAGAGGCCACCGAACGGCTCCAGGGATCGTACGCCAGGCTCCAGGACGAGGTGCGAGAGCTCCGCAGGCGCTTGGAGGCGAAGGACCGGGAGCTGGACCGCTCCCTGACGGAGAGGGCCCGCCTCACGAGCTATCTGGAGCACCTGTTGGAGAGCGTGCCCAGCGGGGTGGTGGCCGTGGACCCGGAGGGCCGGATCTCGACTCTGAACCGGGCTGCCCAGGAGATCACGGGGTTCGGACCGGAGGCCGTGGGGAAGCCGTTCTCCCAGGTGTTCCGGTTCGAGGACCCGGCCGAGGCCGATCTCGACGCGCTGGAGGCCGTTTCGAGGCCGGTCGTCACCCTGAACCGGGGTGACGGCCGCAGGGTGTTGTTGGGGCTTCGGGTGTCGCCTCTCCGCGGGGAGGTCGGGGAGGTGCTGGGACGGGTGGTGGTGTTCCAGGATGTGACCCGCCTGCGGCTGCTCGAGGAGCAGGAGGAGCGGAACCGGCGCTTGGTGGCCATGGGCCAGATGGCCGCCGGCATCGCCCACGAGATCCGGAACCCACTGGGCAGCCTGGAGCTGTTCGCCCACCACCTGGTGGGGGAGCTGCGGGGCACAGCCCACGAGGACCTCGCGGGTCAGGTGCTCAAGGGGCTCCAAAACCTCTCCCGGATCACGGGGAACCTGCTTCTGTTTGCGCGGCAGGTTGAGCCGCGGTGTCAAGCGGTCGACCTGAGTGAGGTGGTGGCCGAGGCGGCTGTCTACGCTCGGTCAGCGATCCGAGCCAAGGGGGCGATCCTGGAGGAGGACCTTTGTCCGGCGCCGGTGCGGGTGGACCCGGACCTGGTCCGCCAGGCCCTGCTGAACGTTATGCTCAACGCGGCCCAGGCCGTGGAAGCGGGAGGGAGGGTTCGGGTGGAGTGCGCGTCGGGGGGCTCCGAGGAGCCTGCGGCGGCGCGGGTGTGCGTGTGGGACAACGGCCCGGGAGTGCCGGAGGAGGAGCGGGAGCGGATCTTCGACCCGTTCTACACCACCCGGGCCCGGGGGGTGGGGCTGGGGCTCGCCATCGTCCAGCGGATCGTGGCGGCCCACGGCGGCTGGGTGGCAGTGGACGGCTCCCCCTGGGGAGGAGCCCGGTTCACCCTGTCGTTCCCGGCGGACCGGCTGAGGGCCACGCCCCCCGAACCGTGATACCGAGTCGCGTTCAAACCGAGAGTTCTCGTCGGACGGGGCATGGGGCCCGCTTCCGGCCGCGCGCGGCTCTCCCACAGACCTCGTGCCCCCGGAGCGTGAGAGGGTGGCCCAGAGGCGTGGTTGTGTCTGGAACGCTCAGGCAGCAAAGAGGGTTTGGGCTTCCTAGCCTCCCAGCTTTCTAGCTTCCCAGTTCCCGAACGGAGATTGCTCGGTGAGCAACGCAAGGCATCTGCTGGTGGTGGACGACGACCCGGACATGCGCCTGGCGCTGGAGCTCACCCTGCGCAAGGCCGGGTACCAATGCACCCTGGCCGCGGACGGGCAGGAGGCGTTGGACTTGGTGCGGCGGCAGGGGTTCGATCTGGTGGTGACCGATCTGCGCATGCCCCGGGTGGGGGGGATCGAGCTGCTGGAGCGGATGAGCGCGGCCGCGCCCCACACCCCCGCCCTGGTGATCACGGCCCACGGCTCCGTGGACGCGGCCGTGGAGAGTATGAAGCGGGGCGCCGTGGATTTTCTGCAGAAGCCGTTTGGCCCGGACGTGCTGCTCGCCAAGGTGTCCGCGGTGCTGGGGCGGCCGGCGGCCCCTCGGAGGGGAAGGCCTCGAACACCGTTCGTGGCCGAGGACCCGGCCATGGAGCGGGTGCTGGGCCTGGTGGATGCGGCCGCGGCCACCAGGGCCACCGTGCTGATCACCGGTGAGAGCGGGACGGGGAAAGAGGTGGTGGCCCGCAGAATCCACGAGCTCTCCCCGTGGGCCGAGGGGCCGTTCGTGGGGGTAAACTGCGCGGCGATCCCGGCCAATCTCATGGAAAGCGAGCTGTTCGGCCACGAGAAGGGCGCGTTCACCGGGGCCTCCGAGGCCCGGCCGGGCCGGTTCGAGCAGGCCCAGGGGGGAACCCTGCTGCTGGACGAGGTGAGTGAGATGGAGCCGGCGCTGCAGGCCAAGCTCCTTCGGGTGCTCCAGGAGCGGGAGGTGGAGCGGGTGGGGGGACGCAGGACGATTCCGCTGGAGCTCCGGGTGGTGGCCACAACGAACCGGGACCTGCCCGAGGAGGTGCGCCGGGGTCGGTTCCGGGAGGATCTGTACTACCGGCTCCAGGTGATCCCGATCCAGGTGCCGCCCCTCCGGGGGCGTCGCAGGGACATCCTCCCCCTGGCGAGGCATTTCCTGGCCGCTGCCTGTCGGGCGTATGGGTTGGGGGAGGCCACCCTCACGTCGGCCGCGGAGAAGGTCCTGCTGGCCCACGACTGGCCGGGCAACGTCCGGGAGCTGCAGAACGCGGTGGAGAGGGCGGCCGTGATCTGCCGGGGCGGGCAGGTGGGGCCGGAGCACCTGTTCCTGGAGGAGGCCGCTCTCCGCCCGGAGGGCGGGATCCGGGTCGACGGGACTTTAGACGAGATGGAACGAAAGATCATCCTGGCCGCGTATGCCCAGCACGGTCACAACAAGAAGGCCACGGCCCGGGCCCTGGGCATCAACGTGAAGACCCTGCGGGCCAAGCTCAAGACCTACGGGGTGGAAGGGACCGATCCGGGGGGAGAGGGCTGACCCTCCCGGGGGGGAGAAACCGGACCTGTGGGGGGAGACGGCCTTGCAAGAAGCACGAAAGCTCGGACAACCGGGCGGGACGGGGTGGCTGGCCTCGTCCTTGCAAGGGTCTCGACCCGGAGCGACCGGAAGAGGCGACGGGCACGGAGGAGAGGCGAGGTGGGGTTTCTTCGAGCGATGGAAGGGGTCGTGGGGCCGCTGGTGGAGGAGCTGCGCTACCGTCAGCGCAGGCAGGCGGTGCTGGCGGCCAACGTGGCCAACGCGGACACGCCGGGATACCAAGCCCTGGACGTTCGGTTCGATCGGGCCATGGCTCGTCAGGGGTTGCGGTTGGCCGCCACCGATCCGCGCCATCTCGGGGGCACCAGGGGTGCCGGCCGGCAGACGGTGGTAGCGGCGGGAGGAACGCCGCGACGCGACGGGAACGACGTGGATATCGACCGAGAGATGGCCAAGATCGCGCAGAACCAGATCGAGTACCAGTTCCTGACGCGAGTGCTTGGCAGCCGGTTCCGCAAGCTCAAGGAAGCGATCACAGGGAGGCCCACACCATGAACAGCGGGTGGTTCCGAGTGATGGACGTGTCCGCTTCGGCCCTCGCGGCGCAGAGATCCCGCATGGAGGCCGTGGCGTCGAACCTGGCCAACGCCCAGACCACGCGTACCCCCGAAGGGGGACCGTACCGCCGGCGGGACGTGGTGTTCGAGGCCACCCCGGTGGCTCGTGCCTTTGACGACGTGTTGGCCGGGGCCGTACGGGGGGTTCGGGTGGCAGACGTTGTGGAGGACCCGAGCCCCCCGCGGCTACGCTACGAGCCGGGGCACCCCGACGCCGATACCCAGGGGTTCGTGGCCTACCCCAACGTGGAGGTTCCCGTGGAGATGGTGAACCTTCTGAGCGCAGCCCGCTCCTACGAGGCGAACGTGACCGTGATCGAGGCCACCAAGAACATGCTGCTGCGGGCCCTGGAGATCTGACCGGACGGCCCGGGAGGGAGATGGCCATGGTGAAGGAGATCGCAGGGGTCGGCCTGCCCCAGGCCCCCGGGGCCAAGGCCTCGGCCAAGCCGTCCAAGGACTTCGGCGAGTTTTTGGCCGAGAGCCTGGAGAAGGTCGACACCCTTCAGCAGGAGGCGGACGCGGCCGTGACCCGCGCCGCCCAGGGCGGGGGGGACATCCAGGAGGCCATGGTGGCGGTGGAAAAGGCCGACGTGGCGTTCAAGCTGATGATGGAGGTGCGCCAGAAGATCCTGGACGCCTACCAGGAGATCATGCGGATGCAGGTATAGCCGGCCCGGGGAGGGCGCAATTGCCACTGGAAATTCGGCCGCAGAACCCGGAAACTAAGGGGGAGGAGACCGAACCGAACCCAGAAATCCGGATGAGAGCCTAGTCCATGGCCTTTGGGGACGCCAGCCTGGCCCAAGCACGGGAGCTGTGGGGCAGGCTCACCCTAACCCAGCGCCTCACCCTCGTAGGGGTGACCGCTGTCCTCCTGGCCGGCCTCACAGCCTTGGTGCTGTGGGCCGGTACGCCTGAGTACACCCTCCTGTTTAGTCGACTCGCCCCCGAAGACGCCTACCAAGTCGTGGAAAAGCTGAAGGCCGAGGGAGTCCCCTACCGTCTCGAGGCGGGGGGGACAGCCGTGTTCGTACCCTCGGACCGGGTGTACGAGATCCGGCTCCAGCTGGCCGGCGAGGGGATCCCCCAGGGAGGCCTGGTGGGGTACGAGATCTTCGACCGGTCGAGCTTCGGCATGACCGACTTTGCCCAGAAGGTCAACTACGGCCGGGCGCTGGAGGGGGAGCTCACTCGCACCATCCGCCACATGGAGGGGGTGCAGGGAGCGCGGGTCCACCTGGTGCTCCCCGAAAAGAAGCTGTTCGAGACCGAGGCAGAGCCCGCCTCGGCCTCGGTGGTGCTCCAGTTGGCTCCCGGCCGATCCCTCACCGCGAAGCAGGTCCGCGGCGTAGTGTACCTGGTGTCGTCGAGCGTGGAGGGACTGTCGCCGGAGAGGGTCACCGTGGTCGACACCCGGGGCAATGTGCTGTACCGGCAGGAGGGGGACGAGCCCGGGTTCCTGGCCGCAAGCCAGCTGGAGTACAAACGGGCGTTCGAAAAGGACGTGGAACGCCGGGTGCGGGCCCTGCTGGAGCGGATGCTGGGCGCGGGCAGCGCGGTGGTTCAGGTGGCGGCTGAGTTCGACTTCTCCCGGGTGGAGGAGACGGCCGAGACCTACGACCCCGAGGGGGTGGCGGTCCGGAGCGAGGAGCGAGTGAGCGAGACCACCACGGGCCCGGCCGGGCCTGCGGGGGTTCCGGGGGTGGCCTCCAACGTGGGCCAGGGGACCGCCGGTCAGGCGACGGGCAAAGGAGGCGCATCGAGCCGGGAGACCGAGACGGTCAACTACGAGGTCTCGAAGCGGATTACCCGGCTGGAGAGGGGGCCTGGCAACCTGAAACGTCTGTCGGTGGCCGTGGCCGTGGACGGCACGTACCGGGAGGGGGAGAACGGACGGGAGTTCGTGCCCCGGTCGGACGAGGAACTCTCACGGCTCAAGGCTCTGGTGGAGAAGGCGGTGGGAGTCGATCCCCAGAGGGGGGATGCGGTCGAGGTGACCAGTATCCCGTTCCAGCCGGGGGAGGTGGAGGTGGCCCGGGCCGGTCCGTGGTGGACCTCACCCGACCTCCTTCCGTACATGCGTTACGGCCTGATTCTCGTGCTGGCCGTGCTCATCGTGTTTGGGGTGCTCAAACCGTTGGTGCGGTGGCTTACCCGTGCGCCCGAGGCGCCCGAGATCACAGAACCGGTCACCGTAGCCGAGATGGAGAAACGCCTCGAAGGGGAGGCCGAGGAGGAAGAGGTCCACATCGAAGAGAAGACCCCCACCGAGGCGGTGCGCCGCGAGCTGCTGAAGCAGCGTCTGGTGGAGATGATCCGGCGTGAGCCCGAGGTGGCGGCTCAGCTGATCCGAAGCTGGCTGACGGAGGAGTGAGCGTTGGCGCAGGACGTCCAAGAGATCCCGGGGCTGCGCAAGGCGGCGATCCTCCTGGTGGCCCTGGGGGAGGAGGCCTCGGAGGCCCTGTTCCCGCACCTGCGGGACGAGGAGATCCAGGAAATCACCCGGGAGGTGGCCGTGCTCGAGAAGGCCAGCCCGGAAGAGGCGGAGGCGGTGATCGAGGAGTTCCACACCCTCGCCCTGGCCCGGTCTTACGTTCTCCAAGGGGGGGTGGAGTTCGCCAAGAAGATCCTGCGTAAGAGCCTGCCCCCCGAGAGATGCCGGGAGATCCTGGAGCGGTTGGTGAAGTACCTGGACCAGGGCCCGGGCTTCCAGAACCTGCGCAAGGCGGACCCACGCCTGCTCAGCAAGATCATCCAGAAGGAGCACCCCCAGACCATCGCGTTCATCTTGTCCCACCTGGACGCGGCCAAGGCCGCCCACGCCATCTCGAGCCTGCCGAGCGAGCTGCAGGTAGAGGTGGCCCGGAGGATGGCGAGCCTGGAGGAGATCAGCCCGGAGGTGGTGAAGAAGGTCTCCGAGATCCTGGACAAAAAGATCGCATCCATGGCCGGCTCCTCCATTGAGGTCCAGGGGGTAAAGACCGTGGCCGAGATCCTGAACCGGATGGGCCGCACCGAGTCCAAGAACATTCTGGACCGCATGGAGCAGGAGAACCCGGAGCTCGCCGCCCACATCCGACAGCTCATGTTCGTGTTCGACGACATCCAGTACCTGCCCGACAAGGCGATCCAGGAGATCCTGAAGCGGGTCGACAAGAACGCCCTGGTGGTGGCCCTGAAGGGCGCGAGCCCCGACCTCCAGGAGAAGTTCTTCCGGAACATGAGCTCACGAGCCGTGGAGACCCTCAAGGAGGAGATGTCCTTTCTGGGCCCGGTCCGGGTGAGCGAGGTCACCGAGGCCCAGTCCACGATCACCGAGATCGTACGCCAGCTCGAAGAGGAGGGGGTGGTCGTGCTCGCCGGGGGCGACGAGGACGAGTACATCTGAGGCGGGGCAACAGGGCTCTCCGCGGGAACTCTCCGGGCGCGCCCTCCCTTTGAGGGGGAGGCTCGCCGCCCTTTTTTCGACTGGTTCAGCCCCCTCGCAAAAAAGGATCGGTTTCCATGGGCGAGAAGTCCTCCCCCCCGATTCGACCGTTTCGATGGGCCGATCTGGACCCCGGAGCCCGAGGGGCGCAGGCCGGTGGAGGAGAGGGGGTGCGCCGGTTCGAGCCTCAGGCCTTCGAAGATCTCCCCGACGAGCCCCAAGGCGCAAAGGTCGTGGCCGATCCCCAGGAGCCGGCCGAGGGGCCTGCCCCTCCCGACCCCCGGTCACGGGCCCAGGAGGAGGCCGAGCAGATTCTGCGGAGGGCCCGGGAGGAGGCCGGCAGGATCCGGGCGGCCGCCCGAGAGGAGGGAACCCGACAGGGCCGGGAGGAGGCCCTGGCAGAGGCGGCCGGGCGGACCGAGGCCCTGGAGACCCTGCTGCGGGAGCTGGCCGAATGGAAGCCCCGGCTGTATGAAGAGGCACGGGCCCAGGTGCTGGATCTGGTGCTGGAGCTGGTACGAAAGATGCTGGGGCCGCTCGCCGAGCAGTGTGAGGGGGCGGTGGTGCACGTGGTGGGGCGGGCCCTACAGGCCTTGGCCGATCGGGAGCAGGTCACGGTACGGGTCCACCCTGCCGACCTAGAGGTGGCAGTGGAGGCCAAGCCCACCTTGCTGGAAGCTGTGGACGGGATTCGCCAGCTCACGGTGGTGGAGGATCCGTCGGTGGGCCGAGGAGGGTGCCGGGTTCAGACGCCCACGGCGGAGATCGACGCGAGGCTGGACACCCAGCTGGAAGAGCTGGTCCGTGTCCTGAAGGGCGTGTGATGGGGCTGGACTTCGCGGCCCAGGTCGAGGCGGTCCGGGAGGCGGACCTTCTGCGCCCCTACGGCAAGGTGTTGCAGGTGGTGGGCATGGTGGTGGAGGCGTCCGGGCCGGCGGCGCCGGTGGGGGACATCTGCCTCGTGTATCCGGAGCAGGGGGGGCTGGAGCGGGATCGGGCGATCCCGTGCGAGGTGGTGGGGTTTCGGGAGGGGCGGATCCTGCTGATGCCCTACGGAGAGATGCGGGGCATCCAGCCGGGAAGCCGGGTGGTGGCCACCCGCACCCAGAGCCTGTGCCAGGTGGGAGAGGAGCTTCTCGGCCGGGTCATTGACGGCACCGGAAACCCCATCGACGGAAAGGGACCGGCCCGGTGCCGTCGGAAGTACCCTCTGTACGGCCGGGACATCAACCCCATCACCCGGGCCCGGATCCAGGACCCGCTGTCCACCGGGATCAAGGCAATCGATGGGCTGCTCACCCTGGGCAAGGGCCAGCGTATGGGCATCTTTGCCGGAAGCGGGGTGGGAAAGAGCGTCACGCTTGGCATCATCGCCCGCAACACCTCGGCCGACGTGAACGTGATCGCCCTGATCGGCGAGCGGGGCCGCGAGGTGCGGGAGTTCATCGAGCGGGACCTAGGGGAGGAGGGGCTTCGCCGATCGGTGGTGGTGGTGAGCACCTCGGAGAAGTCCCCGTTGGTCAAGGCTCGGGGGGCCCTGGTGGCCACCACGGTCGCCGAGTACTTCCGGGACCAGGGGATGGACGTGCTCCTGCTGATGGACTCGGTGACCCGGTTCGCCATGGCCCTGCGGGAGGTGGGGCTGGCCATCGGAGAGCCTCCCACCACCAAAGGCTACACGCCCAGCGTGTTCGCGGCCCTGCCCCGGCTGATGGAGCGGGCCGGGATGGGGGAGGGGGGGAAAGGCTCGATCACCGGGCTGTACACGGTTCTGGTGGAGGGGGACGACATGAACGACCCCGTGGCAGACACCGTGCGCTCAATCTTGGACGGCCACGTGGTGCTGTCGCGAGATCTGGCGGCCCGCAACCACTATCCCCCCATTGACGTGCTCGCCTCGGCCAGCCGGCTGATGATGGAGGTGGCGTCCCCTCGCCACCGCCAGGCCGTCGCCCGCATGAAAGGCCTGTTGGCCGCATACCGGGAGGCCGAGGACCTGATCAACATCGGGGCCTACCGGGAAGGCTCGAACCCGCTCGTGGACGAGGCCTTGGAGAAGCGTGAGGCCATGCGTGAGTTTCTGACCCAGGGCATCGAGGAGTCATGGACCCTGGAGCAGGCGGTGGGCCGTCTGGTCGAGATGTTCCCCGAGGTGATGTAGGATGGCGTTTCGGTTCCGCCTGGAGCGGGTGCTGTCGGTGCGACGCAGCGAGGAGGAGGAGGCCGAGCGCCGCCACGCCGAGGCCCGCCAGGCGCGGGCCCGGGCGGTGGCGGTCTTGGAACGGGCTCGGGCGGCCTTGGTCCGGGCCCACGAGCGGCTCGACGACCTGAAGCGCAGCGGCGAGCTCACCTCGGAGGACCTGTACCTCCACGCGAGCCACGTGGCCGGGCTCCGACGACGGGTGGAGGAGGCAGGCCAGGAGGTGCGGACCGCGGATGCCCGGGTCCAGGAGACCCATCAGGCGTTGCTGGAGGCCCACCAGGCTCGGGAGGCGTTGGAGAAGCTCCGGGAGCGGGAGGAGACCCGATGGCGCGAGGCCGAGCGCCGAAGGGAGACCCGGGTTCTGGACGAGATCGCCCTCAGCCGCCGCTCGGCCGGGGAGGAGGAGCGCCATGGCCAGTGAGGTCCGGTTTTTGGCCCCCCTGGTCCTGGGATTGACCCTGGCGGTGGCCGCCCCTGCCGCCGACCAACCGCAGAACCCCGCGAAGGAACAAGAATCCCCCCAGACCCTCCAGGCTAAGGCCCGCCTCTTGCAGGAGCTGGATCGGCGAATCGAAGGGCGCCGCCGGGAGCTCGCGCAGCAGGAGGAGTCCTTGGAGGCGCTCCGTAGGGCGATCGAGGCTGCCCGCCAGGCCCTGGCCGGTGAGGCGGAGCGGCTCGAGGCCCTGAAACAGGAGGTCGAGCAGGCCATCGCCCGCCGTCAGAAGGCGGAGGACGCCCGGCTCGACCAGATCGCCAAGGTCTACGGGGCCATGAAGCCCCGGGAGGCTGCCCAGGCCCTGGAGGGCCTGGGGGACGACATGGCGGTGGCGATCCTGGAGCGCTTGCCCGGCCGGGCCGTGGGGAAGATCTTCGACCTCATGGACAAGGCCCGGGTCCGAGAGCTGACCCGCCGCCTGGAGGAGGGACGATCCCCCTCCCCACCCGTCCCCTCACGTTAGCCCTCCCCCTGTGCCCGACGAGGCGCGATCCTCGCCTTTTTCCCTTGGCGACCTGGAACCCGGCGACCGCCCACACCTCTCTGCGACCGGTTGAGGGGAAACGACGGGCCCCTTTTCCGGGCAAACACACACCCGAGACGGCAAAGGAGTGCCCATGGAAGTCGCACCGGTGGCCGTGGGTCCGTTTCCGGCGGCCGACGAGAAGGCAGGGGCCGGAGCCTCCCCCCAAGGGACCGACACGTTCTGGACTGCCCTAGCGGAGAGCCTGGCCGGTGCTGCGTCACCAGGCCCGGTCCCGGTGGACCCGGTTCAAGGGAGGTTCGGCCCCCCGCACGGTGAGCCTCCGGTCGAGGCGCCCGCCGAGCAGGGGACGGCCGTCCTCGACGACGAAGAGAAAGGAGGGGGGAGCGGGGAGACGTCGGCATGGGTCGTGGTCGCGGTTCCGGCCGGTTCTTCCGGCCGCGCGCCGACGGAGCCGGGGAGCAAGGAGTCCCCATCGTCATCCTCCCGGGATACGGCGCCGGAGAGGGGGGATGTCGCCGAGGAGGAGGGGGCGGTGGGGGTCTCGAGCCCCCTGCAGGTCTTGACAACGGGCCGGCTACCAGACGGGGAAGTGGGGATGCAGACGTCTAACGCGGCTGGTGCCACGCTTCGACACGTCCCGGAGAGTCCGCCCGGGGCGAGGCCGATGGGCGACCGCAGCCGGGCCGAGCGGCTGTGGGGGTTCTGGGCCCGAAGGGGCAAGGGCGGCGAGCCGGGGGTTCGCACGAGCCAGGGCAACCCTCTGGAGCAGGAGACAGGGGTGGAGCCGGACTCCACGGGAATCCGTCCGTTCGACAGAAACCGCCCCTTGGGCGAGACCCCCGGTCCCCTGTCGGTGGCCACCCCGCCCGACCGCCGGGAGGCCGCCGGAACGGGGAGGGACCCCAAGGAGGCCAGAGGAGGGACGCCGAGTCCTGGAGCGACGGAGGTCTCCCCGGGACGAGCCTCGGCCCCGGCTTCCGGTTCCCCCGAGGTCTCGCGTCCCCACGCCGGCCGTCCGGTGGAGCAGACGGCCCAGGCCGTGCGGCTGGCGGTCCACCGGGGCGGGGAGCGGGTCACGGTTCAGCTGGAACCCAAGCGCCTGGGGCGGGTTCATGTGGAGGTGGTGCGCGAGGGAGGCGGTCTGTCGGCCCAGATCCGGGTGGAGACCCCCCAGGCGCACCAGCTGCTCGCGGCGGAGCTGCCAGCCCTGCGTGCGGCAGCCGAGGCCCGTCAGGTCCCGCTGATCCATGTGACCGTGGAGCTGGATCAGGGGCAGGGGCGGGGGGAGGGGGGGGATTCCGGACCGCGACGGCGGCACCGCCGAGCGGCTGGGGCCGAGACTGCCGAGGAAGATGTTTCGGTCGGAACCGCTTGGATGCCTTGGGGGTTCGAGGCAAGAATCTAAAGCTCCTTCGGAGGTTGGTACCATGGACGTCACCACCGTATCGAGCCCGGCCGGCGTCGTGCCGGCCGGCACCGAAACCGACCGAAACGCCCAACCCATTGCAGACTTTCAGGACTTCCTGAAGCTGTTCGTGTCCCAGCTGAAGTACCAGGACCCCTTGAGCCCCACGG
The DNA here is from genome assembly GCA_027021615.1 of bacterium. GTDB lineage: Bacteria > Desulfobacterota > Deferrisomatia > Deferrisomatales > Deferrisomataceae > Deferrisoma. The sequence goes on along the minus strand of JALUTY010000034.1, from coordinate 98,069 downwards.
GGGGCGAGGAGTTCCTGGCCGAGACGGCCCAGTTCTCCACCGTGGAGCAGCTGGTGAACCTGAACCGGAGGGCCGAGGCAGCGATCCAAGGGGGCGAGGTGCTCCGACGGGCCACCGCGGCGGCATACCTGGGCCGCACGGTGACCGCCTCGATCTCCGGGCAGGAGGGGGACACACAGATCACGGGGCGGGTGACCGGCATCGAGTTTGCGGATGACGGGGCCGTGCTGCTCGGCCTGGACGACGGGCAGGAGGTACCGCTGGGCGATGTGGTGCATGTGGCCAGCGGATGACCGTTTGGATCCTCACACACAGGAGGTGAATCCATGCTTCGCTCTTTTTACTCCGGTATTGCGGGCCTCCGGAACCACCAGGAGGCCATGGACGTAATCGGGAACAACATCGCCAACGTGAACACCCCGGGTTTCAAAGGGAGCCGGACCACGTTTATGGAGGCGTTGAGCCAGACCCTCCAAGGGGCGCGGGAGGCTTCGAGCGCGTTGGGAGGGCGCAACCCCGTCCAGATCGGGTTGGGCATGACCGTGGCGGCCGTCGACAAAAACATGAGCCAGGGGGCGCTCCAGTCCACGGGAAACAACCTGGACTTGGCCATCGAGGGCCAGGGGTTTTTCATCGTCGGGCAGGGGGACAACTACTTCTACACCCGAGCCGGTGCGTTTCAGGTGGACGACGAGTTCAACCTGGTGACGAACACCGGAGACCGGGTGTTCGGGTGGATCGACAGCGACCAGAACGGAGTGGTGGATCCGGAGCGGGACGTGCTCGGGTTCATCAACCTGGATCGCCGGGGGGACGGGCAGATCACCAACGTTCTCGCCAGCGCCACCCCGGCGGTGAACGGTCCCAACCTGGGAGATGCCTCCCTCGGGCCGGTGACCACATTCCCTACCACCGTGACGGACGAGTGGCGAGTCGAGTGCACCGACGCCTCCACCGGTGAGTTCACGGTGACGGGGGCTCGCAGCGGGATCCAGGGAACGGTGCGGGTGGGGGAGACCTTCACGGATCCGGACCTGGGCACCTTCGTGGTGAACGGGGGAACGCCGGCAAGAGCCAGCTTGTCGCTCGACAGCAACGGCGACGGAACCGCCATCGTCCTGACGGCCGTCGACTACGGTGCCGGCGGGAACGACATCCACGTGGAGCTGGTGAACGAGGGCCCCAACCGCAGCCTGGGGGTGAGCGTCAGCGGAACCAAGATCACGGTGAGCCTGGGCACCGACAACCTCGGCCGCGTAACGAGCACCGAGGAGGAGGTGGTGGATGCCATCAACAGCCATCCCCAGGCACGGGACATGGTGGAGGCCAGCGGGGGCGGCACCTCAGCGGCCGAGGCCACCATCGACCGTTACCTCCAAGGGGGGAGCGGGCCGAACCAAGGGGACTACTTCACGCTGACCACCACCGCGCCAGGGGGGGCCGCCCTGGAGAACCTGACCGTGAGCCGAGACGGCGCGATCATCGGGATCTTCGAGAACGGCACGACCGAGGAGATCGCCCGGGTGGCCCTGGGACTCGTGCCGAACCCCCAGGGGCTGCTGGCGATGGGGGGCGGGAAGTTTGCCGAGTCGCCCACGTCGGGCTCCGGGTTCCCGCCGGTGATGCCGGGCAGCGGGGGGGCGGGCACCGTGGCCTCTGGGTTCCTCGAGATGTCCAACGTGGACCTGACGCGGGAGTTCACCGACATGATCGTGACCCAGCGGGGGTTCCAGGCCAACTCCCGGATCATCACCACCAGCGACGAGATGCTCCAGGACCTCCTGGCCCTAAAACGGTAAAGTTTCCCCCGGATCGGGCGATCAGGGAGGGGGCGGGAACTACCCGCCCCCTCTCGTCTTGTTTGGCTTCGGAGACCATGGTAAAGGAGAGGCCTCTCAGGCCCCTGGCGGGCAGGGCAACAAGGGACGGGAACCGGGTCGGGTCCGGGGCCGTTGCCGGCAGCAGGGCATGGATTTCAGAAACCGGAATTCAGCGGACAGGAGGCAGGAAATCCCGAAAAGTAGTTCGGGTTCCCGGGGGGATCCTCTCGGGGCATCGAAGAGCCTTCTCCCTGTCCACCGGCTTCTTCCAAGTACCTTCCGCTAGGATGCTGGGACGCGTGAAAACCTAGTTGATTCCAGAGGGTTCCAAACATGGCCCCGCCTTTTTGGGGCCACCTCGTGGTCTCGGGGGGCCCGGACTGCCATGAAACCACCGTTGGTGCCCCGTGCCAGCGCGGCGAATCTCAATGCCCGGCTTCGCGCGCGGCCGGAAGCGGACCCCATGCCCCACCGCCGAAACTGTGCGGGGGTCGGTTCGAGTTATTTCTTCGCAAACAGGCCGCCTCGCGGTCTACTGGAGCTGAAGTCTGGCCCCTGAAACCTATGCCCCCGGGGCGTGAGGTGGTGGCGTAGAGGCCGGTTGTGTCGAGAACACTTGGATATCAAAGAGGTTTTCGAGCCTCCTGGCCTCCGAGCCTCCTAACCTCCTAGCCGAAGTCGCTGGAAAGGGCGCCATGAACAAGAAGAAGCTCATCTTCATCGTGGGCGGCCTCGTGCTGCTGCTGGGTCTTGCGGGTGGAGGCTTTTTCGCCTACAAGACCTTCTTCGCGGCGCCGCCCCCCGAAGAGGCGGAGAAAGCCCCTGAGCCGCCCCAGCCGAAGGTGACGCTGGGGCCGATCTACCCACTGGATCCGTTTCTGGTGAACCTCGCCGACCCAGGCCGGCCTCGGTTCCTGAAGGTGGTCATGGAGCTGGAACTGGACGGGGAGGCCGTGAGCTCAGAGCTGGACACCCTGCGTCCGAAGGTTCGGGATGCGCTCCTGACCCTGCTCTCGAGCAAGAGCTCGGCCGACCTCGTGACCGTGGCCGACAAGGAGAAGCTCCGCAACGAGATCCTTCACCGGCTGAACTCGTTCCTCGGGACGGGCAAGGTGGTGGAGGTGTACTTCAGTGAGTTCGTGGTGCAGTAGGGAGGCCCATGCCCCGCTCCAAGGTCGATATCGACGAAGAGGCGGCCCGGTACCAACGGGACTGGGGGGTGCTGCGCGACGTCCCCCTCCGGCTGAACGTCGAGGTGGGGCGGGCCCAGATGCGGATTCGGGACGTCCTGGCCCTGGAAGAGGGGGCCCTCGTGGTGACCCAGAAGCTGTCGGGCGAGCCCATGGACCTGAGCCTGGACGGACAGATCTTTGCGCGGGCCGAGGTGATCATCATCAAGGACCGGCTCTGGGCCCGGCTCACCAAGATCGTGGGAGGGGATCGGTGAGGATGCTGCTGCCGTGGGTGGCGGCCCTGCTCCTTCTGGCGGGCCCGGCCGCTGCGGGCCAGGCCGTGGTGCAGTGGGAGTACGGGTACGTGAACGTGCGCTCCGCACCCGACGGCCGCAAGGTAGACCGGTTGGACCGGGGCGCACGGGTGGAGACCCTGGAGAGCCGGGGGAAATGGGTGCACATCCGGTACGACGGCCGGGACGGATGGGTGGTGGCTCGGAGCCTCCGGTCCGTGGAGCCCCCCCCGGCCCGGGAGCCCTCCTCTCAGCCGGCTGCCCAGGAGGCGCCTGCCGCGGCCGAGCTCCAAGCCGTGGCTCCCCCGGCGCAGGTGCAGGAGGAGCCGGCGCCGCCCCCGCCTCGGGTCGAGCCCCCCGCCCGGGAGGCCGGCGGCAGTTACCTGGCCGAGTACTTGGATCGCCCGCAGCCGGAGCCCAGCCGTCCCGATGGTGCATGGCTCCAGATCCTGTCGGGCCTGTTCCTGGTGCTCGCCCTGATCGGGGGGGCGGTCTGGGTGGTGCGGATGGTGCTGGCCCGGCGCCCCGGCCTGGGCAGGGCTTCGGGGGGGATCCGGGTTCTCGCCACGCGGCCCTTGGGCCCCCGTCAGGGGCTGCTGCTCGTGGAGGCGGGGGGGCTGGTGTGGCTGTTGGCCCAGGGGCCTGAGGGGGTGCGCCCCATCGCCGAGATCCGGGACGCGGACGCGCTCAAACGCCTCAACGAGCGGTACGGGTTTCTGGAGAGCCCGTTCGAGGCGGAGCTCCGAAAGCAGGTGGACCTGGAGTCCGAGGGGAGCCCGCCCCCCGAGCCCACTCCGGAGGCGGGCGGACCCACCCCTGAGGAGCGGCTGGCCGCCCTGCGGCGGCGGCCGCGACCGGGTGACCCCACGTGAGAAGGCTGGCGGCCGCTGCCGCTCTTGTGATCTGGGCAGGCGCCGCCCACGCCCAAGAGGCGGTGCTTCCGGCCCTGCGGTTTGGCATCGACCGGGCGACCGGTCCCCAGGACGTCAGCCTCACCCTCCAGATCGTGTTCCTGCTCACGGTGCTCACCCTGGCACCGGCGATCCTCATCCTGCTCACCTCCTTCACCCGGATCATCGTGGTCCTGTCGTTCCTGCGCAACGCCCTGGGTACCCAGGCCATGCCGCCGAACCAGGTCCTCGTGGGGCTGGCCCTGTTCCTGACATTCTTCGTAATGACCCCCACCTGGAACCAGGTGTACAGTGGGGCCTTGCGGCCGTACCTGGACGGCAGGATCTCCCAGGCCGAGGCACTGGAACGGGCCGAGCCCCCGGTCCGGGGGTTCCTGCTGGAGCACACCCGGGAGAAGGACATCGCCCTGTTCGTTCGCTTGGGGCAGGGGCCCCGGCCCCGCAGCCCCGAAGAGGTGCCGTTCGCGGCCCTGGTGCCGGCCTTCGTGATCAGCGAGCTGCGCACCGCGTTCACGATCGGGTTCCTCCTATATATCCCGTTCGTGGTGATCGATCTGGTAGTGGCCAGTGTGCTCATGAGCATGGGCATGTTCATGCTGCCCCCCATGATGGTGAGCCTCCCGTTCAAGATCATCTTCTTCGTCCTTGTGGACGGGTGGAACCTGGTGGTCGGGAGCCTGGCGAGGAGCATACTGGGATGACCCCCGACGACGTTCTGGCCCTGGCCCGAAGGGCGGTGGAGATCACGCTGATGCTCTCAGCCCCCCTTCTCCTGGTCTCCCTGGTGGTGGGGATGATCATTAGCCTCCTGCAGGCGGTCACCCAGATCCAGGAGCAGACCCTGTCCTTCGTGCCCAAGTTCCTGGCCATCGTGCTCGTGTTCCTGCTGATGCTCCCCTGGGCCATGAACCTCATGCTGGGTTACGCCACCGAGCTGTTCCTGAGCTTCCATCGTTTCGCGGGGTAGGCCGCCATCCTCCCATGTTCGGGATCACCGACGTCCAGTTCTTCGGCTTCCTGCTGGTCCTTCTTCGCACCGCGTCGTTGTTCTCGTTCGCGCCGGTGTTCTCAAGCCCGTTCGTGCCGGTCCAGGTCAAGGCGGCAGCGGTCCTGGGGCTGAGCGTGGGTCTCACGGGGCTGGGGCTCGCCCCGGCCGTGGCGGTGCCTCCCACGGCGGCGGGTGTGGCCGCGATGGCCGGCAGCGAGGTCGTGGTGGGACTGCTGGCGGGGTTTGTGGCCCGGTTGGTGTTCGCGGCCGTGCAGTTCGGGGGGCAGCTGGTGGGGTTCCAGATGGGGCTGGGGATTGTGAGCGTCATGGATCCCCAGTTCGAGACCCAGATCTCAGTGGTGAGCCAGCTGGAGTTCATCCTGGCATTGCTTCTGTTCCTGTCGGTCGGGGGGGATCGGCTATTGGTGGAGGCGTTCGTGTCCAGCCTGGGAACCGTGCCGCCGGGGGGGTGGTGGGACTCGCCCGCCGTGATGGAGGTACTGGTACGCCTGTCGGGCGAGGTGTTTCGCCTGGGGGTGGCCCTGGCCGCACCCGTGATCGCCGCCCTGTTCGCAGCCCACGTGATTCTGGGGGTGTTCGCCCGGGCGGTACCCCAGATGAACATGCTCATCCTGGGGTTTCCCCTGCAGATCCTGGTGGGGTTCACCGTGCTGGGGCTGTCCCTGCGTCACTGGGGCCGGGCGTTCCTGTGGGCGCTCCAGGACAGCCTCCGGGCGCTCGAGGCGCTCGGCAGACTCTGGGGGTAACCCGTGGCCGCGGACGATCAGGAGCGAACCGAAGCCGCAACCCCGAAACGCCGGAGGGAGGCCCGGGAGGAGGGGCAGGTTGCCCGCAGCCCGGAGGTTCTCACCGCGTTCGTGCTGGGGGCGGGGGTGCTCGGAGTGTGGGTGGGGGCAGACCACCTGTACCGGGAGCTGGCAGGGCTCACCGTGGACGTGATCCGCCTGGGGGGGCGCCTTGATCTGCGGCCGGATGCGGCGACTGCCGTGGCGTTGCGGGTGTTCCGGGCCCTCATCAGCGGCCTCGTCCCCGTGTTCTTGGCGGCGTTGGTGGGGGGCGTGGCGGGCAACGTGGTCCAGGTGGGGTTTCTGGTCTCGTTCAAGGCCATCGAGCCCAACCCAGACCGCCTCAACCCCATCTCGGGGCTCGGCAACCTGTTCCAATGGGCCAAGGTGGTGGATCTGGCCAAGGACGTGCTGAAGGTGGTGGCCGTGGGTTGGGCCGCCTACCTCGCCCTGCGGGACCGGCTGTGGGAGTTCCCGGCTCTGGCAGGGGTTCCTCCTCGGACCCTGCTGGAGTTCATGCTGGTCAAAGTGGCCTTCCCGATCCTGCGCAACGTGCTGCTCGTGTATGTGGCGATCGCGCTGCTGGACTATGCGTTCCAGCGGTGGCAGTTCGAGAAGAAGATCCGGATGACCAAACAGGAGATCAAGGACGAACACAAGGAGACCGAGGGCGACCCCCTGATCCGGAGCCGCATCCGGAGCCTGCAGCGTGAGATGGCCCGGCGCCGGATGATGGCCGAGGTGCCCCGGTCCGACGTGGTGGTTACGAACCCAACCCACTTCGCTGTGGCCTTACGCTACGTACCAGGGGAGATGGAGGCGCCCCAGGTGACCGCCAAGGGCGCGGATCGGGTGGCCGAGAAGATCCTCGACCTGGCCCGGGAGCACGGGGTGCCCGTGGTGGAGGATCCGCCGGTGGCCCGGGCCCTGTACCGTCAGGCCGAGCCGGGCGACCGGGTTCCCGCGGACCTGTTCCAGGCGGTTGCCGAGATCCTGGCCCACGTCTACCGTCTGACCGGGCGGATCCCCGGCGGCGTACCCGCGCAGCCCCCTCCCACCTCCGGAGCCTGACGCCCGGCTTCGCGCGGCCGGAAGCAGGCCCCATGCCCCCACCGCTGGCCACGCTCCCGGAGCCCCGTGGCCCAGCCAGGGAGGGGGGAGTCCGGTGTCCCCCAAAACGGGTCAAGTTCTTTTCGGCCGGTGCCGATGGGTATGCCGAACGGCCCCGGGACGGGGGCCGGCCGTTGGCCAACGGTCGTGGAAAGGAGCGGATGTGATCCGGGTGTTGGTGGTGGACGACTCGGCGTTCATGCGCAAGGCCCTTTCGAGACTGCTGGGGGACGATCCCGAAATCCGGGTGGTGGGCAGCGCCCGGGATGGGTACGAGGCCCTGGAGAAGGTGCAGGAGCTGGACCCGGATCTGGTGACCCTGGACGTGGAGATGCCCCGGATGGACGGGCTCGAAACCCTCGCGCGGATCATGGAGAGCTCGCCGAGGCCGGTGATCATGGTGTCCAGCCTGACCGAGGAGGGTGCCGAGGTAACCCTGAGGGCCTTGGACATGGGCGCTGTGGACTACGTTCCCAAGAGCATCGGATCGAACCCCCTCGAGGTGGTGAAGATCCGGAAGACCCTGTGCGAGAAGGTGAAGGCGGTGGCCCGCCGCCGTACGGCCCCGAGGCCGGCCTTCGCACCCGGCTCCCCCCGGCCGACCCGGCTGGGGCCGGCCCGGCTGGTAGCAATCGGCGCGTCCACCGGTGGGCCCCCGGCGTTACAGAAGGTGTTCTCTGGGCTTACGGAGGGGTTTCGGGCACCGGTCGTCGTGGTCCAGCACATGCCTAGGGCGTTTACGAAGGCGTTCGCAAAGCGCCTGGACGCGATGGGTCCCTTGGCGGTGAAGGAGGCCGAGACCGGGGACCGCCTGGAGGCCGGCCAGGCCTTCGTGGCGCCGGGGGGACGGCATGTGGTGGTCCACCGGGACGGCCGAGGCCTGGTGCTCCAGGTTACGGAGCGCCCGACGGACACCCTGCACCGGCCCAGTGTGGACGTGACCTTTGGCTCGGTGGCCGAGGTTCCTGTGCCGGACGCCCTGGCGGTGGTCCTGACCGGCATGGGGTCGGACGGTGCCCAAGGCGCGGCGGCGATCAAGGCCCGGGGCGGGACCGTGGTGGCCCAGAGCCCCGAGACCTGTGTGGTGTACGGGATGCCCCGGGCCGTGGTCGAGGCGGGTGTGGCCGATGCGGTTCTTCCCATCGACCGCATCGCGCCCGCGATCCAAGAGGCGGCGTCGTGAGCTTGGAACGGGTGGTGGAGGTGATCGAGCGATCCGGAGAGCTCCCCACCATCGGGGGGGTGGCGACAGAGGTGGTGCGCCTGGCAGGGGACCCTTCGGCAGACTTTGGAAAGGTTGCGGCAGCGGTGGAGAACGACCCGTCCCTCGCCGCCAAGGTGCTGAGGTTGGCCAACTCCCCGTTCTACGGGCTCCGAGGTGAGGTGTCCTCGGTGGAGCGAGCAGTGGCTCTCCTGGGCATGGCCCAGGTCCGCAACATCGCCCTTTCGCTGTCTGTGATCCGGGACTTCTCGGGCTCCTACGGCGGCGAGACCTTTCGGTGGGATCGGTTCTGGGAGCACTCGGCTGGGGTGGCTGTGATCGCGGAGACCATGATCCGCCTGCTCAAGCTGCCGATGTCGGGCACCGAGTACGCGGCCGGTCTGCTCCATGACGTGGGCAAGATCCTGCTAGGACACCATTTTCCGCAGGAGTTTGCCCGGTGTCTGGACCTGGCGGCTCGGCGCCAGGCCTCCCTGCGGGAGGTAGAGCCGGAGGTGTTCGGCACCCACCATGCGGAGCTGGGGGGGTGGATCGCCGAGCGCTGGGGGTTTCCGACCCCGCTCCGAGAGGCCATCCGGTACCACCACGAGCCCACCGACGCGGGGCAGCAGTGGGTGGCTGCCGTGGTGCACCTGGCCGACCTGTTCGCCAAGGTCAAGCAGATCGGGTTCGGGGGAGACCGGGTGGCGGTGTGCTTCACAGACGACCCCGCCTGGGCCTTACTGGAGGGACGTCGGTCCCATCTGGGAAACTTGGATCTGGCCCGGTTCACGCTGCAGCTGGATCAGGAGGTCGAGATGGCTCGGGCCCTGGCGAAGCTGGGGAGGGAGCCGTGACCGGGCTCGCCGGCCTGCGCCAGGGCGCGGTGGACTTGTCGCCCGAGGAGTTCCGGATCCTCCGGGACTTCCTGTACGAACGCAGCGGGCTGTTTTTCGCGGAGAACAAGAAGTACCTCCTCGAAAACCGCCTGGGTCGGTGCATGGAGCAGGCAGGGGCCGAGACCGTGACCCAGTACCTGACCCTGCTCCGCTCCCCCACCCGGGGACGACCGGCTCTCATGACCCTGCTCGACGCGGTGACCACCCATGAGACCTCCTTCTTCCGGCACCGGGCCCAGCTGGAGGCGTTCCAGAGACAGGTGCTGCCACGGCTGATCGAGGATCTGAAGGGGCGCGGCCGGCGGAGCCTGCGGCTGTGGAGCGCGGCATGCTCCTCGGGGGAGGAACCCTACACCCTAGCCATGCTGATCCTCGAGACCCTGGGGCCCGGCCTGGGTGGGTGGAACGTGCGCATCTACGGCACGGACGTGGCCCACTCCATGATCCAGAAGGCGCGGGGAGCGGAGTACACGCGGTACTCGTTTCGGGGCACACCAGCGTACTACGCGCAGAAGTACTTCGAGGTGTTGGGGCCGGATCGCTTCCGCGTAAAGGAGGAGGTGCGGGAGCTGGTGGAGTTCGGTCTGCTCAACTTTGCGGACGACCTGCGCATGAGCCGTATGAGGGGGTTCCAGACGATCTTTTGTCGCAACGCCCTCATCTACTTCGACAAGCCGGCCAAGAGAAAGTTCGTGGCCCACTTCTACCGGGCCCTGGACCCGGGTGGGTACCTGTTCGTGGGTCACAGCGAGTCGCTCCACGGCGTCACCGACGAGTTCAAGCTGGTCCATTTCCCCGGGGCGATGGGCTACTTGAAGCCGTCCGTTCCGTGAGGTCTGTCCAGGAGGTGTCCATGGAACCCGACCGAGTGTCCCCGGAGGTAGCCGAGCTTCTTCCGGACTACGTGGCCGACGCCCGAGAGTGCCTGGAGCGCGCCGCCGAGATCCTCCTCGCCCTCGAGCGGGGAGAGGACGACCCCGAGCTACGGTCCGACCTGTACCGACAGATGCACGTGATCAAGGGGGGGGCGGGTCTGATGGGGTTTCGGACCGTGGAGGCGGTGACCCACGCGGCCGAGACCGCCCTGGGGCCGGTGAAGCGGGGAGAACGGCCGTTCACCCCGGCCCTGGCCGCGGGCCTCCTTCGGGCCCACGACGTGATCGCGACCCTGATCAACGAGCTGGAGGCGGACGGACAGACCCGTACCGACCCGGGGCCCGCCATCAACGCCTTGGAGGGGGCCGCGCGGGGCGAAGAACCGGGTCCGGCCGAGACAGAGCCGGCCCCTTCGCCGGCAGAGCCTTCTGCCCCGCCTTCCGACGGATCCGGGGCAGGGGACGACGAGGTGATACAGGAGTTCTTCGTCGAGGCGTGGGAGCTGATGGAGGAGCTGGAGCAGGACCTGGTGTCCTTGGAGGAGTCTCCGGACGACACAGAGCTGCTCAACAAGATCTTCCGGGCGGCCCACACCCTTAAGGGATCCAGCTCGTTTCTCGGGTTTGACGCCATCAGCCGGGTAACCCACCGAATTGAGGATGTGTTCAACAAGCTGCGTCGAGGCGAGACCGTGGCCTCGGGCGAGGTGATGGACGTGGTCCTGGAGGCCGTGGACCGGCTTCGCAGGCTCCTGGAGGCGGCCCAGGCGGGCCGGCCCGGCCCGGCCGTGGACGACGTGTTAAGGGTCCTGTCCGAGGCCCTGGAAACCGGCCGGCCCAAAAGGCTCGGGGAGATCCTGGTGGAGCAGGAGGGGGTTCCACCGGAGGCGGTGGAGAAGGCGCTGGAAAGCCAGAAGGAGGGAAAGCCTCTGGGACAGGTGCTGGTGGAGCAGAAGGCGGTTTCTTCGGAGGTGGTGGAGCGGGGATTGGCCCGCCAGAGGCAGATGCGCAGGGCGGCCCCCGAGCAGACCGTGCGGGTGGACGTGGAACGCCTGGACACCCTGATGAACCTGGTGGGGGAGCTGGTGCTGGCGAAAAACCGTCTGGCCCGGCTCCGGGCCGAGGCCGAGGAGCGGTGGTCGGGAGAGAAGCTGGTCGAGGCCCTGGCGGAGACCTCCGCCCAGGTGGACCTGGTGGCGTCGGACCTCCAGCTGGCGGTCATGAAGACCCGGTTGGTGCCGATCGGAAAGGTGTTCCGAAAGTTTCCCCGGATGGTGCGCGACCTTGCACGCAGCCTGGGCAAAGGGCTCCGTCTGGAGGTGGAGGGCGAGGGCACCGAGCTGGACAAGTCGGTGGTGGAGGTGATCGGGGATCCGCTGGTCCACCTGATCCGCAACGCGGCGGACCACGGGGTGGAGGCACCGGAAGAGCGGGAGCGGGCCGGGAAGCCCCGAGACGGGGTGATCCGGCTGTCGGCCCGCCACGAGGGGAACCACATCGTGGTGGAGGTGGCCGACGACGGGCGGGGCATGGACCCGGAGCGGCTGAAGGCCAAGGCCGTAGAGAGAGGAGTGCTCAGCGCCCAGGACGCGGCCGCGTTGTCGCCCAAGGAGGCGTTCAACCTCGTGTTTGCCCCGGGCTTCTCCACGGCAGAGAAGGTGTCGAACGTAAGCGGCCGGGGCGTGGGCATGGACGTGGTGCGCACGAACATCCAGCAGCTCAACGGCCTGATCGAGATCACCTCGGAGCCCGGGCAGGGGACGAAGGTGGAGCTCAGGATCCCGCTGACCCTTGCCATCATCCAAGCCCTCCTCGTCCGTTGCGGACCCGAGGTGTACGCGATCCCTTTGGTAAGCGTGGTGGAGACCGTGCGGGTGGAACCGGAGCAGGTGAAGCCCCTGGACGGGGTGCCCGTGCTCCGGCTGCGGGAGCAGGTGGTGCCCTTGGTGTACCTGGGCCGGCTGCTGGCCGTGCCTCCCCACGACCGGTCGCCCCGGGAGTACGTGGTGGTGATCGGGCTCGCCGAGAAACGCGTTGGTGTGGTGGTGGACGGTCTCCTGGGGGAAGAGGAGGTGGTGATCAAGAGCCTGGGGGGATATCTGTCGGAGACCCCCGCGGTGGCCGGGGCCACGATCCTGGGCGACGGCCGAGTGACCCTGATCCTCGATGTGAACCAGGTTCTGGAGCTGGCGGGCAAGACCGCGCCGCCCCGGGCCGCAGCCTGACCCGCCCTTGGAGTGCCGCGGGACATGGAGGTCCCCATGGGATACGACCGGACCGCGCCAGGCATCGTGGGCACCAGCGCCGCGGTCGAGGCCCTGCGTCGGGCCCTGGCCCGGGTGGCCCGCACCCGCCTGCCGGTGCTCCTGTACGGGGAGACCGGCACAGGCAAGAAGCTGGCCGCTCGGATCCTCCACAAGCTTTCGGGGCACCGAGGCGAGCTGAGGTGGGCCAGCGGGAGGGACGAGGCCTCCCTGGCCAGGCTCGATCGGGAGGGGCGAGGTGGCACGGTGGCGGTGACCGGCGTCGACGAGGCTTCGGCAGCGGCCCAGGCCCGGATCTTGGGATGGTTGGAGACCTGGGGGGACGAAGGACCCTGGCGGTGGGTGTTCACGGCTCGTACGGATCTGGAGGGCCGGGTGGAGGAAGGGCGGTTCCGGTCGGATCTGTACTACCTGATCGGAGGGTTTCCCTTACTCGTTCCCCCGTTGCGGGAGCGTCTGGAAGACCTGCCAGCCTTGGCCGAGGCCCTGGTGGCCCGGCACGCCCCGGGCCGAGAGTTTCCTGGTCTGAGCCCCACGTTCTTGGAAGAGGCCGCCCTGTATCCCTGGCCGGGCAACGTGCGGGAGCTGGAGCTGCTCCTGCTGGGCAGCTTCCCCCCCGAGCCGGGCCAGCCGTGGCCCCCGCCCCCGGCCACGCGGCCGGGGGCGGACCGGCCGGGGATCCTCCCCTTTGGCGAGGCCAAGCGGAGGTTCGAGCGCGACTACGTGGCGCGTCTGCTGCTGGTGACCCGGGGCAACGTGGCCCGTGCCGCGCGCCTGGCGGGGAAGGCCCGGAAGGACTTCTACATCCTGATGGGTCGCACAGGGATCCGGCCCCACGCGTTTCGGGCCGGCGGGAGGCGAGGTTGAGCCGGCTGTGGCAGGACCCCCGGTTCGGGCCCCTGGCTCAGGAGCTGTACCGCCGGTGCGGCCTGGTGTTCGAGGGCGGGCAGGCCCACCTGTTTCGCAAACGGGTGGAACGGCGGGCGGCCGAGGCCGGCCACGGCGACGTGGACGCGTATCTGGACCGGCTGGCGCTCGGCATCGATCCGGAGGAGTTCGAGCGGCTCGTGGACCTGTTGACGGTCAACGAGACGTTCTTTTTCCGGGAGCCGGAGCACTTCCAGGTGCTATTGGACGAGTTTTGGCCCCGATGGCGGGAGGGAGGGGGGATCGGGGTCTGGAGCGCAGCCTGTTCCACGGGGTGCGAGCCCTACACTCTGGGTATGCTTCTGCGGGAGCGTGGTTGGCACGAAGGGGTGGACATCCTGGCGAGCGACGTGAGCATCCGCGTCCTGGGCGAGGCCCGGGAGGGGGTGTACACCGAGTTCGCCCTCCGAAACACGCCCGAGTACTACCGGCAGCGGTACTTCCGGGCCGAGGGAGCCCGGTTTCACCTGGCCCCTTCGGTCCGGTCCATGGTGCGGTTCCAGCGGATCAACCTGGCCGGGCCCGGGCCGTGGACCCCCCCGGGTCGGTTCCACGCGGTGTTTTGCCGCAACGTTCTGATCTACTTCGATCTGGAGGCCAAACGCCGGGTCGTGGGACGGCTGGTGGCCAGCCTGCGGCCAGGTGGGGTGCTGGTGGTGGGGCGTTCGGAGTCGTTGCTGAACGTACCCGAGGCCCCACCCCCGTTGCATAGGGGCGGGGTCGTGGTGTACCGGTTGCCGGAGAAGGAAGAGGATGAACCCGAGGTTTCCCCATTCGGGTGGAGGAGCCATGTCTGACAACGCGAACACTCTGGACCAGGAGATTCTGCAGCTCGTCACCTTCCGTATCGACGAAGAGGAGTTCGGCGTGGCCATCCTGGAAGTCCGCGAGATCAACCGGATGATGGAGGTCACCCGGGTGCCCCACGCCCCAGGGTTTGTCGAGGGGGTCGTGAACCTGCGAGGCCAGGTGATCCCGGTGGTGGACCTGCGGAAGCGGTTTGGGCTGCCGGCCCGGGAACACGATCGAAACACTCGGATCGTGGTGGTGGAGCTGACCGACAAGGTCGTAGGTTTCATCGTGGATGCGGTGAACGAGGTGCTGCGGGTACCCTCGAGCCTGGTCGAGCCCCCGCCGCCCATCGTGGGAAGCGTGGACCGGCAGTACATCGAGGGGGTGGTCAAGCTGGAGGACCGGCTGCTCATCCTGCTGAACCTTCACAAGCTCCTCGGCACCGACGAGTCGGAGGAGCTCCGGGAGTTCGAGCCGTGAAAGCCGAGATCGTGAATCCGTTCTTGCATGCCACCGTGGACGTGCTGCGCACCATGGCCGGGGTCGAGGCCCGCCGGGGAGCCCCCCGGATCAAGGGTGCGGGGGAGCCCTCGTTCGACATCTCGGGCCTGGTGGGTCTCAGCGGGCAGGTGCAGGGGTACGTGGCCTTGAGCTTCCGGGAGCCCGCCGCGTTCTATGTGGTGGGGCGGTTTCTGGGAGAGCCGGTGCAGCAGGCGAACGCCCAGGTGCGCGACGCCGTGGGCGAGCTGGCCAACATCGTGGCTGGGGGCGCCAAACGGGTGCTGGCGGAGCAGGGCTATGACCTGAAGATCTCCATCCCCACCGTGGTGGTGGGCCGGGATCACACCGTTTCGAGACCCCGAGGAATTCCCTGTATCGAGATCCCCTTCGACACAGACGGGGGGACGTTCCGGGTGGAGCTGTGTCTCAAGTTGGAGCCGTAGAGCGCGGGGCCCTGCCGACCCCCACCGCGACGGGGCCGGCGGAGGGGGCTCGGCTGGCACCCGGCACCGTGGTCGAGGCCCGAATCCTGGAGTCGATCCAGCCGGGACTGGGCAAGGTGGCTGTGGGGCGGTGGGTGCTGAACGCCCGGTTTCCGGCGGAGCTTCCTCAAGGAGCGCGGTTCCAGGCCCAGGTCGAGGCCGGGGGCCCGCCCCTGGTGCTGCGGCTCCTGAAGCCCCCCGAGGCGGATGCGGCCCGATTGGCCGTGCCCCCCCGGGAGCCCCTGGCGCGTGCGGTGGTGCGGATCCTGGAGGCTGCCGGCGCCGACTCGGACCTGGCTCCGCTGGCCCGGCTGCTCCGGCTGCCCCCCGAGCCACGGGCCTTGGCCTCACACCTGGCCCGGTGGGTGCGGGGGAGCGGGGTGTTCCACGAGTCGGCCCTGGCCCGGGGGGAGGTGCCCGAGGACCTGAAGACCCTCGCCGTCCGTCTCCTGGGGAGGCTCGGCGAGGGGCCGGTGCGCGAGGCCGTGGAGGGCCTGGTACGTCACACGGAGGCCCACCAGGCGCGGGGTGCTCTCACGGGCGAGCCGGTGATCCCCCTGGTCCTGCCCTGGCCGGGCGGGCCCGTGCACGGCGAGATCGCTTTGGAGCCCGACCGGGAGAACCGGGGGGGGGCGGGGTCGCGGTACCGCACCCTGCGGATCCGCCTGGATCTCCCCGCCCTGGGGCCGGTGGGGGTCCGGGTGGCCTGGTTCCCCGAGGGCGTGCGGCTGGGCCTGGCTGCCCGTGCGGAGGTGCTGCCGTTGGTGCGGGGACGGCTGGATCGGCTGCGCCGGGCCCTGGTCCGGGACGCCGGGGTGCGGCTCGTGGGCTTGGCTGTAGAAGCCCTTCGGCCACCTGCGGCAGAGGACCCTTCGGTCCTGGAGGTTCGGGCGTGAAGGGCCGGCCCAAAGCAGCGAGCCTCGCCTACCGGCCGGGCGCCGACCAGGCGCCCCGGGTCACGGCCTCCGGCCAGGGGAGGGTGGCGGAGCGGATCCTGGAGGTGGCCCGGCAGGCCGGGATTCCGATCCGGCACGATCCCGCCCTTGCCGAGATTCTATCGCGGCTGGACCCAGGCGAGGAGATCCCCCCCGAGACGTACCGGGCCGTGGCCGAGGTCCTGGCGTTCCTGTACCGGCTGGATGGGGAGAAGGCGATGGGAGACCAGGAAAGGGCTGGGAAAGGGCGGCCCGGCCGGGATCACGCGCCGGGCTCCGGCGCCTCAGGGAGGTGAACGATGAACGAGCTGCCCCGACCGGGCTGGCTCCGGACCTCGATGCGCCCACCGTGGACCACGGCGATCCAACGGCAGATGGCAAGCCCCAGGCCGCTGCCCCCTTGGGCTCGGGACCGGTGCTTGTCGACCCGGTAGAACCGCTCGAAGATCTTGGCCTGGTGCTCTGGGGGGATGCCGATGCCGGTGTCCTTCACGGTGATCCGGGCCCATCCCGGCCCCGACCGGGCGTGACTCAGAAACACCTTTCCCCCCTTGGGGGTGTACTTCAGGGCGTTGTCCAGCAGGTTCCAGACCAGCTGTCGGAGCCGCAGGGGGTCCGCCTCCACCCAGAGGGGGGGGCCCCCTGCCCAGGTGAACTCCAGCCCCTTGGCCTCGGCCAGCACGGCGGCCCGGCCGGCCAGCTCCCCCAGCACCTCCTCCAGCCGCAGCAGCACCTTCTCCACGGGCGCCTCGCCCAGATCCCCCTTGGCCAGGAGGAGCAGGTCCTCGACGATCCGCCCCATGCGATGGATCTCCTCCAAGCTGGAGGCGAGCACCTGCTGGTACTCCTCGGCCGTGCGGGGGTGGCGCAGGGCCACCTCGGCCTCCCCCCGCAGGACCGTGAGGGGGGTGCGCAGCTCGTGACTTGCATCGGCCGTGAACTCCCTCACTCTCCGGAACGCGTCGGCCAGCCGGTGCAGCAGCCCGTTGATGCTCCGGGCCAGCTCCCGCACCTCTTCGGTGCCCTCGTCCTCCGGGAGCCGGGCGGCCAGCCGGTCGGCGTCGAGGCGGCGCAGGGACGCCACCAGGCCGTCCAAGGGCCGCAGAGCCCGGCCCGCCAGGAACCACCCCCCCCACAGGACCAGGAAGAGGGTCAGGGGGATTCCCACCGCCAGGGCCAGCAGCACCTGGCGCAGGGTGGTGACCACCGACTCCAGGCTGGTTGCCACCTGAACCACGTTGCGCACCCGACCCCGGACAATGACGGGGTAGGTCAGCACCCGAAGCGGCGCATGGGGGTCGGACACGGTCTCGAACACCCGTTCGCCGTGGACCGCCCGCCGCAGGGCCTCGCGGGAGACCGGGAGGTTGCGCAGAATCAGGTTTTGGCTGCGGGCACCCACCTTGCCCGAGGGGTCGAGCACCTGGATGAACTGCCCCGCTGCCGGAACGCCGAAAAACTCCTCGAGAAGCCGTGCGAAGTTGGTGTACCCGGGCCTCAGGAAGTTGCGGACGCTCGACTCCGCCACCACCTCGGCCAGGGCCAGCAGCTTCTGGTCCACCCCTCGGTACAGGCTCCGAGCCAGGGCTGCGTAGAACCCCACCCCGAACAGGAGGAGCACGGCGGTGAGCAGCGCTCCGTACCACAGGGTGAGGCGTCCCCGGAGGGTCTGGGGGCTCACGGCTCCTCCCGAAGCACGTAGCCCACGCCCCGCACCGTGTGGATCAGCCTGGGCTCGAACCCCTGGTCCACCTTCTTGCGCAGGTAGTTTACGTACACGTCCACCACGTTGGTGTACGAGTCGAACGACTGATCCCACACGTGCTCAAGGATCATGGTCCGGGTGAGGACCCGGCCGGCGTGGCGCATGAAGTACTCGAGCAGGGCGAACTCCTTGGCCGTGAGCTCGATGGGCCTCCCGGCCCGGGTCACCCGCCGGGCCGCCGGGTCCAGGGTGAGGTCGGCCACCTGCAGCACCGGCGGCGCCTGGGGTGCGCCCCGCCTCAGCAGGGCCCGGATCCGGGCGAGGAGCTCGGCGAAGGCGAACGGCTTGGTCAGGTAGTCGTCGGCCCCCAGGTCGAGCCCCTTGACCTTGTCACCCACCGAGTCCCGGGCGGTGAGCACCAGGATCGGGGTGTGCACGCCCTGGGCCCGGAGCCTCTGGATGAACCGAAAGCCGTCGAGCCCCGGAAGCATCAGGTCGAGCACGATCAGATCATAGGGATTGAGCTCGGCAAGCTCGAGCCCTTCCTCCCCGTCCAGCGCCACGTCCACGGCATAGCGCTCCTCCTCGAGGCCCTTGCGGATGAACGAGGCCACCTTCTCTTCGTCTTCCACCACCAGGATGCGCACGGTCCGTCCCTCCGTCGTCGAGTCGGCGCCCGGACTCTTGAGCCGGCGGCAAAATAGAGGCTCCCTCCCCCCTAATCGGGGTGGAAGGGATCTGCCGAAGAGCAAGCCGGGCGCAGCCCCTCACGTCGCCGCGCCCTCACCAAGCCTGAATCGCCTTGGAAGTTCCGGAACTTCCGCCACCGGCGCCCCGGCCCACCGGGCTGACAACGGCATGCGAAGGCGCGGCGAAAAGGGTGCCGCACTCGCGCCCGGCCGGAGCCAGTCCCCCACCCGCATCCGGCAATACCTTCGTACGCCTTAGTATGTATTCTATAGGAGTTGGAACGAAACCAACTTCCCTGTTCCGTGCCTACATGGCGAATCTCGACGCCCGGCGCTTCCCCCCCGTACTCCCCGAGGAAAGGGTCGCAGATTCCGCGGACGGTGGAGCGGCGTCAGCAGCACTCGAAAGGGGGTCGGCTGCGGTCTTTGCCGCCGGCCACGGGGCTGGGGGCTGGGCCCGGGGCGGCGGCCGACCCCTTCCTGTCGGCAGCAGGCCCCGCACAGCGGCCCACAGCCCCACCCCCACCGAAGCCCCCACCAGGTCCGCCACCCAGTCGAGCCAGCTGGGCTGGCGGCGGGGCACGAACCACTGGTGCACCTCGTCGGTCGCGCCGAACGCGGCCGCGGCCAGGAGCCCCCACACGAGCCCCCGGCGGCCCCGGACCCCCAACGCCCGGGCCCACAGGTACCCCATCGGCACGTACTCCAGGGCGTGCAGGGGCTTGTCACCCAACACCCACACGAAACGGGGCAGGGGGGGGTGCGACGAGTTGGACAGACCGAACACCGCGGCCATGTACAGGACCGGCGGACCGAATCGCCAAAGCAGCGAACGAACCCGGGCGGGCATGATCTCCTCGGATGCAAACCGGGACCCCAAGCGGCCATCGGCTTGCAGAGTACGCACGGCGGACCCTAGAATGCAACCGGCGGGGCACCCCCGCGGCCCATCCACCCCTTGCCGGGAACTCCGTGCCCTTGCGAACATACCGGTCCCCCCTGGAACCGCGCCTTCTCGAAACCCTCCGGTTCGCCGCGAGCTCGGGGACCTGGCTGGTGGCCGGGATCCCAGCGTCCTCCCGGCCCACCGCGTCGGACCTGGCCGAGGTGCGGCAGGAGCTGGGAGAGTGCCGCCGGTGTCGGCTGTGGCAGACCCGAACCCGGATCGTGTTCGGGGTAGGGAACGAGCGTGCGCCGGTCGTGTTCGTGGGGGAGGCTCCGGGGTTCCAGGAGGACCTGCGGGGCGAGCCCTTTGTTGGGCGGGCCGGACAGCTCTTGGACCGGATGCTCGCGGCCCTGGGCATGAACCGCGGCCGGGTGTACATTGCCAACGTGCTCAAGTGCCGGCCTCCGGACAACCGCGATCCCCTGGCGGACGAGGTGAAAACCTGCGTGGCGTTCCTTTGGGCCCAGATCGAGGCGATCCGCCCGCGGGTGATCTGTGCCCTCGGGGCCCACGCGGCCCGAGCCCTGCTGGGGACCACGGGATCGATCTCGGGGCTGCGGGGCAAGGCCCAGCCCGTGGGACCGTGGACCGTGGTGCCCACCTACCATCCGGCGTTCCTGCTGCGCCAGCCCAGGTTCAAGCGCCAGGCTTGGGAGGACCTGAAGACCGTGGGACGCCTCCTGGCGGGGTGAGCCGCCCCGGCTCCCCCGGGTTTGACGAACCGGCCGAACCGGCTAAGGTGTCTGCGAGAGGCGAAGGCCGGGCGCGGCAGAGAGGAGAAACCGATGGACTGGCAAGACGACATGGGCAACCCCAAGAGCCCCGGAGAGATCGTAGCGGAGCTGCGGGAGCGGTTCGGGGGGGGGGTCGGGGGAGGGCTGGCTGCGGTGGTGGTCGCCGTGGTGCTGCTGGGATGGGCGGCCACGGGGTTTTACATCGTGAACCCCGACGAGGTGGGTGTGGTAAAGCGGTTCGGTCAGTTCTCCTACACGGTGGGGCCGGGTCCCCATTGGCGCTTGCCGTACCCCATCGAGTCGGTGCTCCGGCCCAAGGTCACCCAGGTGCGGAGGATCGAGGTGGGGTTCCGCACCATCACCGTGGGCCCCCCGGCCCGGTACCAGAAGGTACCGGCGGAGGCGCTTATGCTGACCGGGGACGAGAACATCGTGTCCACCGAGTTTATCGTCCAGTACCGGGTGCGCGATCCCGTGGAGTTCCTGTTCAACGTGCGCGATCCCGAGGGCGCGGTGCGGGACGCGGCCGAGGCGACCATGCGTGAGGTGGTGGGCCGTCACACCGTGGACGACGTGCTCACCGAGCAGAAGGACAAGATCCAGGTGGAGGCCCGTGAGACCCTCCAGCGGATCCTGGACTCCTACAAGACCGGCGTGTCCGTGGAGTATGTGAAGCTCCAGGACGTGTACCCGCCGTCCCAGGTGATCGACGCGTTCCGGGACGTGGCCAGTGCCCGGGAGGACCGGGAGCGACTCCGGAACGAGGCCGAGGCCTACGCGAACGACGTGCTGCCCAAGGCCCGGGGCGAGGCCAAGAAGGTGGTCAACGAGGCCCAGGCCTATCGGGAGACCCAGATCAAGCAGGCCCAGGGGGACGCGGCCCGGTTCCTGGCCCTGCTGAAGGAGTACCGCCGGGCGCGGGACGTGACCCGCAAGCGGCTGTACCTGGACGCCATGCGCGACATCCTGGCCAACGCCAAGCTGGTGCTGCTGGAGCCCCAGGGCGCCTCCGGGGTGCTGCCCCTGCTGCCCCTGAGCCCCCTCGACACCGGGGAGAAAAACTGAGATGGGACGCATCTTTCGAATTCTCGGAATCCTGTTCGCGCTCGGTGCGCTCGCCTGGGGAACCGTGCTGTTCACGGTGGACCAGACCCAGGTGGCCATCGTGCTTCGGCTCGGAAAGCCGGTGGGCGGACCCCGGTCGCCGGGTCTGCACGTGCGCATCCCGCTGGTGGAGAGTGTGGTGGTGTACGACGCCCGCCAACTGGAGTACGACGCCGAGGCCAGGGAGGTGATCAGCAAGGACAAGAAGAACCTCAAGGTGGACAACTATGCCCGGTGGCAGATCGTGGACCCGCTCAAGTTCTACCAGACCGTGCGGGACGAGCGCGGGGCCCAGTCCCGGCTCGACGACATCATCTACTCCCAAGTGCGGGAGCAGCTGGGCAAGTACACCCTGCTCGAGATCGTGGCCGAGAAGCGCTCCGAGATCATGGCCGAGGTGACGGAGCGCACCCGGGAAGCGGCTGCCGAGTTCGGCATCGCCGTGGTGGACGTGCGGATCAAACGCGCGGACCTGCCCCCGGCCAACGAGAAGGCCGTGTACGCCCGGATGCAGGCCGAGCGCAAGCGCCAGGCCCACCGGTACCGCGCCGAGGGCGAGGAGGCGGCCAGGGAGGTGCGCTCCCAGGCCGACAAGGAGAAGGCGATCCTGCTGGCCGAGGCGTACCGCAAGGCCCAGGAGATCCGGGGCGAGGGGGACGCAGAGGCCACCCGGATCTTTGCCGAGGCGTTCGGGCAGGACCCGGAGTTCTACGACTTCACGCGAAGCCTTGAGATCTACCGACAGGGGATCAAGAAGGGCGACGTGCTGCTCCTGTCCCCCACGAGCCAGCTGTTCCGATACCTGGCGCCGGTGGGCTCGGGGCCGTGAGGATCGGGGACTTTACCTACGAGCTCCCCCCCGAACGCATCGCCCAGTTTCCGGTGGACCCGCGGGACGCCTCCCGCCTGCTGGTGGTACGGCCGACGGGGACGTTCGAGGACGCGCGGTTTCGGGACCTGCCAGGCCTGCTGGAGCCGGGGGACCTGCTGGTGGTGAACGACACCCGAGTCCTGCCGGCCCGCCTGCTGGGCCGCAAGCCCACGGGCGGTCGGGCCGAGGTGCTGCTGCTGACCCGGCTGGGCCGAGGAGAGTGGGAGGCCCTGGTGCGGGCTTCCAAGCCGGTGCGGGCCGGGGTTCGGATCGGGGTGGCGGACGGCGGGGTACGGGTGCTCGAGCCCCTGGGGGATGGTCGGCACCGGGTCCGGATCGAGGCGCCCGAAGCGGTCGAATCGTGGCTCGATCGGGTGGGCGGGATGCCCCTGCCCCCTTACATCCGGCGGGAGGCTCCGGACGCACGGGACCGCTCGTGGTACCAGACCCTGTTCGCGCGAGCCGACCGGGCGGGCTCGGCGGCAGCACCCACCGCCGGGCTCCACTTCACCCCCTGGGTCCTGGAGGAGCTGGAGCGGAGGGGGGTGGCGCGGGCCAGCGTGACATTGCACGTGGGGTTGGGAACGTTCCTGCCGGTGCGGGTCGAGGATCTGGACGAGCACCGCATGCACCGGGAGTGGTTCGAGGTGCCGGCGGACACGGCCCGGGCGGTGAACCGGACGCTGGAGCGGGGCGGCCGGGTCGTAGCGGTGGGCACCACCGTGACCCGGGTGCTCGAGCACGTGGGCCGCTCCGGCCGGGTGGAGCCCGAGACCGGATGGACCGACCTGTTCATCCGACCGGGTCACGGGTTCCGGGTGGTGTCGGCCCTGGTGACCAACTTCCACCTGCCCCGTTCGACCCTGCTGGTGTTGGTGTGCGCGTTCGGGGGAACGGATCGGATCCTCGCCGCGTACCGCCACGCGGTGCGCTCGGGGTACCGATTCTACTCCTACGGGGACGCCATGCTGGTGCTGGGGAGGCCCCGGTCAGTATCGGCTGCGGGCCAGGGGTAGGGTGACCGCGCCCGAACCCCGGCCGGGCAGGTCCCAGCTCACCCTCACCACGATCCGCCTCAGGTCCCCCGCGTCGCCGGGCAGGGCGGGGACCGCGGCGAACTCCCACTCCCGGGTGAACCCCCCCGGCGGAGCGTCGGAGCCGGGCACCCGAAGGGGTAGGTCGTCGAACGGGAGCGTGCGCAGCTCCTCGGCCTTCGCCTGGGCCAGGGCCACGGCTTGGGTGCGCACACCGGCCACGTCCACCGCCCGGAGGTTGGCCACCGCCATGGGCAGCAGGGCGGCCACCCCCAGGGCAAACAACGCCAAAGCCACCAGCAGCTCCACCAGGGTGAACCCCCTACGGATCATTCCCATCTCCCGGTCCCCGGGTTCCAGGTGTACGCTCGTACCCGACCGGTCGTGGACAGCACGGCGACCTTGCGCTCTGGGGTCGCCCGGCCGGGCACCCGAAGGACCACGCTGCCGCCGTTGGACGTGCCACGGGGCCGGAACACGGCCACATCGTCCTGAAACGTGATCGCATCCGCCACCACGGCAGACCCAAGGACCACGCCCGGAAACTGGCCCGTCACGGCGACCTCCCGGTCCGTCTCGTCACCGGCGCTGGGGCCGGCCACCCCGTCGGTATCGCGGACGACTCGATAGGAAGAGGCGGCCGCGTCGAACACGACGTAGACGGGCTGCCCCGACTCCACGGCCAGGGTGCGGGCCCTTCGGAGGTCGGCCACCACCTGGCGGGCGGCGGCGGCGGCGCGTCGGTTCGGCAGGGAAGCGAGGTAGTAAGGCGTGGCCACCGCCCCGGCCACGGCCAGGATCACCAGGACCAGGACGAGCTCCAGGAGGGTCAGCCCTCGGATCAGCCGTAGGCAGCCTTCTTCCGCTGGGCCTTGCGCCACCCCTCGGCGTAGAACCTTCGTTCCCGCTCCAGGGCCCACTTCTTCAGAGCCTCGAAATGGGCCTTCACGTCCCCGGAACAACGTTGCTCGATCTCCCGGCGTTCCCGCACCCGTTGGATGTTGTCCTCTGGGCTGAACCCAACCCAGGTCACGAAGTCGCCGTCGAACACCTTCTCGGCGGTGACCTCGTCGGGGGTCATGTTCATGCGAGGGGCGTAGGCCCGCAGGACGTCCATGTCGAGCTCCAGGATCCAACCGTTGTCCTGGACCGTGGCCGCCGGGTCCGGCTCCACCGTGGCCGCGCACTCGGGGCAGTACACGGCGCGCACGGCCGCCTCGTCGAGGACCATCTGGCCGAAGAACAGCTCGGCCGAACGTTGTCCGCAGGCACAGGGTTTGCGGTAGCTCTGACACATGACAAGCTCTCTCCTTTGTATGAGGGTCGTTATGAAACCGGCGGCTAAGCAGACGCAACCCCCTCCCCGACCGAAGGGCAGGGGCCCTGCCTCCGGAGAAACGAGTGTGTTCCAACGGCGAACCGGCGATCCAAAACATAACGAACAAGGTAATCATTTGCAACCCGCCCACCTTTTCCGGGGCGTCGAAAGACGTTACCCTACTCCAGATTTTCCGATTGTCCAGGAACCGACACGAGGGAGGTACCCGATGGAAGGAGCGTTGGAAAGGGTCCGGGTGGTGGACCTGTCCCGTTTGTTCCCGGGGCCGTTCGCCACCCAGCTCCTGGCGGACTTTGGCGCGGACGTGATCAAGGTGGAGCAGCCGGGCCGGGGCGACTACATGCGGGGGTTCGCCCCCATGGTGCGGGGCGAGAGCCTGTTCTTCCTGAACCTGAACCGCAACAAGCGAAGCGTGGCCCTGGACCTGAAGCATCCCCGGGGCCGGGATGCCCTGCTGCGCTTGGTGGGCGCGGCCGACGTGGTGGTGGAGTCGTTTCGTCCGGGGGTCATGGAGCGGCTCGGTCTCGGTCCGAACGACCTCCTGGCACGCAACCCCCGGCTGATCTACTGCGCGGTCACCGGATACGGTCGCACCGGACCCTACGCCCACCGGGCCGGCCACGACGCCAACTACCTGGGGGTGGCGGGCGCCTTGGCGCTCAACCGGGACGCCGGGGGCCGGCCCGTGCTGCCCCACTTCCAGATCGGGGACGTGGGGGGCGGAGCGCTCAATGCGTGCATCGGCATCCTGCTGGCCTTGGTGGCCCGGGAACGCACCGGCCGGGGGCAGGTCGTGGATGCCGCCATGGTGGACGGTGTGGCTACCTGGCTCACCTACCGGTGGGCCCACCGGGAGGTGGGCACCCCGGAACGGGATCTCCATCTCGGGGGCAGATACCCGTGTTACGCGGTGTACGAGACGGCCGACGGCCGTTTCGTGGTGCTGGCGGCCCTGGAGCCCCAGTTCTGGGAGCGGTTCTGCCGCCACATCGGCCGGCCCGAGTGGATCCGGGCCCAGTTCGCCGGCGAGGAGGAGCGGGACCGGATCTTCGACGAGCTGCGATCGCTGTTTCGCCGCCGCACCCGAGACGAGTGGGTCCGGGAGCTCGAGCCGGTGGACTGCTGCGCCTCACCGGTGCTGGAGGTGGACGAGCTGGCCGACGATCCCCACTGGAGGGAGAGGGAGCTGGTCCGGCCGGTGGAGATCCCCGGGTGGGGGGTGCTGCGGGCCCTGGGGTTCCCGGTTCAGCTCTCCGTCACCCCTGCATCGGTTCGCAGACCCCCGCCCGGCCTGGGGGAGCACACCCGAGAGGTGCTGACCGAAGCCGGGCTGTCAGACGGTGAGATTCGCTCCCTGCTGGCGGAAGGGGCGGCGGGCGCGTGATCCTTGACCCCGGTCAAGGCGCCGGAAACCGATCCGGGGTTAGCTGCATCCAACCGTTCGGAACCACACCGCCGGAGGGATGCCATGGGCCTCGAAGTGCTGTTCGCCGTGTTGATCGCGGTCCTGGCCGGGATCTACGGGATCTACTGGCTGGAGGCCCGTAGGGCCGGACCCCGCCCGGGGGGAGGGAACCGTCAGGACTCGCAGTGAATCGCCTCGACCGGGCACGTCTCCGCCGCCTCAGTGATCCGATCGTCCAAGGAGAGGTCGGCGTCGGCGCGCACCGTGGCCACGTCGCCCTCGAGCTCGAACACCTCGGGGCAGATGTCCACACAGGTTCCGCAGGCGATGCACTCGTCGTCGATCCAGACCTTTTTCATGGGGCTCCTCCCGGACGTGAGGGGGAAAGGGCTTTCGTCCCCGCGGGGGGGGATCCCGGCAGGGGAATTCGTTGGAGCAGGGCCCCGGCGGCGGAACGGATGCTCAGGTCCACGAAGGGGGTGAGGGGGGTGGCTGCCGGGTTGATCTCCACCACCACCGCTCCCCGAGCCAACAGGGGAAACGAGGCAACCGGCTGGACCACGGCCGAGGTACCGACCACCAGGAGGAGGTCCGCCTTCCGCACCGCCTCCGCGCTTCGGGACAGGGCCTCGGCGGGCAGGGGCTCCCCGAACCAGACCACCCCTGGCCTCAGCATTCCGTTGCACTCGGGGCACCGGGGCGGCACGGGCAAGGGCACCCGTCGGTCCTCGTCCTCCCGGCCGCAGCAGGTGCAACGGACCATCCAGAGGTCGCCGTGCACCTCGACCAGCCGGCGGCTGCCCGCCAGGCGGTGGAGCCCGTCCACATTTTGGGTGATCAGCAAGAACTCGGGGTTGGCTCGTTCGTAGGCGGCAATCCACCGATGGGCCGGGTTGGGCCGGGCGGGGGCGATCCGTTGCCTACGCCAGTTGTACCACTCCCACACCAACGCGGGGTCGCGGGCAAACGCCTCGGGTGTGGCCAGATCCTCGGGCCTATGGCGCTTCCACAGCCCGTCCGGACCTCGGAACGTGGGCACCCCGCTCTCCGCCGACACGCCGGCGCCGGTGAGGACCACAGGGCGCCGGGCCTCCCGGACCAGGCGGGTCAGCTCGACCAACGCGTCCCGGCCGCTCACCCCCACACCTCCTGGGCCGTTCGGATCTGGGACCAGACCAGCTCCTCGAACCGCTCCTGCTCCTGCCGCCGGCGGGGCTCGTCCCACCCCAGCTCCCGCGCCATGAGCCGGGAGACCGCCTCGGCCACCCCCAGCCCCCGGTCGGGCCGCAGGCCCGTGCCCAGCCGGCGCAGCAGCACATCGTCCAGGTGCCGGGCCCCTTCCTGGTGTACGGCGTAGACCACCTGGGCCTTCCGGTCGTCGCATCCCGGGCCGAGACGATCGCGCAGCTCCTCGCGGGCGAGGCCCAGCTCGATCACGTCGCACGCCTTCCGGCCGTACAGGCTCACCAGGTGGTCCACCACCTCCCGGGGGATGTGGGGCAGGTTCTCCGTGCACTCGACCAGATTCTCCCGGTACACGACCTGGTCTCCGAACCCCCCGCCGACGAGGGGGGTTCGGTCGGTGGTCCCGGGAATCGTGGCGCCCAGGTGCCGGCACGCCGTATCCACGCCGTACTCTGCCAGCCGGCGAAACAGGGTCAGGTTCCCGCCTGCCAGGGTGACGAACCCGGGAGGCTCCCCAAGCGGGATCACCTCGAACCGGCAGGGCAGATCCCCGGTCCGGTCCTGTTGCCCCCGGGGTACGGCCCAGGCGCCGGCCTCGGCCAAAAGAAGCTGGGAACGGTCCCGGGCCAGGCCCGGCATGCGCGTCCGGGCCAGGCCCACCCACTCCCTCAGCCCGTCCACGTCGGGATGGGCGGCCTGGGTCGGGTCGGAGAGGTCGCGCAGGTGCCACCCGGCCACCACGTGGCCGTCCCGAGGTACGGCGAAGCACGGCGGGAACGACTCGCACCACAGGGCGGTATCCAGATCCGCGTCGATCCACAGATGGGCCCCCTGCAGGATCCGGATCCGGGTCGCCCAGCCCGGGCCGGCCCGGCGCCCCAGCTCGTCGGCCCACGCCCCGGCCGCATTGATCACCGTCCGGGCCTCCAGCACGTGCCGGCGGCCGGTCTGGACCTCGCGCACCTCGAGGCGGAACGAGCCCTGGCCCGGTCGGATCCGCTCCACCTCGTGGTAGTTCCGGCAGTCTGCGCCCCGTTCCCGAGCCGAGAGCACGTGCTCGAGAACCAACCGGGACGGAAGGGCGCAGTGGAAGTCGTAGAACAGCCCCGCTCCCAGGAGGTTCTTGCCGGCCAGCACGGGCGCCCGACGCAGCGTCTCGCGCTCGGACAGGATCTGGCAGACGGCGTCGGCCGACCCCATGCTGAGCCAGTCGTAGAACCGGAACCCCCAGCGGATCCGCCGCAGCGTCAGGGAGCCCCCGCGATAGGCCGGCACAATCACCGGCAGGGGACGGATGAGGTGAGGCACGATCCGGTGGAGGATCTCTCGTTCCCGAAGGCACTCCAGGGCCAGGTGGAACTTCCGGTCCCGGGCGAACCGGAGCCCGCTGTGGATCAGGCCCGCGGCGCGTCCCGTGGTACCCGAGGCCCAGTCCCCCCGCTCGAGGAGCACCACCCGCAGCCCTCGGAGCGCCGCATCCCGGGCTGCCGCGGCTCCCACGATCCCCCCCCCCACGACCGCAATGTCATAGGGCCGCGTGGTTTCCACCCGATGCCTTCTCCTCTCCGAGCACGAGCCGCAGGACCAGGTTCGCCTGGGCGTGGGCCGCCACCCCCACCCGGGGGGCCATGAGGCCCACCCCGGGGCGGGCCTCGGACTCCAGGTCCCCCACCACGAATAGGCGGTCGGCCACCCGGTGGGTGCGGATCGCGTCGCTGGGGCCGCATCCCGCAAGCCCCGAGGCCGCCACGATCCAGGTGCTCGGCATCTCCGCCAACACGGTCTCGACCAGCATGGCCTTTTGGTCGGCCCGATCGAAGGCCTCGACCACCGCTACGCAGCCCTGGAACACCTCGGGCACGTTGACCGGGGTCAGCCGCACCGATCGGAGCTCCAGCTCCACGTACGGGTTGATCCGGCGCAGGTTGTGGGCCAGGGCCTCCACCTTGGGTAGCCCGATCTGGTCGACGAAGTACTGCTGCCGGTTGAGGTTGCTGGGCTCCACCACGTCGAAGTCGGCCAGGACCAGCCGACCGAACCCGGTGCGGGCCAGGGCCACGGCCACCTGGCTTCCCAGGCCGCCCAACCCGGCGATGCCCACACAGGCTCGTTTCACCCGATCGTGGACCCCTGGGGTGTGGCGGGCCACCAAGAGGGCTTCCATCTCGTCGGCGGACGGAACCTCTCCCCTGCGGATCAGGACGATCTCGTCCCCTGGCCGCACCGGCTCCTCGGCCCGGGCCGGGAACCCATTTCGCACCAGCACGTCTGCCCCGGGTTTGAACCGGTCGCACAGGTCCCCCATCCGCAACCCCTCGGGCACCTCCACCGGCCGCTCATTGACCCTGATCCGAAGCACCAGGAACCTCCTGGGACAGCGTGTGCAGGCGATTGTGGCACCGGACCGGCCGGTTCGCAACCCGTGTCTTGACAGGGCCGGCAACCGGGCTAGGCTCGAAGTCCACGCTGTTGTTCCCCCCGCTCGAACCCACGCCGGGAGGGTGTCATGGACCTGGATCGGGAAATCCGCCGTCTCGCCCGTCTCGCCCGCACGGAACATCCCTTCTTCACCGTGTACCTGAACACCCGTTGGAGCTCCGAGAGGGAGCGCGAACGGGTGCGAATCTTCGTAAAGTCGAGGCTGAGGGAGTGCCTGGGATCGGAGCCGGCCGAGGCCGGGGGGGAGGCGGACCGGGAGAAGATCGAGCACTACGTGAAGGGGCTGGTGGCCCGGGAGTGGGACGAGGAGTACAACGGGGTGGCCCTGTTCGCGTGCTCGGGGCTTGGGGTGTACCGGATCGTCCGCAGCTACGTCCCGTTTCGGGACGAGGTGCAGTGTGCGGATCGGCCGTTCCTCAAACAAGCGGTGGAGAACCTGTGGGAAGGCCAGCGAGGGATCCTGGCCCACGTGGGGTCGGAGGGGGGCACCCTCTATGAGTTCCGTCTGGGGGGGGTGGTGCGGACCTGGCGCTTCGAGGACGAGGAGTTCCCCGGCCGCCACGAGCAGGGTGGGTGGAGCCAGGCTCGCTACCAACGACACGTGGAGGACCACCTCCACCGCAACCTCCGGCGGCTCGCCGACCGCATGACCGCCTGGGTGGATGAGAGGGGCCGGTGCCGGGTGGTCGTGGCCGGTCCCGACGAGATCGTGGCCGCGTTCGAGCGGGAGGTGCCCCGCCGAATCCAGGAGCGCCTCGCAGCGCGGCTTCGGGTGGACCCCCACGCCAGCCCGGCCGAGGTCGTGAATAGAGGCTTGGTCGCCTTAGCCCAGGCCCGGGACGAGGAGGCCTCCGGCCGCCTGCAACGGGTGCTGGACCGGGACGGCGGGCGGGCCCTGGGAACCAGTGCGGTGTGCACGGCCGTTCGGGACGGCCGGGTGCACGAGCTGTTCCTGCTCAAGGGGTTCCGACGGTCCGGCTGGACGTGTGCAAGCTGCGGGGAACTCGGGGAGCGGGTGCCCCTGGGGTGCCCCCGGTGCGAGCGGCCGGTAGAGGCCGTGGAGCTGGGGGAGGAGTGGGTGCGTAGGGTCCTGGCAAGGGACGGGCAGGTCGCGTTCCTGGACGGGCACGAGGGGCTGGAGGCGGCCGGCGGGGTGGCGGCGGCCCTCCGGTACTGACTTACCGCCAGGACGTTGGGATGCGGGGAGATCAGGATGCTCCAAACCTCTTTGGGCCGTTGGCCCCATATGCCCCGGATGCCGAGGTGGCCGGGGGCATGGGGCCAGGTGAGGTGCCGCGTGCGCGTCCGGCACTCAGCACTCTCGCAAAGGGCGTCCGGATCTTCCGGCTTTTCGTCTCCGGTTTCTAGTCTCTAGACGGCCCCGCAGGGGCCCGGGGGGGTTTCCCCGGCCCGTAGGGTCGACAACCACACACAAAGGAGGATGATCATGGCAGTGGCTCGGGTTACCGAACTGATCGCGGCATCGCCGGTGAGCTTCGACGACGCCATCCGCAAGGGGTTCGAACGGGCGGCCAAGACGCTGCGGAACATCACGGGGTTCCACGTCACCGAGTGGCGGGCCAGCGTGAAGGACGAGGCGATCCAAGAGTACCGGGTGACCTTGCGGGTGACGTTCCTGCTGGAAGACACCCTATAGCCCGGGGTTGAGGACCGGGCCGAGCTCCGGCCGGCGTTCCTTGAGCAGGCGCGCCAGGGCCTCGAAGCAGGCGTCCGGCACCTCGAGGGAACCATAGCCCGTGCCCAGGGCCGGGCCGCCGGAGCCGGGCTCGTGGAAGTCGCTTCCGCCGGTCACCAGAAGGTTCCGCTGGACCGCGAGGGAGCGGTATCGCTCCTGTTGCTCCCGGGTGTGCCGGCTGTAGAAGGCCTCGACCCCCTCTAGGCCGAGTTCCACCAGGTGATCCAGAAGGGGGCGCAGCAGGGCGGGGTCATCCTCCTCGATTAGGCCGGGGTGGGCGAGGACAGCCACGCCCCCGGCTCGCCGAATCGTTTGACAGGCCTCGGCCGGGTCCAGGCGATCCTTGTCCACGTAGGCCGGCCTGCCTCGGCCGAGGAGGCGGTCGAAGGCTTCTTGCACGTCCCTCACCACCCCTTTTCGGACGAGCACCCGGGCCACGTGGGGCCGGCCCACCAGGGCGGTGCCGGCCTCGGCGCGAACCTCCTCCAGCGTGATCGGGACCCCCAGGTCCTGAAGCCGGGCAAGCATGCGCGGAGCCCGCGCTTCGCGGCTGCGGGCCAGCCGGTCGAAAGCGGCCTTCACCGCTGGGATACGGGGATCGATGCCGTAGCCGAGGAGATGGAAAGTGACGCCGTTCCACCGGGTGGAGATCTCCACTCCGGGGACCACTGGGAGCCCCAGGGTGCGGCCGGTCTCCACCAGCTCGGCGTTCCCGTCCACCGAGTCGTGATCGGTGAGCCCCACCGCGCGCAGGCCGAGCCGGACGGCCTCCTCCACGATGCGGCCGGGGCTCCATGTGCCGTCCGAGGCGGTGCTGTGGGTATGCAGATCCACCATGGGGGGTTCTCCTGTGGAGGGGGACCGGCTCATATACGCGGCCCGGGGTCTCGGGTCAAGGTTTCGAAGGGATTTCGGTAGGCTTCTGAGCACCTTGACTTTCAGAGGACGGGCATCTAGCATCGGCTGCCTTCGGACACGCCCCCGTAGCTCAGTTGGATAGAGCACAGGATTCCTAATCCTGGAGTCGCAGGTTCGAGCCCTGCCGGGGGCACCATGTTCCTGTACGGGTCTGGGGTGGCCCGAGGACCAGCGGGCTTCCCCGGCCGGCCGAAGGAGACGAGGGGCCGGTTGCTGGAGGAGAGGGAGTTGGTGGGGGAACCTCGCCAGGAGACGTTCGAGATGAACAAATCCGACCTGATCAAGGCACTGTCCGACCGGGGCGACATGCCCCTGAAGGAGGCCCGGGCCGCCGTGGAGGCCTTTTTCACGGCCATGGAGGAGGCCATCCTCCGGGAGGACCGGATCGAGATCCGGGGGTTTGGCAGCTTCTGCGTAAAAAAGTACGGGGCGTACGTGGGGCGCAACCCCAAGACAGGGGAGCGGATCCAGGTGCCGCCCAAGCGGCTTCCTTACTTTAAGGTCGGCAAGGAACTCAAGGAGAGGATCGACTCGTGAAGGCCGTCCGGTTCGGGGGGCGGGCATGTGCGTAGCGGTGCCGGGAGAGATCGTGCGGGTGGAGAACGACGGAACCGCCGAGGTGGATTTCGGCGGGGTCCGGCGGGTCGTCTCCACGGCCCTCGTTCCAGAGGTCCGGCCTGGCGATTTCGTGATCGTCCACGCCGGGTTCGCCTTGCACCGGGTCGACCCGGACGAGGCGCGGCAGACCCAGGAGCTGTTTCGGCAGGTGCTGGATGAACTTCCTTCGTGACTCGGGCCCGTCAGGGCCCGAACTCATCTCTGGGCTCGTGGCACGGCTGCGGGCCTACCGCGGGCCTCCCGTGGCCATCATGGAGGTGTGCGGCACCCACACGGTGGCGGCGGCCCGAATGGGGCTCCGGAGCCTGCTGCCGGACGGGGTGCGGCTGCTGTCGGGCCCGGGCTGCCCGGTGTGCGTGACACCGGTGGACCTGTTCGACCAGGCCCTGTACCTAGCCCAAGAGGCAGGGGTGATCCTGGCCACCTACGGAGACGCGGTGCGGGTGCCGGGTACCCACGGCTCCCTGGGTGGAGCCCGCTCCCAGGGAGCGGACGTGCGGGTGGTGTACTCGGCACTGGATGCCCTGGCCCTGGCCGAACGGAACTCGGACCGGGAGGTGGTGCTGCTGGGCCTGGGGTTCGAGACCACAGCCCCCACCGTGGCCTCTGCGCTGCTCCGGGCCCGGCAGGACGGGGTGAAAAACTTCTCGGTGCTCTCGGCCCACAAGGCGATCCTGCCGGCCATGGAGGCACTGCTCCAGGATCCGGAGGTGCGGATCGGGGCGTTCCTGTGCCCGGGACACGCCAGCATGGTGCTGGGGGCTAAAGCCTACGCACCGATTGCCGAAAGGTACGGTGTTCCATGCTGTGTGGCAGGGTTCGAGCCCGAGGATGTACTGGTCGGGGTGCTGCGCCTGCTCGACCAGGTGCAGCGTGGAGAAGCCCGGGCGGAGAACGCGTATCCCCGGGCGGTGTCGGCCGCGGGAAACCGCGCGGCCCAAGAGGCGTTGGGGCGGGTGTTCCGGAGGGTTCCCGCCCGATGGAGGGGGCTGGGAGAGATCGACGGGAGCGGGTACGACCTCCGGCCCGGGTTCGCGCCTTGGGACGCTCGTAAGAGGTTCCTCCAGGGGATACGGTTCGAGGGCTGGGAACCCCCGGGGTGCCGGTGCGCAGAGGTGCTTCGGGGCCGGATCGAACCGCCCGAGTGCCCCTTGTTCGCCCGGACGTGCACGCCCCAGCAGCCGGTGGGGGCGTGTATGGTGAGTTCCGAGGGCGCCTGCGGCGCCCACTACCGCTACCGAGGGCGGGCCGATGGCTGAGCCGGTGGTGACCCGGGCCCACGGGGGCGGGGGCCGGGAGATGCACGAGCTGATTCAGGACGTGTTCCTCGCCGGCTTGGACGATGCAGGGGGAGGGGGCTCGGACGACGCCGCGCGGGTCGAGGTGCCGGCCGGCCGGCTGGCGGTGACCACGGACTCGTTCGTGGTGCAGCCCTGGCGGTTTCCGGGCGGGAACCTGGGGGACCTGGCGGTGTGCGGCACGGTGAACGACCTGGCCATGGTGGGCGCCCGCCCCCTATACCTGACCGCGGGGTTCGTGCTTCCCGAGGGGCTTCCCCTGCGGGATCTCGAGGAGATCGTGGAGCGGATGGCCGACCGGGCTCGGGAGGCCGGGGTTCGGATCGTGGCCGGCGACACCAAGGTGGTGCCGTTCGGGGACCCGGTGGTCAACACGGCCGGCATCGGCGCGCTGCCCGAAGCTCCGGTCATCAGCGGATCGGCGGCCCGGCCGGGCGACGCCGTCGTGCTGACCGGGGACGTCGGCCGTCACGGGATCGCGGTGTTGTCCTGCCGGGAGGGAATCGGGTTCGAGGCGGAGATCGAGAGCGACGTGGCCCCGTTGAACGGGCTGGTGGCGGCGCTCCTTGCCAGCGGCGCGGAGGTGCACGTCCTGCGGGACCCCACCCGGGGCGGGGTGGCCGGTGCGCTCAACGAGATCGCGTCGGCCTCGTCCGTGGAGATCGTGATTGACGAGGCACGCGTGCCCGTGGCCCCGGCGGTCCGGAGCGCCTGCGATCTTCTGGGGTACGATCCGCTGGAGGTGGCCAACGAGGGATGCGCTCTGGCGCTCGTGGCCGGCAGGGATGCCGCGCGGGCCCTGGAGGCCCTGCGGGCCCACCCCCGGGGCCGCAGGGCAGCCGTGGTGGGGGAGGTGCGGGAAGGGCCGGCCAGGGTATTGGCCCGAACCGGGCTGGGGGGAACCCGTCTGGTGGACGAGCCGGCCGGGGAGCTGCTGCCGCGCATCTGCTGAACCGGGCCCGGAAGGAGGAAAGCCCCCTTGACGGGGCGGGCGTGGCGGCTAGGATCTCGCACTAGGAAACGCCCCACGCCCCTGCGAGGGCGGGCGACAAGGGTAAGGGAACGGGTACCGTCCGGGTCGGTTGCCGGGAGGGATGGGCCTACCTTCGGGCGGGCGCGAGCGTTGTATCCGCCGCTCAGCCTGGATGACGAAGCGTCTGCGCGTTTCCTTCGGGGAGATAGCCCCAAAGCAGAACCGACGGGACGCGCGGTCGCTGGGTGGCGAATACAGCGACAGGAGGAGGCCCGTCCGGCTCTCCAACAGGTGCACAGGCCCGCGTGTGGGGCTGCCGGGCCCGGGAACCGCTTCCCTAACCCGCATGATTCATGAAGCCTTCTGCTGCAACCGCCGATCGCACGCCATTTCGGGGCGTGCTCGCGCCTCGGGGCTCGACGTACCGTCCCGTACGCCTGCGCCCCTCGTTGCTGCGCTTGCCCCGATCTGACGCACGCTCGACGGTTTCGCGACCAACGCTCATGAATAGTGCGGGCTAGGTGGGACCAAGCTATGGCGCTGGAATCAAAGGGGGTTCAGTCTTCTGAGCCTCCTAGTGGAAGTTACGGGGAGGCGTCTCTGCGTGCACCTCAAGGGGGGCTTTTCTCCGGGGGACGTTCGTCCCTGGACTGGGGCGAGGGGAGTCGGCGATGGACGATCGTCACACGGTTCTGGTGGTGGACGACGATCCGGGAATCTTGGCGTATCTGGACAGCCTGCTGTCCCTGCAGGGGTACCGGGTCGTCACCGCGGAGACCGGCGAAGCTGCTTTGGCCCGGCTGAACAACGGCCTGCGGCCGGACGTGGTCGTGCTGGACGTGATGATGCCCGGCATGGACGGGCTGGCCACCCTGCGCCACCTGAGGGACCGGGATCCCGAGCTGCCGGTGATCATGCTCTCCGGGGTGGGCCGCACCGCCACGGTGGTGGAGGCCATGCGTTCGGGCGCGTACGACTACATCGACAAATCGTTCGAGGCCGACGAGCTGAACCTGGCCCTGGAGAAGGCGCTGGAGCGGCGGCGGCTGGTCCAGGAGATCCGGGAGCTGCGCAGCCAGCTGGCCGAGCAGGAGCAGCTGGACCCGATCGTGGGGGTGAGCCAGTCGTTGCAGGGCATGAAGGACCTGCTGGACTCCATCGCCGACACCGATGTGACGGTGCTGATCGAGGGGGAGAGCGGGGTGGGCAAGGAGCTGGCCGCGCGCCGCCTCCACACCAAGTCGTCCCGTCGGCGGGACCGTTGGGTGAAGGTGAACTGTGCGGCCCTGCCCCCCGACCTCCTGGAGAGCGAGCTGTTCGGGTACGAGAAGGGGGCGTTTACAGGAGCCCAGAAGCGCAAGGTGGGGCGGTTCGAGTACGCGGAGGGGGGCACCATATTCCTAGACGAGATCGGGGAGATGAGCCTCCCGCTCCAGGCGAAGCTTCTCCAAGTTCTCCAGGACCGGGAGTTCTGCCGGGTGGGGGGGAACGAGCCGGTGCGGGTGGACGTGCGGATCGTGTGCGCGACGAACCGGGATCTGCGCCAGGCCGTGGAGAACAAGGAGTTCCGGGAGGACCTGTACTACCGTCTCAACGTGGTCAACGTCCGGATCCCCCCCCTGCGGGAGCGCAGGGAGGACATCCCCCTTCTGACCCGGTACTTCCTGCACAAGTACGTGGAGAAGTACGGCCGGGGGCCGTCGGAGATCTCCGATCCCCTGATGGCGTACTTCCTGTCCTACGACTGGCCTGGGAACGTGCGGGAGCTGGAGAACCTGGTCAAGCGACTGGTGATCCTCAACGACGAGCGGTTCCTGTTCAGTGACTTCCGGGCCAAGAACGTGACCCCAGCCACCCCTTCCCCGGAGCCGGTGGCGCCGGAGGACCCCCTGGATCGGATCGACCTCGAGGGGGTCGACGAGGTGATCTCGCTCAAGGAGATCGCGCGCAAGGCCGCGATGCAGGCCGAGCGGCGCATGATCGCGGCGGTGCTCCGCCAGACCAACTGGAACCGCCGGAAGGCGGCCCAGCTGCTCGACATCAGCTACAAGACCCTGCTGTACAAGATCCGGGAGTGCGGCCTGGAGCCGGGCCAGTGAGGGGGAGGTCGGGCTTCTCGGCCTCGTACAGGGTCGCGATGCCGAACGTGAGGTCCTGGTACCGGGGCCGTTCGAACCCGGCCCGGACCATCATGGCGGCGAACCGGTGGCGGGGGGGGAATCCTTCCACGCTTCGCGGCAGGTAGCGGTAGGCCTCGAAATTGCCGGAGATCACCCCGCCCACGAGCGGCAGGACCCGATGGAAGTACACCCGGTACAGGGCCGCGAGGCCCGAGGACCGGGGGATCGAGAAGTCCAGAACCAGCAGCCGGCCGCCGGGGCGCAGCACCCGGTGGAGCTCCGCCAGGGCTCGCTGCCGGCGGACCACGTTGCGAATGCCGAACGCCATGGTGGCCGCGTCAAAGGTGGCGTCCCCGTAGGGAAGGTCCTCGGCCGAGGCGTTCTGCAGGAGGATCCGCCCGGCGGCGGCGCGGTAGCGCAGCTTGGGGGTGCCGGCCCGGAGCATCGGCAGGGCGAAATCGGCCCCGAACACCCGGGCGGCAGGTCTTTGCCGGACGATCTCCAAGGCCACGTCGCCGGTTCCACAGGCCAGGTCCAGCACCCGTCGGCATCCGGGGGGCAGGCGCCGCACCATCTGCCGGCGCCAGCCCACGTCTACCCCGAGGCTCAGGATCCGGTTCAGAAGGTCGTAGGTGGGGGCGATGGCGGAGAACATCGCCCGGACCGCCCGGGCCCGGGACTCGGCCGTGGAACTCATCCGCCCCCCACGAACCGGACCACCTCGAGCCGGTCCCCTTCGGCCAGCACGGTCCGCCCGAAGGCGTCCCGGGCCACGATCTGCCCGTTGCGCTCCACCACCACCGTGGCGGGCTGCACCCCCAAGGACACCAAGAGGGCGCCCAGCGTGGTCCCGGCGTCCACCGGCCGGGGCTCCCCGTTGACCACCACCGTCACGGCAACACTCCTTTCCAGTGACTTCCGCTAGGATGCTGGGAGGCTGGGACGCTAGGACGCATGAAAACCTACTTGATTCCAGAGTGTTCCAAGTATGGCCCCGCCTCTTTGACGCCGCCTCACGGTCTCGGGGGGCATGGGGTCTGCTGGAGAGCCGCGCGCGGCTCCTTGGCTCGCCGCGCAGCGCCTCCAACGCTCGCACCGTGAAACCGTTCGGTCCCCGGCCGGACTGCCATGAAACCACCGTTGGTGCCCCGTGCCTGCGCGGCGAATCTCGATGCCCGGCTTCGCGCGCGGCCGGAAGCAGGCCCCACGCCCCCGGGCGCAAAGGCCTCGGACCAATGACAGCTTTCCTTCCCCGTTGCCCGGCCCGGCGAGGTCTGGGGGGCTCGGGTCGTCACGGGGCGGTGTCGTGCAGGGCCGCGTCCCAGTCCTTCCATACCGGCTCCACGCCGAGCTCCAGGAGCCGGGCGGCCACCTCGGCGGGGCTCCGGCGGTCCTCCACCCGAAACTGTACGTCGGCCTGGCCGGGCCGGGTGTAGCCCCCCGGCTCGGTCCGGGATCCCGCGCTGGTGTGGGTCACGCAGATCCGGGACAGGCCGTCCCGTAGCTCCGGGCTCTCCCGGGTCGACAGCACCAGCCCCACGTCCGGCAGAAGGAGCCGCAGGGCGCACATTAGCTGCACCAGTTCCCGGTCGGACACGGGGTGGGGCGGGGTGTACCCCCCGGGGGCGGGCCGGAGCCGGGGAAACGAGATGGTGACCTGCGTCTGCCAGAACCGCCGCTCGAGCCACAGGGCGTGCAGGGCCAACCCCACCGCCTCGAGCCGCCACGGCCCCAGCCCCAGGAGGGCGCCGAG
Organism: bacterium; assembly: GCA_027021615.1. GTDB lineage: Bacteria > Desulfobacterota > Deferrisomatia > Deferrisomatales > Deferrisomataceae > Deferrisoma. The sequence continues at coordinate 59,266 of JALUTY010000034.1, read as the reverse complement.
CCCCACCCGGCGCATGCCGGCCCGGGCCGCACGCTCTGGAGTGGCGAGCCGCCAGGAGTAATCGGCCTTTCGGCCAGCCGGGTGGACCCGCCGGTAGCGGTCCGGCTCGTAGGTCTCCTGGAACACGGTGACCCCGTCCACCCCTGCCCGGGCCAGCCGCTGGTATCCGTCCTCGTCCAACGGGTAGATCTCGACCGAGAGGCTCGGAAACCGGGATCCCAGGCGTTGGGTCAGGGCCTCGAAGTAGGACACCGGCACCGCGGTCGGGTTCTCGGACGACACGATCAGCAGGTTCCGGAACCCTTGCTTCCACAGGACCCGGGCCTCGGCCTCGGCCTCGGCCAGGCTCAGGGTGGTGCGCCGGATCGGGTTGTGGCGGTTGAACCCGCAATAGACGCAGGCGTTCACGCAGTCGTTGGAGACGTACAGGGGGGCGTAGAGCTGGACGACCCGGCCGAACCGTTCCTGGGTCAGGGACTGGGCCTGGCGGGCCAAGGGCTCCAGAAAGGCCGCGGCCGCTGGCGAGATCAACGCCAGGAACCCCTCCAGGTCCACGACCCGCCGGGCGAGGGCCCTCTCCACCTGATCCGGGAGGGCCCGCTCTGCCTGGGCCACCAAGCCCGCCACGTCGCTGTGGCGCCAGAACTCCTCGAAGGTCATGGCTCGTCCCGTAGGAAGCCGGTCAGGGGGCTCGACGCCCGGGCCTGCCGGGACACCGGCGCCCTGCCGGCCAGGAACGCCTCTCGGCCCGCTTCTACCCCCTTGCGGAAGGCGGCCGCCATGACCACCGGGTCCCGGGCTACCGCAACGGCCGTGTTCACGAGCACCGCGTCGGCGCCCAGCTCCATCGCCTCGGCCGCGTGGGACGGAACCCCCAGCCCGGCGTCCACCACGACCGGTACCGTGGCCTGCTCGATGATGATCTCCACGGACTCCCGGGTCAGGAGCCCTCGGCCCGAGCCGATGGGCGAGCCCAGGGGCATCACCGTGGCCGTGCCCAGGTCCTCCAGGCGCTTCGCCAGAACCGGGTCAGCACCGATATACGGTAGCACCGTGAACCCCTCCCGTACCAGCACCTCGGCCGCCCGCAGGGTCTCCACCGGGTCGGGCAACAGAAAACGGGGGTCAGGGGTGACCTCGAGCTTGACCCAGTCCGCCAGGCCCGCGGCCCGGGCCAGCCGGGCGAGGCGCACGGCCTCATCAGCGTTTCGAGCACCCGAGGTGTTCGGCAGCAGCAGGTACCGCTCCCGGTCGATGTGGGCCAGGATGTCCTCCTGGGGTCGGCTCAGGTCCACCCGACGGAGGGCAACGGTGACGATCTCGGCGCCCGACGCGGCCAGGGCCTGGACCATGGTCCGGGGGTTCGGGAACTTGCCGGTACCCATTAGGAGCCGGGACCGAAAGGTGCGACCGGCGATGACCAGATGGTCATCGCCGGCGGTGCGGACGTCGCTCATTCGTTTGCCTTGGAATCGCTGGATTTGTAAGCACTGGCGGCTGTCAAGTAGTATCGCAGAGCGATTTCCAGGATGCAACCGAGGGGGGCGGACCGAGTCCGCAGGGAGGTGAGGGCACGATGCGACGGGTTTCCTGGGGGGTTCTGGCCCTGTTGTTCCTGATGCCGATGGCGGCGTGGGCGTTCAAACGCACGCGGGAGGGTCAGGAAGTCAAGGACTTCCGGCTGACCACACCGGCCGGAGAGACCGTGCACCTGACGGAGGCGCTGGGAGCCAAGGCCACGGTGGTGGTGTTCTGGGCCATGTGGAGCCCACGCAGCGAGGAGGCCCTGCGGGACTTCCAGAACCTGTACGAGCGCTACGCCGATCGGGGGCTGCAGGTGATCGCGGTGAACGTGGAGCACCAGGAGCGGGATCCCGGCGAGATGGAGGCGATCGGCCAGTGGGCCGCCGATCGGGGGCTGACCTTTCCGGTGGTGGTGGACACAGATCTCTCGGTGTTCAACCGCTACGGGGTGATCGCGGTGCCGTCCCTGCTGCTGTGCGACGCGCAAGGCACGATCCGGGCCCTGTTGGAGGGGTATTCGGACATGACCCGGGACGGGTTCAAGGACGAGGTGCTGGAGCTCCTGGGGGTACTGAGGAAACCGGAGGCCGTGTCGGCCGAGGCCCAGCCAACCTACCGGCCCAAGGGGATGGCCGAGCGGTACACCCGCATGGGGGAGATCCTGCTCCAGCGCCGCATGGCCGCCCGGGCCGTGAAGGTGTTCCGGCAGGCCCTGGAGGAGGACCCTGACTACCCCCGGGCGCGGCAAGGGCTCGCCCGGGCCCAGGAGATGCTGGGGAAGGAGCAGCACCGGGCCTCCCCCGAGGGAGAGGTCGAGGCCCGGCGGTCGGCTCCCGGCCAGGAGCCGGAGAAGCAGGAGAGACCCGCGCCGGTCGCAACAACGCTGGAGAAGGAGCCCGAGAAGACCGAGAGGTCCGGGAAGCCTGGGAAGACCGAGCAGGCTGAGACGACCGAGACGACCGGGAAGCCAGAGGGACCGGAGGCGGCCGGGAGGCCGGAGAGGCCCGCAACAGGGCCGGACCCACGGGCCCTGCGTTATGTGCGCATGGGCAGGCTGCTGCTCGCCCGGAGGTTCTACCCCAATGCGGAAGCCGTGTTCCGGCGGGCCGTGGAGGCCGACCCCGCGTGCCGGGAGGCGTACCTGGGGCTGGCCGAGGCCCTCGAGGCCCAGGGGAAGACCGAGGAGGCGAAGGCGGTCCGGGCCCGGGCCCGGTCGGCGCCCGCCGCGCAACCGCCTCCGACTGGTACCGGGACGGCGCCGAGCCCGAGAGGAGAAACCGATGAAGGTAGGAAACCTGGAGGAGATCGAGGCGACCCCGGTCCGGATGGAGGGAGCCCAAGGGGTGCGGATGCGGATCGTGATCGGTGAGGAGCAGGGCGCACCCAACTTCGTGATGCGGGTGTTCGACGTGGACCCCGGCGGCCACACCCCCTATCACACCCACGACTTCGAACACGAGGTGTTCGTGGTGGAGGGGCACGGGACCCTGCTGGAGGAGGGGCACTCCACGCCCCTGGGGCCGGGCGACGTGGTATACGTGCCGCCCGGTGCGCTCCACCGGTTCCTGGCCTCGGACGAGCAGGGGCTGCGGTTCATCTGCGTCGTGCCCCGGAGCTGACCGCCGCTAGGACGCCGGGATGCTTGAAAAACTCTTTGGCATCCCCTCACGGTCCGGGGGCTGGGGGAGCCGCTGGAGCGCCGGGCGCGGCCCCTTGATGCGCCGCTACACGGAGTCGTGGTGGGACCGAGTCCCCTGTCTCCTGCCTGCGCGGCGAACCCCAATGCCCGGCCTCGGGTCCGGCCGGAAGCAGATCCCTTGCCCCACCTCCGGGAAGGCCCGTCTACGCTGTTGCCGGGTCAGTCGTCAGCGAGCCGGCCACCCGGTCCCACTCCTCCCGGGCCTCCTCCTCTTCCGGCAGCCGGGCGGCCGCATGATCGAGGACCTCCCGGGCCTCGGCGGCCCAGCCCCGGGCCGCATAGGCCTCGGCGACCCGGAGCAGGTACCACCAGCCTCGGCCGGGGTCGATCCGGACACAGTGTTTGAACACCTCTGCGGCCCGCTCCGCGTGGGCTCCGCCCCGAGCGAGCAGGATCCGGCCGAGCGGGACGAGGGCCTCCACCAGGTCGGGCCGCCGGGCCAGCACGCCTTGGAGCTCGGTTACGGCGTCGTCGGTGCGGCCGAGGGCCTCCAGGGTGCGGGCCCGAAGCAGCCCCACCTCGGGGGGCGGCTCAGAGAAGGCCTGTGCGGCCGGGTTCAGGGCGGCGAGGGCCGCCTCCGGGTCTCCGCCGTCGAGCCGCAGCGCCGCCAGCCGAACCCACGAGGGGCCGTCTTCGGGGTGGTCCTCCACCCACCGTTCGAGGAGGCGCACGGCCCGTTCGGTCTGGCCGGCCTCTCGCAGGGTGTCGGCCCAGTGATGGACGGCCGCGGCCAGGTCGGGGGCCGCGGCCAGGGCCTCCTGGAACCGGGCCTCGGCCTCTGCCCACTCGCCCCGGAGGCTGCGGAGCACGCCCAGGGCGTAGGCCGGACCCGCGGCGCCGGGGTGTTCGGCTGCCGCCTCGCCGAGCCGGCGGCCGGCCTCGTCCAGATCCCCCTGTTGCAAGGCCACGAACCCCGCCCGGAACGCCCCGCCCAGACCGGTGAGCACCGCCCGTTCGGCCGGGTCCACGGCCTCCAGGTAGAACTCGAACAGGTCGGTGTCGGCCGGGGCTCCCTCCTCCTCGATAGGGGGCTCGGGCGAGCACGGGGCGTCACAGCCGCACGACGGGGCGAACACGGGCCGGGCCGGGCCCGTCGGCTGCGGCCCGGGCGGGCTCAGCTCGGCCTCGCACGCATCGATCCGGGCCGCCAGGCCGGGGTCTCCTGCGGCGTACTTCCGGGCCAGGGCCAGGTGCTCCCGGGCCCGGCCGGGGTCGGAGGCCACGAGGCACTCCCGGGCCTCCTCCAGGTTGATCTCGGCCAGGCGGGCGCGGCAGGCCCGGATCTCATCCCCGAGCCCCGGTGGCGCGTCGGGCCGGCCGGCCGCGTCCTCCAGATAGGCCAGGGCCTCGCCCCAGCGGCCCTGACGGGCCAGCTTCCGGCCCTTCTCCACGAGCTGTTCCAGCGAGCTTCGTCTCTTCCCGAACCATCCGAACGCCATGGAAACCTCCGGCCGTCGAGCTGGGCAGCGGGGGGGCCGAGCTGTTACACTTCGTCGCGGCCGCCAAGCGTAGGGGCTGGGGGCTCACCCTGTCAAACCACCCGGAGGGACGCGTGGCCGACGAGCGGCGAATCCAGATCTATACCGACGGGGCCTGCCTGGGGAACCCGGGGCCTGGGGGATGGGCCGCGGTGCTCGTGGAGCCTGGCGGACGGGTGTGGGAGATCGGCGGGCGGGACCCGGCCACCACCAACAACCGGATGGAGCTCACCGCCGTGATCGAGGGGTTGCGCCGCGCGGCCCCCGGGGCGCGGGTCCACGTGGTCACGGACTCCCGGTACGTGTACGACGGGATCTCCAGCTGGATCCACGGCTGGAAACGCCGGGGCTGGCGCAAGGCCGACGGTCAGCCCGTGATGAACCGGGACCTGTGGAAGGAGCTGGACCGGCTGGCCTGGGGCTCGGGCCGCCGGGTCACCTGGGAGCACGTGCGGGGACACCGCGGCCATGCGTTCAACGAGCGCTGCGACGAGCTGGCCACGGCCTTCGCCCGGGGCGAGACCCCGGATCTGCGGGACGGCTCGGGGGAGTGGATCGGGACGGCGGAGTCGGGACGCTCGTTCCCGTGCTACGTGAGCCGGGTGGACGGGGAGGTCGCGTTCCACGGCTCCTGGCCGGAGTGCGAGGCCCGGGTCCGGGGAGTGAGCGGGGCGCGGCACCGCAAGGTGAGGAGCCCGACCGAGCTGGAGCGGGTGCTGCGGGAGTGGGAGGGGGCCTGACCCATGGGAGCGGCCGGCGTGGCCCAGGCGTTCCTGCTGGCCGCAGGCCTGGGCACCCGCCTGAGGCCCCTGAGCCGGGTCGTGCCCAAGCCGGTCTGGCCGCTGTTCGACGTGCCCCTGGCCGCTCGGGTGCTGGACCTCCTGGCGTCGGCAGGGGTGGGCCGGGCCGTGGTGAACCTTCACTATCTGCCCGAGGTGCTGCAGGGCCGCCTGGAGCCCTGGGTGCCGCAGGGCCTGGAGCTCGCGTGGAGCCGGGAGGCGCGGATCCTGGGCACCGGCGGGGCCCTCGTGCCGTGGAAGGACGCCCTGGCCGGGGGGCCCTTCTTCTTGGCCAACGCCGACACCTACCAAGAGATCGACCTACGGGCCCTGGCACGGTTCCACCGCCAGCGCGGGGCCCTGGCCACCCTGTCGGTGGCCCCGGTGGCCCCGGGGCGTTCGGCCCCCCTTGAGCTGGCCCCCGACGGTCGTATCGTGCGGTTCCTCGGCGCCCGTGCGCCGGGTGCGCGGGCCGGCCGGCCCTGCGAGTTCACGGGACTCCACCTGCTGGAGCCGGAGATCCTGGCCGAGGTGCCGGACGGTCCCTGCTGCATCAACGCCGACGTCCATCAAAGCCTCGTGGGGCGTGGGGCGCCGGTGTACGGGTTCGAGCTGGAGCAGGGGGCGTTCTGGAGCGATCTGGGCACCCCGGGCCGGTACCTGGCGGCCCACCGGAGGCTGCTGGATCTGGGACGGCTGTCGGCCGCGCCGGGTGAGGTGGTCGACGGGCCGGCGGGCCCGTGGTACCGGGGCCGGGGAGCCCAGATCGCCGAGGGGGTGCGGATCGGTCCGGGGACGGTGGTGGGCGCCGGGGCCCGGATCGAGGCGGGGGCCCGGCTCCGGAGCTGCGTGGTGTGGCCGGGCGCAAGGTGCGCCGGCGCCGAGGACGCGGTGGTGCCCGACCAGGGGCCGGTGCTCGCCGCCGGGCTAGAGACTAGAAACTAGCGAGGCTCCGCCTCAGACCGTCGAGGCATGGGGAGCCGGAGCAAGGGAACTGCGCCTCCACGAAAAAACTTGACGCATTTGCAGCGAGTTTTGCCCCTCAAGGTTTCTAGAATCTTGAGGCCGCGCCCGGCTCTCCGGCAGACCCCATGCCCCCGGGGCTTTGACCGCCGGGTCGGAAGCCAGTTGGAAGAAGCCGGAGAAAGGGCAAAAACGTTGCCCCCAACGCGACGTGTTGAGGTCACGACCTGTCCACTGGACTCGGTTCTCCGGCCCCTGATGCTGGAGATCCCATGCTCCCCGGCTCCGGTGTCGGGGCGAGCTTTCGACCGTAGACCGGCGACCGACGGCCGGTGTCGCTTCGCCGGCGAGGAGAGGGGATGGAGCACGACGAGGGCGGCGCGATCCTGGTCGGCGACCAGGCCGGATACCGGGTGCGGCTCGAGGGGTTCGAGGGCCCCCTGGATCTCCTGCTGCACCTGATCCGCAAGCACCGCTACGACATCTACGACATCCCCATCGCCCGGATCCTGGAAGAGTACCTGGCGGTGCTGGACACCATGCGGGTGCTCGACCTGGACGTGGCCAGCGAGTTCCTGGTGATGGCCGCCACCCTGGCCGAGATCAAGTCCCGGATGCTCCTGCCCAAGCCCCAGGAGGACGAGGAAGAGGGCGAGGACCCCCGGGCCGAGTTGGTGCGCCGGCTGCTGGAGTACGAGCGGATGCGGGCGGCGGCCGAGCGGCTGGCGGACCGCCCCGTGCTGGGCCGGGAGGTGTTCGCCCGCTCGTTCCGGGCGCCCGAGCTGGACGAGGTGGAGCACCCCGACGCGCCCATCGAGGCGGACCTGTTCCGGCTGCTCCTGGCCTTCCGGGACGTGCTGGAGGAGGCGCCCGAGACGTTCGTGGAGGACGTGGCCCGGGAGCGGATCTCGATCCAGGAGGCCATGCAGGAGATCCTGGAGATTTTCGAGACGGCGCCGGCCGGGGCCGGCCTTGCGTTCCAGGACCTGTTCCCGCCGCGGACCAGCCGCACCCGCCTGGTGACCACGTTCCTGGCGGTTCTGGAGCTGGTACGGCTGCGGGCCCTGCGGGTGATGCAGGTGACCCCGTTCGGGGAGATCCGGCTGTTCGCGGTGCTGATGGAGGAGTCGTGAGGATGGACCCGGAGACCCTTGCCCGGGCGGTGGAGGCGGTCCTGTTCGCCTCGCCGGAGCCGGTGCCCCTGGCCCGGCTGGTGGATCTGCTCGGCCCGGAGGGCGCGGACCGCCAAGCCGTGCTGGAAGCCCTGGCGAGGCTGGAGCGGGCCCTGGCGGGCCGGGCCGTGGAGGTGCGGGAGGTGGCCGGGGGATACCAGCTTCGCACCCGGCCGGAGTTCGCCCCGTTCCTGGCCCGGCTCGAGGTGCCCCGACCGGTCCGGTTCAGCCGGGCGGCCCTGGAGACGTTGGCCATCGTGGCGTACCGCCAGCCGGTGACCCGGGCCGAGGTGGAGGAGGTGCGGGGGGTGGACTGCGGCGGGGTGCTCAAGTCGCTGGCGGAGAAGGGGCTGGTGCGGATCGTGGGCAAGAAGGACGTGCCCGGCCGTCCCCTCCTGTACGGCACCACCCGGAAGTTCCTGGAGGTGTTCGGCCTGGCCTCCCTGGCCGATCTGCCCAGCCTGCAGGAGATTGAGGAGCTCCTGGCGCAGGAGGAGAAGCCCGGCGATCCCCCGGGGGCGGCCTGAGATGCCCGGGGAGCGGCTCCAGAAGGTGTTGGCCGCCCGAGGCGTGGCGAGCCGGCGCCAGGCCGAGCGGTGGATCGAGCAGGGCCGGGTGCGGGTGGACGGCCGGGTGGTGACCCGGCTCGGAACCCGGGTGGACCCGCAGGCGCAGGTGATCGAGGTGGACGGCCGGCCCTTGCCGGCCCAGCAGCCAAGGGTGGTGGTGGTCCTTCGGAAACCGCCGGGCTACGTGACCACGGTTCAGGATCCCCACGCCGAGGCCACGGTCATGGACCTGTTGGCCGGCTTGTCGGAACGGGTGGTGCCCGTGGGGCGGCTCGACCGGGACACCCGGGGGGTCCTCCTGTTCACCAACGACGGCGGGCTGGTCCACCGCCTTCTCCACCCCAGCCGGGGCGTGGAGAAGGTGTACCGGGTGAGCGCCCGGGGGAGGTTCGATCCCCGACGGCTGGTCTCTGGGGTCCGGCTGGAGGACGGGCCTGCGGCCGCGGTGCGGGTGTGGGAGGTGGACCGGTCCGGTGGGATGGTGGGGTTCTCCCTGGCGCTCCACGGGGGGCGCAAGCGCCAGGTGCGGCGGATGGTCCAGGCCCTGGGGGGGCGGGTGGTGGACCTGGAGCGGGTGGCGTTCGGCCCGGTCCGGGCGGGGGACCTTCCGGAGGGCCGCTGGCGCCACCTCACCTCCGACGAGATCCAGGCCCTGGAACAGGCGGCCGGCAGGGGCGGAGGCCGGCTCGAAGACCCGAGGCAGGACGCGCCATGGACGACGTGAAACGACAGCTGGCGGAGCTGCGTGCCGCCATCGACGATCTGGACCGGCGGATCCTCGAGCTCCTGAACGAAAGGGCAGGCCTGGCCCGCCGGGTGGGCGAGATCAAACGGGAGGCCGGCGCCCGGTTCTACGCCCCCGGCCGGGAGGAGGACTTGCTGCGCCGGCTCGAGCAGGCCAACCCCGGTCCGTTCCCCAACGCGGCGGTCCGGGCCGTGTGGCGGGAGATCATCTCGGCCTCCCTGGCCCTCGAGGCGCCCATGAGCGTAGCGTATCTGGGGCCGCCGGCCACCTTCACCCATCAGGCCGCCCTGCGGAGGTTCGGAGAGTCGGCGCGGTTGGAGCCCGCCCGCACCATCGGCGAGGTGTTCGAGCGGGTGGAGAAGGGCAAGGTGGCCTACGGGGTGATCCCGGTGGAGAACACCACCGAGGGGGTGGTGAGCCACACCCTGGACATGTTCCTACGGTCCGAGCTGAAGATCGTGGCCGAGGTGTACCTGCGGGTGACCCACCACCTGCTCAACCGCAGCGGCCGGCTGGGCGACGTGGAACGGATCTACTCCCACCCCCATGCCGTGGCCCAGTGCCGTGGATGGCTGGAGACCCACCTGGCCGAGGTGCCGGTGTTCGACGCGGCCAGCACGGCCCAGGCGGCCAAGATCGCCTCCGAGGACCCAGGGGCGGCCGCGATCGCGGCCGAGGTGGCGGCCCAGGCGTACGGCCTGCGGGTGGTGGAGTCGCGCATCGAGGACAACCCCAACAACTTCACCCGGTTCCTGGTGATCGGCCCCGAGATTCCCGACCCCAGCGGCCGCGACAAGACCTCGGTGGTGTTCGCGGTCCGGGACGAAGTGGGGGCCCTGTACCGGATGCTCCAGCCGTTCTTCGAGCACGGCGTGAACCTGACCAAGATCGAGTCCCGCCCCATGCCCGATGAGGCCTGGCAGTACGTGTTCTTTACCGACTGCGAGGGGCACGCCACCGAGCCCGGGGTCCGGGCCGCCCTGGAGGAGCTGCGCTCCCGCTGCCGGTTCCTGCGGGTGCTGGGCTCCTACCCGCAGGGCAGCCTTCCCCGGGCCCGGTAGGCGTCCGGGGCGGCGAGCTTTTCGGTCCCGTCCGTTCGAAATCCCGGCACCAACCCGCGGTCGGCTCTGGACGGGCGGCCGCGGGTTCGGCTATACAGGACCCTCCCGCCGGCCCGGCCCGGCTTCCACGACGTCCGAGAGACCTCCACACCCGTGCCGTCATGACCGACCGCTTCCACCAGATGGTGAGTCCGTTCGTCCACGATCTATCCCCGTACGTGCCCGGCAAACCCGCCGAGGACCTGGCTCGGGAGAAGGGGTTGCCCCACGTCGTAAAGCTGGCGAGCAACGAGAACCCCCTGGGCCCGTCGCCCCGGGCCGTGGAAGCGGCCCGGTCCGTGCTGGATGCGGCCCACCGGTACCCGGACGGGTACGGCCGGGCCCTCAAGGAGGAGCTGGCCCGGCGCTGGGGCGTGGGCCCCGAGAACCTCGTGCTGGGCAACGGCAGCTCCGAGGTGATCGAGATGGTGGTGCGGCTCGTGGTGCGGCCGGGCCGGTCGGTGGTGCTGGCGAGCCCCTCGTTCAGCATCTACGAGCTGACGGTGCGGGCCCAGGGGGGGGAAGTGGTGTGGGTGCCGTTGCAGGACCACCGGGTCGACCTGGAGGCGGTGGCCGCGGCCGTCCGTCCGGACACCTCGCTGGTGATCCTGGGCAACCCGAACAACCCCACGGGCACGGCGTTCGGCGCGGCCGAGTGGGAGCGGTTCCTGGAGCGGGTCCCCTCGTCCGTGGCCGTGATCCTGGACGAGGCCTACGCCGAGTACGCGGACACCCCCGACTTTCCGCAAGGGCCCCGCTACGTGGACCCGAGCCGACCCCTGGTGGTGGTGCGCACCTTCTCCAAGGCCTACGGCCTGGCCCTGCTGCGGATCGGCTACGCCGTGGGCCCGCCGGGGCTGGTGGACTACCTGAACCGCCTGCGGCTGCCGTTCAACGCCAACGGGGTGGCCCAGGCCGCGGCCCTGGCCGCCCTGGCGGACGGGGAGCACCTTCGGCGGAGCCGAGAGGTGAACCGGCGGGGCCGGGAGCGCCTGCACCGGCTGTTCGGCCGAATGGGCCTCGAGCACGTACCCAGCCAGGCGAACTTCGTGGCGGTGAAGGTGGGCGACGGCGACGGCGTGTACCGCCGGCTGCTCGACCGCGGGGTCATCGTGCGCTCGATCCGGGGCTTCGGCATGCCCGAGTGGCTGCGGGTCACCGTGGGGCTGCCCGAGGAGCTGGACCGGTTCGAAGCCGCTTTCCAGGCCGTGACGGCCGAGGGGATCGCAAGACCATGATCATCGTTCTCAAACCCGACCACAAGGAAGAGGACCGGCGGCAGCTGGTCGAGACCCTCCGGGCCCTGGGGCTGGCCGTGCACGAGTCCCGGGGCGTCCAGCGCACCCTGGTGGGGGCCATCGGCGACGAGGCGGTGCTGCGGGACCTGCCTCTGGAGTCCATGCCGGGCGTGGAGAGGGTGATCCCGATCCTGAAGCCCTACAAGCTGGTGAGCCGCGAGTTCCACCCGGCCGACTCCGAGGTGGAGGTGGGCGGGGTCGCCTTCGGCCCCGGGCCCGTGCAGATTATCGCCGGGCCGTGCTCCATCGAGGACCGGCAGCTGCTGCTGGAGACCGCCCACGCCATCCGGGAGGCCGGCGCCACCTGCCTGCGGGGCGGGGCCTACAAGCCCCGCACCAGCCCGTACGCGTTCCAGGGGCTGGGCGAAAAGGGGCTGGAGCTGCTGGCCGAGGCCCGGGAGGCCGCGGGGCTGCCGGTGGTGACCGAGCTCATGGACCCCCGGGACACGGTGCTGGTGGCCCGGTACGCCGACGTGGTGCAGATCGGGGCACGCAACATGCAAAACTTCCGGCTTCTCAAAGAGGTGGGAAACCTCACCAAGCCCATTCTCATCAAACGGGGCATGTCGGCCACGATCACCGAGTGGCTGATGAGCGCCGAGTACGTGGCCGCCCAGGGCAACCAGCGGATCCTGCTGTGCGAGCGGGGCATCCGGACCTTCGAGACCGCCACCCGCAGCACCCTGGACCTGTCCGCCGTGCCGGTGCTGAAGAGCCAGACCCATCTGCCCGTGCTGGTGGACCCCAGCCACGCCGCCGGTAGCTGGGACCTGGTGGAGCCGCTGAGCCGGGCGGCCGTGGCGGCCGGGGCCGACGGGCTCATGATCGAGGTCCACGCCCGGCCCGATGCGGCCCTGTGCGATGGGAACCAGAGCCTCAAGCCCGAGCGGTTCGCCCGGCTGGTGGAGGCCGTGGCAGGCGTGTGCCGGGCCGTGGGCCGCGAGCTCGGGGGAGGGGAGCGATGACCGGTCCCACAGTGGGGATCGTGGGCCTCGGGCAGATCGGAGGAAGCCTGGCCGCGGCGATCAAGGTCCACGGTGCGCCCTACCGGGTGCGGGCCTGGGACCGACGCACGGCAAGCCTGGCCATGGGGCGGGAGCGGGGGTGGGTCGACGAGGCGGCGGGCTCGGCGGCCGAGGCCGTAGCCGGGGCCCACCTGGTGGTGCTGGCGGTCCCGGTGACCGCGGTGCGCCGTCTCCTGGCCGAGATCGCGCCGGCGCTGGACCAGGGCCAGATCGTCACCGACGTGGGCAGCACCAAGGCCTCCATCGTGGCCGAGGCGGCCCGGGTGTTACCGGACGGGGTCGATTTCGTGGGAGGGCACCCGGTGGCCGGCACCGAGCGATCGGGGGTTGAGGCGGCCGATCCGAGGCTGTTCGACGCTCGGCCGTGCGTTCTGACCCCGCTGCCCGCCACGCCGGCCGGAGCCGTGGACCGGGTGGAGGCGCTGTGGGCCTCGTTGGGGGCGCGGGTGGTTCGGATGCCTCCCGATGCCCACGACCGGGTGTTCGCGTGGGTGAGCCATCTGCCCCACCTCCTCGCGTACACCTTGACCTGGGCGGTGTTGGAGAAGCTCCAGGACCGAGATCTAAGCCTGGCGGGGCCGTCGCTGCGGGACTGGACCCGGGTGGTGGGGAGCCCCCCCGCCCTGTGGCGGGACATCTGCATGGAGAACCGGGAGGCCCTGGCCCGGGTCCTGGGGGAGTTCGAGGAGGAGCTGGCCGCGGTGCGAAAACGGCTCGAGACCGGGGACGCGGAGGCGTTGCAGTCCTTGTTCCACGGGGCAAAGGAAGGGAGGAGCCGGCTTTGGACCGTGTGAGGGTGGCGGGCTCGGGCCCGCTCCGGCGGGAGCTTCGGGTGCCGGGGGACAAGTCCATCTCCCACCGCGCGCTGATGTTCGCGGCCCTGGCCGAGGGAACGTCCCGGATCCGGGGCCTGCAGGCCGGGGCCGACGTGGCGTCCACCCGAGCCGCGCTGGAGCGGCTGGGCGTGGCGATGCGGGACGAGGGGGACACGGTCGCGGTGGAGGGCCGGGGTCTGGGGGGACTCCGGGAGCCCGACGACGTGCTGGACTGCGGGAACTCCGGCACCACCATGCGGCTGCTCGCGGGCGTGCTGGCCGGCCACGGTTTCCTGTCGGTGCTCACCGGGGACGTCAGCCTGCGCCAGCGGCCCATGGCCCGGGTCCTGGATCCCCTGCGGGAGATGGGAGCCCTGGCCCTGGGCCGCCGGGAGGACCGGCTGGCGCCCCTGGTGATCCGGGGGGGGAGCCTGCGGGCCCTGGGGTGGAGGCTGCCGGTGGCGAGCGCCCAGGTGAAGAGCGCCGTTCTCCTGGCGGGGCTCCACTGCCGGGGAACCACCTGGGTGGAGGAGCCGGCCCCGTCCCGGGACCACACCGAGCGCATGCTCGAGGCCATGGGCGCCGGGATCGTCCGGGAGCACGGCAGAGTGGGGGTGAGGGGACGCGTGCCGCTGGCGCCCCTCGACATGGAGGTGCCGGGCGATCCGTCGGCCGCGGCGTTCTGGGCGGCCGCGGCCTGTCTGGTGCCCGGCTCGCGGATCACGGTGCGGGGGGTGTGCCTGAACCCGACCCGCACCGGGTTCTTCCGGATCCTCCGGAGGATGGGGGCGGCCGTGGATCTGCGGCCCACCGGCGCCTCCGGGGGCGAGCCCCTGGGGGACGTAACCGTGGAGAACCGACCCCTGCGGGGGACCCGGGTGGAGCCGGCCGAGGTGCCGGCCGCCATCGACGAGTTCCCGGTGCTGGCCGCGGTGGCCGCTGCGGCCGACGGGGTGACCGAGGTGACCGGTGCGGGGGAGCTGCGGCACAAGGAATCCGACCGGATCGGAACCCTGGCGGGGGAGCTTCGCAAAGCCGGGGTGGAGGTGGAGCCGTTCGAGGACGGGTTCCGGATCCGGGGGCCGGCCGCTTTGCGGCCGGCCGTGTTCAACAGCCACGGCGACCACCGGCTCGCCATGGCCGTGGGGGTGCTGTCCCTGGCCATCCCGGGCGGGGCCGAGGTGACGGGGGCCGATGCCGTGGCGGTGTCTTACCCCCGGTTCTGGAAGGATCTCGGTGGGAACCCCGACAGGCCGTGAGACGGCCCGCTTGCGGGGGACAGAGCTTGCGTAAGTCCCGGTCCGGGCCCTTTGCCGGCGGCAGAGGCTAGAAACTAGAGACCAGAAACTAGAGTTTTGAAGCCGCGTCCGGCGCTCCGGCAAGACCCCATGCCCCCGGGCTTTGGCGCGGTTCGAGAGTCGCCTGGCCGCCTAGCTGCCAAGCCGAATCCAGGCGCCCCGCCCTCTGCACCGTGAGGTGGAGGCGAAGAGGCATGGTAATGCCTGGAGCGCTCGGGAATCCGGGAGGTTTTTAAGCCTCCCAGCGTCCCAGCCTCCTAGCGTCCTAGCGGAAGTTACAGGGAAGCCTTCCATCCGACCACGAGGGAGGAGCTGTGAGCGAGGAAACCCCGAAGAAGCGGGGGCTGTTCGGCCGGCTGTTCCGGCGGGGAGGGGGCGAGGCGGTCGAGCCGCCGGAGCCGGACGAGGAGCCGACATCCGGAGAGGAGGCCGACGCCCCCGCACCCGCCGAGCCCCCCGCGGACCAGGAGCCGTCGCCTGAAGAGGAGCCGTTGCCGGAGCCCGAGGGGGTCGGGGAGGCGCCCCCCCCGGAGCCTGCCGAGGCCCCGCCCGTGCCCGTGCCGGAAGAGGAGGGGGAGGCCGAGGAGGGGTCTGGTGAGGACTTCCCGGCCCGGGCAGGGTTCCTGGCCCGGCTTCGCCAGGGGCTGGCCAAGACCCGCCAGGGCCTGGCCCAGAAGGTGGACCGGGTGCTGTTCGGCAAGAAGGAGATCGACGCCGAGACCCTGGACGAGCTGGAGGAGGCCCTGGTCACCGCGGATCTGGGCGTGGCCACGGTCATGCGGCTGGTGGACGAGATCCGGGAGAAGGTGAGCCGCAAGGAGCTGGTGCGGCCCGAGGCCCTGCGCGAGCACCTGAAGGCGGCCATCCGGGAGATCCTGGTGGCGGAGGAGGCCCGGCCGGCGCCGGAGGGGGTGCGGCCCTGGGTGATCATGGTGGTGGGCGTGAACGGCGTGGGCAAGACCACCACCATCGGCAAGATCGGGGCCCGGTTTCGCCGGGAGGGCAAGCGGGTGATCCTGGCCGCCGGCGACACGTTTCGGGCGGCGGCCATCGAGCAGCTGGAGATCTGGGGGGACCGGATCGGGGCCCAGGTGGTGCGTCACCAGCAGGGGTCCGACCCGGCCGCGGTGGCCTTCGACGCGGTGGAGGCCGGCAAGGCGCGCAACGTGGACGTGGTCATCGTGGACACGGCAGGCCGGCTCCACACCAAGCGCAACCTCATGGAGGAGCTCAAGAAGGTCCGGCGGGTGATCGGCAAGGCCCTGCCCGGCGCGCCCCACGAGGTACTGCTGGTCCTGGACGCCACCACCGGCCAGAACGCCGTGAGCCAGGCACGGCTGTTCCACGAGGCCGTGGGGGTGGACGCCATCGCCCTGACCAAGCTGGACGGCACGGCCCGGGGCGGCGTGATCGTGGCCATCTGCGACGAGCTCAAGATCCCCATCCGGTACATCGGCATCGGCGAAAGGGTCGAGGACCTGCGCCCCTTCGATGCCCAGGGGTTCGTGGACGCGCTGTTCTGATACCAAGTTGCCATCCGGCACGTATCCGGGGGGCGGGACAAGGGACCTGCGGTTCAGGAGCCAGGAATCAGCGGACAGAGGCCAGAGGCAAACCGCATCGTCGGGGTCCTGTCGGCTGAGTTCCGAACTGTATCTACTGACACGGCCGCACCCGGCTCTCCGACGGGTCCCCGTCCCGCCGGGCACGGGGTGATAACGCCCGTTTCTCCGCCTGGTTGCATGCAACTTGGTGTGATCCGCGGCCCCGCAGGGCCTTCGTTCGGATCCGTACGAAGCTCAAGTTTGGTCGGCCGGGGCCGAACCGTTTCACGGCCGGCACCCCGTTTTCCGGGAGGAACGAGAAATGGACAAACGCCCTCTGGGCCGCCTTTTGGCGGCGGTCGCCCTGGGAACCCTGTTTGCCACCACGGCCTGGGCCTCCGGCGGAGGGGAGGGAGGGGCCGGGCTCGGGAGCGAGCTCGCCCTGTACTGGGGCATCCCGTTTCTGGGCATCCTGCTCTCCATCGCCCTGTTTCCCCTGCTGGCACCCCGGTTCTGGCACCACCACTTCGGCAAGGTCTCGGCCTTCTGGGCCCTGGCCCTGGCCGTGCCGTTCCTGATCGCGTACCGGGGCGAGGCGCTGCACCAGATCATCGAGATCTACCTGGCCGACTACGTGCCGTTCATCATCCTGCTGTGGTCCCTGTACACGGTGGCCGGCGGCATCCTGGTCACCGGCAGCCTCGCAGGCACCCCCCTGGTCAACCTGCTGCTGCTGGTGGTCGGAACGGCCATCGCCTCCTGGGTGGGCACCACGGGCGCGGCCATGCTCTTGATCCGGCCGTTCCTGCGGGCGAACGCCTGGCGCAAGCGCCGCACCTACCAGGTGGTGTTCTTCATCTTCCTGGTGTGCAACGTGGGCGGCGCCCTGACCCCCCTGGGAGATCCCCCCTTGTTCCTGGGGTTCCTCCACGGGGTGCCGTTCTTCTGGACGTTCAAGATCTTGCCCCCCATGCTCCTGGTGTCCGCGGTGCTGCTGGCCGTGTTCTTCCTCATGGACTGGTACTACTACCGCAAGGAGGAGGGCCGGCCCCCGGCCCCGGACGGGTCGAAGCTTCGGATCGAGGGGGGGCACAACCTGCTGTTCCTCGCCGGCGTGGTGGCAGGGGTGCTGCTGAGCGGGGTGCTCCACACCCGCCTGGGAACGGTCAACCTGTTGGGGGTGACCCTGTCCGTGGCGGGCGTGGGCCGGGACGTGCTGCTGGTGGTGATGGGGGGTCTGTCGCTGCGAACCACCAAGAGGGCGATCCGGGAGCGCAATGAGTTCACCTGGTTTCCGATTGTGGAGGTGGCCTACCTGTTCGCCGGCATCTTCGTGACCATGATTCCCGTGCTCGAGATCCTGAAGGCCGGCACCCAGGGCCACTTGGCGTTCCTGATCGAGGCGGTCAAGGAGCCGCTCCACTACTTCTGGGTCACCGGCGGGCTGTCCAGCTTCCTGGACAACGCGCCCACCTACCTGGTGTTCCTGAACACGGCCCTGGGTAACTTCTTCCCGGGGGTACCGGAGCGCCAGGCCATCCTGAACCTGATCCAGCACCAAGAGATCTACCTCGAGGCCGTGGCGGCGGGCGCCGTGTTCATGGGAGCGAACACGTACATCGGAAACGCCCCCAACTTCATGGTGCGGTCCATCGCCGAGGAGGCCGGCGTGGAGATGCCCAGCTTCTTCGGGTATATTCTCAAGTACTCCCTGGTCTTCCTGGTACCCACCTTCGTTCTCGTGACCCTCGTCTTCTTTCGGTGAGGGGAGGTAGCCATGGACGCGATTCGCAAGGTGCTGTTCCCCACCAAGTTCGAGGATCTGTCGTTCCGGTGCCTGGAGCGGCTGCTTCCCCTCAAGACCGCCGGCCTGGAGGAGGTGATCCTCCTGTTCGTGGTCGACCGGGACGAGGTGGCCTACAACCTGTTCCGGGGCTTCGACAAGAAGCTCGCGGACCAGCTCCGGGAGGAGGCCCGGATCCGGTTCGAGGACTGGGAGAAGCGCCTGGTCGAGGAGGGGATCCGGGCCCGGCACCGGATCGAGGTGGGCTCGCCCGAGGGAAAGATTCTGGAGCTGGGCTGCGAGGAGGAGGTGGACCTGGTGGTGGCCGGCCGGCAGCACGCCCACGTGGCCGACACCGTGTACCTGGGTGGCACCACCATGGCGGTCCTGCGGCGATCGGCCGTGCCGGTGCTCGTGTGCAAGCACACGGGCGAGGGGGCCTGCGACCTGCCCGGTGCCAACGTGTTCGAGCGGGTGCTTCTGGCCACGGACTTCTCCCCCGACAGCGAGCGGGCCCTGGGGTTCGTGCGGGCCCTGGCCCCGGCGGCCAAGGCCGTGGACGTGGTGCACGTGATCACCGAACGGGACTTCCGGCGGAGCCCCCCCGACGCGATCGCCGAGGCCGAGGCCGAGGCCAAGGAACGCATGGAGGCGATCTGCCAGGATCTGCGTGGGCTGGGCCTGGAGGCCGACCCCCACCTGCTGGCCGGACACACGGCCGAGGCCGTGCTCCAGGCGGCCCAGGACTACCACAGCACCCTGATCGTGATGGGTACGAAGGGCCGTCACGGCATCCGGGAGATGTGGGTCGGAAGCGCGTCCCATCGGGTGGCCGAGCTCGCACCCACTCCGGTGGTGCTGGTACCCCTGGTCCGGGACGAGTGCTACGTGTAATCCCCGCGATCACCCCGTGGAGGGGGGCGGGCCAACAGGTCGGACAGCTCCCCCGGATCGGTGATCGGAGCCCCACACGCAAAGCTCTGGCACACGTAGGCGGCCGCCCGGCCGCCTACGGTCTTCATGGAACGGGTGAAGGGGACGGCCCCGGCCAGGACGCCGTCCGGGGGGGCGAGGAGCACCGTGGTCTCCGGAGCGTAGATCGACCTCGCCGTATCCACCAGGGCCCGGGTGTCGTCACGGCCGGGCGGGCCCACGATCACCACCTCGCGGGTGGGCTCCAGCAGGTGGGCGGCCCCGGTCAGGTAGGCCGTGAACGCGGCAGGGTACCGGTGCACGCGGCCAGCCAGGGCCTCGGCCAGGTCCCCGGCCCGCCGGGTCCAGGCCGGATCCGCGGTCAGGAGCCCCAGCCGGGCGAACGCCTCGAGTGCCGCGCTGTTGGCAGAAGGGGTGGCGCCGTCGTACACCTCCTTGGGACGCCACGGCAGGGCGCCCCCGTCCGGGGGGGCGTCGAACAGCCCCCCGGCGTCGGCGTCCCAGAACCGTTCGACGAGGCGCTCGGCTAGGTCCAGGGCCGCCGCGATCCACGCCGGATCGAACGTGGCCGCATAGAGGTCCAGCAGGCCCCGGCACAGGAACGCGTAGTCCTCGGCCACGGCCTCCACCCCGGCCTCCCCCTGCCGGTAGCACCGCAGCAGGCGGTCGCCCGCCCGGAGCCGGCCCATGACGAACCGGGCCGTGTCCGCCGCCGCCCGGGCGTACCCCCCCTCACCCAGCACCCAGGCTGCCCGCGCCAGGGCCGACACCATGAGCCCGTTCCACCCGGTGAGCACCTTGTCGTCCTTGCCGGGGCGGGGCCGGAGGCTCCGGCGGGCCAGCAAGAGCTTGCGGTCCTCCCCCAGGCCGGCATCGAGCTCCGAGGCCTCCACTCCCCACTCCCGGGCCCACTCCTCCACGGGCCGATCGAGGTGCAGCACGTTGGCTCCGGTGCGTTCGCCCGTGGCCTCGTCCCGGAAGTTCCCCTCGGCCGTCACGCCGTACACCCGGCAGAACCGCTCCCCCCGGTCCCTGCCCAGCACCTCCAGGATCTCGGCCCGGGTCCACACGTAGAACGCGCCCTCCTTCCCCTGGGAGTCGGCGTCCTCGGCCGAGTGAAACCCGCCCTCGGGCCCGCGCAGGTCCCGCAGGCAGTAGGTGAGGATCTCCCGGGCCGTGCGGGCGAACCCATGATTCCCCGTCGCCTGCCAGCCCTCCAGATAGGCCGGGACGAGCCCGGCCTGGTCGTAGAGCATCTTCTCGAAGTGGGGCAGCCTCCAGTCGGCGTCGGTGGCATAGCGATGGAACCCGAACCCCAGATGGTCGTAGATGCCGCCCCGCCGCATGGCCTCGAGGGTGTTCTCGGCCATGCGGCGGGCGTGCTCGTCGCCGGTTCGACGGAACCTGCGCAGCAGGAACACCAGGTTGTGGGGGGTGGGGAACTTGGGGGCCGCCCCGAACCCACCCCGGGCCGGGTCGAACTCCCGGGCGAAGATCTCGGTGGCCGCCTCCAGGAGCCGGCCGGAGAATGGGCCTGGCGGGGCCTCCCCGATCTCTCGAAGCCGCGCCACGATCTGGCGGGCCGAGGACCGCACCCGATCCGGGTCCTGCCGCCACAAGGCCGCGGCGCGGCGCACCAGCTCGACCACCCCCACCCGGCCGTGGCGGCTCTCCTTGGGCAGGTAGGTACCCGCGAAGAACGGCTCCCGCTCCGGGGTCAGCAGAAGGGTCAGGGGCCAGCCCCCGGTGCCGGTGAGGGCCTGGCATGCCGCCATGTACACCTGGTCCACGTCGGGGCGCTCCTCCCGGTCCACCTTGACCGGCACGGTGAGGGTGTTCAGGACCGCGGCCACCTCCGGGTCCTCGAAGCTCTCCCGCTCCATCACGTGGCACCAGTGGCAGGTGGCGTACCCGATCGACAGGAACACGATGCGGTTCTCCACCCGGGCCCGGGCGAACGCCTTCTCGCCCCAGGGGTACCAGTCCACGGGGTTGTAGGCGTGCTGCAGGAGGTAGGGGCTCTTCTCGCGAATGAGCCGGTTGGGCCGTTGGGTCATCGGCGCCTCTGGGGAAAGGGTAAGGGGGAGAGGGTACCGCAACGGGCGGTTCGCGCCAGCCCGGCCGCCGAACCGAACCGCGGCCGCCCCCCTCGAAGGGAAGCGGCCGCGGGATTCCGGTTGCAAAAAGCC
This sequence comes from bacterium, assembly GCA_027021615.1. GTDB lineage: Bacteria > Desulfobacterota > Deferrisomatia > Deferrisomatales > Deferrisomataceae > Deferrisoma. The sequence continues at coordinate 38,352 of JALUTY010000034.1, read as the reverse complement.
CCCCTGGGCCCCGCTGGGGCGTTGTAGCAAGCCGATCAGTTCACCACCTCGGCCTCGTACACCTCGGGCTCGTCGGGTGGGCTCTCTTCGGTACCGGAGGGGTTCTCCCACCGGAGCCGGAGCTCGCCGTCCTCGGCGTCCACCGTGACGGTGGCGCCGTCGCGCACCTCGCCCGCGATGAGGGAGCGGGCGATGCGCGTCTCCAGCTGCCGCTGGAGGTAGCGCTTGAGGGGGCGTGCGCCGTAGACCGGGTCGTACCCGGCCCGGGCGATGAGCTTGCGGGCCTCCTCGGTGAGCACGAACCGGATCCTCCGGTCCTGGAGGCGCCGGATCAGGTCCTGGGTCAGCAGGTCCACGATCCGCTCGATCTCCTCCAGGGTCAGGGGCTTGAACAGCACGATCTCGTCCACCCGGTTCAGGAACTCCGGCCGGAAGTGGGCCCGGAGTTCCCGCATCACGGCCTCCCGGGCCGACTCCCGGATCTCGCCCCGGGCGGTGACCCCTTCGAGCAGGTGGTGGGAGCCGATGTTGGAGGTCATGATGATCACCGTGTTGCGGAAGTCCACCGTGCGGCCGTGGGAGTCGGTGAGCCGGCCGTCGTCCAGGATCTGGAGCAGCACGTTGAACACGTCGTGGTGCGCCTTCTCGATCTCGTCGAACAGGATCACCGAGTAGGGCTTGCGGCGTACCGCCTCGGTGAGCTGGCCCCCCTCCTCGAACCCCACGTACCCCGGCGGGGCCCCGATCAGGCGGCTCACCGCGTGCTTCTCCATGTACTCGCTCATGTCGACGCGGATCAGGTTCTCCTCGGTGTCGAACAGGGCCTCGGCCAGGGTCTTGGCCAGCTCGGTCTTGCCCACGCCGGTGGGGCCGAGGAAGATGAACGACCCGATGGGCCTCCGGGGGTCCTTGATGCCGGAGCGGGCCCGGAGCACCGCGTCGGCCACGAGCTGCACGGCCTCGTCCTGGCCCACCACCCGACGGTGAAGCACCTCATCGAGCCGGAGCAGCTTCTCCCGCTCGCCCTCCATCAGCCGGGACACCGGGATTCCGGTCCAGCGGGACACGATCTCGGCGATCTCCTCCTCGGTCACCTCCTCCCGCAGGAGGCGCGTGCCGCCCAGCCGGTTGAGCTCGGCCTCCTTCTCCCGGAGCCGGCGCTCCAGCTCGGGCAGCCGGCCGTGCTTGAGCTCGGCCGCCTTCTCCAGGTCGTAGTTGCGCTCGGCCACCGAGATCTCCTGGCGCACCCGCTCGATCTCCTCGCGCAGGCCCTGCACGGCCTTGATGGCATCCTTCTCGTTGTCCCACTGGGCTCGCATGGCGTCCGCCCGGGCCCGCAGGTCGGCCAGCTCCTTCCGGAGCTGCTCCAGCCGCTCCCGGCTCGCCGCGTCCTTCTCCTTCTTCAGCGCCGCCTCCTCGATCTCCAGCTGCATGATCCGCCGGGTCACCTCGTCCAGCTCGGCCGGCATGGAGTCGATCTCCGTGCGGATCATGGCGCAGGCCTCGTCCACCAGGTCGATGGCCTTGTCGGGCAGGAACCGGTCCGTGATGTAGCGGTGGCTCAGCACGGCGGCGGCCACCAGGGCGTTGTCCTGGATGCGCACGCCGTGGTGGACCTCGTAGCGCTCCTTGAGCCCCCGGAGGATCGAGATCGAGTCCTCCACCGTGGGCTCCTCCACCAGCACCGGCTGGAACCGGCGCTCGAGCGCCGGGTCCTTCTCGATGTGCTGGCGGTACTCGTCCAGGGTGGTCGCGCCGATGCAGCGCAGCTCGCCCCGGGCGAGCATGGGCTTGAGCATGTTGCCGGCGTCGATGGCGCCCTCGGCCCTGCCCGCGCCCACGATGGTGTGGAGCTCGTCGATGAACAGGATGATGCGGCCCTCGCTCTCTTTGATCTCCTGGAGCACCGCCTTCAGCCGCTCCTCGAACTCGCCCCGGTACTTGGCCCCGGCCACCAGGGCCCCCATGTCCAGGGCGTACACGGTCTTGTCCTTGAGCCCCTCGGGCACGTCGCCCCGGACGATCCGCTGGGCCAGGCCCTCCACGATGGCGGTCTTGCCCACGCCGGGCTCACCGATCAGCACCGGGTTGTTCTTGGTCTTTCGCGACAGGATCCGGATCACCCGCCGGATCTCGGCGTCCCGGCCGATCACGGGGTCGAGCCGGCCCATCTGGGCCTCCTTGACCAGATCCCGGCCGTAGCGCTCCAGCGCCTCGTAGGTGGCCTCGGGCGTGGGGCTGGTGACCCGCTGGTGGCCCCGCACGGCTACCAGGGCCTCCATGAACCGCTCGGCCGTGACGCCGTACTCCGCGAAGATCCGGCCGGCCTCGGTCTCGGCCCCCTCGCGGATCATGGCGAGCACCAGGTGCTCCACCGACACGTACTCGTCCTTGAGCCGCTTCGCCTCCTCCTCGGCCCGAACCAGGAGCCGGTTCAGACGCTGGGTCACGTAGATCTTTCCGCCTTCGACCCCCGGACCGGACACCTGGGGGCGCGTGTCCAGGGCCCGGATCACCTTGGCGCGGAAGTCGGCCACCACCACGTCGAGCCGCTCCAAAAGCCGGGGAATCAGGCCGTCGGCCTGGTCCACCAGGGCGAGGAGCAGGTGCTCCCCATCCACCTCCACGTGGCCGCGCTTCATGGCGATCTTCTGGGCCTCGGCAAGGGCCTCCTGGGACTTCTGGGTCAGTCGGTTCAGGTCCATGGTCTCCTTCTCCTTCTCGGCCCCGATCGGGCCGGTTGGTCTTCTGCGAGTTCATACGCGGCCACAAGGTAAGGCCGAAAGAAGGGAAGGCAAGGCGTTTATTGGAAACGGGTGGCGGATGGCGGCGGCGTGGGTCGCGGTTTTCTTTTTCTCGTGGCGGGAGGCGGTTCATAAGGCGCCTTTCCGAAGACCCAAAGGGGGTTGAGTTTGGATTTCACAGTGTGATAAAAATTTATTATTATATTAGGTATATTTTGCGGCCGGGGGGTTGGGACATGGTAAGGCAGGGGGGTCCATGGGGGGCCCGGATGATATCAAAGAAGATCGGAGGTCTTCGTCCGCCGGTGGTTGCCGGACGGGCGGAGGCCTTTTGTCGTTTTCCCGTTCGCAAATGACAGGAGCGACCCCAGAAAGGAGGTCCCATGGCTGAGTCCACACCTGCCCAGAGGCTTTGCCCCTTTCCAGAGGCCCTGTCTTCGTCGGGGTTGCCAACTCTGGCTCCAGGTAACCCTGAGCGGGCGAGATAAGGAGGGAAACCCGGTGACCTCGACCCCGCCGGAGCAGTGTGCGCTGGTGTGGGCGGGCCTTGCCGGGGACCGGGGCATGGCAGGGTCGTGACAGGCGTTCATCGGACGGCGGCAGGAGCGTGTCGGTGAGGACGAGACCGAGCTGGTGGCGGATGGCGGCGGCGTGGGCCGCGGTTTTCTTCTTGCTGGCGAACGCCAACTTCTACCTGGCCGAGCGCCGGGACTGGCTCGGCCCCGAGAACACGAACCTAGCGGCCAAGGAGTACTACGTCTGGAACAACATGGTGTTCGCTTACCGCAAGCTCCTCGCCGCGGTTCTGCGGCCCGACCACCCCCTGATGACCCCCCTCAACGCCCTGCAGGACTACCTGTACGAGAAGGGGGTGGCCCTTTTGCCCCCCGGCGACGGTGAGGTGGGGATCTGGAAATGGAAGTTCAAACTCTACCTGTACGGCCGCCGCGACTACATGCCGGAGGGCAGGGCCGTCGAGATGCTCGACGACCTGTGGGACGTGCTCGAGACCCTGGGTACCCAGCCCATCTCAGACCCCGAGATGGAACTCGAGCGCCTAAAAACGTTCCCCACCGTGGCGTTGTTTTACAGCCTCCACCAGTGGAAGTACTTCGGTACGACACCAAGCCCAGAACGGTGGACGGCCTTGATCAGAGACCATGACAAGGCGACGCGCGCCAGCAAAATCACTGACTGGTTGCAGAAGGTCCGTGAGGCCTGGAGCCGACACCCGAGTGTCCAGACCGAGCTTGCGCAGAGCCCAATCATACGGATCGCGTACTACTGGGCCACGGTGGGGTTCACGGAGACTGTTCTGTCACGGAAGAACAGACAGGGGGAGTTGAAGTGCGAGGACCCTTACCTAGCGCTTTTCCTTCGGGTACGGCGGGAGTTCCTGGATGCCTTTCCCAAGCTGCTCTCGGCAAGCCCTAATAGCCAAATGGGTCTGACGTACCGGGGTGCCTTTGACACTGATGTTTCCAAAACGTTTGCATACTTGAGCCACGAGGTCTGTGGGGCACCAAAGGATCCGGCCTACCCCACCGATGACTGGATCGACGAGCGCCAGGCGCACCTTCAGTCCGTCACGGCTTTGATCCGTCGCCCGTAGGAGAGGACCGACATGGCAGAGCAGACCCTTACGAATCCAATCGTGCTGAAACCGGATCAGCCTCGGATGCGATGCTCGGCCCCGGACCACTCCTGCTGGCGCAACACGTTCTTGCGGATCTTGCCGGTGCTGGTCTTGGGCAGCTCGCAGAACTCGAAGTGCTTCGGGCACTTGAAGTGGGCCAGCCGCTCCCGACAGAAGGTCCGCAGCTCCTCGGCCGTGGCCGTGGCTCCGGGCTTCAGGGTCACGAACGCCTTGGGCACCTCACCCCACCTCTCGTCGGGCACGCCGATCACCGCACACTCGGCCACCGCCGGGTGTTTGTACAGGGTGTTCTCTACCTCGATGGTGGAGATGTTCTCCCCGCCCGAGATGATGATGTCCTTCTTGCGGTCCTTGAGCTCGATGTAGCCGTCGGGGTGCACCACGGCCAGGTCACCGCTGTGGAACCACCCGCCCCGAAACGCCTCGGCCGTGGCCTCGGGCTGGCGGTAGTACCCGAGCATCACGTTGTTGCCGCGCATGACCACCTCCCCCAGGGCCTGGCCGTCTGCGGGAACGTCTTGCAGGTTCTCGTCCACCACCCGTAGGAACGCCGCGTGGGTGTACGCCACCCCCTGGCGGGCCTTGAGCCGGGCCCGCTCCTCCAGGGGCAGGGCGTCCCACTCCGGATGCCAGGCGCACACCGTGTGGGGGCCGTACACCTCGGTCAGGCCGTACACGTGGGTGAGCCGGGCTCCCATCTCCTCCACCTGGGCGATCAGGGTGGGGCTCGGCGGCGCCGCGGCCGTGACGATATGAACGGGCCGGGCGAACCGGTAAGTGGGGGAGGGCCGGGCGGCCAGGAGCATGCGCAGGACGGTGGGCGCCCCGCACAGGTGGGTGACCCCCCAGCGGTCGATCAGACGGTATGCCTCCGCCGGGTCGAAGCGCCGAAAGCACACGTGGGTCGCCCCCACCGCTGTGACCGCCCAGGGGAAGCACCAGCCGTTGCAGTGGAACATGGGCAGGGTCCACAGGTACACGCTGGCCGTGGAAAGCCCGGTCTCGATGATCTCGCCCAGGGCGTTCAGGGCTGCCCCGCGGTGGGAGTACACGACGCCCTTGGGGTTGCCCGTGGTGCCCGAGGTGTAGTTGATGGAGATGGGGGTGGCCTCGTCCTCGAGCCGGAAGCTCACCTCGGTACCTGAGCCTTCGGCCAGGAACTCTTCGTAGCCGGGGCCGGGGGGCTGCCAGGTCTCCCCCTCGGCCGCAGGATCGGACAGGTGCACCACCAGGCCCCGAAACGACTCCACGGCCGTCCTCACACCGGCCGCGAGCTCCGTGTCCACCAGGAGCACCTTGGCGCCGGAGTGCTCGAGGATGTACGAGACCTCGCCCGGGGAGAGACGGGTGTTGATGGCCACAAGCAGGGCGCCGGTCAGGGGGACCCCGAAGTGGGCCTCGAGCATGGCCGGTACGTTGGGCAGCAGCGCCGCCACGCGGTCCCCCGGTTCCAGGCCGGCGTGGCGGAGGGCCCCGGCCAGGGCCTGGGACCGGTCCGCGAACTCCCCGTAGGTCCAGGTGTCCTCCCCGTACACCACGGCCGGCCGGTTCCGGAACACGATGCGGCTGCGGTTGAGGAAGTCCAGGGGGGTCAGGGGGGCGAAGTTGGCGGCTTGAAACGGCATGGACGACCTCCTATCCACCCGAGGGCCGAGTGGGCGCACCCGGCGTTTGGTCATTCATCGTTGTTGGGGCATAGGGTCTGGCCTGGTTCGCGACAGAATAGCGGGATCACGGCTCCGTGCCCACCCCGCTCGGCCGTCGCCACCGGCTGCGGAACCCCACGAGCCCCCAGAGGCGCCGGCTCTGGTGATGGCGGAAAATCTCCTCCAGCGACAGGTGGGGATCCCGATCCGGGGTCTGGAGGTAGGCACGGATCGCGTCGATCCGGCGGACCAGCTCGTCCTCGGCCGCAGCCCTCAGCTCGGCCTTGGCCTCGAGGATCTGCTGCTTCATGTCAGCAGGGGGGCGTTCGCCCCGGTACTTACGGATCTTGTACGCGACCCGCAGGTGAATCAGGCGTTCCAGGGTCTCGTGGTAGTCGTCCCCCAGCCACAGGACCTCGGGCACCAGGTCTCCGAAGTGGGTGACCCCCAGGATGTCCTTGCCCTGCTCCCAGTAGGCCATCAAATAGTCGATGTCGAGATCTCTGTAGTTCTGGAGGGGCATATACATGCGTCTTAAATATTGAAGCACCTTCTCAGCTTTTTTCTTGTGGCCGCCGATGATCACGGAGCTTCCCACCTCGCCGCGCTTGACCCCCTTGGTCCAAGGCGCGCCCGTGATCCCGAAGTCATTGGCCACCGGCAGGTGCAGCAGGGCCGAGAGGGTGTTCAGGGCCAGGGCGTATCCGGCCGACGGTCCGCCCACCGTGTAGGACGCGGACAGGAGCTGGTGGTGGACCGTGTAGCGGTCGAGGAACTCCCCCAGCACTCGGGGCACGTTGATCTTGGGGGTGAGGCTCTGGAGGTAGTTCTCCACCAGGGTGAACGCCTCCTTGGCCGACTGCTGGGTCATCTGCACGGCCATGTCCAGCTCGGCCGCGTTGGGGGCCGAGCTGGACACAGCCCCCGTCACCAGGACCTTCTCGGTGGCAAAGTTGTACATGAGGCTCGTGGCGATGGGCAGGAGCATACCGGTCACGTCGTTCGCACCCACGCCGATAATGAACCCCACCTGGGGCTCCTGGCTCAGCTCTGCCCCGAGGAACTCGTCGAGCTGGACCTTCCCCTTCTTCGTGGGGCTGCGGCCGAGCTCCTGGCGGGCAGCCTGGAGGTGGGCTCGGGTCAGAGGGTAGTCCTCCGGTCGGTCCACCGGATCCACCAGCCGGAGGAGCTCATAGTAATGGTGGAGGAACTCCAGGGGCCGGGCCTTGATGTCGGAGCGCAGGGTCTGGGGCGCGTCCAGCGCCTCGAGGATGCCTGCCAGGGTCTTCAGGTTGAACTTGACGAAGTTCTCCTTGGCCTCGTCGGGCGCCTCCACCAGGGCCCGGAGCCGGAGGATCACCTCGTACTCGGTCTTGCGCAGACCGGCGGCCTTCTCCACGAACGCCGCGAAGTCGGCCGGGGTCTGGGAGACCTGGGAGGCGGCCTCAAAGATCGCGGCGGTGTCGATGCCCGGCGCCAAAGGAACCCCGTCGAGCCTGCGCTCGAGGATCCCGACGATGTCGGCCTTGCGCAGGTGGCCGCTGATCTCCAGGGCCTTGAGGCGTTTGGACCGGACCAGGGCCGGGTCCAGGATGTCGAGCCGGTTCGTGGTGAGCACGGTGAACACGCGGTTCAGGGGCACCTCGCCGTCGATGATGTTCAGAAACTTGTTGGTCACCTTGTCCTGGGGGCTGCCGCCCGAGGAGCTGCGGCGGGGGGCCACGGCGTCGGCCTCGTCGAAGAACACCACCGTGGGGGCGATCATCTTGGCGATGTCGTACACCCGCTCGAGGTTCTGTACGGTGCCGTCGATGGGGTTGGAGGGGTCCATCAGGTCGGTGGGGCGTACCGAGATGTCGTGCACGTCGCGGTTCTCGCTGAGCCACGCCCGCACCAAAAAGGTCTTGCCGCTGCCGGGGGGGCCGCTAAGCACCACCCCTTTCTCCTCGGCCGCCCCGTAGTACAGACAGTTGTTGGCCATCTCGGAGAACAGGTTCTTGATCTCACCCACGTACTCGTCCCAGCCGACCCCACGGTCCATGCGGTCGACGACCCGCTTGTACAGGTCGCCGTAAGCGTTGCGGGCCACGGCCTCGAACGCGGTGCGCATCAGCATGGCGTCGTCCAGGTACCTGGGCCGAAAGTCCCCCTTGATCTCGATCACCGAGTGAACCAGTTTTCGCACGTACGCCGGGGTGAGCTTCAACGCCCGCTCCGAGAACAGAGGCCCCAATCGGTCGACCGCCGCGGCCAGGTCCGAAGCGGTGAGATCCCGGTCGTCGGCAGCGCTCCGGGCCGGGCCCACCCGGATGTCGTTTCTCCGAAGCTCCAGCCGAACCACCTCCCGGAGGTTCTCCAGGTCCTTCCAGAACTCGGACACGTCGACGATCCGGCCCTTCTCCACGAACCGCCGGTAGATGGCCGCGTCGATCCTTTCGGGCTGGTCGGTGGTGGCCACGAGAAGGCAGTCCCGCCGGCCCTGGATGATCTCGTCCAACACGATGTTGGCCGTGTCGATCAGGGTCTGCTGCTGGCTCTCCACGGCCGATCCCCGGCCGTCGGCCCGACCGAAGGCCGCGTGGGCCTCCTCCACGTGGCGAATCGAGGTGCGCCGGGGATCGCCCATAGCCTTGCGGAAGAAGTTGCCGGGCTCCCCCGCCAGGGCGGTCTGGTAGTCGTTGGGCGTGATCACGCTGTAGTCCACCCACACCCCCTGCTCCTCCAGCTCGGCCAGGTGCCGGCCGATCCGTTTTTGAAACACCCGCCGAACCACCGGTGTCCGGGCCAGGGTGCGGTAGAGCCGAAGCTTGCGCCTGCGGGCGATCTCGAGCGCCAGGGTGGGGTCCACCGCCTCCAGGGTCCTCCAGAACGGCTCGTCCCGGAGCCGCTCCTCCTTTTTGAGCTTCAGGTCCACCTCGGGCCGCACCTCGTTGCGAAAGATGACCTCCTCAATGGCCTGGGTCACGGTGGCGGACTTGCCGCTGCCGCTGGGGCCCACGACCAGCACGACGGGGGCCTTGGGCACCTCGGGGTCGTTCATGTACTCCTTGCGGATGAAGGCCCGGTAGATCTTCTCGAACAGCCGGTGCACCGGCTCCGGCACGAACACGTCCGACAGCTCCCGGTCTAGCAGCCACAGCAGGTAGTCATAGTCGTTGGCACTCACCTCTTTCTCGAGGATCCGGCTCCAGGCCTGGCGCGGGTTGGTCTCGCCGGACAGCTCGAACCGGCGCTGCCAGTCGGTGAGGATAGCGGGGTCCTTGAGGGTGCGGAATGTGCGGGGCGGCTGCGGGAAGAACAAGGAGAGCAGCCCTTCGATGGTTCCGTTCACCAGACCGGTGGGAGGCCTGTACTGGTGGAGGCGGGCCCGCATGAACGCCTTGGTCTCCTGGGGCCACGAGGCCACGAGCTCCTCGATCTCCCGGATTCGGGCCTCGGGAAGCCGGACCGTACGGACCTGCCGGGTCAGGCGGCGGGCCATCTCACGGCTCCTCGGCCCCGGGAAGGGTCAGGGCGGGAGGGACCTCCGTGTTTTGGATCACCACGGTGCTCCGGCCCCCGGGGTTCTTCTCGTACGCGGTGGCCCATTTCTGCTGGGCCAGGAAGTTGAGCAAGGCCACGTCGGTGGACCCGTCGGGCCGCCCCACGGTGCGCTGAAGCTCCCGGATGCTCTCGGTGTAAGCCCGGTAGAGCTTCCGGATCCGACTCGCCTCCTGGTCGGCGGCATAGTTCTCGGCCTCGGCGATCAGCTCGCGGCGCTTCTTCTCCTCGGTCGCGGCCACCAGCTTGTCGCCGAACCGGGTCTCCTTGAGTACGAAGCTCACCACCTCGATGCCGTACTTCTCCTCCAGGGTCGGGCCTCCCTCGTTCACCGGCCGGCTCTTCAACGCGCGGTAGATCTCCTCTTTGACCCGCTCCCGGTCGCTCACGAGACGATCAACCTCCTGGGCCTGGAGGATGTCCTTCACGATGCCGTCGTAGTCGGCCTGCAGCAGCTGATGGGCGTCGAGGTTCTCGATGGCCCACTGATGGAGATCGCGGATCCGGTAGGTCATGACCCCCGAGGTCCACAGGGCCACGTTCTCCTTCGAGATGATCCGCATCGGCTCGGCTTGCCCCCCGAGGTGCATCTGCTGGTTCATCAGCGGAACCTCCTGCTCGATGCGGGTGAAGTACGGCAGCCGGAAGTGCCAGCCCACCTCGGTGATCGCCTGGCGCTCTCCTCCCAGCTTCTCGAGGACGACGGCGTAGTTGAGCTTGACCTTGTAGATGGTGCGGCTCGCGTACACCAACGCCACAAGGCCGTAGACGAGGCCGATCAGCAGGCCGATCCCGATCGTTCGGCGAAGCGCGGTCCGTACGAAGGCCCGTCGGAGGAACTTTGCGCTGGGTTCCGTGGACATCCAAGATCCTCTTTCAAAAAAGGTTTTATTGATATGAGCCCGGGCCGGAGGGAGATTGTCCGAGTAAGAATAGAAGATTTTCTCGCGATTGCAAAACGAGAATTGCTTCGGGACCGGCCCACCGGGGCTCCGCCCGGCCCGATCCCCATGGCCCAGGGGTGGGAAGAGCGGAGCCGATCAATAGAAAAAAATTACCCATATCTCCCGATAAAGGGGAGTTCTGTTCCACTTTTTCCTTCCAGAGGCTGGCATGGTCTATGCAGAACCTGTCGACACGGAAACACTTTGCCCATCATTGAGGAGACGGAGGGTTCCGATGACTCGGATGCTCATGGGAGCGGGGGCGCTCGGGGGCATGGCGGGGGTGCTGGGGGAACGACCGCTGGCGTTGAGCGCCAGCCAGCTCATGCTCCTCCTGGGGGCGGCCGCCGTTCGAGCCTGGGCCCCGGATCCCAGCGGAGCGGGGAAGGACAGGGAATGAGCCAGCTCCTCCTCTGCTGCCGCTGCTACGCCCTGTGGGGCTGTGACAACGGGGAGGTCCGGAGGTGCCGGACGTGCACGAGCCACGACTGCCCCCTGCTGCCGGCACCGAGCACCGCCCGGGGGGAGTGCGACACCTGCCGGGAGTCCCGAGTCCACCACCGTGGCCCGTCGCCGGAGGTGTTCCCGGCGGCCCGGGCAGGGCGGGCCTGAGGGCGAGGCGACCCACAAGAAACGCGGGGCCCAAAAGGCCCCGCGTTTCTTGTGGGATCACTCGACCTTTTGATTGTACCTCTCCTGATAGTACCTGCGGATCGCCTCCACTCGTTTCGGGTCGAACCCCTTCACGTACCAGTCGTGGCGCGGGTCGTTCTCGATGTACTTGGACAGGATCTGCTTGTAGAGCTCGGGCTTCCCGGCCTTCTCACACGCCTGCTTCGCCTCGGGGAGGAACTCCGTGTAGAAGATCTTGGCCACATCGTAGATCCCGTTCCAGAAGGCGTAGTCCGGGCCGGACATCGCGGCCCCGTGGCGCCCCCTGCGGCCCGCATGGTGCCACAGGGTCCAGTACATCCAGTCGATCCGGTCGTCGAAGTTGGCCTTGCTGATCACGCCCTCCTGGATCAGCAGCGACCGGATCTCTTTGGCCGGGACCGCGAACTTGGTGTTGTACAGATCCACGAAGTCGTCGAACTGCTTGTAGAAGCCGTCCACGAACTGGGCGCCGTGGCAGGCGGTGCACACATCCTTCATGTTGGCGAGCTTCTGCTCCCACTCTTTGGTTCGGGTGGAGACCGGGGCCCGCAGGTTCCAGCTGAGCCGCGCCCCCACGTCGTGGGTCACCGGCTGGTTGGGGGTGGCGCTCATGTGGCAGGTGGCACAGGTGGGGGCGTCGAAGTAGTCCTCGCCCGCCACCCACTTGGGGTTGTCCATGTTCAGCTCGTCCTCGAAAGCGCGGAACAGGATGCCGTGCTTGGACTCCTCGTACACCTCCTTCTGGGGGTGGTCGGGGCCCAGGTGACACTTGCCGCACACGTCAGGCTTTCGGGCCTGGGCCTTGCTGAACCGGTGGCGGGTGTGGCAGGCGCTGCAGGTGCCTTTGGAGCCGTCGGGGTTGACCCGTCCGATGCCCGTGTTGGGCCAGGTGGACGCGCTCAGAGTCCCGTCCGCGTTCGTCTCGACAATGGAGCCGTGGCACTGCCGGCATCCCACCGCCACGGCAGGCTCCCCAGCGACAGTCTGGCCCAGCAAGGCGTCCTTGGAGTTGAGGATGTTTCCGGCTTGGGCGTGGTGGCTGGCCTCCTGCTCGGCCGCCTCCTTGGGGTGACATCGGCCGCAGTCCTTGGGCGAGACGATGATGGCCACGGTCCACCCGTTGTGGTCCATGGCGTCCGGCTCGCCCGGGTCGGCCTTGTGGCACTCGTAGCATCCCACCCCGGCACCCCAATGGGAGCTGGTCTCCCACTGGGTCACGAGACCAGGCATCTGCTCTCTATGGCACTCCACACACTCCTTGGTCTCGGCACTGATCTCGGCCGCCCGCGCCATCCCCGCGAGCGCTAGGAAAACACCAACGAGCCCCAGTAAACACCTCCGGACGTTCGTTCCCATGGTTCCTCCTCCCGTGGGATGGGTTCGCCCCGCTGTGTGCGAGGCTTCACAAGTGGCGCTCACTGTAAAACCGGGGAAAGTTGCGTTCCTTGACCTAGGTCAAAAACTGCCCGGCGCAAGATCGTGCCACGGTGAGCCAGGAGGTCAAGCATCCGGAGACGAAAAATCGGCGCGTTCCCTGCCGATCCCAGGGCCCCGGGGGTGCCCCCCGGGGTCCGTTCCGTTCCCCCCAACAGGAGGGACGAAGCCCGTAACCTACTACCGTTGCTATGGTTTAGGACCTGGCACCGGCCTTGCTTTTCAGGCGGGGCGAAGGAGGAGCCCGATGATCCGAGCCCTGTACACAGCGACCAGCGGCATGCTCGTGGAGAGCCGGCGCCTCGACCTGGCCGCGCGCAACCTCTACTACGGCCAGGTTCCCGGCTACAAAGGCGTAGGGGAGCTCCGGGCCGCATTGCCGGCCACAGGGGGGGGCGGGCTGCCCCTGGACGTCCAGACCGACTACGCGGGCGAGTTCGTGAACCCGGCCCCGGGCCCGGTGCGGCCCACGAACCGGCCCCTGGACCTGGCTCTCTCGGGGGAGGGGTTGTTCGTGCTCCAAGGGCCAAACGGTCTCGTGTACACCCGGGACGGTCGGTTCTACCGGGGGCCCGACGGAACGGTGCGAAACGGCTCCGACTACCCCCTTCTCGGGGAGAACGGGCCTGTGGTGATCCCCCCCGACGCGGACATCGAGGTGGACGAAAAGGGCCGAGTTTGGGCCGGCGGCAAACAGGTGGACCGGCTGCGCCTCGAGGCGTTTCCCGCCTACCGGGGGCTCCTGCGGCTCGGGGGAAATCTGTTCGTCTCCACCGGCGCGACGAAAGCGGTCGCGTCGGAGGCCCAGGTGATGCAAGGGGCCTTGGAGGAGTCGAACGTGCAGAAGGTCGAGCAGATGACCCGCGTGATCGAGTCGGTCCGAGCGTTCGAGGCGTACCAGAAGGTGGTGCAGACCGTGATGGAAGACGTCACCGGTGAGGCGGTACGTCGCATCGGACGGGTGGCGTAACTCCCGACAGGAGGTTGAGGCATGATCCGAGCCCTGTGGACCGCGGCAGCCGGGATGAACTGCCAGCAGATGAACGTGGACGTGATCGCCAACAACCTGGCCAACGTGAACACCACCGGCTTCAAGCGGAGCCGGGTGGACTTCCAGGACCTCTTGTACCAGACCCTCCTCACCCCAGGCTCGGTTTCGAGCGCGGGGGCCCAGTACCCGGTGGGTATGGAGGTGGGGCTAGGCGCCCGGGTGGTGACCACGGAGAAGCTGTTCTCCCAGGGCGACTTCCGGGAGACCGGCAACCCGCTGGATCTCCTGGTCGAGGGGGACGGGTTCTTCCAAGTCACCCTACCCAACGGGGGCACGGCCTACACCCGGTCCGGCTCGTTCAAGCTCGACTCCCAGGGCCGGCTGTGCACCAGCGAAGGGTGGATCGTGTACCCCGAGATCACGATCCCGTCCAACGCCGTGGAGATCACCGTGGGCAGCGACGGGTCGGTGTCGATCCTCAACGGCGACACCGGCCAGGTGGAGGACCTGGGGGTGACCCTCGAGCTGGCCCGGTTCTCCAACCCCGGGGGCCTGAAGTCCATCGGGCACTCCATGTACGTGGCCACCCCCGCCTCGGGGGATCCCATCACCGGAACCCCCGGCACTCTGGGGCTGGGAAGCCTGAACCAAGGGTTCCTGGAGATGAGCAACGTGAGCGTGGTGGAGGAGATGGTGAACCTGATCGCCGGCCAGCGGGCCTACGAGGTGAGCTCCAAGGCGATTCAGGCCGCGGATGAGATGCTCCAGATGTCCAACAACGTGAAGAGGTAATCCGATGCGCGCACCGATCCTCGTCCTCACGCTCATCCTGCTCGCCACGGCCCCGTCCGGAGCCGCGGTGCGGGTGCCGTCGCGGGTGGAGGTCGACAAGGACGCGGTCACCTTGGCGGACCTGGTGCCGGGCGCGCCCGGTGGCTGGGCCGAGGTCCGGTTGGGACCGGCCCCGAGGCCCGGACGGAGCCGCACCCTCGAGGCGGCGTGGATCCGGCAGCGGGCTCGCACCGTTGGCGCCGCGGACCAGTTGGCCCTTCCGGACCGGGTCGTGGTGGAGCGGCCCGGGGCCCGGGTGGGGCGGGACGCGTTGGTGGAAGCGGTGAGGGCGGCCGTGCGCCCCCGGGTGGCCCCGGACGAGGAGATAAGGGTCTTGTCGGTGGGGCTCCCCGGCCCCGTGCCCCGCGGCGGGTTGGACCTGCGGCCGCGGCTCCCAGAGGGGAGCCTCCCATCGAGCTTCACGGTGCCGGTGGACGTGTGGGTGGACGGGACCAAGGCCGCCACCGGCTGGGTCCGGGTCGAGGTGTTCCGGGGTCGGCCGGCCGTGGTGCTCACCCGGGACATCCGCCGGGGCGAGGTGATCGGTCTGGACGACGTCGGGGTGCGCACCGCCCGATCCGACGCCACGACGCTGTCCGAGCCCCAACAGGTCGTGGGCAAGCGTCTGCGGCGGAGCCTGCGGGCCGGCACGGCCCTGCGCCGGCAGGACCTGGAGGCCGTGCCGGTGGTGAGCCGGGGAGACGTGGTCCGGCTGGTGGCCCGGGTGGGGGGCGTGACCGCGAGCACCCTGGGGAAGGCCCTGGGCAGCGCCGGGATCGGCGAGGTGCTGCAGGTGGAGAACCTGGGAAGCGGCCGTACCGTGGCCGGCATCGTCCGGGGCGGGGGGCTGGTGGAAGTGGCCACGGCGCTGGGGAGGTGAGGGATGAGAGGCTTCGCGCTGGCTTTGGGAGCCACGCTCGTTGTTGCGGCCGGGTGTTCCCGGCCGTACCTGGAGGAGCCGTCCTGGCCGCCCGCCACCCCCCTGAACCGCTCGGCCTCGGCGGCAAAGCAGCCTGGGCAGCCAACCAGCCTGTGGAGTAGCCGGGCTCCTCTAACCCGGGTGTACCGGGACCACCGGGCGTTTGCGGTGGGCGATCTGGTCACGGTGATCGTGGTGGAGACGGCCGAGGCCCAACGAGAGTCCTCTACCGACCTGAGCCGGAAGACCGACGTGTCAGCCGGGGTGACGAGCTTCCTGGGCATGCCGACCCACTACGGGCTGCCAAACCTGTACCGCTCCGGGGGATTTCGGCCGTCCGTGGGGGCCACGACCGAGAACAGCTTCCAAGGCAGCGGAACCACGAAGCAGAAGGACGTGCTCCGAATGAGGGTCACCGCCCGGGTGGTGGACGTGCTGGAAGACGGCAACCTCGTGATCGAGGGCCGCCGGCAGGTCCAGGTGAACCGGGACACCCAGTACCTGTACGTGCGGGGCATCGTGCGGCCCAAGGACATCTCGGCGGAGAACACCGTGAGCTCGATCGCCCTGGCCGACGCCCAGATCCTGTACGGCGGCAGGGGCATGCTGGCGAGCCAGCAGAGGCCGGGGTGGATGTACCGGGTTCTCGACGCGGTGTGGCCGTTCTGATGAGCCGGCCGGGAGGTTGGACGATGAGGCGAGTGGTGGCGGTGGTCGTGGCCGGGCTGGTGGGATGGCTTCCGGTAGGAGCGGGAGGGGCGGTGCGGGTCAAAGACATCGCCAAGGTGGACGGGATCCGGAAAAACCAACTGATCGGGTACGGCCTGGTGGTGGGGCTCAACGGCACCGGCGACAAGACCGGGGTGGCGTTCACCACCCAGTCCACGGCGAACCTCCTGGAGCGGCTCGGCCTGTCCGTGTCCCCCGACGACATCAAATTGAAAAACGTGGCTGCCGTGATCGTGACGGCTGACCTGCCTCCGTTCGCTCGGGCCGGGCAGCGACTGGACGTCACGGTGTCGTCGGTGGGGGATGCCAAGAGCCTGCAGGGCGGCACGCTGCTGCTCACCCCGCTTCGGGCGCCCAACGGCGACGTGTACGCCGTGGCCCAGGGGCCCCTGTCCATCGGGGGATTCGGGGCCACCGCCGCGGGCGGAGGGGTCCAGCAGAACCACCCCACGGTGGGCCGGATCCCCGGCGGAGCGGTCTTGGAACGGGACGCACCCCTGCCCGATCTCAACCGAGGGTACGTGGACTTGGTGCTGCGCCAACCGGACTTCACCACCGCGGCCCGTCTGGCGGGGGCGGTGAACGAGGCGTTCGGGGCCGGTTCGGCCCGGGCACTGGACGCGGGGCGGATCCGCGTGGCGGTGCCGGAGTCCCAGGCAGACGATTCCGTGGGGTTCCTGGCGCGGTTGGAGGCGGTGGCGGTGGAGCCCGACGCCGTGGCCCGGGTGGTGGTGGACGAGCGCACGGGCACGGTGGTGATGGGCCAAGACGTCCGGATCCGACCCGTCGCACTCAGTCACGGAAACCTTACGGTGCAGATCACGCCGTACCTGGAGGTCAGTCAGCCCGAAGCCCTGTCGGCGGGACAGACCGTGGCCCGTACCGGTGCCGAGGTGGCCGTGACCGAGGAAGAGGCCCGGGTGATGCTGCTCGAGCCGGGCGAGACCCTGGCAGGCCTGGTCCAAGCCCTGAACGCCCTTGGTGTGAGCCCCCGGGACCTGGTGGCCATCTTCCAGGCCCTGAAGGCGGCTGGGGCCCTGGAAGCCGAGCTGGAGATCCTGTGATGGTGAGTGGTGCGACAGGGCCGGTGGGGCTCGGCGCGGCCGTGGCGGGGGTGGGCAATGAGCCCCTCCCCAGCGACCTGGAAGGGGCGTGCCGGGAGCTGGAGAAGGAGTTCGCGCTGTTGGTCTTCCGGTCCATGAGGAGGGCCATGGTGCCTGAGTCGTCCGACGGGGCAACGGGCTTCGCCAAGGAGACCGCGTACGCCCTGCTTGACGATCAGTGGGCCGAGTTGGCCACCCAAGGGGAGGGGTTGGGCCTCTGGCGCGCCATGATGCGTCAGTTGGAAGGCGTAAAGAAAAGCCGGGACGAGGTCGATCAGGAGAGGAGGGATGCGTCGGCCCGCACGGAGGCGGCTTGGACCCGAAAGAGGCTCGGTGGAAGGTCGACCGGAGTGCCGCCGGGGCAGCGGCTGGACCGCTCGGTCTGATGCGAGTCGGCTTCGGGGCTCGGCCGTGGTGCCGAAGCCCGACGACCCTGAGAGTCGAGCAATGGATCGAACCCAAGATGGTCCGCGACCCGAGGGCGTTGGTTTCCGAGCCCAAGGGATCGCGGCCTCTCGCAAGGAGAACCATGAAAGTCCGTGACCGTTACACCCGTGGTATCGGGCTTGGAGCGACGCCGGCCCCGGTGCGCAGACGACAGACCGAGGACGCGTCCCAGAGATCGGTGGACCCCTCCGACCGGGTGAGCATCTCGGACCGGGGGCGAGAGATCCAGCGGGCGCGAAGCTTGGCGTTGGCAGCCCCCGAGATCCGGCAGGAGCTGGTGGACGAGATCGTGGGCCAGATGGAACGGGGGGAGTACCGGGTGGCTGGGTCGGACGTGGCCCCCCGGATGATCCGCGATCATTGGACGATGGCCACTGGAGGGAGCCGGTGAGCCAGTCACTGGTACGAGCACAAGCGGACCTCCTGTCCGCTTTGGAGAGGGAGGCCGATGCGGTCCGTACGCTGGCCGGGGCAGTCGACGAGGCGCTGGCCGCGGTGAAGGACCCGGGGAGGATGGAAGAGGCGATTCGGCGCGGGGCCGAGGCGGGCCGCCGTCTGGAGCGGGCTGCACGGCTGCGCCGAGCCGCCGAGGCCCGGTGGGCGCGGGTGGCCAGCTGCCGGACGGGGTGTCGGGCGGGCGAGGCCGGCCCCGATCCGGACCCGAGGGTCTCGGATGCGGTCCGCGGGGTGGAAGGGGCGGTCGAGAGGGCTCGGTCCGGGCTCGCAGCCCTCGGGCTGGCCGCGCGGTTCGGACTCACGGTGACCGGGCATCTGGTGCGCACAGCGACGGGCGCGGGGTACGGCCCCAGCACCCTGCCCGTGCCCTCTCGGAACGTGTGCCAGGCATAGTGGGAAAGGCAGCCCATGGCCAACATCTTTTACGGTCTGAACATCGGACGCTCGGGTATGCTGGCCCACCAGACCGCCCTGGACGTTACGGGCCACAACCTGGCCAACGTGAACACAGAGGGGTACTCGCGCCAACGCGTCCATCTGGCACCGGGGATGCCCACGATCACCTCCCAGGGGAGCATCGGGTCGGGGGTCGAGGCGGAGGACGTCCAGCGGGTCCAGGTCTCGTACCTGGAGCGGCAGATCGCCCGGGCCACGGTCGGGCGGGGGCACGACCGCGTGTTGGCCCAAGGGCTCGACGAGGTCCAGGCTGTGCTGGACGAGCCTTCGGAGTCGGGGCTCAACACCGCGCTGACAGAGCTGTGGAGCAGCTTCGACGCTTTGGCTGCCCGCCCCCAGGACCTGGCCCTGCGGGCCCAGGTGCTGGACCGGGCCCAGAACCTGGCCACCGTGTACAACCAGAAGGTGTCCGGGCTCGTCGAGCTCCGGGAGCGGTTTGACGAGGCCGTGGAGGAGGCGTTGGCCGACGTGAACACGGCCATCCAGGAGCTGGGGGACCTGAACGCGGCCGTGGCCAAGGCCGAGGCCGCCGGACACCAGGCCAACGATCTTCGGGACCAGCGCGACGGGGTGATCCGGGAGATCAGCGGGAAGATGGGGGTAGAGGTGGAGACCGACGGCTCCTACCTGAACCTTCGAGTGGCCGGAGGCGGGCCGTACCTGGTGTATGAAGCCGAGGGCTTCGAGGTCAAGGCCACCCGGGACGGCAGCGGGTTGTTGGCCTCGTTTCACGTGGGCTCGGCACCGATCTCGCCCGAGGAAGGCGAGATCGGTGCTTACCTGGAGCTTCGGGACCAGGTGGTCTCGGGGCTTCAGGAGGGCCTCTCCCGGTGGATGGCTACGGTGACGGACCGCATCAACGCCCTGCACCGGAAGGGGACCGACCGTGACGGCAACGCGGGTCGGAACCTGTTCGTTTGGGACGGCGACACGACTCGGGTGGAGGTGGCGCCCAGCACGGGCGTGTCAAAGGTGACGGCGGGAACCGGCCTGGAACCCGGTACCCACCGTATGGACGTGAGTGTGCCCACAGCCCCCACGAGCCTGTTCTCTAGCGCCGACAGGGGCACCGGTGCGGCAGACTCTGGGATCGCTCTTCAGGCCACGGGTGGAACTTACCAGGGGGATGCCACGATCGGTCTCGACTACCACGTCCGAGTCACCGCAACGGCGGGCTCCACCGTATCGGTCGCCCTGTACCGGGGTGACGAGCGGGTCGGCGAGGCGGTGGAGGTCAGCAGCTCGGGCGGGACGGCGTCGTGGACCGTGGACGGGGTTGACTTCGAGGCGGCGGTGGAGGAGGGCACCTACTCGGTCGGGGATCGGAGCGACGGGCTGCTGACCACGGGCAGCGTCAGCCTCGACGGAGGGCCGGCCCAGGACGTGGATCTGACGCGGGACGCGAGCGTGACCCTGGTCGGCGGGGTGGGCCTGGGTTTTCTGCCCGGGGGCACGGCCGAGGTGTTCTTCGGGGGCGGACCGTTCTCCGGCGGCACCTTCACGGCGTTCGCCCCGGACGCCGAGCTGGAGCTGGATCCCAAGGTGGCGGCCGACACCGACCGAATCGCGGCAGGGCTGGAGAGCGCGGCAGGGGACGGCGAGACGGCCCGCCGTATCGCGGACCTCGCCGCTCAGAACCTGTTCGAGGACGTGGGCGAGACCCCGGCCGGGTACCTGGGCCGGATCGTCCAGGATCTGGGGGCCACGGCGCGGGACGCGCGGGTGTTCGATCGGGCGAGTCAGGCGGTCCTGACCCAGCTGGAGGCCCAGCGGGAGGCGGTGTCCGGGGTGAACATGGACGAGGAGATGGTCCAGCTTCTCCAGTACCAGCGCGGATTCGAGGCGGCGGCGCGGTTCGTGAACGTGATGGACAGCCTGATCGATACCCTGATTAACCGAGTCGGGTTGGCCGGCCGTTAGGAGCAGTGAGCCATGCGCGTGACCCACAAGAGCCTCCAGCAGACCTGGGTGCAGGATCTCCAGAGGCGTCTGGGGAACCTCGACCGGCTCAACCGCCAGATCGGGTCGGGAAAACGCGTGACCCAGCCGGCCGACGACCCTGCCGGAGCTAGCCGGCTGGTCCGGCTCCAGGAGGTGGTGGCCCGAAACCGGCAGTACGTGCGGAACATCGACGAGGCCCAGTCCGTGCACCGATCCACCGAGTCGGCCCTGGAGCAGGCCTACAACCACCTGGTGCGGGCCAAGTCCATCGCGGTGGAGGGAGCGAACGTCGCGAGTGCACCGCTGTCCGGCAGCTATGCCGCGCTGGCCGACGAGGTGGCCGGTATCCGCGAGGGGTTGCTGCAGATCGCCCAGGGTCGTCATGAGGACAAGTACCTGTTCAACGGCACGGCCGGGGAGAAGGCCCCGTTCCAGAGCGAGGGGGGAACGGTCCGGTATCAGGGAAACTCCGAGCGGCTTCGGGTGAACATGGGCAACGGCCAGACCGTGGCCGTGAACCTCCCGGGGGACATCGCGTTTCGGGAGACCGAGGCCCGGAGCCGGGACGACGTGTCCTACCCCCTGGACCTCGGAGAAACACCGTTGAGCTTCACGGTTTCGGACGGCACCCAGGAGGTGGAGGTGACCCTGACCGGAACCTATGCGGACGCGAGCGAGCTGGCTGCGGCGGTGGACTCTGGCATCCGGGACTACGAGGGCACCAACGACGTCACGGTGAACCTGGAGGCCCGAGCCAACGACGACGGCACCTGGTCGATCCGGATCGCAGACCCGGAGAAAGGGGGGGAGATCACGGTGGCCGGTGCCCAGGCCTTGGGGATGTCGGACGGGACCCGAAACATGTTTGGCCTTCTGTCCGATCTGGAGGCCGCGCTTCGCTCCGAGGACGCCGATCAGGTGGCCGGGCTCCTGGACCGTTTGGACGGGGGCCTGCACGATCTGGTGACGCAGCGAGGGCTGGTGGGTGCCCGAAGCCGGAACCTGGAGCTGGCCAAGGACCGCCTGGAGGCGTTCAACGCAGCGGCCGAGGAGGTTCAGGCCGGCGTGGAGGGGGTGGATCTGCCTGAGACCGTGATGCGCCTCACCAGTGAGGAGCAGGCCTACCAGACGGCGCTGGCCGCCGGTGCTCGACTGTTCAACATCTCGATCCTCGACTATTTGACCTGAGCGCCGCACGCGCGTGAGGAGGTGACCCCCGTGGAGATCCGTACCCCTGCCTTTGGCCCCGTGGAGATCGACGAAGCCCAGATCGTGACGTTCACACAACCCATGCTGGGGTTCCCGAACGACCTGCGGTTCGTGGTGCTGGACCCGGACCCAGAGGTTCCGTTTCAGTGGCTTCAGTCGGTGGACCACCCGGAGGTATGCTTCCTGATCACGGATCCCCGGCCGTTCTTTCCGGACTACCGGATTGAGGCCAAGGAGACCGAGCTGCGGGACCTCCGGATCACCAACCCGGATCAGGCTGCCGTGGCCGTGGTGGTGAACCTGTCCGAAGGCATCGAAGGCGCCACAGCCAACCTGCTGGCGCCCATCGTGTTCAACACCGAGCGCAAGGTGGCCCGGCAGGTGGTCCTCGAAGGCTCGGGCTACCCCTTGCGGGCGCAGCTGTTCCCCCCAGGGGAGCGGGCACGCGAGGCCACGGGGTGAGGCCGCGAGCCGGCACGTTTGGGCTCGACGCCCGCCGGGTACCGCCCCGGCGGGCGTTCTTGCGCCGGGGGTGGACCGGCGGCGGGGCTCCTGCTATAGGGAGCGGAGTTGGCAAGGTTCTTGCCGGAGGCGGCACGGTGATCGTGGTGGACGGGCACAACCTGATCGGCCGGGGGCTCCGCATCCCCCTGAGCCGCGAGGAGGAGGGGCGCGGACGCGTGATCGAGCGGCTATCGGCGTGGGCCTCCTCCCGGCGGGAGCGGGTGACCGTGGTGTTCGATGGTGACCGGGCTGGCGACGCACAAGCCGGGCGGGTGGGGGCGCTCCGGGTGATCTACGCCCCGTCCGCGCGGACGGCAGACGACGAGATCCTTCGGTTGCTGCGGAGGTCCAACCCCCGATCGGCCTTGGTCGTCACCTCGGACCGACGGCTGGCGGTGCGGGTGCGCGGTCTGGGGGGCCGGGTGGAGACCGCGGAGGCGTTCTGGGAGCGGGTCCGGCCGAGGCGGCCGGGTGCTCCCGACCCGGAGAAGCCGGAGCCGGCGGCGGAGGAGGTGGAGGAGTGGCTCCGGGTCTTCCGGGAAGGCAAGAATCCGCGGGGGAAATGAGGAAGCCGTCTGGGCCACAGACGGGTTGCCAAGGACGGTGGTATATCGGGTGCACGGGGTCGATTCCCTGGTGGTGTTCGTCTCGGCCCCTACGATTCCCCACCGTTTCCGGTATGCCGACGGGCGGACAAACGGTCTGGGAGGCCCCCGATCTGTGCCAATCTGTGTGATCTGTGGCTCCCCCCCGATCGCCGTCAGTGGTTCAGGGGAAACAGCCGGTTCGCCACACACCGCTTGCCGTGGGCCAAGGTGGGGTAGTCCCGGCACATCTGGGGTTTGGTCGCGTGGATCCGGCACCGGGCCCTCCCCGGTGCGATCCGCACCAGGTAGGGGCATCGGGACAGGCGCGTGCCCGTGGCCGGATCGATCCACAGGTGGCCCATAGAGCTCACCCGAGCCAGCAGCTCGAAGCGGCCCTCCCGGGTCCATCGGGCCACGTCCCCCGGGGTGGCCGTAAGGTTCGCCCCGAACAGCTCGCAACATTTTCCGCAGGATCGGCATCCCGCCCGTCCGAGGACGCGGTGGGCCCCCCGCCCGAGCCGGCGCGACATCCGGCCGATCGCAGAGTCCTCCCACCCGCAGCCCCCGCGGGGCCATGTGACAAACCGAAAAAGGCCGTCCACGGCTCTCCTCTCTATCCCCCGGGGCGAGGAGTCGTAAACCCAACCTACCAGAGATCTCGGTAAAGACAATCCCCTGCGCCTTGACGTTTCGGCGGTGGCCCCGTACCCTGCGCCGCCATGATCACCCCAAGGGATCGCCTCGTTTGGTTCTGCCGACCCGGGTTCGAGGACGACCTGGGCACGGAGGTCGTCCGGTGGGCCGGGGCGTCCGTGCGGCTCCACGCTTCCTCCGGTGCCGGGTGGGTGCTCCTCGACATTCCCGGACCGGAAGTGGCCCGAAATCTGGTCGCTTCGATCCGTCCCTTCACCTTTGTGTTCGCCCGCCAGTGGTTCCGTGTCCTGGGGGAAGGTGCGGGCTTGCCGAAGCCCGGGGACGTGATCGCGGCCCTGGAAGAGACCGCACGGAGGGCCGGGGGAACGCCTCGGGCCCGCGACCTGGTGGTGGAGGCGCCGGACTCCGAGGCCGGCCGCCGGCTGTGGTCTCGGTGCGAGACCCTGTCCCGCCGCCTTCGGCCGGAGCTGGAGGCCAGGGGATGGCTGTCGTCTCGGCACCGTCGGGCGCCCCGGATCCACGTTGCCGTCGTGCCGACGGGACGTTTCTGGGTTGGGGTGTCCGACCCGAGGAACTCGTCGCCGTGGCCGGGGGGCATCGCCCGTCTCGCGGTGCCGCCCGGCGCGCCGAGCCGGGCGGCCCGCAAGGTGGAGGAGGCGCTCCACGTGCTTTTGACGGAGCACGAGCGCCAGAAGGCGCTCAAGCCAGGCCGCCGGGTCGTGGACCTGGGCGCGGCGCCGGGCGGGTGGTCCTGGCAGTTCGCGCGCCGGGGCCTGTTGGTCACGGCGGTGGACAACGCCCGCCTGGCTTCGGAGGTTTTGGAGACCGGGCTTGTGGAGCACGTCCGGGCCGACGGGTTCCGGTTCCGCCCCGATAGGCCGGTGGACTGGATGGTGTGCGACATGGTCAAGCCGGGCGAGCGGGTGGCGCGGCTCGTGGGTCTGTGGGCAGCCAGGGGCCGGGCCCGGTGGCTCCTGTTCAACTGGAAGCTGCCGGGCGACCGCCGGCTCGAGGCGGTGCAGCGGTGCCGGGCCATCGTGGAGCGAGAGATGGGGCGGGCAAACAAGGGGTACGCGTTGCGGCTGAGGCACCTGTACCACGATCGGGACGAGGTGACGGGCTATCTGGCCGTGGCGGAGCGAAAGAGCGCCCCGGCCCGGAAGTCACGCCGGCCGGGCCGGCGGCGGTAGCGTAAGGGAAGCCGTCACCCCTTTTTGTTCAGAATCCCTTCGGCAAAATCTGGGTAGAGCTTCTGTAAGCACTCGTCGCACAGACCGTGGCTGAACGCCACACTCTGGCGCTCCTCGAAGTACTGCTCCACGCTGATCCACTCCTGGTGCTTCCCCTTTTCCTCCACCCGGATCTTCTTGCAACCGGCGCAGATCGGCAGGAACTGCTCCAGGGCGTGCACGGTGTTCTCGAGCTTTTGGGCCCGCCGATGAAGGCGCCACAGCACAACCATGGCCGCCGCGAGCAGGCCCCCCGTGGAGAGCCCCGTCAGGAGGAACGCCCGCACGTACCCCGCAGCCACCGGCACAAAGTCCTGGTAGGCCTCGAACACGTAGTGGCCACCCTGGGCGTTCTGCTCTTCCAAGGGAAGGTAGGACTCGATGTACTCCGTGGGAGCGGGCAGGCCGTAGCGGGAGCGGAACCGGGCCTGCGAGATCACCTCGGACACGGGATGGCCCTGGCTTGCGCGGGCGACCTCGTCGTGGTCAGAGATCCGGCGGCCAACCAGACGAGCGTCCGTAGCGTAGAGCACCGTGCCGTCCGGTGAGTAGATCCGGGCCCTCAACAGCCCCAGCAGGGCCAACTTGTCTCGGATCAGGTGGTCGAAGTATTCGTAGAGCTCCGGATCCCCGAGCCCCTCAAGGATGGTGGGGAGCGGAAAGGTGTTCTCGAGCTCCCGCCGCAGGAACTCCGTCATGGTCTGGGCGGTCTCCTCCGCATGGTGGACCGCCTCGCGCCGGAAGAACAACCACTCCACGGCCAACAGGCCACAGAACAGGACGAGGAACACGGCCCCGGTCACGGCCGGAAATCGTCGTTTCAGCAGGGAGTCGGTCTGGGCCATGGGGCTCCACGGAAGCGTCAGAGGGACTCGGCTCGGGCCAAGACTCTCGTATCGTCCCCCAGGGCGCGGAGCATGAGGTTCCACTCGGCAGCCGTGAACACTCTACGGAGAACGGGTTCCTGGGCCTGGATCATCGGCGGAGCACCGGCGGACTGGTCTGGGAAGCAGCAGAGCATGTCCCGGTCGAACCGGCACCATCCCAGCCGGAAAAAGTCCGGGTTCTTCACCGTGGTCACGACCCGGATGCCTCGGACAGTCACGAGATCCAACGGGAACAGGGCGCAGGCGAACGGTTTGGTGGAGTGGATCCGGCACCCCTTGCCGTCGAAGTGGCGGCACCGTCGCTCCACCTTGCAGCACAGGTTCGGGCCCAGACGGGGCCGGCAGCGGGCCGGATCGCAGGACCAGGGCTCGCCCACCATGGGATCCAGGTACAGGTCGGGCCGCACCCGGATCATCTGGTCCAAGAACGCCTGCACATCCGGGTCCCACGGCACCTCGGTGAAGATCGGTTCATGGTCGGACATTCGGAAGCTCCGGTAGACCACTGGGTGGCCTGTTTGCGGGGTACGGACTTTGTGCAAGTCTCGGTCCGAGCGTTGCGTGCGGGGCATGGAGTCTGCCTCCGGCCGGGCGCGAAGCCGAGCGTTGAGATTCGCCGCGCAGGCACGAAACACCGGAACTGGTTTCATCACAGCTGCATGCAATGGGTACCATTTCGCGGTCCGGACGCCGGAGGCACTGCGCGGCGAGCATAGGAGCCGCACCCGGCTCTCCGGCAGACCCCATGCCCCCCGGGGTTGTGAGGTGCTGGCGCAGACACTTTAGCCTCCCAGCCTCCTAGCGTCCCAGCCTCCCAGCGGGCCGAAGGCCCGAACTTACGAAGATCGGTCGTTGGTCTCTTGCCCCACAACCCACTCGACGAGGAGGTGCACCATGGAGCGGCAGGTCGGAAACACGAAGCTGGTGCTCGTTCGAGGCGACATCACCCGGCAGAAGGTAGACGCCGTGGTCAACGCGGCAAACCCGTCCCTCATGGGCGGGGGCGGGGTGGACGGTGCCATTCACCGAGCCGGCGGGCCGGCCATTCTCGACGAGTGCAGGAGGATCGTCAAGGAGATCGGGCGGCTTGCACCGGGAAACGCGGTGGCGACCACCGGGGGGTGCCTACCGGCCTCCCACGTGATTCATACCGTGGGCCCGATCTGGAAGGGTGGCGGCCGGGGGGAGCCACAGGTGTTGAAGAGCGCCTACGTCGAGAGCCTGAAGAGAGCGGAGGAGCTCGGCTGTCGAAGCGTGGCATTTCCCTCCATTTCGACGGGAGCCTACGGATATCCCCTCGGAGAGGCGGCCCGGGAGGCCCTGGAGGCGGTGATCACCCACCTGGAGGCGGGAAGCCCGCTGGAAGAGGTGCGGTTCGTGCTGTTCAGCGACACCGTGCTGGCGGCCTACGAAACCGCCCTGACAAGACTCAAACCTTGACCGGGGCTCAAGCCGCGCGCCTTCCGTTCCGTTGGAAAGGAAGAACCCCTTCGGGGGCCGAACGGGCATCCGGCGGAAGCCGGGCCCGGGGACCACGAAGGGGCCGGGACGGAACATGGGGGCGATGAGGTCCGAATGGGAGAAACCCAGACGCGCCGCCGGCGCCGACTGCTTTCCGGTCTGGGGCTGGGGCTGCTTTTGTCGGGAGCTGGGCTCGGGATCTGGAGTCTCGGCGTCTTTGCCCGCGCCGAGGGGTGGACCCTTGACCTGAGAATGAGGTGGACGAGAGCGGATGCCCGCCTGCCCGAGGAGCTGGCGGTCGTCCTGGTGGACGAGGCCTCCCTCCGTTTCATGGACAGCCGGGTGGGTCGTTGGCCTTGGCCTCGTCGGGTGTGGGCCGACGTGACAGACTTCCTGCTGCTGGGGGGCGCACGCAGGGTCGTCTGGGACATCTTGTTCACGGAGGCACAGGGGGTCGCTCCGGCCGACCGAGCAGACGATCGGACGCTGGCCGAAGCAACCGCAGGGGGCCCTGTGGTGCATGCGGCCCAGTTCGTGACCGAGACCCCTGACGAAGGAGCGGGCCCGATTCAGGTCCGGGTGGCGCCGGCCGGTTTTCGGGAGCGATTCTCCCTAGGGCCCGTGCCGGTCGACCCACCCACACCGGGGGCGACCACCGCCTACCTCCCGGTCGCTTCCCTGTGGCGGGTTGCCGCTGGGGTGGGGGCGGTGGACCTTGAGCCGGATGCGGACGGGGTGTATCGCCGCGTCCCCGTTTACCGGGTGTGGGGAGGGTGGGCCTACCCCTCGTTGGGCACGGCCGCTGTGGGGACGGTGGAGATGTCGCGGGGTGTGCCCATGGCCGGTGGGAAGCCGATCCCGGTGGACGCGGCGGGCCAGTGCCTGGTGCGGCCCTACGGCGTGGTGAATGCCTATTCTGTGGGGGGGATCCTGGCGTCTGTGGAGCAGATTCGTAGGGGTGAAGAGCGGCTCTTGGTGGACCCGGCCGAGTTCCAAGGCCGGATCGTGTTCATCGGGGCGAGCGCCGCAGGGTTGGAGGACCTGAAGGCCTCGCCCCTCTCTCGTTTGACCCCGGGGGTGTTTCTCCACGCGTTCCTCGCGGGCAACCTTGTGGAAGGGGAGCTCCTGCGCGAGGCCCCGTCCTGGGTCGCTCCCCTTCTCCTGGTGCTGGGAACGCTCGGCGTGTGCTGGTGGGCCCTGTGGGCTCCGAACCCTTTCTGGGCCGCGGTGGCGCCGGGTATCGGGGGTCTGGCTTACGGCCTCGGGGGGGCGTGGGCGTTCGGACGCGGCCTGGTGCTGCCGATGGCTGCCCCGTTGGGAGGCCTGCTTGTGGGAACCCTGGGAGGTCTGGCCCATCGGGCCGTCACCGAGGACCGGCGCAGGCGGAGGGTCCGCCGCATGTTCGCCCAGTACGTCTCACCGGCCGTGTTGGACGCGGTGGTGGACGAGTTCTCCGAGCAGGCATTCCCGGGAGCCGGCCGAAAGGAAGAGCTCACCATCCTCTTCTCGGACATCCGGGAGTTCACCAGCCTGTCGGAGAGCCTGGATCCCCAGAGCGTGGTGCGGTTGCTCAACCTCTACCTCGGGGCCATGGCGGACGTGATCTTCGCGCACCAGGGGACCATCGACAAGTTCATCGGGGATGCCATCATGTGCTTCTGGGGGGCTCCTCTTCGGTGTGAGGACCACGCCGATCTGGCGGTGACGTGTGGTCTCGAGATGCTGGCCCGGCTCGAAGACCTGAACCCCATACTCGAGGCAGGAGGGCTTCCGCCGGTTCGGATCGGAGTGGGGATTCATACGGGTACGGCCGTGCTCGGGAACGTGGGGTCGGAGCGGCGTCTGGACTACACGGCCATTGGGGATGCCGTGAACCTGGCGTCCCGGCTCGAGGGGTTGACCAAGGTGTACGGGTGTCCCCTCCTGTTCACAGAGGACACCCGCGCCAGACTGGGTCCGGACTGGACGTGTGCCGTTGTCGATCGAGTACGGGTAAAGGGGAAGCACCGGCCGGTGCTGCTGTATCGGCCCTTGATCTCGGTGGAGGCGGCGGACGCGGCCCACATCGCCCGGGTCACCGAGGCGGCGTTCGAAGCGTACTCGGACCAGGACTGGGAGAGGGCTGAGGAGCTCTACCGGTCCCTCGCCGGAGACCCCGTGGCCGACCGGTTCCTGGAGCGGTGCCGGGCGTACCGGCGGTCGCCACCCGGCCCGGGCTGGGACGGTGTGTACACCCTGCTCGAAAAATAGCCCTGGGCACTTGAGGAATCCGGGCCGGCGGTCGATCCAAAACCCGATGGCGTCAAGGCTGGAGGTGAAGCGATGTTCAAGAATGCCGGGCTGGTAGCGTTGGGGGTGATGGGTCTCGGACTGGTGGCCTGGGCCGGTGGTCAGCAGTACGTACAGAGCCGGAAGGTGAACCTCTGGGTGGCCCCTCGATTCGGGACCCAGGTGGTGGGACGGCTGGAACGGGGGGTGGCCGTGGAGGTGATGGAGGAAAACGGCCGTTGGGCCCGGGTTCGGGCCGCCAGGGTCGAGGGATGGGTGCCCCGGATGGTGTTGGGCCCACGGGCTCCGGCTGAACGGCCAGCAGAGCCCGTCGAAGGCGCGGGGAGTTGGGCTCCCGATGCGAGGAGGCGGGCCTCGGCCGTGGTGGGCGCGGGGGCCACGCGCGGAGTGCGGAGCTCCGGGGTTAGGGAACGGCTGAACAGCGCGGACGCCCCGGACTACCGGGCCGTGGAGGAGTGGGAGCGTCAAAGCGCGGAGCCCGACGAGGTGGAGGCGTTCCAGCGGGAGCTGCAGGAGGGGAGGGCCGAATGAGGGGCGGGCTGCTCGTCGCGGTGACTCTTTTGGCCTCCGTGTGGAGCAGCGGAGTCATCGCGGGACCCGTCGACTGTCGGCGGAGGGCCTGCGCCCAGGTCATGGACGCCCCGACCGCAGAAGACGTGGCCGTGGAGGTCCGGGTCGGACGGGAGGCGGTCGGCCGAATCCTGCGAAGGCATCCCCTCGTAGACGACCCCGATCTCCAACGGTACGTGAACCTGGTGGGGCAGAGCCTGGCACTCGCGGCCCCCCGCGGCGAGCTCGTATTCCGGTTCGCGGTGATCGAGGCGCCAGGGGTGAACGCCTACTCGACCCCGGGGGGATACGTCGTGGTGACGCGGGAGGCCCTCGGCGTGATGCGCGATGAGGCAGAGCTCGCAGGGGTGCTTGCGCACGAGATCGGGCACGTGGTGGCCGGGCACGTCGCAAAAGATCTGAGGCTCGCCGGAAGGTCCCGGGGCCTGTGGGCAAGCCTGATCCGGCTGGTGGGAGGGGGGGGCAGCGCGGGAGAGGTGGGGCTGCGTGAGGCCACCGACACCGTGATGGAGCGGCTCTTCAACCGCGGGTACCGGGTGGAGGAGGAGCTCGACGCCGATCGGTTTGCAGTAACCTTGACATCGGCCGCGGGATACGAAGCGGAGGGGCTGGGACGCTTCCTGGAACGAGTGGCAGAGACCCGGGGGACCGCGTCCCCCACCCATCCCCCCACCACCAAGCGCCTCGGTTGGCTGAGGGACCTGATCAAGGAGTATGGGAGTGGTGGACACGGGCACCGCGGCAGCGGCAGGTTTTCTAGGAATGTGCATGTCTCTCCGTAGGGCGCTCGGGTGCCTCGCGGCGCTCTTTGTCGCCGCGCCTCTGGCCTGGGCCGACGCGAATCACTACGTGAACGTGTTGGTCGGAGAGCGGGCGGCAGGCATGGCCGGGGCGTACGTAGCGGTGTCGGACGACGCGTCCGGCATGTTCTACAACCCTGCGGGGATCTCCTTCGCCCGGGAGACATCGCTGTCCGCCAGCATGAACGCGTATCGCCTGGTCCGGGACGAGTATGACGGCCGGGTGCTGGGAGGGCAGGGGTGGGAGAGGACCTCCTCGTCCCTGTTGCCGAACTACTTCGGGCTGACCCACCCCCTGGGCGCTGGGGTGTTGGGGTTCTCCTACGCGGTTCCGGACTCGGTGAGCACGGATCAGGACCAGGTGTTCGAGAGCCTGCCTGCCTCGATTCCCGGTGTGAAGGTGGACCGGCACCGGATCAACTTCAACGAGCAGGACACCCTGTACCTGTTCGGCCCCTCGTACGGCGTGGAGCTGGGACCGAGGCTCTCGGTGGGCCTCACGCTTTATGCCCAACGACGAACCACGGAGTTCATCCTGAGTCAGTTGGTGGAACTGAGCGATGGGCGGTTTCAGCTGAGCAGTCGGTACCTGGACGTGGACGAGTGGGGGATTAGGCCCATGGTGGGGTTCATGGTGGCGCCCACGGACCGCATCGCGCTGGGGGTCAGCGTGGCCCACGCTTGGGTTCTCCACTCCGACGCCCGGTCGCAGGTGACCCTGAAGCCCCACGACACGAACGACGTGTTCGAGGAGGTGCTGGACGCGGACGACCGCCGTCGCTACCCCTACGAGGTGCGGTTCGGCGTGGCGGTGTTTCCCAGCCAGAACTGGCTGATCTCGGCGGACGCCATGTACGACTCAGCGACCCGGGACCCAGCGTTCGGGGATCGCCGGGTGACCTGGAACGGGGCGATCGGCCTGGAGTACTACTGGAGCCCGTCCTGGGCGGTTCGGGCGGGGATGTTTTCGGACCGGGCTAACACCCCAGAGGTGCGCAACGGCGGAACGGACCAGATGGAGCACGTGGACCGGTACGGCGCCTCCCTGAGCCTGACCCGCTTCCGCCGGGGAGCGTCCCTTACTTTTGGAGTGATCTACGCCCGGGGGAAGGGAGAAGCGCAGCTCGTGGGGGGAGCCACCGACATCCAAGACGTGACCGAAACGTCGATTACCGCATTTCTTGCGGCGTCGTACCGGAACTAGGGCGATGGTGGCGGACGAACACGCTCGCTTGCGGCGCTTGATCGAGGTCACGACGGCCCTGTCGGTCGAGCGGGACCTGGAGGTGCTGCTCGACCGAATCCTGGCCTGTGCCCGGGAGCTGACGGGGGCCGATGCAGGCACGGTGTACACCCGGGAGGACGACCAGCTTCATCCCCGGGTGATCCACAACGACACCCTAGGGCTGCGGCTTCGGGCCGACCAGGCGGAAGACCGCCTGGGCCCGGTAGCGGTCGAGCCGGGGAACGTCTCCGGGTACGCAGCGCTCCACGGCAAGACGGTACACGTGGCCGACGTGTACCGGTCAGAGGAGTTCGACTTCCAGGGGCCGCGTCGGTACGACGCCCAGACCGGGTACCGCTCCCGGTCCATGCTGGTGGTACCGTTGACCGAGCCGGGGGGCAGGGTCATCGGGGTGCTGCAGCTCCTTAACGCCCGGCAGGCGGAAACCGGCCAGCCGGGGCCGTTCCGTGACGAAGACGTGGAGCTGGTGGAGGCGTTCGCCTCGGGCGCGGCCGCGGCGCTCCGGAACGCCCGGCTGGTGGAGGACCTGCGTGCGACCCTGGAGGGGTTGGTGCGGGCCCTCGGCGTGGCGATCGACGCCAAGTCGCGGTACACGGGAAACCACGTACAACGGGTGGCAGAGCTCAACGTGGGGCTGGCCCAAGCGATCCACCGATGTGAGAAGGGACGTCTGGCCGATGTCCGGTTCGGGGAGGAGGAGCTGGAGGAGATCCGTCTGGCGGGGTGGCTCCATGACATCGGAAAGGTCACCACCCCGGTGTACGTGATGGACAAGGCAAACCGCCTCCAGGGCTTCTTCGACCGGATCGAGGTGATCTGCGAGAGATTCCGGCGGGTGGAGGCGGTGTTGCTCGAACGGATCCGCCTGGGCGACGAGCCCGAGAAGAACGCGCGTCGGCTGGACGCGTTGAAGGCAGACTGGGCCTTCATCAAGGCGGCGAACCGGCCGGGGCCCCCCATGGACCGAGAGCAGGAGCTCCGTCTGGAAAAGATCGCGTCGGAAACGTACGGAGTACTGGGGCCGGACGAGAGGGTCCTGACCCCGGAGGAGGTGGAGACCTTGGAACGCAGCCGGGGGAGCCTGACCCCGGAAGAGATGGAGCAGATGCGCGAGCACGTGGTCTGGACCGCCCGGATGCTCGGCCAGATCCCGTTTCCACCCCACCTCTCCCGGGTGCCGGAGATCGCCTCGGCCCATCACGAGCGGCTGGACGGGACCGGGTACCCAGAGGGGCGAACGGCGGAGGACCTGCCCATGGCCGCCAGGATCCTGGCGGCGGTGGACGTGTTCGAGGCGTTGACCGCGGCCGACCGACCGTACAAGCCCCCTCTTCCCCCCGAGCGAGTCGTCCGCATCCTCCGGGAGGACGCCGCCCAGAGGAGGCTCGACCCCGACGTGGTCGAGGTGCTGCTGGAGTGGCAGGGGCTGGCGGAGGAGGGCTAACGCTCCACGAGGAGCTGGGTGGTATCGGCCAGGCGACGCGCCAGCTCCCGGGCCATCCGCAGGGCCAGCTGAGGGGTAGTGCCGAAGAAGTCCTCCAGCCTCTCCGGCGGAACCACCAGGACCCTCACCTCGGACAGCGCCGTAACCGTGGCGCTCCTCGGCTCTCCCAGCAGCGAGGACATCTCCCCGAAGTAGGCGCCGGGCTCGGCGATCTCGGCCACCTCCCAGCCGGCGCGGGTGACGCTCACGGCACCAGAGAGCAG
Organism: bacterium; assembly: GCA_027021615.1. Classification (GTDB taxonomy): domain Bacteria; phylum Desulfobacterota; class Deferrisomatia; order Deferrisomatales; family Deferrisomataceae; genus Deferrisoma. The sequence continues at coordinate 4,717 of JALUTY010000034.1, read as the reverse complement.
CACGTAGAGGTCCCGTGAGGCATCTCCTTCCTCGAACAGCACGGTCCCCGGACCGAACACCCGCTCTTGGACCTTAGCCTCCTGGCCCATATTTCACCTCCTGGAAAAGAAGGGACAGGTCCGCCGCCGGGGCAGAGTGGGTGAGGGCCCCGGCCGAGATCAGGGCCACCCCGGTCTGGGCGATGGCCCGAAGCCGGTCCCGGGTCACCCCGCCCGATGCCTCCAGCACGGCCCTCCCGGCCGCCCGCTCCACGGCCCGGCGCAGGGTGGCCAGGTCCATATTGTCCAGGAGCACGGCGTCGGCCCCAGCCGCCAAGGCCTGGTCCAGCTCGGCCAGGGTGGTGACCTCCACCTCCACCTTCAGGGTGTGGGGGGCGTTGCGCCGGGCCGCGGCCACGGCCGCGGCGACCCCGCCGGCCGCCCGGATGTGGTTGTCCTTGATCAGGACCCCGTCGAACAGCCCGAACCGGTGATTGGCCGCGCCGCCCACCCGCACGGCGTACTTCTCCAGGGCCCGCAGGCCCGGCGTGGTCTTTCGGGTGTCCACGAGCCGGGCGCGGGTGCCTTCGAGCTCCTGCACCCACTCGGAGGCCTGGGTGGCGATCCCGGAGAGCCGTTGAAGCAGGTTCAGGGCCGTGCGCTCGGCCGCGAGCAGCACGTGAGCGTCGCCGTGGGCCACGGCCACCACCGTGCCGGGGCCCACCCGGGCGCCGTCGGCCGCCTGCAGGGTCCAGGTCACCCCCGGGCCCACCAGCTCGAACGCCCGGACGAAGCCAGGCAGCCCGGCCAGCACCAGGTCTTGCTTGGCCAGCAGCCTGGCCTCCACCCGGGTCCCGGGGGGCACCACCGCCAAGGTGGTCACGTCGCCGGGGCCGATGTCCTCATCGAGGGCGGCCCGCAGGACCCGCTCGGCGGCTGAGGACGGGAACCCGGTCATGCGGCGCTCCGCACCGTGGCCAGGTTCGCCCGGAGCTTGGAGAGCCTCTCGGACAGCTCGGCCGCCTTGGCGCGCTCCTTTTTCACGACCTCGGCCGGAGCCTTGTCAGTGAAGTGGGGGTTCGCGAGCTTCTTCTCCACCCGGCTTAGATCGGCCTCCACCCGACCGATCTCCTTCTCCAACCGCTTGGCCTCGGCCGCCAGATCCACCACCCCGGCCAGGGGCACGTAGATCTCGAGCCCGGCCACCACGGCCGCCGCGGACTGGACCGGCCGCGCTGCGTCGTCCGAGAGGGCGGCGAGTTTCTCGAGCCCCGCCAGGGCGGCCACAGTGCGGCTCTCGGCCAGCACCACCTCTCGGGCCGAGGGCTCGCCCCGGATCCACGCTTCGACCTTGCGGGAGGGAGGAACGTTCATCTCGCCCCGGATGTTGCGAATGGCCGACACCACGGCTTTGACCCGCTCCATACGCTCTCGGGCCGCCGCGTCCTCCGGCAGGTCGTCGGGCCGGGGGAACGACGCCACCACCACGCTGCGGGGCCGCTCGCCCAGGAACGCCGGCCACGGCAGCCGCTGCCACAGCTCTTCGGTGAGGAACGGCATGAACGGATGCAGGAGCCGGAGCACCGCGTCAAAGGCCCGGACCAGGGTCTGCTGGGTGGCGAGCCGGGCCGCGGGGGCGTCGGCGGCGTACAGGGGGCCCTTGGCCATCTCGATGTACCAGTCGCACAGTTCGTGCCACAGGAACTGGTATACGCTGCCGGCGGCCTTGTCGAACTCGTAGGCCTCCAGGTACCCGCGCACCCCGGTCACGGCCTCCCGCAGGCGGGTCAGAATCCACCGGTCCTGGGGGGGACGATCGGCGAACGGCACCTCGGGGGCGGCCGGATCGAAGTCCCCCAGGTTCATCAGGGTGAACCGCACCGCGTTCCACACCTTGTTGGCGAACCGCTGGTACCCCTCGATCCGGTCCACGGACAGTCGGATGTCCCGGCCCTGGGCCGCGAACGCCACCAGCGTGAACCGGAACGGGTCGGCCCCGAACCGGTCGATCACCTCGAGCGGATCGATCACGTTGCCCCGGGACTTGGACATTTTCTGGCCCTTCTCGTCCCGGACCAGGGCGTGGATGTATACGTCCCGGAACGGCACCTCGTCCCGGAACCACAGCCCCATCATCATCATCCGGGCCACCCAGAAAAAGAGGATGTCGAACCCGGTCACGAGCACGCTGGTGGGGTAGAACTTCTTGAGCTCCGGGGTCTCCTCGGGCCACCCCAGGGTGGAGAACGGCCACAGGGCCGAGGAGAACCAGGTGTCGAGCACGTCCTCCTCCTGCACCAGGTCGGCGGACCCGCAGGCGGGGCACCGCTCCGGGTCGGCGCGCGCCACCGTGAGCTCGCCGCAGTCCCGGCAGGTGAACGCGGGGATGCGGTGACCCCACCAGATCTGTCGCGAGATGCACCAGTCCCGGATGTTCTCCATCCAGTGAAAGTAGGTCTTCTCCCACTGGGGCGGCACGATGCGGGTGTGGCCCTGGCGCACCGCTTCGATGGCCTTCTGGGCCAGGGGCCGAATCTTCACGAACCACTGGCGCGAGACCAGGGGCTCGATCACGGTGCGGCACCGGTAGCAGTGCCCCACGGCGTGGCGGTGGTCGTCCACACGGATCAGGAGCCCCTGGGCCTCCAGGTCCTGCACCAGGCGCCTGCGGCACTCGTACCGGTCCACGCCGGCGTAGCCGCCCGCTTGGGCGGTCATGGTGCCGTCCTCGCCGATCACCCGGACCCGGTCGAGCCCGTGGCGGTCGCCCATGGCGAAGTCGTTGGGGTCGTGGGCAGGGGTGACCTTGACGGCCCCAGTACCGAACTCGGGGTCCACCGCCGGGTCGGCGATGACCGGGATCTCCCGACCCACCAGCGGCAGGACCAGGGTCTTCCCGACCAGGTCGCGGTACCGGGGGTCGTTGGGGTGCACGGCCACGGCGGTGTCGCCCAGCATGGTCTCCGGCCGGGTCGTGGCTACCACCACCCCGGGCGAGCCGTCCCGGGCCGGGTACCGGATGTGCCACAGCCGGCCGGCCTCCTCCTCGTGCTCCACCTCCAGGTCCGACAGGGCCGTATGGCACCGGGGGCACCAGTTAATGATGTAGTCCCCCTGGTAGATGAGGCCCTGCTCGTACAGCCGGCAGAACACCTCTCGGACGGCTCGCGACAGGCCCTCGTCCATGGTAAACCGTTCTCGGCCCCAGTCGCACGATGCCCCCAGGCGCTTCAGCTGCCTCAGGATGATGCCGCCCGACTCCTCCCGCCACCTCCACACCCTCTGGACGAACGCCTCGCGGCCCAGGTCTTGGCGGGTCTTGCCCTCGGCCGCTAGCATGCGCTCGACCACGTTCTGGGTGGCGATGCCCGCGTGGTCGGTGCCCGGCACCCACAGGGCCTCGTACCCATCCATGCGCTTGTACCGGACGAGCACGTCCTGCAGGGTGTTGTTGAGGGCGTGGCCCATGTGGAGGCTGCCGGTCACGTTGGGTGGGGGGATCACGATGGAGAAGTGGGGCTTGGACGAGAACGGGTCAGCGTGGAACAGCTTCTCCTGCTCCCACCACCGGTACCACCTCTCCTCGAACGCGTGGGGATCGTAGGTGCCGAGTTCGGCGCGCGGATCGGTCATGACGTACACCCTCGAAAAGCCCGCGAAAGGGAAGCTCAGGGGATTCCAAGAAAAATGGAAGGCCCCAAAGTGTACGGGTCCCCGGCGGCCCGAAGCAAGGGGCTGACGAGAGTTTGAGAAAAGCAAACCCGGGCCTCATGGCCCGGGCGGACCGGGCCGATAGGAGAGCCGGCGACGTGCACGTGACCCCATCAACCCAGAACGAAAGGAGAAGGTCCATGGTCGTACGCAAATGGATGAGCCCGAATCCCGTCACGGTGGGGAAGGACGATCCGGTGTCCGAAGCAATCCACCTGATGAAGCAGCACAAGATCCGACACCTGCCGGTGATGGACGGCGACCGGCTGGTGGGCATTGTGAGCGACCGGGACCTCAAGGAGTACATGCCCAGCCGGGCCACCACCCTGGACGTGTACGAGCTCCACTACGCCCTGAGCCGGGCCAAGGTGTCCGAGGCCATGCGGCGGGATCCGCTCCGGGTGGGGCCGGACGACACCATCGAGAAGGCTGCGTTGCTGCTGCACGACAACAAGATCGGTTGTCTGCCGGTGGTGGACGGCGACGGAGCCCTGGTGGGCATCCTGGCCCACGAGGACGTGTTCGAGGCCCTCATCCAAGTGACCGGGGCCCGCACGAACACGGTACGGTTCCAGCTGACCATCCCCGACGAGGCGGGATCGATCCGGGTGGTGGCGGACAAGGTTCGGGCCCACGGCCTGAAGATCCGCTCCATCCTCACCACCTACCAGGACGTGCCCGAGGGCCGCCGGGAGCTGATCCTGCGGGTGGAGGGGGACACCCTTCCCCTGGAGAGCGAGCTGAAGGAGGAGTACCCCGACATGGTCGTGCATCGGGGCGTGTGAGCAAGGGGAAACTTTGGTCTCCGGTCCACGGTCTTCGGCCGGATCGGGAGACCCTTTACTTTGCCGAAACATCCGGTATGTTGACGTATCCCGTCGAATCACCCCTTGTTTTGGGAAGGAGGGTACTATGAGTGAGCGGATCGTGCGAGTGAACATGCGGACCCAGGAGGTGAAGGAGGAGCCGGTGCCGGAGAGGTGGAAGCTGTTCGGCGGCCGGGCCATGACCTCGGCGGTGGTGGCCG
>JALUTY010000033.1 GCA_027021615.1 bacterium | reverse complement strand
TAAGGCCTACGAAGGTATTGCCGGACGCGGGTGGGGGGCTGGCTCCGGCCGGGCGCGAGTGCGGCACCCCTTTCGCCGCGCCTTCGCATGCCGTCGTCAGCCCGGTAGGTCGGGGCGCCGGTGGCGGGAGTTCCTGAACTTCCAAGGCGATTCCGGCTTGGTGAGGGCGCGGCGACGTGAGGGGCCGCGCCCGGCTCTCCACCAGCCCCCCACCCGCTGGTTCCCTTGTGAACGCCGGAGATCTGACAATAGTTCCGTTGGTATTAGTAATGCGGGCTGGGCGGCTGGGCCGCGGTTATTGATCAGGCGACAAAAGAGGCGCGTTGCCTTGCCCCTCCGAGCAGGGAGCGACAGCGCCGGGTCAATAGCTTTGGGCTTTTGGCCTTCCGGCTTTCCGGCATTCCAGCGGCTCGCAGAGCGCGCCCAGGATCTCGCCCAGATCGGTAAGGACGCGGTCGGGCCGGGCGGCCCGGATCGCCGCCTCGGTGCTCTCGCCCCCCAGCACGATGGCCACCCGGCACCCGGCGGCCCGGGCGGCCTCGAGGTCGGAGAGGCTGTCCCCCACCATCAATGCCTCGGCCGCGGTTGCGCCCAGGGCGGAGAGGGCCTTGTGGATTCCTTCGGGGGAGGGTTTCATCCGCGGCACGTCGTTTCGGGTCACCACCGTACCGAACCCCCGGTCGATATCTAGCCGGGTCAGGATCCGGGTTGTGGCCTTGCGGCCCACGTTGGTCACGAGGGCCATGGGGACTCCCAGCTCCCGCAGCCGGGTGAGCGTGGGGGCTGCCCCCGCGCGAAGGGACCACCGGGTGGCGGCGTCCATGTCGTACCGGTCGTAGATGGGCCCCAAGGTTTGCTCCATGCGGGGGCCCAGGGCCGGGCCGGCCGCCTCCATCGCCGCCTTCCAAATGCCCGCATAGTTCAGCCCTGCGAAGCGCTCCGGCCCGCCCCCGAGCACCCCGGCGGCCGCCCGGCGCAGCTCGGCCTCGGCCTCTTCCAGCTTCCACTGGAAGTCCACGAGCGTCCCCTCCAGGTCGAACAGCACGCACCGGATCATGGAGCCCCTCCTCGGGTCAGCCAGAGGCAGCAGGGAGAAGGACCAGGGAGCACCGGTCGCCATCCCGCAGGCCGAGCTCCTGTCGGAGGCACGTGGCCGCGAGCACCTCGACCAGGCCTTCGGGGTAGGAGGGGATGTGGGGGCGCACGATCACGCCGGGGACCCCGTCGGCCACCAGCACCGGGTAGCAGGCGGCCGAGCAAAAGGAGGGGTCCCCGGGCTCCAGGAGGAACCCGGGAACCCGGCGGACCCGCTGCCACCTGGCTAGAACGATGGGATCGCTTAGGAGGAGGTTCAAGGTGCCCGGGAACGGGCGGAACCCCGCCCGTTCCCGGACCTGCTCGACCACCCACGGAAGGTCCACGAACCCCGCCGCCTCCCCCCTGCCCGTGGCGACCACCCCTTCGATCCGGACCGTTGCCCCGTGGGGGGGGACGTGGGGCCGGTCCGGGGCGGGGCCGGTTGTCACACGCCCCCCACGGTCTGGGCCTTGCTCTGGACCGGCACCCCGGCCAGCAGCTTGCCCACGATGGCGTCCAGGGCCGACTTGGGCTTCTCCTTCGCCACGGTCCGGGCCGGTTTCTGGGACCACACCGTCTCCGGCCGTGCCTGGAGGGTCACGATGCTCTCAGGGAAGGGGAGGTCGGCATCCACGGCCCACTCCACGTCCATGGGCCGGCCGTAGTGCTTCTCGATCCGACGGGCGAGCCGGGTGAGCTCCTGGATCTCGTCGTCCGAGAGGGATGCCTTGGCCCGGTCGCCCTCGGGTACCTCCATCCGGCACACCCGTTCCGTGGCCTCGTCCAGCAGGTACGCCTCGGGCTTGGGCACCACGGTGCGCCGAAGGATGTCGAAGGTGACCTTGTCCACCAGGAAGTCGTCGGGGGTGATGTCGCCCGAGACCACCCCTTCGCCGAACCCCCAGGCGGCGTTGATGGCCACCTTGGAGCGGTCGCCGTTCACCGGGTTCAAGGTAAACAGGACCCCCGATGTCCGGGCTCGGACCATCTTCTGGACGCCCACCGAGATCCGCACGTTCTCGTGGGTGAACCCCTTCTCCTCCCGGTAGGCGATGACCCGGTCGCTGAACAGGCTGGCCCAGCAGCGCTTGACCTTGTCCAGTACCTCGTCCTCGCCCCGGACCCAGAGGTAGGTGTCCTGCTGACCCGCAAACGAGGCGTCCGCCATGTCCTCGAGGGTGGCGCTGGAGCGCACCGCCACCGGCACGTCCTCCACCCCGCACCGCTCGCACAGGGCCCGGTACGAGGCCCGGACGGCCGTCTCCACCTCCTCGGGGATCGGGGCTTCCAGCACCATCCGCCGCGTCTCCTCGCCCACCTCGTGCACCGGCACCCCGTCACGGATGCGGCGCAGAACCTTGCAGATGGGCTCCTTGATACCGGCCCGGGTGAGGAAGTGGTAGTAAGCCTCTGTGGTCACGGCGAACCCGGGCGGCACACGGATGTCGGCCGCGAGCAGCTCCCCGAGGCTGGCGCACTTGCCCCCCACCAGCGGGGTGTCGTCCTTGCGACACTCCTCGAACCACGCGATGTCTTTTCGGCTCATTCCCTACTCCTCGACGATCGAGACGACGCCGGTGTTGCCGTCCACACGGATCTTCTGACCGGTCTTGAACGCCTGGGTGGCGTTGCCCGTGCCCACCACGGCGGGCAGCCCGTACTCCCGGCAAACGATGGCGGCGTGGCACATGATGCCGCCCACGTCGGTGACCGCGGCCTTGATCTTGGTGAACGCCGGCGCCCAGCTGGGGCTCGTGGTGGGGCACACCAGGATCTCGCCGTCCTGGAGCGTGGAGATCTCGGACACGGTGCGGCAGACCCGGGCCGGACCCTCCACCACGCCGGGGCTTCCGGCGAACCCGGTGAGCTCCCGCACGGGGCCCTCGCCGGCCTCCTTGCCCTTGGACCAGGCGGCCATGGTCTCGCTCGTGATGCCCCACAGCACGATGGTGAACGGCTCGGTGATCGTCTCGGGGGGGGTGCCCACGGCCGGCGGGGGCGTCCACTCCTTGAACTTCTCCATGACCTGCTTACGCCAGGCGATCTCCGGTCCCCAGTGGAGCCTGCCCATGGGCTGGGTGCCGGTGGCCCACGCGGTGACCATGTCCCACATGGCCTGCTTGATCTCGTGGCGGTTCAGGAGCCAGATGTCCTCCACGTCGTCCCAGAACCCGGCCGTAACGAAGCGGCGCGACACCTCGCGCATCTTGTTCCAGAAGATCGAGTGGAACCAGTGCTCCACATAGAACAGGTGGCTCTCCACGTACGGGAACACCCGCTGGGCCGTGCCGACCAGGTTGTCGAACATCTCCCGGTCGTCGTCCGAGGCCAGAAGATCCCGGTACTCCGAGATGATCCGGTCCCGCTCCCGCTTGAGCTCACCCAGGGGCCGATCCAGGGACTCGCCCTTCTTGAGCTTCTGGATGTACATGCGGATCGAGCTCAGGGGGATCTCCAGCTCGTCGATCCAGGCCGGGTCGTGGTGGAACCAGCCCGTGCCGGTGGAGATGTAGAACCAGGGGTACTTGGCCTTCTCGAACCGCTGCTCCCACAGCCGTCCGTCGTTCGTCTTCTTGAGCTCCTCGAACAGCTCCTCCACCGAGCGCTCCTTGAGGATCTCGTCCTCGATGCCCAGCTCGCACGCCAAGCGGGCCAGGCCCTTGAGCTCTTCGTCGGGCTGGTACAGGATCACGTCGATGCCGCTGACCATCTGGGTGACCCGCTGCAGGGGGATTCCTGGGAAGGCCTTCTGGCAGAAGTCCAGGAGCGTCACGTATGCCGCATAGCCCAGGTTCAGGAACTCGAAGTGGTACTGCCAGGCTAGGATGCCGAGCTGGATGAGCCGGTCGTAGGCGGTGAGCAGCTCGTAGCCGCTGCTCCGGCCCACCGCGTCGAACACCACCGAGTCCTCCTCCATGTCGGGCAGCTTGGGGATCGTGAGCTTGTCCAGCTCCTCGATCACCCCCTTCATCTTGGTCTCCCACTTGGCGTAGAGCTCGTCCCAGTTCTCGTAGTAGTACCCGGCCCGCTTCATGAAGTGCTCGACCCGGGCGGGGATCTCGGACGGGTCCTTCACCGGCACCGGGGTGATGTAGATACGGCCGTTGATGATGCGGTGGTCCACGCCCAGGGCGGGGGGCACGATGAAGATCCGGGTGTTGTACTGGGACAGGGCCAGGAACCACGCCTCGTCCCAGATCATGTCGAAGGGGTAGATCGGTTCCGGGTAGTGGAGGCCGTCGTAGAACCAGAACATCGAGGCCTCGTACTGCTTGCGCTCGGGATCGTCGGCGCCGAACCGGTAATGGTAGGGGTACATCCGCTCCCACCCCTCGGTTCCGGGGATCGTGAAGACGTCGTGGGGACTGGGAAAGCCGCCGCCGTTCGCCATGGTGTGCCTCCTTTTTTCATGGGGGGACCGAATCACGAAAAAACGGTAGGAACGAAGAAATGCAGGGGGTGTGCCAAAACGGGTTTGCGGGAAAGAACGGGGGTGAACGGCGCGAGACAGCGGATGGAAGCAAACAAAATGCGTCATCTGTGACGTTTGGATAGGTGGGGGAGCTTCTACATCGAGAGACGCGGTTTTATCGTGCGGCTCTGGTGACGCATCAAAGCCGTGCACGGCGCCGCGGTTCCTGGTATGCTCCGCCAGCCGATCGCTTGGGCGCGAAGGGGGCTGGGGCCTTCGCCCGCCGGGCGGCTGGGCGGCTCTCGAACCGAGCAAAAGCGGAGGCAAGGGACCTGTCGGAGAGCCGGGCGTGGCCGTATCAGGGGCCAGAATTCTCAGAGGACAGCTCCGTAGGCCGCAAGGCGGCCTGTTTGCGGGGTACAGACTTTGTGTGCGTCTCGGTCCGAGCGCTGCGTGCGGGGCATGGGGTGTGCCTCCGGCCGCACGTGAAGCCGGACATCGAGATTCGCCGCGCAGGCACGGGGAACCGTCGGTGGTTTCATGACCGTTCGGCGGGGCCCGAACGAGCTCACGGTGCGAATGTGGAGGCGCTGGGCGGCGAGCCAAGGAGCCGCGCGCGGCTCTCCAGCAGCCCCCATGCCCTCCGAGCTTGGCGCGGTTCGTGAGCCGCCCAGCCGTCTGGTCACCCAGCGGGCCGAAGGCCCCAGACCGACGACCGTTGACCGGCGACCGACGACCGAAGTCACATGGAAGAGCTTCCCAACCTCCCGGCTTTCTATCTTTCCATCCTTCTAGCTTTTCAGCCGAAGCACATGGACACACAGCCCCCAGCTTTTTCTCTGCTCGCGGTCGACCCCACCGGCGCCCGGAGGGGACGGCTGCATCTGGCCCATGGCACGGTGGAGACCCCGGCCTTCATGCCGGTGGGAACCCAAGGCACGGTGAAGGCGATGACCCCCGAGGAGCTCGAAGGGCTCGGTGCCGAGATTGTCTTGGGCAACACGTACCACCTGTACCTTCGGCCCGGGTGCGACGTGATCCGGGTTTTCGGCGGGCTCCACCGGTTCATGCACTGGGACCGGCCGATCCTCACGGATTCGGGGGGCTTCCAGGTGTTCAGCCTGGGGCCCCTGCGCCGCATCCGGGAGCAGGGCGTGGAGTTCCGGAGCCACCTGGACGGCAGCCGACACCTGCTGACCCCGGAGCGGGTGGTGGAGGTCCAGGAGGTGCTGGGCTCGGACGTGATGATGGTGCTGGACGAGTGCCCCCCCCACACGGCCGAGCCGAGGTGCCTGAACGAGAGCCTCGAACGCACCCACCGTTGGGCTGTGCGATCCCTGGCGGCTCGAACCCGGCCGGAGTTGGCCCTGTTCGCCATCCTCCAGGGCGGGGTGGATCCGACGCTTCGGAGGCGCTCGGCCGAGTTTCTGCGGGACCACCCTTTCGATGGGTACGCCCTGGGCGGGCTGTCGGTGGGGGAGGGGCAGGAGCTTATGCTGGCCACGGTCGAAGCCACCACGCCCCACCTGCCCCCGGAGAAGCCTCGCTACCTGATGGGGGTGGGCACGCCCGAGGACATTGTGGAGGCCGTGGCCCGGGGGGTGGACCTGTTCGACTGCGTGCTCCCGACCCGAACCGCGCGAAACGGTTTGCTCTTTACTTCACGAGGGCGGCTTGCTATAAAGCACGCTCGATTCGAGCGGGATCCGCGTCCGCCCGACGAGGCGTGCGGCTGCTACACCTGCCGAAACTTTTCCCGGGCCTACCTGAGGCACCTGTACAAATCGCGCGAGATCCTGGCCTCGCGGCTCAACACCCTGCACAACCTGCACTACTACCTGGAGCTGATGCGCCGGATCCGGACGGCCATCGAGGCGGGGACCTACGCACGGTTCGTCACCGAGTTCCGACATGCCTCGGCCGGGGAGTTGAAGGATTGATACCAAGTTGCCATCCAGTAGGATACCCAGCCGGGGGCGGGGCAAGGGACCTGCCTCCGGCCGGGCGCGAAGCCAGGCATTGAGATTCGCCGCGCAGGCACGGGGCGGGGGGCTGGCTTCATGACAACCCGTTGGAATCCGCACCCTTTCGCAGTCCAGACGCCGGAGGCACTGCGCGGCGAGCGAAGGGGCCGCGCCCGGCTCTCCGACAGGACCCTTGCCCCTCTGGGCAGGGGGGCAATAGCTTTGAACGCGACTTGGTATGAGGCCTCGCCTCGGGCCCCTGCTGGGCCGGGCAACAGGGCCGGCGGGTCAGGAGACAGATTTCAGCGGACAGAAGACAGGAAATCCCGAAAAGCAGTTCGGTTTCCCGGGGGGATCATCTCGACGCACCGAAGAGCCTTCTCCCTTTCCACTGACTTCTGAATTCTGGCCCCTGATACGGCCGAAGGCCCCAGACCGACGACCAACGACCGAAGCTATAAGGAGAAACCGAGTCATGGACTTCCTGTTCCCCGCCACCGCGTTCGCCATGGGCGCCCAAGGCGGCGCCGGGTCCGGCGCACAGGGCAACCCCATCGTCAGCCTGCTTCCGCTGATCCTGATGTTCGTGATCTTCTACGTGCTCCTGATCCGTCCTCAGCAGAAGCGCCAAAAGGAGCACAAGGCCATGCTTGAGGCGCTCCAGCGCGGGGACGAGGTGGTCACCTCGGGCGGGATCCACGCCAAGGTGACCGGGGTCACCGATGAGACCGTGACCCTGGAGATTGCTCCGAACGTCAAGATCAAGGTGTCCAAGCCGGCAATCGCCACCGTGAAGAAGCGGGGCGGTTAGGCCGGAGCTCCCAAGGCCCGCGGCGTCCGTCGGCGGGCCTTGGCGTTCCGTGGTGCCGGGGATCCGCCCACCGCCAGGAGGGAGAGGTCGATGTCCTTGAGCCTCAAGTGGAGGGCCGCCATTGTGGCGGCCGTGACCGTTTTGGGGATCGTGTTCCTGCTGCCGAGCCTGATCGGGCCGAACACCACGCTGCCCGGGTTCCTGGCGGAGCGGAAGCTGCACCTGGGGCTCGATCTCCAGGGCGGGATGCACCTGGTGCTGGAGGTCCAGGCCGAGAAGGCGGTGGAGCAGGCTGTGGAGCGCATGGCGGCCGAGCTGAAGGCTGCGCTACGGGAGGCCCGGATCCGGGCCCGGGCCGTGGAGGCCCAGGGCAAGACGATCCGGCTGGTGCTTCGGGATGCGGAGGCGGCGGACCGGCTCCAGGCCCTGTTGGACGACGACTACCCCATGCTCCAGCCCGTGGGCCGGGCGGAAGAGGGGGGGCGGGTCGTGGTCACGCTGGGGTTGGATCCGGCCGAGGCCAAGAGGCTCGAAAAGTACGCGGTGGATCAGGCCATCGAGACCATTCGCAACCGGGTGGACCAGTTCGGGGTGACCGAGCCCACCATTGTGCCCCAAGGCGAACGCCGGATTTTGATCCAGCTCCCGGGCATCAAGGATCCGGAGCGGGCGATCCGACTGATCGGCAAGACCGCCCAGCTGGAGTTCCGCCTCCTGGCCGAGGACGTGAGCGTGGACGATGCGCTCAAGAACGGGCCTCCCCCAGGAACCGAGATCCTATACGAGCACCAGGTCGACCCGGTCACCCGACGGGTGGTGGGCCGCCGGCCCCTCGTGGTGCAGAAGCGGGTGCTCATGGGCGGTGACGTGATCACCGACGCCCGGGTCCAGATCGACCAGCGCTACAACGAGCCCTACGTCACGCTCAACTTCGACAAGCGGGGCGCCCGGATGTTCGAGCGCATCACGGCCGAGAACGTGGGGAAGCGGCTGGCCATCGTGTTGGACGGGGTGGTGCAGTCGGCCCCGGTGATCCGGGAGCGGATCGGGGGCGGGCGGGCTCAGATCACGGGCCGGTTCAGCTTGGAGGAGGCCCGGGACCTGGCGATCGCCCTTCGCTCGGGGAGCCTGCCCGCGCCGGTTCAGATCCTGGAGCGGCGTACGGTGGGACCGTCCCTGGGGCACGACTCGATCCGGGCGGGCCTGATGTCCCTGGCCATCGGCGGAGCCCTGGTGGTGCTGTTCATGGGGTTCTACTACAAGTGGGCCGGGGTGGTGGCGGATCTCGCGCTCGTCATGAACGTGGTCCTGATCCTGGGGGCTCTGGCCCTGTTCGAGGCCACCCTGACCCTGCCGGGCATCGCGGGTATCGTGCTCACCATCGGTATGGCGGTGGACGCCAACGTGCTCATCTTTGAGCGGGTGCGCGAGGAGCTGAGGCTCGGAAAGTCGCCGGTGAACGCGCTGGACAGCGGTTACGCCAAGGCGTTCGTCACCATCCTCGACGCCAACGTGACCACGTTCATCGCGGCGGCTGTGCTGTGGCAGTACGGCACGGGGCCGATCAAGGGGTTCGCGGTGACCCTGGCCATCGGTATCGTGGCCAGCATGTTTACGGCCATCGTGGGAACCCGGGTTATTTTCGACGCGTTTCTCCGGCGGCGCACCATCCGCCGGCTGAGCATCTAGCCGCGGGGCGGCCTGTTTGCAAAAACGGAACGTTTACCGATCCCTGCGCAGCTTCGGCGGCGGGGGCAGAGGCTAGAAACTAGAGACTAGAAACTAGATGGATTCCGGGTAGCTCGGCCCGTTGGGCGGGCGCTCCATCAGGCCCCTTGCCCCGCCGAACAGGGAGCGGTAGCGCCGATTTATCCGCCGGGTTAATGTTGTGGTGCCCGCGCAGCGCTCAGAGATGAAAGAGGTTTTTTAGCCTTTTGGCCTCCTAGCTTTCTAGCCTTCCAGCCTTCAAGCGGGCCGAAGGCCCCCGGCCGACGACCGTAGACCGAAGATACTGGGAAGAGGTCAGCCATGGAAATCATTCGTTCGGGAACGAACTTCGACTTTCTGGGAAAGCGCAAGGTCTTCTTCGCGGTGAGCGCGGCGCTGATCCTGGTCGGCCTGGCGAGCCTGGCGGTCCGGGGCGGGCCTCGGTACGGCATCGATTTCGCCGGCGGCACCTTGATTCAGGTGAAGTTCCATAAGCCGGTCGAGGTCGGCAAGATCCGATCGGCCCTGAAGGACGTGATCAAAGGGCAGGTGGTGGTGCAGTCGTTCGGGGAGGCGGACGAGTACATCATCCAGACCGAGAAAAGCTCCGGGGAGCTGGAGGGACTGGCCAAGCGGATCCACGACACCCTGGCACGGAAGCTGGGGGACGATGCCGTGGAGATCCGTCGGGTCGAGATGGTGGGGCCCAAGGTGGGGCGGGACCTCCGGGAAAAGGGGTTGCTGGCGGTGCTGTTCTCCCTGGGGGCGATCCTCCTGTACATCTGGTGGCGGTTCGAGCTGCGGTTCGGGCTCGGTGCGGTGGCCGCCCTGTTCCACGACGTGCTGATCACGATCGGCGCCTTCTCGGTGTTCAACAAACAGTTCGACCTCACCACGGTGGCCGCGCTCCTGACCATTGTGGGGTACTCGCTGAACGACACGATCGTAGTGTTCGACCGGATCCGGGAGAACGTGAAGCGCGCCGGCGGGAAGGGGGACCTGGAGGCCATCATGAACCGGAGCGTCAACGAGACCCTCAGCCGCACGATTCTGACCTCGTTGACCACCCTGCTGGTGGTGGCGGCCCTGTTCGTGTTCGGTGGCGGCGTGATCCACGACTTCGCCTTCGCCCTGTTGGTCGGCATCATTGTGGGTACCTACTCCTCGATCTACATCGCAAGCCCGGTGGTGCTGGCCCTGGAGAAGCGGATCGGAGGGGCCCGGGCGGTGGAGTCGCGGGCCTGATGACGGACCGTCGCTGGCGGATCCGCGCGTCCGAACCCGGGGCCTGGGAGAACCTCTCCCGGGCCCTTGGTGTTTCCGGGTTGGTGGCGCGGGTGCTGGCGGCCCGGGGGGTCATGCCGGGGCCGGAGGCCGAGGCCTTTTTGAAGCCCCGGCTTGCCTCCCTCCCGCACCCGTTCGGGATCCCGGGCATGGCCGCGGCAGCCGACCGGCTGGCCCGGGCGGTGGAGACTCGGGAGCCCCTATGGCTCTACACCGACTACGACGTGGACGGGGTCACCTCGGCCGCGCTCCTGGTGGAGTTCCTGGAGGCGTGCGGCGCCGAGGTGCACTGCCGCCTGCCCCGCAGGGACCGGGAGGGCTACGGGCTCAAGGTGGAGCCCCTGGAGGAGATGGCGGCTGCCGGAGCACGGGTGGTGGTGACCGCGGACTGCGGCGTCCGGGCGGTGGAGGCGGCCCGGCGGGCACGGGAGCTGGGGGTGGACCTGGTGATCACCGACCACCACGCCCCCGGGCCGGAGCTGCCCCAGGCCACGGCCTTGGTGAATCCCCGGCTTACCGGAGGGGAGTATCCGGAGCCGGCCCCGGCCGGGGTCGGGGTGGCCTGGAACCTGGCCGCGGCTGTACGCTCGGTGCTCCGGGCGCAGGGCCACTTCGCCTCTCGGTCCGAGCCGGACCTTCGGATGTGGCTGGACCTCGTCGCGGTGGGAACCGTGGCCGACATGGTGCCCCTGCGCGGAGTGAATCGGGTGTTCGTGGCGGCGGGGCTCGGGCTGTGTAACCCGCCGCGCCGGCCCGGACTCCGGGCCGTGGCCTCGGTGGCCGGGCTTCGCCCCCCCCTCACGGCCGGAAATCTGGGGTTTCATATCGGGCCGCGCCTCAACGCGGCCGGCCGCATGGAGGGGCCCCGGGCAGCCCTGGACCTTCTGCGCGCGGCATCCTCGGCGGAGGCCGTGGAGCACGCCCGGGTCCTCGAGGGCCTCAACCGCCAACGCCAGGCCGAGGAGCGCTCGGCCGTGGCCGCGGCGCGGCAGCGGGTGGAGAAGGAGGGCTGGTGGCCCGGGCGTTACGGCTTCGTGCTCGAGGGGGACGACTGGCACCCGGGGGTCGTCGGGCTGGTGGCCTCCCGGCTGGTGGAGGCGTTCCATCGGCCCGCCGTGGTCCTGGTGCCCCAGGGGGCGACCCTGAAGGGTTCGGCCCGGTCGATCCCCGGGCTCCACCTGGTGGAGGCTCTGGAAGACTGCCGGGACCTGCTCGTGCGTTACGGGGGGCACGCGGCCGCCGCCGGGCTGGAGCTGGAGCCCGGCGCGCTGGGGGCGTTTCGGGAGCGGTTTGAGGAGGCCGTGCGGAGCCGGGTCGGCGAGGAGGATCTGGTGCCGGTGCTCGAGGCGGACGCCGAGGTGGCCCTCTCGGAGCTGAACGACCAGACCGTGGCGGAGCTCGGGTGCCTCGAGCCCTTCGGCGTGGGGAACCCCCGCCCCGTGTTTGTCCTGCGGGGAGTGGAGGTGGTCTCGGAGCGGCCCCTCGGAGCCTCGGGAGACCACAGGGCCCTGGTCGTTGCCCAAGGGGAAGCGCGCCGGGAGGCGGTCGTGTGGCGCGTGCCGGAATCTTGGAGTTTTTTGCGGCCGGGGACTCGGGTGGACCTGGTGGTCACCGCGGGGCTCCACACCTGGAACGGCCGCACGACCGTCCGCCTCACGGTGAAAGACGCCCACGCCGCGGGGTGAGGGCTCCACCGCCTTTCAGCCTTCCAGCCTTCCAGCGCGCACGGGCCCCCTGCGGATGATCCGCAGGGGGCCCGTGCGCTCCTACTGCTTGAGCATCAGCGAGGGCAGCCAGGTCACGGCCTCGGGCCAGAATGCCACGACGATCAGGCCGATCACCTGGATCACCACGAACGGGATGATGCCTTTGTAGATGTGCCCCGTGGTGACTTCCTTGGGCGCCACCCCCTTCAAGTAGAACAGCGCGAACCCGAACGGGGGGGTGAGGAACGAGGTCTGGAGGTTCACCGCGATCAGCACCGCCAGCCACAGCGGGTCCACGCCCATGCTGATCATGATCGGGGCGAGCACGGGCACGTGGATGAAGGTGATCTCGATGAAGTCCAGGAAGAACCCGGCGACGAAGATGATCGACATGGTCACGACCAGGATGCCCCACTTGCCGAACGGCAGCCACTCGATGAACGTGCGCACCACGTCGTCGCCCCCCATCCCCCGGAACACCAGCCCGAAGGAGCCGGCCCCCACCAGGATGATGAACACCATGCAGGTGAGCTTGGTGGTGGCCTGCATCACCTCCCGCACGATCTTCGGGTTCAGCCGGCCCTTGGCCGCCGTGAGGATCGAGGCGCCCACCGCGCCGAGGGCGGCCGCCTCGGTGGGGGAGGCGATGCCGGCGAAGATCGAACCCAGAACGGCCAACATCAGGAACGCCGGCGGGATCAGGGCCACGACCACCCGCCGAACCAGGTCCCATCCCTGGGTCTGGGCCCGCTCCTCGGCCGGGATCGGCGGGGCCCACTCGGGGCGCATCCACCCCACGATGAGGATCCAGATGATGTACAGGCCGACCAGGATGAACCCGGGGACCACCGATCCGATGAACAGGTCGCCGATCGGCACGTTCATGATGTCGCCCAGGAGCACGAGCACGATCGACGGGGGAATGATCTGGCCGAGGGTGCCGGATGCCGCGATCACGCCGGTGGCCAGCTCCTTCTGGTACCCCCGGCGGAGCATGGTGGGGAGCGACAGAAGCCCCATGGTGACCACGGTGGCGCCCACGATCCCGGTGGAGGCCGCCAGGAGCGCGCCTACCACCACCACCGAGATGGCCAGCCCGCCCCGCATCCGGCCGAACAGAAGGGCCATGGTCTCCAGCAGTTCCTCGGCCAGGCCCGAGCGCTCGAGCATGACCCCCATGTACACGAACAGGGGCACGGCCAGAAGGGTGAAGTTGGTCACGATGCCCCAGATCCGTAGGGGCAAGAGGTTGAAGAAGTCGAACCCGAAGGCCATGTACCCGAACACGAGCGCGGTGCCGCCCAGGGTGAACGCCACCGGGAACCCGAACAGGAGCACGGCGAACAGGACGCCGAACATGATGGCCGGCAGGATCTCGTGGACCGGCTCGAGCCACGTCTCCATGCCCTCGGGAAGGGTCACCCACCCCTCCAGGCTCACCTTGATGACCGCTCCGAACACCAGGAAGGCCACCGCGGCCGCGATCCAGAACCACACCCATTTGCGGCCCGCGGCCTTGTCGGGGGCGGGATGCTCCCGGAGGTACCGGTAGCTCTTGGCTGCCTCGGACACCCCCTGCAGCAGCAGGAGCACGAACCCCAGGGGGATCATCGCCTTCAGCGCGTACCGGGCCGGAAGGCCGCCGGGATCGGGCGAGGTCTCCCGAACCGCCCAGGAGTTCATGACGAACATCTTCGTGCACCAGATCACCAAAATCGTGAAGGGGATCAGGGCGATCAGCGAGCCGATCAAGTTGATCCAGGCCCGTTTCCGTTCGTCCAAGCGCGCGTAGATGATGTCCACCCGGACATGGGCGTCTTCTTTGAGCGTGTAGGCGGCCCCGATCAGGAACACCACCCCGAAAAGGTGCCACTCCAGTTCCTGCAGCGCGATGTTCCCGTGCTGGAACCCGTAGCGCATGATGGTATCGTAGGCCGTGAGGAGCACCATCCCCGTCGTGAGCCACGAAACCGCCCTCCCCACCCCGTCGTTCAGCCGGTCGATTCTCTGGGCGAGGCTGTCCAGCAGACCCATCGGACCTCCTTTCCGATCCTGGTGGACGATGTTTGATCTGGGTAAAATTTGAGGCGCTTTGGCAAAGCGCGGCGAAACCCTATCACGGTTCGGGTTCGGAATTCCAGGCGAGCGGGCCCCTAAAATCAGTCACGGGTTGGATGCGGTCCCGTGGGAAAGGGTTCGAGAAAACGAAACGGGTCGAGAGCCTTCTAACGTTCTCGCTTTCGGCGACAAAATAGGCGCGTCACCTCGGAGGGCGGGGCAGGGGACCTACGGTTCAGGAGTCAGGAATCAGCGAACAGAGGACAGGAGGAACCCGCATCATAGCCAGGCCCCTGACGACTGGATTCTGAAGCCTGTCCACGGACACGGCTGCACCCCGCTCTCCGGCAGGTTCCTTGCCCCTCCGAGCAGGGAACGATAGAGCCTGTTGATCCGTCGGGCTAGCGGGCCGAAGGCCCCCTGGGGAGGATCCGAGCCAGCACGGCCGTGCCCAGCAGGGCCAGCAGGATCCGGGGACCCAGGATCCAGCCGCCGTGGCCGCCCACGGCCACGAACAGGAGGGTGTCCTCCACCACGGCGTGGCAGGTGCACAGAAACAAGGCCAGCAGGAACGTCTCCCGCTCGGTCATCCGGCCCGACCGACTCTCTTGGATCAAGATGCCCGCGCCGTAGACGATGCCCAGGACCACGCCGGCGGCGAGGCCCACCCCGGCCCCTTCGCCGAGCCCGAGCCGCCGCAGAGAGCCGGCGTAGGGCCCGAGCCTGCTCCGGACCCCGGACCGATCCTTTAGCACCTGGAACCCCACGGTCAGGGGGACGATGACCGCGGCCACTTGGCCCAGGGTGATCAAGGCCCGTCCCAGGGAGTCGAGGAGGATCATGGGAGAACCAGGTGGAGGAGGGCGCCGGCCGAGAGGCCGAGGACCAGCCGGGCCGCAGCCAGGGCGAGCCAG
The DNA here is from genome assembly GCA_027021615.1 of bacterium. GTDB lineage: Bacteria > Desulfobacterota > Deferrisomatia > Deferrisomatales > Deferrisomataceae > Deferrisoma. The sequence continues at coordinate 36,572 of JALUTY010000033.1, read as the reverse complement.
CGGCGGCAGACCTGCCGGATGACCGCCGTCTCTACCACGAGGGCGTGGGCGATGCCCAGGACCAGCCCCAGGATCGTCACCTGCCGGGGCGCGAGCCCCAGGGGCGCCATCGCCCCGAGGGCCGCATACAGGTTCACCGTGAGCCCGGCCACCAGCGCAACCGCGGCCTCCCCAGGCAGGCCGAACACCCCCATGGCGGGTGCGAGGGCGTCGGCGATCCAGGGGATCACCGGCGTCTGGCGCAGCAGATCGACGATCAGGTACGAGGGGACGAGAATCCGGGCCAGGATGCCCAGGGAAACCAGGCTCTTGGCCAGCCCCTCGCGGACCGATTCCCCGAGGGACCGAGGCGCGTCGGGGGTTGCCTCCATCGACCCTCCGAAAGGCACTGGCCCGGCCAGGGGGAGCCCGGTGTGGCCCCCCTCGCCAGAACCGCAAAAGGCGTCACTGCCTTTGCAAGAAAGTATGGATGTTTCGCGTTTTTTCCGAAAAGGGGATTGACATGGTCATGGAATGGTTCTAGATTCGAATCGGAACGTTCCCCCGTTTGCCCCGGCCCTTTCCTCCTGGGGTCGGGGATTTTTTTGTCCACGGAGCGGTTCCGGGACGGGTTTCTCCCCCGTCCCGGAACATGGCAGGGCCTATGCCCCGAACTCCCGCTTCACGTACCGCCGTACCGTGTCCTCCAGATCCTCCTGCCAGTCCCGGTGGTACACCGTGCGGGTGGCGATCTCCACCGCCGTGATGGCCGCGAGGATCTTGGCCGGGAGGCTACCGAGTCTCCGCCGGAACTTGGGGGTCTCGGCCACGAGCGGGGGCATGTGGGCCAGCACCACCCGTCGGTACACCGGCTGGGTCAGGAGCTCCGGGCGCCTGCGGAACAGGTCGAACAGCTCGGCGTACCGGGCGTTGATCTCCCTGCTGACCTCGGCCGAGATCTCGGTGAATAGCCGAGCCCGGCCGGCCTCCTTCCACCGCCGCAGGAGCAGGCGGGCCTCGTCCGCGGCCCGGCGCTCCAGGATCTCCAGCACCTGGCCCACGTAGGTGGCTTTGAGGGTGAGGAACTCCTCGTCGCTCATGAGGAGGTTCGCCAGGATCTCGTACGACGAGCTGATCACGCCGCACTTGTTCGCCGAGGCGTCCCGGATCACCACCACCCCCCGGCGCTGAAGCTCTTCCCGCGCCCTAGGGGTGAGGTAAGAGTTGGCGCCCTCCACGATGGCCCGGCAGGTGGGGGCGCCGTCCGGCCCCAGCAGGCTCTCCCAGGTCTGGTCGTCGATCGTCTCGGGCCGGCCGCCCGCCGGGATGAACAGGTCGGCGGGCACGTGGAAGATGGCACCGTCGAACTCCCGGTGAAACTCGTCGGTGGTCACCCACTGCTCCTCCACCCCGTCGGCCGTCCGCACCCACCTGCGGTACAGCTCCCGGAGCCCCTCGCGCTTGCGCTGGCGCCGCAGCAGCAGGTACCCCCCGGGGTGGAGCCGCTCGGGCCGGAACGCGTCGATGTTGTCCTTCAGGATCAGCCGGCCCAGCTCCTCCCGGTCGATGCCCTCAGGGTCGTACAGCACCCCGGAGCCGGCCACGATCAGCCGGATCGCCACGTTGGGGCACCGCTCCAGCAGCAGCCGCATGGCGTTGCCGGCCACGTCGCCGTTGGTGCCGCCGGTGATCTTCACGGTAAAGGGGTCCCGGGCCATGTCGATCCCGAGCTCCTCCATGGTGATCTCGGCGAACCGGATCACACCCAGGGAGGTCACCCCGTACTCCTTGTGGTTGATGCCCACCCGTTTGGACGAGATGATCCCCTTGCCCAGCACGTAGCCGCGCTTTACGGCTTGGCGGGCGATCAGCTCGATCATGCCGTCGTGCATGTTCTCGTCGGGCCCCAGCTCGATCGGCTCGTCCTCGCCGTAGTAGTCCACCACCCGGGGGTGGGCGGCCCGGCCGTCCCGGGTCACGAACAGATCGAGGAACGCGTTGAGGAACCCGTACTGGAGCTTGTAGAGCCGCTGGGTCACCAGGGTCGGATCGGCCAGGTCCGAGGCGTCCATCACCACGGTCATCTTGGACCCGCCCTCGTAGATGTCCTTGTTCTTGAGGTGCTGGGTGTGGGCCAGCACGTACACCTCACGCAGCAGGGTGTTGGCGTTCGTGACGAAGTCGTCGCTGCTGCGGCAGACGATGGTGCGCCATCCGCCCCGGGCGATGTCGGAGAACCCCACGTGGTAGCCCGCGCCGTGGCGGCCGAAAAAGAACGTGATCCGGAACGGCTCGCCCTTGGGCAGGTCGGACGTGAACTCGTCGCCCAGCTGCCTCAGATACGCCGGGTCGAGCCGGAAGGCCAGGGCGTGCTTCTCGGGCACGAAGAAGTTGGTCTTCAGGGTGTGCTCGATCAGGAGCAGCGCGGTGCGGAAGACCGTGCGGCGTACCTCGTCCAGGTGGCGGTGGCCGGTGTTGTAGTTGGCTACCAGGGTCTCCACCTCCTCCCTCGCGGCTGCGTAGGCCTGTTCGCGGTCGGTTCTGTCCGGATCGAATCGGGCCCGGAACAGCCGGATCAGGGCCAGGGCCACGTTCGGGTTCGCGTAGAACGCCCGCTTCACCTCGCCCAGGTCGAACCGGTCGGGCTGGTTGTGGGCCAGGTTGGTGTGGCAGAAGGCGATGAACGCGTTGGTAAGGGTGGCGTCCTCACCGGTCATGGTGCCCTGGGCCACGTGTTCGGTGTACAGGGGACCCGCCGGCGACAGGATCTGGGTGTTGTACAGCTCGCTCTGGAGGGTCCGGAACAGGGGCGAGTCCTTCTGCAGCAGCTCCCCGCTGCGGGTGATCACGTAGAAGGTGCCCAGGAAGTAAGGGTGGACCCCGGTGCTGATGGTCAGGCAGTAGGCCCGGCGCACGCCCAGATCCAGGCGGTTGAACACCTCCATGGTCTGGGCCAGGAACCCGGGTTGGGGGGGGTTGCCCACGGCGAACAGCACCCGTGACTCCCGGTGGTGCACCACATCCTCGGTGTTCTCCACGTCCAGGTACAGACCGTCGTGGCGTCGGGCCGTCTGGTACAGCCACAGGACCCGCGCCACCCGCTCCGGCGGCGAGATCCGCACGTAGTGCTCGTTGTTGAGCCACAGGAGCCCCAGCACCCGATCGAGTTCCGCGAAATCAAACTCTGGGTACATCCGGCGCATGGCCCGGGCCACGCCCCGGCGCACGGCGACCGGCACCTCGGGGGGGGCGGCCTGGGCGATCTCGGCATGGTCCTTGGGGGAGAACTCGAACCGCTGAATCTCCAGCTCGCAGCACAGCTCGGGGATGGGCTCGTAGGAGTGGGTGATCTCGGCGTACGAGATCTCCCTCTCAGCCAGCTCCCGGAACGAGGCGTACACCGTGCCGGGCAGGTTCAGGCACGCCAGGATCAGCTTCTTCTCCTGATCGGTCAGGATCATCCGACGGCTGTGGGTGAGGGCGTGGAGCCCCGACGCCAGCTGGACCAGCGCCTCGGTCTCCTCCTTCATGGTGATGAAGAAGTAGGGGTGCATGTGGTCGCGTAGCCACTCCAGGTTTCGGCGGGCCTGCTCCTGGTACCCCTTCAGGGTCTGGCGAAGGCGACGGTAGACCGGTTTGGCGGCGTCGGGATACATGGATACCTCCATTTCGTTTGGTGATATCAAACACTGCCCGATGTGTACCAGAGGCGGGCGGTCGTGTCCAGAACGAAACGGCGGGTTAATGCCGCTTCAGAAACACCCCCTCAGGATCGACCGTGGTACGCAGGATCTCAAGCTCCTCCCGGGTGGGAGGCGGGGTCTCCCCGGCCTCGGAGAGGTCCAGGGGAAACCCGGTCTCGGCCTGCACGTGTTCCGGGGAGATGCCGGGGTGGGCGGAGGCCAGGTAGGGCTCCTTGGTGCCGGGCCGGAACCGGATGACGCCCAGGGTGGTGACCACCGCGGCCGGGCCGCCGCCCCGGATCCCGGCCCGGGCGCGGGAGTCGCCCCCCTCGATCCAGCCGGGGCTGGTGCGGTAGTCCACCCGTTCCGGGAACCGGCGGCGCTCGTGGCGGGCGATGATCACCGTGCGGCCGGCCAGGGCCGCCACGTCGGCCGCGCCCCCGCTACCCGAGAACCGCACCGAGGGCTGGAGGTAGTTCCCCACGGCGGTGGAGTTGATGTTCCCATACCGGTCCACCTGGGCCCCGCCCAGGAACCCCACGTCGATCCGGCCTCCTTGCAGAAGGTAGGTGAACGCCTCCATCAGACCGGCGGCCATGGCCGCGCCGGTCAGGGTGCGCGAGTCGCCTACGCTCATGGGCAGGTGGAGCATGCGGGGGTCCACGCCTCCGGCCTCGAACACCAGGACGCATCCCGGCGCATGGGTGCGTTGGGCCAGCATGGCGGCCAGCATGGGCAGGCCCGTGCCGGCGAACACCACCTCGCCGTCCCGGATCTCCCGGGCTGCGGCCACGGTCATCAGCTCGAAGGTGGAGAACGGGGCGCTCACGGTCTCCTCCGCAGCTCGGGGTTGTACCCCAGGCCGGAACGGGCCCGCAGGGTCTCCAGGTGCTCGGGTCCGCCCACGGCCTCCAGATAGGCGGCGTGGTCGGACGGCCCGAACACAAACCGCTCCAGGTAGGCCCGAAAGGCGTCGTCGGAGCGGGCCGCCTCGGCGTACAGGGCCAGGTGTCCGGGGTCGTAGTCATAGCAGTTGTGCACGCTGTGGGGGTGGGCCCCGAACGGCACGGGCACCACGGCGTGCACGGCAAATGGGGGAATGCGGTTGCGTTCGGGCTCCCGCCGGAGCTCCTCGTCGTCCACCAGCTCCTCGCAGGTCACAATGACCCGGTCGGCCGCGAGAGCCTGCTGCACGTCCAGGAACTCCTGCCCCTCGATCCGCACCAGGCCCTGGGGGCTGGCCCGCTGGACGTGGAGCAGGCACAGGTCGGTGCGGATCGCGGGCACGAGCACCACCGACTCGCCGGTAAAGGGGCAGTTGACCACCGCCGCCTTCTTCGGAGCGGCCGTGGGATCGGTCCGGCGGACCTCGGCCGACAGCCCCTCCTTCTCCAACAGGTCGGTGCCGAGCATCGAGCGCACCGGGAAGAACGGCAGACCCATGGCGCCGGCGGAGAACCGGGCCATCATGGCGGCGTTGGAGTAGTCCTCGAACTCCAGCCGGCCGGCCTCCACGAACCGACGCCAGTTGGGCGCGATGGGGGCGAACACGCCGTCGGCCAGGTAGGCGGCCTCCACCCGGCGTACGCACCCGGCACCGATCAAGAGGTCCACGTCGCTGCCGGCCGAGTGGCAGTACACCACCAGGTCCCTGACGCCGTGCCGGACGAGGGCCCGCAGCAGCGCCGTGGGGTGCCTCTGACTCGTGAACCCGCCGATGGACACCGTGGCCCCCGACGGCACGAGGGCCGCAGCCTCCTCCAGGGAGATCACCTTGTCGATCACGGAGCCGGTCCCATCCACTCTCAATCGTTCCCCGGCCCGGGCCGGCCGGCCGGGTCCCAGCCCCGCAGGGCGTAGTACTCCCGGCGCATCCGCTCGAAGTCGTCCCGCCGCAGCACGGCCCCGGTCTCGGGCAGGGGCTCGTCGAAAAACCGGGCGGGCAGCCGGTCGTCGTCCGCGGTGAGGCCCTCATTCATGTTGAACCGCCGGACCGCGTCCGCGATCCGGCGGGCCGTGGCCCGCAGCTCGTCCGGGCCCCCTTCCACGCCCAGGGTGCCCCGGGCGATCTCGACCAGCTCGTCCCAGCCGTAGAAGTCCCGGTAGAACCGGCACAGGATCAAGGCGTCCATGAGGGCGAGCCGGTCCTCGTAGTCCATGAGGAGAGCGGCCTTGCCCTCCACCTGCTCAGGCGGGATCTGGCCCGAGAGCTCGGCCTTGTAGAAGGTGGTCCGCAGGTGGCAGGCTCCCCGGTCCGAGGTGGCGTAGGCCAGCCCCATGCCCGGCAGGACCCGGGGGTCGTACCCGGCCGGCTCCAGCCCCTTCACGTGGATCGCCACGTCCTCGAGCCCCCACTGCTGGGCCGCGGCCGCGATGCCCCGGGCGAGCACCTCGCCCAGGCCCTCGCGCCGGGCGATCTGGCCCAGGAGCCGCTCGGCCGCCTCCAGGTCCCCGAACGCCACCGTCTCGTCCACGGCGCCGCGTTCCGACGCCTCCATGGCAAAGGCCACCAGGTTGCCCGCGCTGATCGTGTCCAGGCCGAGCCGGTCGCACACATCGTTCAGGTGGGCCACGGCCTCGATCGGGGCAATCTCGCACAGGCCTCCGAACGCGTAGATGGTCTCGTACTCCGGGCCCTCGATCACCAAGCCCTCGTACGGCCCCGAGGTCACCCGGGTCAGCTTGCCGCAGGCCATGAAGCACCGGGCGCAGGCCTTGGGCTTGACCTCGCACCGGGTCAGGAGCGCCTCGGCCGAGATCTCGTCCACCCGCCCCGACCGGCCCCGGTGCCAGTAGCGGTTGGGGAACGCGCCCACGGTGTTGAGCAGGGCCACCATGTTGGGGGTGCCGTAGTTCCGGTAGGTCTGGGCCGCCGGGCTGCCGCGCCGCTCGGCCACGGTGCGCCGGGCGAACGCCCGCACCCCGTCGGGGTCGGCCAGGGGCCGGGAGGCCGACCCGTGGAACACCACGCCCTTCACCCGCTTCGAGCCCATCACCGCGCCGGCGCCGGTGCGCCCCGCGCACCGCCACTTGTCGTTGGCCACGATGGAAAGGACCACCCCGTTCTCGCCGGCCGGGCCGATCACGCACGCGCCGGCGCGGCCGCTCCCGCCGAACCGTTCCACCAGGGCGGCCTCGGCGGCAAAGGTGTCCTGGCCCCACAGGTCCGGGGCGTCGTGGAACCGACCCTGGCCGTCCCCCACCTCCAGCACCACCGGGTCATCCGCCCGGCCCAGGAGGACCACGGCGTCCACCCCTGCCTTGGCGATCTTCTCGGCCAGCTTCCCGCCGGAGTACGACTCGGAGAAGAACCCGGTCTGGGGGCTCTTGGTCACCAGGGCGTGGCGGCACGAGCCCGGGATCGGCGTGCCGGCCACCGGGCCGGCCAAGAGGATCAGGGGGTTCTCCGGGGCCAGGGGATCCACGCCCACCAGACCGTACCGTTTCAACAGCCACACCCCCAGCCCCTTCCCCCCCCACATGCCCCGGGCCACCTCCTCGGGCAGCTCCTCGATCCGGCAGGTCCGGTGGGTGGCATCGGCCACGAGCACGCGTCCATAGAAGCCGTTCATGACGCTCCTCCGTTTCACAGGCCCAGGTACGCCTGTCGGATGGCCGGGTCGGCCTCCAGGTCCGCCGCCGAGTCTTCGCGCACCACCCGGCCGTTTTCGATCACGTAGCAGTAATCGGCCACCCGGATCGCGTGGTGGACGTTTTGCTCCACCAGGAAGATCGTAAGCCCCTGGCGGTGCAGCTCACGAATAATACCAAAGATCTCCCGGACGAGAATCGGGGCCAGCCCCAGGCTGGGTTCGTCGAACATGATGAGTTGGGGTTCCTGCATCAAGCCCCGGCCGATCGCCAGCATCTGCTGTTCGCCGCCCGACAGGGTTTCGGCCGGTTGGGAGCGCCGTTCCGCCAGGCGGGGGAACAGTTCGTACACCCGGGAGAGGTTGCGTTTGCGGTTTGCCCGGGTCCTGGGTAGGTACGACCCCACGATCAGGTTCTCCTCCACGGTCATCTGGGGGAACAACTGCCGGCCCTCGGGCACCAACGTGATCCCCAGGTCCGCCACCTCGTGGGCCTCGCAGCGGGTGATCTCCCGACCTGCGTATCGCACCGTTCCAGACGATGCTTTGATCTGGCCGCAGATGGTCCGGAGGGTGGTGGTCTTGCCCGCGCCGTTGGCGCCCAGCAGGGTAACGAGTTGACCCGGGGCCACCGAGAGAGAGACGTCCCACAATGCCTGCACGTCGCCGTAGTGGGCGGACACCGCCTCGAGGACCAGCTCGCTCATGCCGCCGCCTCCCCGAGGTAGGCCTCGATCACTCCGGGGTCCTGGGCCACCTGTTGAGGCGGCCCCTCGGCGATCTTCGCCCCGTAGTTGAGCACCGCCACCCGGTCACTGATGTTCATGATCACCCGCATGATGTGCTCCACGATCAGGATGCTCACCCCGCTGCGGTGGATGTTCAGAATCAGTTCGATCGTGCGGTCGGCCTCGGTGGGGTTCAGGCCGGCCACCACCTCGTCGAGCAGCAGGAGTCGGGGGTTGAGGCTCAGGGCCTTGGCGATCTCGAGCCGTTTCCTCCCGGCCAGGGTCAGGCCCGAGGCCGGTCGGCCGGCCCGCTCGGCCAATCCGGTGAACTCGAGGATCTCCCAGGCCTTTTGCCGTGCATGCCGGCGACGGGGGTGGTGGAGCAGGCATGCCACGGTCACGTTCTCCAGCACCGTCAGGCCCGCGAAGGGCTTGACGATCTGGAAGGTGCGGGCGATGCCGAGACGGGCCAAATGAAACGGCCGCTGGCCGGTGACGTCCTTGCCGTCGAACCGCACCCGGCCCCGGCTGGGGCGGCAGTACCCGCTCACCACGTTGAACAAGGTGGTCTTGCCCGCGCCGTTGGGGCCGATGAGCCCCACGATCTCGCCGGATCCCACCGAAAACGAGACGTCGTCGAGGGCACGCAGGCCGCCGAAAATCATGGACACCTGGTCCACGGCCAGAAGTTCACGGCTCATGGGGCTGCCTCCCGGAGTTCTGGAGGATTTTCGTCCGCCGGTTCCGGCGACCTGGGGGCTTCGGCCCGGCCGCGGCCGGTCAGCAGACCGATCAGGCCGTCGGGCAGGAACACCACGCTCAGGGCGATCACGGTCCCGAGGATGATGAGGTACAGCACCTGGTACTCGGACAGGTAGGCCCAGAAAAAGGTCTTGAAGGCGTAGATCAGCACCGCGCCCACGGCCGGCCCCACCAAGGTGCCCAGCCCTCCGAACACGGCCATCACCACCGACTGGTCGGTGACCAGGTCGCCCAGGACCGATGCCGGGTCGATGAACGTGATCCAGTAGGCGTACACCCCGCCGAGGATTCCGGCCGGCACCGTGGAGAGCACGAAGGCCTGGATCTTGATGGTGGTGGGCTTCAGCCCCAGGGCCATGGCACCCTCTTCGTCCTCCCGGATCGCCTGGAGCTTGAGCCCGAAGGCCGAGTGTTCCAGGAGGATCCACAGGACGACGAAAATCACGCTCACCAGGGCCCACATCAAATAGTAGAAGAACTGGGGGTTCAGGAAAGGGGGAAGCCGCATCCCGTCGGGGCCGCCGGTGAACTCCAACACCAGTGCGAGCTGTTGCACGGCCCTGGCCAAGGCCCAGGTGGCGATGGCGAAGTAAGCCCCTTTCAACCTCAGGGTAGGGAGCCCTGCCACGACCGCGGCAGCTCCGGCCAGTACTCCTCCGGCGGCCAGCGCCAGGGCGAACGGCCAGTGACCGCGCATCATCAGCACGGCCGTGGTGTAGGCGCCGAGGCCGAAAAAGGCCCCGTGCCCGAAGTTGAGATACCCGGTGTAACCGCCGAGCACGTCCCATGCCACGGCCAGCCCGATCCACATCATGGCTTCGGTGACCACCCGAAGGGCAAACGTGTCCCGGGTGAGAAGGGGGATCACGGCGAACACCACGGCCGTGATCCCGGCCCACAGGGCCCTAGATCGTCGCATCCGTCACACTCCCTTCGCGAAAAGCCCCCTGGGCGAGACGAGGAGAATCAGGTACAGGATGGCGAACACCGCGAGCAGGGTGTAGCTGGGGTTGCCGTAGACCAGGAAGAGCGACTGTACGAGCCCCAACAGGAACGCGGCCCACGGTACACCCGCCAGGTAACCCATGCCGGCCAGGACGACCACGAAAAACGCCAGGATCGTGTAGTCGCCTCCCATCTGGGCGCTGATCGAGAAGATCGAGCCGATCACCACGCCGGTCATGGCGCTCACGCCCACGTGGATCCCGTACACCCACGAGCTGATTCGGCGTGCGTTGATACCCATGAGTCCGGCCGCATCCCGATTCTGAGCCAGGGCCCGCACCGCCAGCCCGAAGTCGGTGTGGCGCAGCACCCAGTGGAGAACGGCCGTGATCCCGATGGCGTACACGAACCCTACGAGCCGGATGGCCGGTACGGTCACGAACAGGCCCCCGGCCTCCAGAAACCAGGAACGCGCGCTCATCACCGACGGGATCGAGTGGCTGAAGAACCCGAACACGGTCAGGCCTGCGCCCCGGATGGCCAGCATGAGTCCGAAGGTGAACACGAGTCCCATGAGCACCGGGTTGCCCCGACGGCCGCTCACGGCCCGGTGGATCACCGGCTGGATGGCGTATCCCACGGCCGTGAACACGGCGAACACAACGGGCAGGAGGAGCAACGGGTCGAGGCCGGTCCACCCCTGCAGGTAGTAGCCCAGGAACGCGCCCAGCATGATCCACTCGCCCACCGCGAAGTCGATGATGTGCTTCACCCCGAACGCGAGCGAGAACCCCAGGGCCACTGTGATGTAGACACCGCCGATCAGAAGACCGTCCAGGACGGCCTGGGGAAGGAGCTGCCAGAGCACGGGAACCTCCGTGAAGGGGAGCCGGGCCCGAGAAAGGCTCGGCCCAGGAGACCTTTTTTGACCGAAAGTTTGGCGCTACGGACAGCGCTTCGCCCGGGCGCCATCCGGAGGCGAGGGGCCGCGTTGCCTCTCGCGGCCCCCATCCTCTTCTGCCGCTACGGACAACTCACCGTCGGTCGTTCCACGGCGTCGTGGGATACCGGGCCGGGGCCTCGGCAAACTCGGCGGGCGCCGTGATGACGGGGCGTCTCCCTTGGATCTGCACGGTCAGGGCCTCCAGGCCGGTATTGGCGTGATAGAACTCCCCTCGGTCCGCGAAGTCGATGCGGCCGTAGAAGGTCTCGATGTCCAGCGCCTCGAGCGCGTCGCGCAACGCCCTCTTCTCGCCTTCGTCGAGGGGCGGGGTGACCCCTGCGCGGGCCGCGGCGGCCTGGAAGGCGATTCCCGCGGCAGAGCATCCCGCCTGGGTGTAGTCGGCCGGCACCCCGTACTCTTTCTGGGCCGCCTCGGCATAGGCACGGGCGTCGGCCCACAACAGGTCCCCCCGGGTTGGCAGGGTGGGGGTCCAGACCGAGGCGCCGAACACCTCCTCGGCGTCTTTGCCGAGGGCCTCCACGAAAGCGGGCTCGGTGACTCCGTAGTGCATCAGCAGGGCCTTGGGGGTGTAGTTGATCTGCCGGAGGGCCTTGACCAGGTTGATGAGCTCCTCGTCGTGGCCGCCGAACGCGATCACGTCGGGCCTCAGGACCTTGGCCGCGGAGAGCAAGGGGATCAGGTCCTGGCCGCTCGGCACGATGTTGAACTTGAGGACTTTGATGCCGTGGGCCTCGGCGGCTGTCTTGAACGCCTCAGCCGTGGCCTTGGAGAACGCGTCGTTCGATCCCAACACGATGGCGGTGCGGGGTTTCGGGGCCAGACCGGCCAGGGCCCCCACGGGCTGGGAGCCGGTGTAGTTCACGGGCGGGATCGTGCCGAAGGTGTAGGCGAACTTCTGACGCCAGATCAGCGGCGACTCGGCAGAGCCGGTGATCATGGGGATCTTGTACTTCTCGAGAACCGGTGCCACGGCCAGGGTCACCCCGGAGGAGTAGGGACCGAGCACGAAGTCCACCTCCTGCTGGGTGGCGAGCCGCTCGGCACCGCTGGCCCCCTGGGAAGGCTCGGACTGGGCGTCGGCGTAGTAGAGTTTGACGGGGTAACGCTTGCCGTTCACCTCGATGCCCCCCGCCTCGTTCACGGCCTTCGCCCAGAGGTCGTACCCTCGCTTGGTCACGTTTCCACCGGTGGCGAGGTCTCCGGAAAGCGAGGTGATCACGCCGACCTTGAAGTAGTTCCGGTCGGCCTGGGCCCACGCCGGGCTCGTGCCGAGAACGGCACAGAGTGTGAACGCCACGACTCTTCTCATCGTCTTCCTCCTCTCTTCGAGAGCCGGCGGCGGGGTGCCGCCTGTTCAGCCGCTCAGTTCCCTGAGTCCTGCCTCCAGAACGTCGAGCCCCCGCTCGAGATCCGCTTCCTCGATGCACAGCGGCGGAAGGAGACGCACCACGTTCCCCCCCGTACCGGCCTTGATTGTGACCACGCCGTGGCCCAGGGCATACTGCCCCAGGCGTTGCGTGAGGTCCGTGGCAGGCTCCTTGGTCGACCGGTCGGTCACCAGCTCCATGGCCATCATGGCACCGAGACCCCGCACCTCGCCGACAACCGGCAGTTCATCCCGGAGCCGCAGGAACCGCTGCCGGATTCGCTCGCCCAGGAGTTTCGCCCGGCCGCACAGGTCCTCCTGATCGATCACTTTCAGGGTGGCCAGGGCCGCGGCGCAGGAGACGGGGTTCCCCCCGTACGTGCCCCCGAGCCCGCCCACCTGGGGCGCATCCATCACCTCGGCCCGCCCGGTTACCCCGCTCAGGGGAAAGCCCGAGGCCATGGCCTTCGCCGTGGTGATGAGATCGGGCACGACCCCCATCACCTCGCACGCGAACAACGCCCCGGTTCGCCCGAACCCGGTCTGCACCTCGTCGGCCACCACAACGATGCCGTGCTCCTGGCAGATCTCGAAAATGCGGGAGAGGAACCGGGCGGGGGGAACCACGAAGCCGCCCTCGCCGAGCACCGGTTCCACCACCAGTGCCGCAACCGAGTCCGGGTCCACGCCGGTGGTGAACAGCTGTCGCAGGTTCTCGGCGCACTCCAGGGAGCAGGCCTCCGGGCCCGGCGCCCCGAAGGGGCAGCGGTAGCAGTACGCATAGGGCACTCGGTACACCTCGGGAGCAAAGGGGCCGAACCCCTTCTTGTAGGGGACGATCTTGCTGGTGAGGCTCATGCCCAGGAGGGTCCGGCCGTGGAAGGCGTTCTGGAAGCACACGATCGCAGTTCTGCCGGTGTGGGCCCGGGCCACCTTGATGGCGTTCTCCACGGCCTCGGCCCCGCTGTTGCAAAAAAACGTCTTCTTGGCGTGGCTTCCCGGCGTGCGGCGGTTGAGCTCCTCGGCCAGCCGGACGTAAGGCTCGTAAGGCATCACGTGGAAACAGGTATGGATCAGGCGGTCGAGCTGCCGTCTTGCGGCTTCGACGACGTAGGGGTGAGAGTGAGCGGTGCCTACCACACCGATCCCGCCGGTAAGGTCGATGTACTCGGTGCCGTCGGCGTCGACGACCCGGGCGCCCTTGGCGTGGACCGCGAACCGGTCGGTTACGTGAAAGGGACCTCGGGGGACTGCCTTTTGACGGCGCTCCATGAGCTGCTGGTTGACGCGGGTCATCAACCCCTCCTCTCAAAGAAAAAGTTCCCATGGCCATCGAGACGACAAGGGTCCCGATATGCAATGGAGATGCCAGCGGAGGTCTTGCAAAAAAGTGAAATAAAAACATGGTGTTAGGGAGGGGGTGCAGGAAAGGGTAAGTTTTTGATGCCTCTGTGGATCAGAAAGAGGGAACGCGCTCCGCGGTTTCGATACAGTTGTGAATCATGCCGGGAGACGACCGGGGAGCGGCCGGCGTTGTGATGCGAAGGTGAATCAATGGCGGGGACTGCTGCCCGGCGGGGAAATGCCGTGGCGTCGGAGCTTGCGCACTACGGTGGGCTGGCTCACGCCGAGGCGTCGGGCCATCTCCCGGGTGTTGGGGCACTCAGCCGCCGCGCGCAGGAGGGCTTGCCGCTCGGTCGCTTCCAACAGCTCGGTCAGGGTGCGTCCCGGGCCCATGGTCGGTGGGGGCTGGGAGTCCCACGATCCCCAGTCCCGCACGAGGTACTCGTCGATGATCTCGTCCTCGCACATCACCACGGCGTTCTTGAGGATGCCCTCCAGCTCACGTACGTTGCCGGGGAACGGGTAGCGTTCGAGCCACCCCACGGCCCGGCGCCCAAAGCGTTTCCTGCACCCGAACTGCTGGCCGTACCGCGCGAGGAAGTGCAACGCGAGCGGCAGCACGTCACTTCTCCGCTCCCTCAAGGGGGGGAGGTGTACCGTGAAGGTGTTGAGGCGGTAGAACAGGTCCTGCCGGAACCGCCGCTCCTTGACCAGGCTTTCCAGGTCCTGATTGGTGGCTGCGATCACGGCACACCACGATCGGCACACCCGGGTGCTCCCCAGCCTCCGGATCTCGTGGTCGTCCAGGTACTTGAGGATCTTCGCCTGGATGGAAAACGGCATGTCTCCCACTTCGTCCAGGAACAGGGTGCCCCCATCGGCCACCTCCAGCAGGCCCGGCTTGCCCGCGTCGGAGGCGCCGGTGAACGCCCCTCTCTCGTAGCCGAACAGCTCGGCCTCGAGCAGGGTTTCGGGAAGGGCTGCACAGTTGATCTGCACAAACGGTCGCCGTGCCCTGGGGCTCTCGCTGTGGATGAACCGCGCCAGCACCCCTTTGCCCGTTCCGGACTCGCCCAGCAGCAGAATGTTGGTGACGTTCTTACGGGCCAGCCGCACGGCCACCCGGACTACCTCGCGCATCTGGGGGCTCTCAGCCACCAGCCCCCGCTCGGCTGCCTTTTTCAGGCTCAACGTGGCCATCTCGTCCCGGAGCCGCTCGTTGGCCCTGCGCAGCTCTTCGAGTTGACGGCTGAGCTCGCTGGTCTCGGTCACATCCCGGTCGTTGACCACCACGTACTCCACCGTGCCGTCCGCTCCCACCGAAGGGGTGCCCGTGACGATGAGCTGGCGACCGGTGCGCCGAGCGGTCTGCACCATGCTGACGGTTTCGCCCGACGCCAGCACGGCTCGGGTCACCGACGCGTCGATCACGCCCTCGGCTACCAGCTCGTCGATGTTGCGACCGATCACCTCGGTTGCAGCCACCCCGTTTAGCCGCTCGGCGGCCCGGTTCAGGTTCATGATGACCCCCCGGCCGTCGATGATCCACAGCCCGTCGTGGCTGATGTCGAACACGGTTCGGAGCTGGCGGTCCGAGGCCGAAGGGGAACGGGGTGGGCCGTTCATCGCTCCTCCGGGAGGGGGGATCAAGGGCGTGCGCGGGCCACGCGGACCAGGTGGCGCACGGTGGCTGGGCCGAGCCACGCCAAGGCCAGGGCCAGGGGAAGCACGTAGTAGATGAAACGGTAGACCAACACCGCTGCCAAGGCAGCCTCCAGAGGCACCCCCATCGAGACGAACACGGCGGTCATCCCGCCTTCCACGAACCCGATGCCGCCCGGGGTGAACGCGGCCGCACCGGCGAAGATGCCGATGGCGTAGCCCGCGAGCAGGGGCGAGGCATCCACCGACTGGCCCACCGCACGGAAGCAGAACGCCAGGCATCCGAGCGCCGCGCCCCACTCCCCGGCCACCCACACGAACGCCCCCAACACACCGGCGGGGTGGGATCGAACCCAACGGGCCGTCCGATCGAACCGCAGCACGGTCTCCTCCCGTATCCGGTCGGAGAGGGGGGGCAGGCGCAGGCGCCGGCCGAGCCATCGGTACGCCCGGAAGCCCATCTCGAGGACGCGGTGTCGAAGCGACGGGTTCAGGAACGCACCGACCAGCATCCCCAGGGCCGCCAGGCTGAATCCCGCCAGAGCCAGGTGGGGCCCGGCGCGTCGCCACGGCAGCTCACCGGTGGCCACGGGCACCCCGAACCCCACGGCCACGAACACCAGCAGAACGGCGTTCATCAGGGCCGTATGGATCAGGGACACCAGGGCGTTGTCCGACGGGTGAAGGCCCTCTCTGTGGAACAAGGCAAGCCGCAACCCCACCCCCCCGATCCCCCCGAACGACACCAGGTAGTTCAGGGCCGTGGCAAAGAAGGCGACCCGGAGTGTCCGCCCCAGGGGAAGCCGGATGCCCAGCGCCTGAAGGAGGGCGGCAAGGCTGAACCCCCCACACAGGTAGCTGAAGGCCGTGACGACCAGGGCCAGAGTGAGCGGCAGGGGGCTGAGAGACGAGAGGTGGAGCCCGATCCGCTCGAGGTCGCCGAGGAAAAGAAGGGCCGCCAGAACGAGGATCCCGAGAACCAGCAGCGAAGCGGCTGCCCGCCGCACCATCAGCTCCCCCCGAGCTCCAGCCGGACGGTGGCCCCATAGTAGGCCGCGGTCTCTCCATGGTCGGTCACCAGCACCGGCACGGCCTCGTTGACCCCCAGGCCCAGGCTCACCCACCCGCCCCGGGGCACGGCCACGCAGCCGGGGTGAAGCAGGGGGTCGATCCGCACCACCGCCTCCAGCTCCCCCACGGTGCCAGCGACCCGCACCGGGTCACCGGCGGCGAGGCCGAGGCCTTCGGCCGTGGAGGGGGCCAAGCGCACCTCCAGGGGCCGAGGCTGCTCCTCGGGCAGCATCTGGGAGTGGAGGACCGAGGGCCGGATCAGGGTCAGGAACCGCAAGGGGAGGGGGCCGGAGGGTTCGTCGTGCACCGCCTCCAGGAACCGGAACCGGCCGTCCGGGTGGGCGAACCCCCCGGTCCACGCCACCTCAGGCCAGGGGAGGGGGGCCCAGCCTCGGACCCGAAGGGTCTCCAGATCCGGGCACTGGGGTGGAAGGCAGGCCGAGAGCCATGTGTCCCGGTCGGCGAACGGGAACTCCACCCCGATCCTTCGGGCCACCTCGGTCACGATCTCGAAGTCTCCCCGGCAGCCTTCGGGGGGGTCCACCACCTGGCGCACGACGCCGACCACGTTGGCCCAGTACGACCCCACCAGGTCCTCTTCCTCCAGCCACAGGGCCGGCGGCAGCACCACCGTGGCATGCCGGGCCGTCTCGGTCCAGAACCCGTCCACGACCACTCGGGTCTCCACCCGGAGGAAGGCTTTGGCCAGACCCTTGGCGTCGGGCGCCTGATTGAGCACGTTGGATCCGGCCACCCACACGAACCGCACCGGCGGCCGGGCCCGGGGTAGCTCCTGGGCCAGAGCGGGGAGAAGGAGGGGAGGAGCGGCCGATGTGGGAGGCCTGGGCCGGGTCAGATGGCGGGAGGAGGGGATGTTGAAGTACACCCCTCCGCCTTCCACGCCAAGGGTGCCGGCCACAAGCGCCAGCGCGTGGATAGCGCGGACGTTCTCCGCCCCGTAGGGATGGCGTTGCACCCCCCAGCCCACGATCGTGGCCGTTCGGCGGGTCCGGCCGTACAGGGCGGCTACCGCCTGGGCGTCGGCCGGGGCCACGTCGCACGCTTCCAGCCACTCCTCTGCGGGACGGGACCGCACCAGCGCCTCGAACGCCCCCGAGTTGGCCGCCTGGTCCCTGGCGAAGAACGGTGCCCCCGAATCCAGGAGCAGCCGGCAGCACCCCAGGGCCAGGAACCGGTCGGTGCCGGGACGAACCCGGACGACCCGATCGGCCAGGTCCTGCACCGGCGAGGGGTCCGGCGTGATCGCCACCACCGGCACACCCCGGCTCCGGGCCCGGCTCACCTGGGCGGCCGTGTGGACCGAGCTGGCCTTGGGGTTCTTGCCCCACAGCACGATCGCTTCGGCTCGCTCGATCTGGAGGGGATCGTTCATGTCGAGCCGCCCGGCGTCGGCTTCCACCGCGGCGATGCCAGCGCCGTCGCACAGGGCTCCCCGGGTGCCTCGGGCGCCCAGAGAGGCCATCAGGTAGTCCAGAGCGCCCTTGGACACCCCCATGGAACCCGCACCCCGCACCCAAAGAATCCCCTGGGGATCGTCCCGGCGGACCCGATCCAGCTCCCCGCACACCACGTCCAGGGCCTCGTCCCACGAGGCCGGTCGGAACCCCTCGCCTGAGCGGATCCACGGCTCCCGGATCCGGTGGGGGCTGGCGAGTCGACCCGGGTACCGTCGGATCTTGGCGCAGGTGAACCCCCGGGTGTAGGGGTGGTCGGGGTTCCCCCGGAGCCGGATGCCCCCGGCCTCCACCCGGCACACGATCGAGCACCGGTCGGGGCAGTCCAAGGTACACGTGGTCACGACCGTCAAAACACACCTCCCGAGCATGTTCGGGGCGAGCATACCCCAGGAGCGGCGTTGCCGCCACCGTTGGGAGGGGGGAGCCTGGCCCGCATTATCCATGACGCCTTCTGCTGCAACCGTCGATTGTACGCCATCTCGAGGTGTGCTCGCGCCTCGGGGCTCGACGTACCGTCCCGTACGCCTGCGCCCCTCGTTGCTGCGCTTGCCCCGATCTGACGCACACTCGACGGTTTCGCGACGAACGCTCATGAATAATGCAGGTTAGAGAACCGGTTTGGGGGCAGGAACGATCGGCGTTGCGCGAAAAAAAAGCCCGCCCAGGGGGCGGGCCAGGCGAACAAGGTTTAGGGCCCGGTCGGCGGAGCCTTGCGCCGCCTGCGTGCCTCGGCGGCTAAGCCCAACAGGCCGGAGCCCAGCAGGAGCACGGTACCCGGTTCCGGTACCACTTGGATACGGAGCTGGTTCGTGACCTGCCAGGGATCATTCGCGCTGTCTCTCATTCTCACCTGCCCCAAGGCGAACGTCTGGTACTGGAACACGTCTTGTCGCAGGGCATCGATGTCGGCCTGGTCGGTTTCGTCA
Organism: bacterium; assembly: GCA_027021615.1. GTDB lineage: Bacteria > Desulfobacterota > Deferrisomatia > Deferrisomatales > Deferrisomataceae > Deferrisoma. The sequence goes on along the minus strand of JALUTY010000033.1, from coordinate 18,074 downwards.
TAGGGGGAGCCCCCCGTGTCGTACGGAAGTGCTAAATCGTCATAGGCCCACCAAGCGAACCCGAACGACCCGATGACCCCGTTGTTGAAATCCTCCCAGCTGCCGGGCTGGACCCAGCCTGCGTCCGGTGTGGCAGGGACGAGTTGGTAGGTTGTCCAGTCGTAGGTCCACTCGTCCCCGTCCCAGTCGACCACCCATCGCACTTGGAACAACCCATCCAGGGACGCTGTGGTCTCACCCGGGATCCAGTAGATCCAATGGAGACGTTTTCCCATGTCCCCGGTGCTATACACGATCTCGTCGTAAGGGTCCATCCAGGTGGTTCCCGGGTAGGTGCCGGTGCGCATGTTGGTGAACGTCCCTGCCGCGACGTCCGCCTTCGTTTGGGTCCACCACGGCCCCCAGTCGGGGGACCCGTACACGTTGGGCGCGGAGTCTGCGTACAGGAAAGTGGCGGCCGGCGCTGCTCCGGCCCAGGCCCAGAGTACCGTTGCCAAGAGTACCACCGCCCCTTTTCGTCTCATCACTGCCTCCTTCTGTTCCTGGAGTGGCCCGACGACCGGGTTTGCCAGCGTTTGGGGTAAGCTGTAAAGCAAGATTTGGACCAGATATGAGGGGAAAATTCGTGTCATGTTTTCGGGGTGGTGTAGGCAGGATGGAGGCAGGTGGGTAAAAGTTTGGCAAAAAACGGAAAATGGGCGTCCTCCAAAGCCCAAAAAGAGGCTGCCCGGGTCTGTCTGGGGACCTGCCGGAAAGCCCCTCCAGGACCCTGTGGGCTCGGGCAAGGGAGAAAGGAGCTGTGCCGGGTCTGGGGGCCGAAGGGGCACGGGCCCCGTGCGCACCGGGGCGTTGACGAGGCTCGGGTACGCGGCGCCCCGCGGCTTTCGGCGGACGGCCGAAGCTGCTGGCAGGGGGTAGCTCCGGAGAGGATCGGCCGGGGTTCGGAGCCTGGCGGGGTGGCCCCAGGCCATCAGAGCAGGGAGCCGGCGAGCAGACAGTCGTTGGCAGCGGCCTTGGCATGACAGATGATGCACCCGGCCACTTTCCCTCCCTGGAGCACCTTGCCGCCCAGAGCAGGCTGGGCCCAGAGCCGGTTGTCAGCGGAGGGTGGTACCCCTTCACCCTCTACTCATCTGCCCCCCATTTTGCCTCGATCCGCCCCGGTCAAAGAGCAGAGACCGGACTCACCTCGATCCGGTACCCCCCCTGGAGCAGGGCAGCGGTCAGCCGGCCGATGTGGTCGAAGCCCCGCGTCTCCACCTCCACCTCCACCCGGGTGCGGCCCAGGGGAAGATCCACGCTGAGCCGGTCGTGGAAGATGTGAAGGATGTTGCCCTCCTCCTTCGATACGATGGAGAGCAAACCGTGGAGCGCGCCCGGGGCGTCGTCGAGGATCACGCGGAACCGAAGGATCCGGCCGGTGCGCATGAGGCCCTGCTCGAGGATCCGGTCGAGCACGTTGAGGTCCAGGTTTCCCCCGCTCACTACCAGCACGATCCTTCGGCCCCGCACCCGCTCGGCCTGGGCCTCGAGCAGGGCGGCCACCGGCACGGCTCCGGCACCCTCGGCGAGGAGCTTCTTGCGTTCGAGAAGGGCCACCACCGCCATGGCGATCCGGCTCTCCTCCACCAGGAGCACCTCGTCCATGACCTGACGCAGCACCCGGAAGGGCCGCTCTCCGATCCGGGGGACGCGGATGCCATCCGCCAGGGTGCGCTCGGCCTCGACCTCCACAGGATGCCCCTGGCGAAGGGCCTCGAGGGCAGAGGGGCAGGCCCGGGTCTGAACTCCCACCACCCGCGCGGCCGGCCGGCGCTCCGCCAGGGCCAGGGCCACCCCAGCCGCAAGACCGCCGCCGCCCACCGGCACCCACACCTCGTCGAACCGATCGAGCTGCTCCACTAGCTCCATCCCCACGGTGGCCTGGCCTGCGATCACATCGTCATCGTCGAAGGGGTGCAGGAAGGTGTACCCCCCCTGCTCCAGCTCCCGGGCCCGGTCCAGCGCCTCGGCCACGGTCCCTCCGTGGAGGAGGACCCGGGCGCCGTACTCGCGGGTGGCCACCTGCTTGGAGATGGACGATCCCTCCGGCATGATTACCGTGGCGGGGATTCCCAGGTCGGAGGCGGCCAGGGCCACCCCTTGGGCGTGGTTTCCGGCCGAGGCCGCCACCACTCCTTGGGGCCCCACCTCGCTTCGAATCCGCCAGAGCTTGTGGACCGCTCCGCGTACCTTGAACGACCCAGTGCGCTGCAGGTTCTCGAGCTTGAGAAACACCTCTGCCCCGGTCTGGCGGCTGAGCTGCTCGGAGCGGATGAGGGGCGTGGGCGAGAGCCGATGTCCCACCACCTCCATGGCTTCGTGGATCCGGTTCGGGTCAGGCATTTTACACTTCCCCGTTGGTCGGCGTCGCTGGGGTCTTGGGGGGCGGAGACTTCGGGATGAACCCCACGTAGAGGGCCCACGGCCTCATAAAAACAGGATACTAGAACCTGGAAAAGCGGTGCCAGGGCGGGGGGGCGCGGTTTCGGCTGATAAATGGGGTCCCAGAGGGGGGCGGGGCTCAAGGCTCCGGGGGGCGAGGAGCCGGCGGCCGGAGGTGGTCCCGGAGCCGGCGGGTCTCCTCCACAATGATCCCCGCCGGGATCGGCCGGGTGAGCCGCAGGCCCACCTCGTCGCCGTTCACCCGCACCACCTCTCCTTTCACCCGGGCCCACCGGCCGGTTGGGAACTCCACCCGAGCCTCCACGGCCTGGCCAAGGTCGAACCCCCCTTCGGACCGGAACCGGAGGCCTTCCTCCGAGGCATCCAGAACCTCGAACCATCGGGGCTCCGCTCCCGCCTGCTCGCGGGGGAGCAAGCCGAGGCGGGGGCGCTCCCCTTCGGGATAGGGGATTCGGAACGTTTCCCGCCGGTTGCCTGCCAGGTGGCGCTCCAGGTCGAACCCCTGGTGCTTTCGGGTGCGCTCCCGGGCCATCCCCGTCAGCAGCAGAGCGATTCCCGCGACCCCGAGGAAGAACAGCGCGGCGAAGTACCGGGTGGCGGTGGGCGACGGGTCCTGCAGTTGGGTCGCCTTGAACCAGGCGGCGAATCCGATGCCCACGACCAACACGACCAGGGCGGCGCGTCTGAGCACGTTCGTTCCTCCCGTTGGGAAGCTTCCCGAAAGGCAGTGCACTTTTCGCTTCTTATCGGCTGAAAGGGAGGGGAACCCAAGCCCAGGGTGCAAGCCGACAGGGGCCTGTGGCAGAATGCCCGGCGGCGGGGGGATGCATCGTGAGGAGGGTGAGCCATGAGGGTTCGGGTGGCGACGGGTGAGGTGGTCATGGGGCGCCTGGAGCGGGGGGACGATCTGCTGGAGGCCCTGACCGCGGTGTGCCGGGCCGAGGGCGTCCGCCTGGGCCGCCTGGAGGCCTTGGGGGCTGTGGAGAGGGCCGTGGTGGGGTTTTACGATCAGGACGGTCTGGGGTACCGCTACCACGAGCTGGACGAACCGTTGGAGATCCTGGTGCTGGTGGGAAACGTCTCCCTCAGGGACGGCCAACCCACGGTCCACGCTCATGTGGTGCTGGGGGACGCCGAAGGTCGAGCGTTGGGGGGGCATTTGGCCCCCGGTACCCGGGTGTTCGCGTGCGAGTACTCGGTGGAGATTTTGGAAGGGGGGGAGCTTCACCGGGGAGCCCACGAGCCCACCGGCCTGCCATTGTGGGTCCGAAAGCATCCTGCTTGAAACGATGGGGTTTTCACTGGTTAAGACGCTTTCGCTGCCCTTGGATCCGTTCACAACGGGCCTGGCCTTGCTGCTCGTGGCCTGGGCGGCGTTCCGCCGTCGGCCGCGCCTGAGCCGGACCCTGCTGTTTCTTGTGGCGGTCGGGCTCGGGGCGCTGGGATCCGGCCCGGTGGTCGAGCGGCTAGTGGCACCCCTGGAGCGGGCCTACCCGCGTCCCACCCCGGAAACCCGGGCCGAGGCCGCCGTGGTGCTGGGGGGGGCGGTGGATCTGCAGCACTCCACCGCCGAGCGGGTCGAGCTGTACCACCGAGCCGAGCGGGTGCTCGAAGGGATTCGGCTGTGGCGTGAGGGGCGGGTGCGGGTGATCGTGTTCTCGGGCGGAAGCGGGGACCCCGACCTGCCGGACGCCAGCGAGGCCGAGCTCATGGCCGTCGTGGCCCGCCAGATGGGCGTGCCGGCTGACGCGATCTGGCTCCAACCGCGCAGCCGCACCACGGCGGAGGACGCGGTCTACACCGTGCCGTTGCTCCGGAAGAGGGGGATCCGCCGGTTCTTCCTGGTGACCACGGCCATGGACATGCCCCGGGCCGTGGGGTGCTTTCGAAAGCTGGGAGCCGACCCGATCCCGTTCCCGGTGGACTACCGGGTAACCCCGCCGGGCCGGGGATGGCGGCGGTGGATGCCGCAGGTGGCCACGCTGGCGTTGGCCCGGGAGGCCATCCACGAGTACGTGGGATACGCGGTGTACTGGGTCACGGGCAGGATCTGATACCAAATTGCGTTCAGACCGAGCTCCTCCGGGTCGGGCTTGGTTCCAATGTCGAGATGAGCTCTCGACCGACGACCAACGACCGAAGTTGCGTGGAAGCCCCTCAGGCCCTTCGGGGACGCACAACGGGAAGGGTAACGTTCGTTGGCCCGGGGCCCATTGCCGGCGGCGGGGCATGGGTTTCAGGAACCGGAATTCAGCGGGCAGGAGACGGGGAAGGAACGACAGGCTTGATCCGGCGTCCAACGGCGTGCGGTCACAACCTGTCCACTGAAATCTGTCTTCTGCCCCCTGATTTGCAGACCCCATGCCCCATCGAGGGTTTGGCGGCGGTTCGGGGAAGCGGCCCGGCCGCCTAGCGGCCTAGCAGCCCAGCGGGCCGCAGGTCCCAGAGCGACGACCAACGACTGATGACCAACGACCGAAGTTACATGGAAGGGCGGCGCGAGGGCGGGGTACGGGTCCGGATCGTGGGGTGGGCCGAGGCGGGCGAGGCGTGCCTGGGGATCCGCACCCGCGTGTTCGTGGAGGAGCAGGGGGTCCCCATGTCCATCGAGGTGGACGGGCTGGATCCGACCTGCGTTCACGCGTTGGCCGTGGGGCCCGGCGGCGAGCCGGTGGGGACCGGAAGGCTTATGCCCGACGGCCGAATCGGCCGAATGGCGGTGTTGCCGGGCTGGCGCGGCCGGGGCGTGGGGCGTGGGATCCTCGAGGCGTTGGAGGCGGAGGCCGGCCGTCGCAGCATGTCCCGGGTGCGGCTCCACGCCCAGGTGTCGGCCCAGGGGTTTTACGAAAAGCTGGGCTACCGGGCCCGGGGCCCGGTGTTCGAGGAGGCGGGCATCCCCCATGTGGAGATGGAGAAACGGATCGGGTGAGCCGGAAGCTGTCCCAGGCCCCTTGCCCCCGAGTTGTGGTGCCGGCGCAGCGCTCAGTGATGAAAGAGGTTTTCAGCCTTTTGGCCTCCTAGCTTTCTAGCTTTCCAGCCTTCAAGCGGGCCGAAGGCCCCCGACCGTAGACCGTCGACCGAAATTACTGGGCAGCCCCCTTTGGCCGCTGCGCGACCCTACAACGGAGAAGGGTAACGTGCGTTGGTCCGGGGCCATTGCCGGCGGCGGGGCATGGGGCCTGCTTCCGGCCGCGCGCGAAGCCGGGCATGGAGATTCGCCGCGCAGGCACGGGGCACCGGCGGTGGCTTCATGACCGTTCGTGGGTGCACGAACGAACTCACGGTGCGAACGTTGGAGGCGCTGCGCGGCGAGCCAAGGAGCCGCGCGCGGCTCTCCAGCAGCCCCCATGCCCCCCGGGCTTTGGCGCGGTTCGAGAGCCGCCTAGCCGCCCAGGGGACCGAAGGCCCCAGACCGACGACCGTAGACCGTCGACCGAAATTACTGGGAAGCACATTCCATGACGACCCATACGCTCAGGCGGGTCTCGGACCTGCTGGAAATGATCAAGTTCAGCCACACCCTGTTCGCGCTGCCGTTCGCCCTGACCGGCATGGTGCTGGCGGCCCGGGGCGTGCCGTCGGCCGGCACCGTGCTGGGGATCGTGGTAGCCATGGTGGGAGCGCGCACCGCGGCCATGGCATGGAACCGGCTGGCCGACGCGGACATCGATGCCAGAAACCCCCGCACCGCCGGCCGACACATCCCGGCCGGCACCGTGGGCCGGGGGGAGGCGTGGGCTCTGGTGGTCGGGGGCGTGCTGCTGCTGGAGGCGGCGGCCTGGTTCCTGAACCCCCTGTGTCTGAAGCTCTCACCCTTGGCCCTAGCGGTTATCTTCCTGTATCCCTACACGAAACGGTTCACCTGGCTGTGCCACTACCTCCTGGGCTTGGCCCTGGCAGCCGCGCCGCTGGGAGCGTGGATCGCGGTGACCGGGTCGTGGAGCTGGCGCATCGTGCCCCTGGGGCTGGCCGTTCTCCTGTGGACCGCCGGGTTTGACGTGCTCTACGCCTTGCAGGACCTGGATTTCGACCGGACCGAGGGGCTCCACAGCATCCCCCAGCGCTGGGGCCGGGGCCGGGCGCTGCGGTGGGCGGCCCGGCTCCACCTGACCATGATGGCCCTTCTGGTGCTTCAGATCCCCCTGTTCGGGCTGGGATGGTGGTACGTGGCCGGGCTCGCCGTGGCGGGCGGGCTCCTTCTGTACGAGCACGCCCTGGTCACCCCCTACGACCTCAGCCGCCTGGACGTGGCGTTCTTCACCATGAACGGGGTGGTGAGCGTCGTGGTGTTCCTGGCCACCTTCCTGGACGTGGTGCTGTGATGGCCTCCCGGACGCTGCCGGAGATCGCGGCCAAGCTGGAGGCCGGCGACCGCCTGGACGAGGCGGACGCCCTGGCGCTCCTGACCGCGGACGATCTCATCGGCCTGGGCGAGCTGGCCGACCGGACGAACCGCCGGCGGAACGGGGACCGGGTGTTCTTCAACGTGAACCGCCACATCAACCCCACCAACGTGTGCGTGAACCGGTGCCGGTTCTGCGCGTTCAGCCGGAGCCCCGGCCAAGAGGGCGCCTACACCTTGGGCCGCGACGAGGTTCTGGCCCGGGCGGCCGAGGCCGACCGGGCCGGGGCCACCGAGCTCCACATCGTGGGGGGGCTCCACCCGGACCTCCCGTTCGGGTGGTACCGGGACCTGGTGGCCGAGATCCACGAGCGGTTTCCCCGGCTCCACATCAAGGGGTTCACCGCGGTGGAGATCGACCACCTCGCCCGGATGGGCGGGGGCTCGGCCGAACGGGTGCTTCTTGAGCTGCGGGACGCGGGTTTGGGCAGCCTGCCCGGGGGCGGGGCAGAGCTCCTGCCCGAGCCGGTGCGAAGCCGGATCTGCCCCGAGAAGATCCCGGGGGCCCGGTGGCTCGAGATCATGGAGATCGCCCACGGCCTGGGCCTCCGAAGCAACGCCACCATGCTCTACGGCCACGTGGAGCGGCCCGAGGACCGGGTGGAGCACCTGAGGATGCTCCGGAACCTCCAGGACCGTACCGGTGGGTTCCAGGCGTTCATCCCACTCGCGTTCCAGCCGCTCCACTCCGATCTGGGGCGGGGCCGGGGTACCACCGGGTTCGACGACCTGCGTGCCCTGGCCACGGCCCGCCTCTATCTGGACAACTTCCGGCATATCAAGGCCTACTGGGTCATGCTGGGCGAGAAGGTGGCCCAGGTGAGCCTGCACTTTGGGGTGAACGACCTGGACGGGACCGTGGTGGAGGAGAAGATCGCCCACGAGGCCGGCGCCACGAGCCGGGGCGCTCTGACTCGAGACGAGCTGATGGCCCTGATCGAGGAGGCCGGCCGGGTCCCGGTGGAACGGGACACCCTGTACCGGCCCGTGGTGCGCCGAGGCACCCACTGGACGGTGGCGGAGGGGAGGGCATGAGCCGGGTGGGGCGCTCCGAGGCCCTGGAGCTCCTGCGGGAGGCGCCGCTGCTCGAGCTGGGACGGCGGGCCGACGGGGCGCGCCAGCGGTTGCACCCGGACGGGCTCGTCACGTTCGTGGTGGACCGGAACATCAACTTCACGAACGTCTGTACCTGCCAGTGCCGGTTCTGCGCGTTCTACCGCAGGCCCGAGGACCCGGACGGGTACGTGCTCACCCACGACGAGGTGCTCGCGAAGATCGAAGAGCTCGTGGCGTGCGGGGGCACCCAGGTGCTGATGCAGGGCGGGCTCCACCCGGACCTGCCCCTGGAGTGGTTTGAGGACCTGTTCCGAAAGATCAAGGCCCGGTTCCCCCAGGTGCAGAACCACAGCCTCTCACCCGCCGAGATCACCCACCTGGCCCGGATCTCCGGCCGCACGGTGGCCGAAACCTTGAAACGCCTGCGGGACGCGGGTCTCGACTCGGTGCCTGGCGGTGGCGCCGAGGTGCTGGTGGACCGGGTCCGGCGGGAGATCAGCCCCAACAAGATCGGGTGGCGCCGGTGGATGGAGGTGATGGAGGAGGCCCACCACCAGGGCATGCCCACCACGGCCACCCTGATGTTCGGCGCCACCGAGACCGACGAGGATCTGGTGGATCATCTACTGCGGATCCGGGCTCTTCAGGACCGAACGGCGGGGTTCACGGCGTTCATCCCCTGGACGTTCCAGCCCGACCGCACCGAGCTGGGCCGGGCCGAGGGGATCCGCAAGACCGGAGCGGTGCGGTACCTACGGGTGTTGGCCCTAGCACGGATCGTGTTGGACAACGTGCCGAACCTCCAGGCATCGTGGGTGACCCAGGGCGACAAGATCGCTCAGGTGGCCCTGCGGTTCGGGGCCAACGACATGGGAGGCACCATGCTCGAAGAGAATGTGGTGGCCGCCACCGGTGTTCGGTTCCGGTTGGACCGGGACCGGCTCGTCACCCTGATCCGTGACGCGGGGTTCGTGCCGGCCCAGCGGACGACCACCTACGAGGTCCTCAAGGTGTTTTCCCCCTGATCTTGGGCGCACCCCTACGCTGGGATGTCTTGCCGTTGTGTTTTCGAGGGGTTTGCCCTATTATTCAAAAGGGCCGAGGCGCGGGGAGGCGGTTCGTCCCCGGCCACCGAAACCGCACACGAACGGGATGGCATGGAGGTCCGGGAGGAACGGCGATGGCACAGGCGAAAGGTCCGGGCGAGACCAACGAGCGGCGCAGGGACCCCCGTTACGACGCCAGCTTTCCGCTGCGCGTGGGCGGGGACGGCGAGGGGGTGCGGGCCGAGTCCATCAACATCTCGACCCGAGGCCTCTACTGCAAGGTGCCTCGGCACGTGAAGCCATTCTCCAAGCTCCGGGTGTCGTTGGACCTGCCCTTCGACCACGGCGACCATCGCACCGTGGAGTGCGACGGGGTGGTGGTTCGGGTGGAGCCCGAGGCCGAGTTGCCCGGCGTCGCGGAGTACCGCTTGGCCATTTACTTCCTGAACCTAGGCCCCCAGGGAGCCCAGATCATCGAGGCGTTCCTCGACTCCACCCAGAACTGACCGGCCCGGTCCGGACGACTCCGCCGGACTAGGTCCGGACTAGGTGATGATCTCCCGAAAGTCCACCACTCCTTTGCGCACGGCGTACAGCACGGTGTCGAGCGCACCCTGCTTCGAGTACCCAAACCTCCTCGACATGTTCCGAAGAACGTTCTCCGCGAACTCGGTGATCCGGGCGTCCAGCCCGGCGTAGTCTTCTGGTTCACGCTTCTTCTTGAAAAAAGCCTCGGTCAGGCGGGTGGCGTCCACCTCGCCAGCAGCCCGGCGGTGGCCCAGAAGCCGCTCGTACTCCGCCGCGAACACCGCAAGCACGTTGTCCGCGCGCGAGGCGATCACCGGCTTGCCCGGCTCGAGCACGAGCTCGCCCGAGGCCTGCAGGTCCAGGAACCGTTGGGCGATCTCGTTGCGCAGGGCGATGCCGCTGCGGCCCGGGGCCAGAATCTCCTCGATCGCTTCAAGGAACGACTCGTCGGGCCGGTCCACCTTCTCGCCGGTGTGCGGGTCCACGTAGGTGTACCGGGGCACCATCACGTGGGCGAAGGCCCGGTTGGCATGGGCCTTGGCCAGGAGAGCGTGCTGGAGGTAGCGGCGCAGGTCCAAGGCGATCTCGTTGGGGTCCCGGTTGACCGTGGCCACCGTGATCTCGTGGCGGATGATCGACCAGTAAAGGGCCTGGGTCACCCGCGCCAACCCCTCGAAGTCCCCGTAGTCGCCCTCTCCCTCTCCGAAGCTCACGAACCCCACCTGGCGGGGCGGTATGGGCTTGCGGCCTTTGTGATACGCGGGGTCGATGGCCAGCCAGTGGTGCAGGTCCGCGCCGCCGGTGAAGATCCGGCGGAGCTGTGCGAAGAAGGTGCCCACGTGCACCCGGAGGCCGTCCGAGTGGGCGATGGTGTCGCGCATGATGTTCTGCAGCTGGCGCACCGAGATCCCGTGGCGGCCCTCGTTGGGGTAATGCTCCTGGATCAGGGCCCGCATGAACGCGTCGTCGATCCTCTTGAGCTCCTCGGCCGTGAACACCCCGCTCTGCTCCAGGCTGATCCGGCCCTCGTCCCGCTCGATCAGCCGTGAAAGGGCCTCGGTGTCGTGGATGTTGATGTTGCGCTTGATCATCTCGCTCCGAAACGGATGCCAGTGGGGCAGCTTGCGGATGGTGGACACCGGGTCCTCGGAGCGGCAGGCGTAGACGAACATCTTCTGCTCGGGGGTGGTCGAGCAGAACAGGCGTTTGCGGTCCTCGTCCCAGTCGGCCGGGGGCTTTCGGGGCGGCAGAAGACGGGTGAGCACGGCGAAGTACGCGGCCACGCGGAGCAGATTCGGGTCCACGTCGAACTTCTGGCGCATGTTGGCTAGGTCGCGCCGGAGGATCTCCATCTCGGACTGGGCATCCAGGAGGTAGTTGACCGGGATCTTCTCGATCCGGTCGAGCAGCTTGGAGGACGTGAGCTGCCGCTCGAGCTGGGCCATCTCCTCCAGATTGGTGGTCAGCACCACCGTGGTGTCCACCGCGGTTTGGGTGGCCTCCACCGAGGCCCGGCCGCTCCCCAGCAGCATGAGAAGGGGCTTGTAGTCCCGCTCGGACGGCCCGTCCGGGCCGATGCCCCCGAACGCGTCGTGGATGTGCAGGAGCCCCCGGTTGGCCGCCACCAGGGCGCCCTGGTACTCCCGCAGCCGGGTGCCGGGCAGGTGCTCGGCCAACACGGCCCGGTCGTCCTCCCCAAGCTCTAGGGGATGCACGGTGATCCGCAGCTCGCGCATGTCGTCGATGTTGGCGATGCCCTTGGCCTGGGCGTTGGAAAACTCCACCTCCTCCACCCGCACGTACTCCTCGATCACGTCGAACAGGGTCTTGCCGATGTTGCGGGGATGGACGAGCAGGGACTCCAGGATGTCAAGGCTGCGCTTGTCCAGGTTGGCGTGCTGGAAGTAGGTGGGCACCAGGATCTTCTCGTGTTTGCCCCGGCGGGCGTTGATCAGCTCGAACAGCTCCTGCCGGGGGTGGCGGATCGTGGAGTCTTCCTGGATGCTCGTGGGGAACAGCAGCACCGGGTTGTGGAGGAACTGGGGTCGGACCTCCACCACCCTGCCGTTGCGACCTTCGAACCGAAAGAAAAAGGTAAAGATCGAGGTGTGGTGCTCCTTGGTGTACTCCTCCAGGGCCAGGCTGATCAGGTCCACGATGTTGGTCTTGCCCGAGGCGGGCGGCCCCACCAGCACGATGCCCCGGTTGGGCCCGGACTCCTTGCCCATGGCCTCGATCACGTCCACTACCTGCTTGATGCAGAACTCCTGGCCGAACACCGCGTTGGTGCCCCCCGAGAACGGGTCCTTGAAGATGGAGTAGCTCAGTGTGGGCTCGCCGCTGCGGACCACGATCTCGAACCCGAAGTGCTCGATGGCCTCCCACACCAGCGTGGAGCTGGTGCGCAGGGCCTCCTCCGGCTTCTCCATCAGGTAGTCTACGAACTCCGAGAACCGCAGGCTGCGCTTGCGGAGCCGGCCGAGCAGACGTCGGAACTCTTCGTGATGCATGGACACCTCGTGACGACGCTCGTCGGTCGACGGTCTGGGCCTTCGGCCCGCTAGAAGGCTGGAAGGCAGGGAGGCCAGAAGGCCTGAAAACCTCCCGGATTACCACGTGTTCTAGGCATTACCACGCCTCTTTGCCTCCACCTCACAGTCCGGGAAGCAGGGTCTAGTTTCCAGTCTCTAGTTTCTAGTCTCTAGACGGCCCCGCAAGGGCCTGACGAGGCTTCCCCTCGGTGTTCACGCGGCCAGCGCTTTCTCTCCCCTCAGCATCCGCTCCCGGACCTCCTCGAACTCCACCGCTTCCACCTCCTCCTGCACGTACCGCCCACCCGCGTAGGCGTGGAGGGAGGATCGGGTCACCAGGGCCACGGGGCCCTTCCAGATCCGGTTCAGGTTGCGTAGGGTCGGCCGAATCCAGTCCTGCCGCAGGGTGCGCCCATCGTCGCGGTGGTAGAGCAGCAGACCCCCGTCCCGAAACTCGGTGTCCACCACGTAGATCCGGGGCCGATGAAAGTGCACGTAGAACCGGAGCATCTCCTGCCGCACGGCCTCGGGCTCGAGCCATACCCACCGGTCGTCGGCCCGGTGAGCGTCGGCCGGTCGGATCCCCATCCGCTCGGCCAGGGGCCGAGGCAGGCGGTTGAGGTGCAGGGCCTCCACCGCCTCCTTGGTCAGGTACCGTCGGAGGAACTCGGCATCGGTGGTGGTTCGGACGATCCGGCCCATGGCCTCGATGGGATCGACCGGGACGGGGCGATCCCAGGCCTCTCTCCGCTCTAAGTCTGTCTCCTCCTGGTACTCCAAGGTGAGCCGGCCGTGGCGGAGATCCTCTTCGATCCGGCACCACAGGTTGTACCCCACGTGGTAAGGGTTGCGCTGGAAGTAGGGCCGGGGGGCGCAAACCCCCGAGAACACCCGGGCGTACTCGATGACCCCTGGGATCATCCGCTCGCGGAACAGCTCGAGCATGATCTGCTTTTCCCAGTACATCGCCCACCCCTCGTTCATGATCTGGGTGCGCATCACGAACTCCTGGGGGGCTCGGGTTTCATAGAGGTAGTCCAGCACCCGACGCTCCGCCGGGCTCAGGGGGGCATAGAGCCGCAGGAACCCCAGCACGTCCTGGCAGGGAGCCCGCAACACATACCCCCGCCGGCCCAGGGCCTGCTGCCTCCGGCGCACCCGGATCTCCCGCTCGAACGGGGGCTCCTCGGCCGGGTGGAGGAGCTCGGTGAGCGTGTCGAACACCGGCAGGATCGGCCTCCTTCGTGAGGAGGTCTCCTCGGTTGCCATCCCGGGAGAGGGGCGGGACTCGGTCTCGACCGTTCGGTCCAGGTTGTACTGAGAGCGAGGAGCGGCCAGGCTGGTGGCCGACTCGCACGCGTTCCAGAACTCCACGTAGTCCTTCTGACCCATCTGCTGCCGGGCCAGCTCCGCCTTGCGCACCAGATGCAGGACCCGTTCCGTGCGGTCGGGCTCGGCATCCCGGAGCACGTTGAGGAGCGAGAACTCGCAGTGGCCCACCACGTGCGCCATGACCGAGGCCTGGATCACCGGGGAGTTGGCGCTGTTCAGATAGGCGTAGGCCGGGTCGCCCGTCTGGACCACCTCGTAATAGAGGGTGGTCTCCTCACCGGTCTCGATCCGGTGGCGTCGGTGGGCCATTCGCTTGCCCTCCCACAGGTTCAGGGGGCTCGCGGGGTACACGTTCTTCTCCAGGAGGGCCGCGAACTCCAACCCGTCTAGCAGGAAGAACCGGATCTCCGGCACGGTACGGCCCAGGTCCCGGGCGATCTCCAGCACCCGCTTCACCAGGCGGGACAGCAAGGGGTCGGTCCGCACGCTACGCATGAGGGGCCTCCCCGAACAGGGCCTGGATCGTGGCCACGGTCTGTTTCTTGTCCTTGATCTGGGCGAGCCGGATCACCGGGTCAGCCGGAAACGCCTTTTCCACCTCGCGGTTCAGGTAGCTGAACCGGCTGGGCTTCACCTCCACCAGCCCTACCCGGTTGAACAGCGGCTTCAGCGTGTCCTCCAGCACCCCCACGATGTGGGAGGCGTCGTCCTCGAACAGCTCGCCGTCCCCGAAGTAGAAGGCGTAGAAGTTGGTGGAGCCCACGTCGTACTCGTTCACCGCCACCTGGCCCACCAGCTCGAACACCGGCGCGGCCCGGGTGCCTCCGGCGGTGCTCACCCGGTAGAACGCGTCGGGGTCCACCTCGTAGGCCTCCACGTCGTGGACGAAGAACCGGTGGTCCACGTTGCCCGCGCCGTAGTTGAAGTCGAGCCAGTGATGAATGAACCCCACCAGCCGCTTCTCCATCTCGAGCCGCTCGCCCCAGGTGGAGTAGGAGATGTCGCCCATGTAGAACACCACGGCCTTGAACCGCGGGCGCTCCACCCGCTGGGGTACCCGGTAACGCCGGTCGCGGCGTCGGAACTGCACCTCGAACCTTCCCGCGGCCGGGTCGTACACCCCGAGCCCGATGCTGGAGCGCAGGGCCCGTCGGAACGTGCGGCGCTTGTCCAGGATCACGCCCACCGGCCCGAAGGTCCGAAAGGTGTACGACAGCTCCTTGATCCGGCCCTGGCCGGTCTTGGTCAGGTTCGGCAGGCCCAGCTTCCGGGCCACCAGCTCCATGAACCGCTCGTAGGGAAGGCTGAAGCGCAGCCGGTCCTTCTCTCGCCCCGGCCCGCGGCCCCGGCCCCCCGCCCCGGCTCCCTCGTCGTCGTACACGAAGGTGGGGGGCACGATGTCGTCCATCTCGATCACGATGTCAGACCCCGCGTCCCCCAGGCGATCGAGGTCTCCCTCGTTCACGACATGCTCCACCAGGTCCTCGAGCTGGTTCTCGATGAAGTCGTTGAACAGCCCCTCGGACTCGTTGGACTCGATGACGTCTTCGGCCATGGGCAGCCTCGGGTCACTCCGCGATGCTCGAAGCGTTCGCCGTGATCGTTAGGGCCTGGTACGCACACTTGCCACAGTACCCAAGCCGCTCCATCAGGTAGCGCACCGTGGCGTCCAGCTCCTCCTGCTCCTTGGAGTGGACCCCGGCCGCGCTCGACCCGCTTTTGATCCACCCCAGCAGCTTCACGTTCTCGGTAGCCTTGAACTCGTTCTCGAACACGTAGCGGCGGATCGCGCTCTGGTACGAGGGCTCGTCGGAGAGCAGCACCTGGTAGCCCACGCTCGCGATGGCGTCGGAGAGCTCCTTGCGGAACACCTCCTTGTCCGGGATGCCCAGGTACTGCTCGATGGCCTGCATGAACTTCTCGTCGGGCTGCACGTCGGCCTGGGTCACCTCGTGCTTCACGGTGGTGTTGTGAACGTAGGCACGCACGTGATCCGTATAGCGCTTCCACGTGGTCTCCACCACGGTCTCGTCCCGGAGCACGGCCGTGTACACGTCGCTGGCGATCTGGGCGAAAATCCACCGCTTGGCCTGGGGCAGCACCTTCTCCACGTAGTGGCGGAGCCGGGTCTTGTTGGAGGCAAAGGTCTCTTTGATGGAGTTCTCCGTGCGCAGGTACAGGTCCAAAGGGGTCACGCAGGGGTTTCGGAGGGCGATGGAGGTGAGCAGGGCCGGCTCTCCCTCCTCCTCCCGGAGCCGCCGGAGGTTCGCCTGGTACTCGTTGATCTGGAAGTGCTCGGTGCGCTCGAACACGTTCTGGATGAACCGGGGGTCGAGCCCGAAGGTGCCCTCGGAGGGCCGCACGTACTCGAACTCCTCCAGGATCGTCCGGGCCATGTTGTTGTCCACCCCGCTGTCGGCACGGCCCGCGTAGATCAGGGCCTTTTGGAGCAGGGTGAGGTTCGGGTTTTGCTTTGACTCGTACAGCCGGGTCATCACGGCCACCAGGCTCAGGAACTCCAGGCTGTGGGGGGCGGTGTGGGCCACAAACTTCTTCTCCGGTGACCACCCCCGGCGCTCGTTGGAGTAAGTGTACGCGTAGATCCGCTCCTCGTCCTTGAAGTGCACCGACAGCGGCATCTCGATGAAGGTGGTCCGGGACCGCAGGGCCTCGAACGCCTCGTTGGCCAAGAACATGTTGTACTCGTGGAAGTTCGTGTGTCCGATGATCACCCCGTTGAACGGGATCGGGGGCTGACCCTCGGGCTTGAAAAACCGGTCCTGGGTGGCGAACAGCAGCTCGTACAGGAACCGGTCGGACAGCTTCAGGATCTCGTGGATCTCCACGAATCCGTTGGCGCCCACGCACAGCTCCCCCTTGTAGTCGTGGACCAGGGGGTGGGACTCGCTGCCGAACCGGGGCAGCAGGCTGTAGTCGATGTTGCCCACGAGCGAACCGGCCTCCTGGCTCTTCTCGTCCCGCGGGGTGTAGGACCCGATGCCGGTCTTTGTACGGGCGTCGTAGATCATGCGGCGCACCTTGAGGTAGGGAAGCAGGGCCCCAAAGCTGAGGTCCTTGGCACGCATGAACTCCCGCAGCACGTGGTCGGTGTAGGGGGAGACCAACCCGTCGATCTCCACCCGGAACACCCCATCATAGTGGGGGTGCTTCTCGAAGAACGCGTCCATGTCCTCTGGGTCGAGGGTGGCGTTGAGCTCCCGGAGGAACATGGGCCGCAGGGTGGGCGGCACCACCTGCAGGGGCCGCTCGTAGATCGGGGCCTGCAGGTACCAGATGCCGCCCTCCTCGAACAGGGCCTTCTCCCGGAGGCGCTCGTCCACGGTAGGCAGGAGCAGGGTGTAGGTCTTGCCGTCGTCGGTGCGGGAGTATGCGTTCAACGCGAGCTTGATCCCGTCCATCGACCGGGACTTGGCCGCCCCGGGAGGCCCGAGCAGGATCCACAGGCGCTTGGCCGCCTCGAGGCCCCGGCTGGCGTTGGAGATCTTTTCCACCAGATTTTCTTTGGCCTTCTGCTGGCCGAACACCGCAAACGGCCCCACCAGGGACTCGTCCTCGAAGAACGCGTACCGATGCCGAATCGGTTTGCCAGGGATCACCTGGTACTCCACGCCCGAACTCAGCAGCATGTCGTGAAGGATCTGGAACGTGTTTCGTGTGATCCACGGCTCGCGCCGTACCAGGTCGAGGTACTCGGGGAACGAGAGAATCTCCTCGTCGGGCGCCCGGGTGCCGGCCCGGTCCAGCAGGGTCTGCAGCTTCTCCCACATATTGGTCCTCTCTTTCGCCGCGCACGGCAGCTACCGGCCTCGCGGCGTACAACGGGTCGTCGGGTCAACGTCCCCCGATTCGTCGCAGCAACCGACGGATGTCCCGGCCCATGGTCTCTTCCAGCCCCACCGTGAACCCTCGATACACGGCCTCCACCGTGCCGTCGGGCCCGAGCAGGAAGCTCGCCGGCGTGAACGTGACTCCGAAGGCGTTGGCCAGGGTAAGGTCCGGGTCCCAGGTGAAGTGGAACGGCAGATCGTAGTCGCGGATGTACCCATCGAAGTCCCTGTCCTTCACGTCCACGAACACGCCCACTACCCCGAACCTACCGACCTCTGCCCTCAGTTTCTTAATCGCCAACATCTCCCGCACACATGAGCGGCATGCGGTTTGGAGGAACACCACCAGCACCGGCCGGCCCGGTGCCACTTCATCGAGGGACCGGACCTCGCCGCCGGGGATCTGCGCGAACCGGAACCGGGGGGCAGGCTCCCTCTCGCGCAGGATCCGCTCGGTTCCGACCCCAGCCCTGCTCGCTCCGGCAAAGGCCAGGGCCAGCCATGGCAGCAACCCCAGAAGTGGAAAGAGCCCAAAGCGTGGTCTCATCAAAGATTCTCCTTTATCGTTCTATGGATACCACGGCACCCGTCTCCCGCAAGGGGGCAGGTCCCCAACCTCCCAAACCGCTTGACCGGGCCGGGCCGGGTCAGTAGAATGCGCCTCTTCGCGGGTCGGAGAGGTGGCCGAGAGGCTGAAGGCGCTGGTTTGCTAAACCAGTGTAGGGTTCCCCCCTACCGAGGGTTCGAATCCCTCCCTCTCCGCCAATGCTTTTCCGGGAATAACGGAGAGGTGACCGAGCTGGCCGAAGGTGCACGACTGGAAATCGTGTGTACCCCACAAGGGTACCGGGGGTTCGAATCCCCCCCTCTCCGCCACTCCCTCTTC
>JALUTY010000032.1 GCA_027021615.1 bacterium | reverse complement strand
GATGCGAGAGACCTGGGCGTGGCGACCGCGCTTGCCCACGGGCTTGGGGTCCCAAAGGGACGTCGGTCTGCCACGCCCTACCGAGAGAACAAAGTTAACCATTGGGGCCCTTATACAAGGGGCCTGCCGGAGAGCCGGGCGCGGCCCCTTCGCTCGCCGCGCAGTGCCTCAGGCGTTCGGACCACGAAATCGTGCGCATTCCATCGAGGCGGGATGAACCCAGCTCCGATGGCTTGTGCCTGCGCGGCGAATCTCAGCGCCCGGCTTCGCGTCCGGCCGGAGGCAGGTCCCTTGTCCCACCTCTGGAAAAACGCGCCTACTGCGTTGTCGGGTCAACGAGCGCCCTGCTCCTCCCCGAACACCTCGGCCTCGAACACGTAGATCTCGGCGCCGGAGCGCCAGGCCTTCCGTGGAAGGCCGGCCTTGAGGCAGGTGTGGTCCAGGAACGTCTCCCGGTCCCACCCCTGCTCCGCGGCCACCTGGGGCAGCAGCACCCCCCGGTGAGGGCCGTGGACGATGTACACCCCGTGCCGGCCCACCTCCACCTCCTCGGGCGATTCCACCCGCCTCATCGGGGTGAGCACGCTGATCTCCAGGTCGATCCGGTCGAACTCGTCGGGCTGCAGGGGCGGGAACCGCGGGTCTTCGAACGCCGCGGCCCGGGCCATCTCTGCCACGTTTCGGTACAGCGGGCGATCCGCCTGAAACGTGCCGATGCAACCCCGCAGGGCCCCGGCCTCGTGCAGGGTCACGAACGCCCCGGCCGGCTCCCGCAAGGAGGGCCGACGCGGCACCGGCGGAACGTAACGCCGGCCCCGGAGCCCCTCGCGGATCGACTGCCTCGCGATGGTGAGCAGCTCGTTTCGAGCCTCGTTGTCGAGCCGTGCCATGGGATTCCCCTCCTGGCAAAGGAACGGTCGGGCTTCACTGTGGGCCGGATCGGGCCGATGTCAAGGCCGTGCGTTGACGCCCCTCGGAGGGGCTCCCTATAATCCGACCCCCACGGCCGGTGGGCCGGTCCCCTGGATCCCGTCTCGAAGGAGCCGCTCCCATGCTTTCGATTCGCACCCTGCGCGAGCAGACCGACCGGGTTCGGAAAGCCCTGGCCGACCGGGGCGCCGAGGTGGACCTGGACCGGATCCTCAGGCTGGACGAACGCCGTCGGGAGCTCTTGCGGGAACTCGAGGCCCTGCGCAACCGACGCAACGAGGCCTCGAAGGAGGTGGGCCGGATCAAGCGGCAGGGTGGGGACGCCTCGGCCATCATGGCCGAGATGCGGGAGGTGGGGACGAGGATCAAGGCCCTGGAGGCCGAGCAGCGGGAGGTGGAGCCCCAGCTTCAGGACCTGCTGCTCCGGGTGCCCAACGTGCCCCACGAGTCCGTGCCCGTGGGCCAGACCGAGGACGACAACCCGGTCGTGCGCACCTGGGGCGAGCCCCCGTCGTTCGAGTTCGAGCCCCTCCCCCACTGGGAGCTGGGGGAGCGGCTGGGCATCCTGGACTTCGAGCGGGCCGCCAAGATCGCCGGGGCCCGGTTCGTGGTGCTCAAGGGGCTGGGGTCGCGGCTGGAGCGGGCGCTGATCCAGTTCATGCTCGACCTCCACACCGAAGAGCACGGCTACACCGAGGTGTGGCCGCCGTTCATGGTCAACTCGACCGCTATGACCGGCACGGGGCAGCTGCCCAAGTTCGAGGAGGACCTGTTCCACCTGACCGGCACCGACTACTACCTCGTGCCCACCGCCGAGGTGCCGGTCACCAACCTCCACGCCGGCGAGATCCTGAACGAAGGATCCCTGCCCATCTCCTACACCGCCTACACCCCCTGCTTCCGGGCCGAGGCCGGGGCCTACGGCAAGGACACCCGGGGGATGATCCGTCAGCACCAGTTCGACAAGGTGGAGCTGGTGAAGTTCGTCCACCCGGACCGCTCCTACGACGAGCTGGAGGCCCTCACCCGCAACGCCGAGGAGGTGCTGCGGCGGCTGGGGCTGCCGTACCGGGTGGTCACCCTGTGCACGGGCGACCTGGGCTTCTCTGCGGCCAAGACCTATGATATCGAGGTTTGGCTGCCGGGACAGGGTCGGTACCGGGAGATCAGCTCCTGCTCCAACTTCGAGGACTTCCAGGCCCGGCGGGCAAACATCCGGTTCCGGTCCAAGGGCGAGAAGGGCACCCGGCTCGTGCACACCCTGAACGGCTCGGGCCTGGCCGTGGGCCGCACCGTGGTTGCCATCCTCGAGAACTGCCAGCAATCCGACGGCTCCGTGGTCGTCCCCGAGGCCCTTCGCCCCTACGTAAAGGCCGACCGGATCGAAGCGACCGTTTGAACCCCCCGGAGGGGTGGCCGAGCGGTTTAAGGCAGCGGTCTTGAAAACCGCCGGGGTGCAAGCCCCCGTGGGTTCGAATCCCACCCCCTCCGCCACGAGAACGGACCGGCCCCGGGCGGGCCGGACGAAGAAAGGGCTTGCGGCCGAAACCGCAAGCCCTCGATTTTTGGGGTGAGTGATGGGATTTGAACCCACAACCACCGGATCCACAGTCCGGTGCTCTACCATTGAGCTACACTCACCACGCACTCAAGTTGTGAATCGTCGAGTGGCACGCCCGGAGGGACTCGAACCCCCGACCCGCGGCTTAGAAGGCCGCTGCTCTATCCAGCTGAGCTACAGGCGCATCGGCGTTGGTGGCTGGTTGGTCGGGGCGAGAAGATTCGAACTTCCGACCCCCTGCGCCCAAGGCAGGTGCGCTACCAGACTGCGCCACGCCCCGACAAGAGGCGAGATGCTACCACAGCCTCCGGCCCCGGCTCAACGCCAAAAGAGCGTCCTTTTTCGGCCCCCGCTCCCCCAGCCGGATTCCCCTGCTACGGCGCCCGAAAAACCGCTGCTCGTCGTCCAGCGGGGCCCCCGGAAGGGGGTGTAGGCAAACTGCGTTTGTTGGGCGTTGACTTGGGAAGGCTTTTTCTCTAAGGTCTCATGGAGCGACGATTTGTCGTCGGGGTGTCAGCGCTCTGCGCTTAGAACGCATTTTTGTTCGGTCCTGACTCGGAGCGGGAGGAGGGGTTGGCCGAGATCCTGCGGGTGGAGAACGTATCCCTGGCGTTCGGCGGGCTCCAGGTGCTCGACGAGGTGGGGTTCTCCGTGGAGGAGGGCAGGATCACCTCCGTGGTGGGGCCCAACGGCGCCGGCAAGACGAGCCTGTTCAACGTGATCGGGGGGTTCTACCGGCCGGACCGGGGCCGGGTGTGGTTCGACGGCCGCGACATCACCCGTTTGGCTCCCCACCGCCGCGCCGCCCTGGGGCTGGGCCGCACGTTCCAGAACATCGCCCTGTACCGGGGCCTGAGCGCCCTCGACAACATCAAGCTCGGCGCTCACCCCCACGTGCGCTCGGGCATCCTGGCCTGCGGGTTCCGGCTGCCCCGGGCCCGGCAGGAGGAGCTGGAGCTGCGCGAGCGGGTGGAGCGGGAGGTGATCGATTTCCTGGAGATTGAGCACGTGCGCGGTGTGCCGGTGGCGGCGCTCCCCTACGGGCTCCAGAAGCGGGTGGAGCTCGCCCGGGCCTTGGCTCTGCGGCCCCGGCTGCTCCTCCTGGACGAGCCCGTGGCCGGTATGAACCGGGAGGAGACCGAGGACATGGCTCGGTTCGTGCTCGACCTGGTGGAGGAGCGGGGTGTCACCGTGCTCCTGGTGGAGCACGACATGGGGGTGGTGATGGACCTGTCGGACCACGTGGTGGTCCTGAACTTCGGACGGGTGATCGCCCAGGGCCGGCCGGCGGAGGTGGCCGAGCACCCCGAGGTGATCCGGGCCTACCTGGGGACCCGCCGGGAGGGAGATCCAACAGGCCCCCCGCTCCCGGGTTCGGCAGAGCCACTTGCCCGGGGGCCAGGAGACCGAAGACCGTAGACCGACGACCGGAGACCGAAGTTACATGGAAGGGGTCGGCGCGTGGACTTCCTGATCCAGCTCCTTGTGAGCGGCGTGGCCGTGGGGGGGGTGTACGCCTTGGTGGGCCTGGGGTTCGTGGCCATCTTCAAGGCCACGGGTATTCTCAACTTCGCCACGGGCGAGTTCATGATGCTAGGGGCATACTTCGCCTACACGGCCCTGGTGGGGCTCCACCTGCCCTTCTGGGCGGCGCTTGCGCTTGCGCTCGCCGGTGCCGCGGCCGTGGCCCTGGTGGTGGAGCGGGCCCTGCTGCGGCCCCTGTTCGGCCAGCCCACCATCACCGTGGTCATGGTGACCCTGGGCCTTTCGAGCATCCTGAAGGGGCTCGCCCAGATCGTGTGGACCGCCGAGTTCCGCAGCTTTCCCCGCATCTTCCCTCGAAAACCGGTGCTCCTCGGCCCGGCCGTGGTGCCGAGCCGGCTGTTCTACGGGTTCCTGATCGCCCTGGTGGCGGTGGGACTCCTGGCCGCGTTTTTCCGGTACGCCCGGGCCGGGGTGGCCATGCGGGCCACCGCCTCGGACCAGGGCGCGGCCTACGGCCTGGGGGTGGACATCCGCCGCATGTTCGGCATGGCTTGGGGCCTCGGCGCGGCTGCCGCGGGCCTGGGCGGAGTGGTGGTGGGCACGATCGGCGGCATCAGCCC
Source organism: bacterium (assembly GCA_027021615.1). GTDB lineage: Bacteria > Desulfobacterota > Deferrisomatia > Deferrisomatales > Deferrisomataceae > Deferrisoma. The sequence continues at coordinate 9,085 of JALUTY010000032.1, read as the reverse complement.
CCAGCTCGGGGCCCTGGGGCTCAAGGTGTTTCCGGTCGTCATTCTGGGAGGGCTCGACAGCGTGGCCGGAGCCATCGTGGGGGGCATCGTGATCGGGGTGCTCGAGAACCTGGCCGGCGGGTACCTGGACCCTTACGTGACCGGCGGGTCCGTGAAGGAGGTGGTGCCGTTCCTGGTGCTGCTGCTGATCCTGTTGGTACGGCCGTACGGGCTGTTCGGCACCCGCGAGATCGAGAGAGTCTAGAGTCGTGTTTCGGAAATTTCGTGCTTTTCCCAGGGGGCGGGGCTGGGGGCCCCTCCTTCGCTGAACGGCCTCGCAGGGGCCGCCTCGGCGCGGTCCGCTGCGACGCGTGAGAGCACGCGCCGCGGCCGCTCCCCTGGCGCCGGGCGGCCCTGGCTGCTCGGCCGTCGCGCTTCGTCGGAGCCTCCAGCCCCGCCGCCGCAATCCGCATACGTTTTGCCAAACGGAGCACTAGAAGGTAGTGACGAATGACGGGAATCGAGGCTTCGCGTCGGCTGGAAGGCCGAAGATCCACAGATCGGCACAGATTTGCACGGATTTTGGGAGGGGGAGGGGTTTCCGTGGGGGAGGAGCCTGCGCGGAACCGGCTGCTGTGGAGTCGAGGTCCCCCCGTTCCCTTCTCATCTGTGTAAATCTGTGGCTGATGGGTCGGGAAAACGCTAGGAGGCTTTCTAGCGTTCCAGCTTTCGAGCTTTCAGCGGCCCGCGCGGCGGGCTACGGGTGACGGGGCCGGCCGCGCCGCTACGATTCACGGTTCTCGATTTACGGCAGTTCAACGATGACGTGCGACCGGTGACGGGGCCGAGACGGGAAAGGAAGCCGGTGAGACGCTTTCCAGCCTTCCAGCCTTTTAGCCTTCCAGCCTTCTAGCCGGGTCCCATGCGCATCGGCGACTTCAAGGAGACCTATGCGGCCGACGAGGCGCTGCTCCGCACCCCGCCGGTGCGGTTCTGGATGGCCGCGTTCGGCGTGGCCCTCGTGGTGTTCCCCTGGGTGGCGGGCGATTATCTCGTGTACCTGGCCGACCTGGTGGGCATCACCGTGGTCTCCGCCCTGGGGCTCAATCTGCTCACCGGGTTCACGGGCCAGATCAGCCTGGGCCACGCGGCGTTCATGGGGGTGGGCGCGTACACCGCAGGCGCGCTCTCGGCCCGGTGGGGGCTCGGGCTCTGGCTCACCCTGCCTGCCGCCGGCGCTACGGCCGCCCTGTTCGGGGTGGTGGTGGGTGCCCCGAGCCTGCGGATCAAGGGGCTCTACCTGGCCATGGCAACGCTCGCGGCCCAGGTGATCGCCGAGTTCGGGTTCGTGCACCTGGAGCCGGTGACGGGCGGCATCCGGGGCATCAACGTGCCGCCGGCCCGGCTGGGGCCTTTGGAGTTCAGCACCGACCGGGCCTTGTACGCCGTGATCGTGGCCGTTGCCGCCCTGGGCACGTGGTTCGCCGCGAACCTCAAGCGCTCGGCCCCCGGCCGGGCCTTCGTGGCCGTGCGCGACCGGGACATCGCGGCCGAGATCATGGGGGTGCCGCTCTTCGCCACCAAGCTGCAGGCCTTTGCCTTGGGAGCGTTCTACGCGGGCGTGGCCGGGGCCCTGTGGGCCTACTTCATGAAGAGCGTCACTCCGGAGCACTTCCCCTTGAGCCTGTCAATCCACTACCTGGCCGTGGTGATCGTAGGCGGGCTCGGCACGGTGATCGGGTCGGTGTTCGGGGCGGTGTTCATGACCCTGGTGCCCGAGGTGCTCCGGGGAGCGGCGAGCCTGGCCCGGCCCTACTACCCCGAGGCCATGGTGCTCCTCTCGCCGCTGACCGACGTGGTGTTCGGGGGGCTGATCGTGGGGTTCCTGCTGTTCGAGCCCCATGGCCTAGCAGAGATCTGGCAGCGCACCAAGCGGTTCTTTCGGCTGTGGCCGTTCGTCCACTGAGGGGCCGGCCCGCGGATGGGCCGGGAAAGGAGGAAGGGAGATGAGGCGACGTGTGGTGGCGATGGCGGTGGGCCTTTGTCTTTCGGTGCCGGCCCTGGCGCTCGGGGCCGACACGATCAAGGTGGGGGCGTCCCAGCCCCTGACCGGCCGGTTCGCGTTCGCCGGGGTCCAGCTCAACCAGGGCCTGGCGGACGTGTTTGCCTGGATCAACCAGAACGGCGGGGTCAAGGGCCGCAAGATCGAGTACATCTTCGAGGACTCGGGCTACCAGGTGGACCGGGCCGTGGCCGTGTTCAAGAAGATCATGGCCGAGCACAAGCCGCCCATGTTCTACGGGGAGAGCACGGGGCAGGGCAAGGTCCTGGCCCCCGAGATCACCAAGACCTACAAGATCCTCTACGGGTCCACCTCGTTCAGCTCCGAGCTGGCGAACCCCGAGAAGTACCCTTACACCTTCGTGTCCGGGCCCACCTACTCCGACATGTTCGGCGTGCTGCTGGAGTACATCGCCAAGAACCCCAAGGGCTCCAAGCCCACGGTGGCGTTCTTCTACAGCGACACCGAGTTCGGCAAGGACCCGATCCCGTACGCCCGCAAGAAGGCCAAGGAGCTCGGGGTGGACGTGGTGGCCGAGATCGTGACCAAGGTGGGCGCGGTGGATGTCACCAGCGAGGTGCTGGAGCTCGTGAAGAAGAAGCCCCAGTACGTGATCATCCACGGGTTCGTGCTCTCGCCCATCCCCCAGGTGATCCGGGGCTCCAGGGACTACGGTCTGGACATCTCGTTCATGGGCACCTTCTGGTCCATGAGCCAGATGATCATCGACAAGCTGGGCGAGGACGCCGACGGGTACATGGGCATCAACCCCTACGCCTACTACTACGAGACCGACGTGCCCATGATCCAGAAGATCCGTGCGTTCAACCAGAAGGAGCACCCGGATGTGAAGCACCGGCCCAACAGCTACCTGCAGGGGTGGTTCACGGGCATGGTGTTCGCCAAGTGTGCCGAGATCTGCCTGGAGAACGGCTGGGAATTGACCGGCGACAACCTGGTGAAGGCCCTGGAGTCGATCCGCGACTGGGACGTGGGCGGGCTCATGCCGCCGGTCACCTTCGTGAACCACAAGGTGCCGGTGGGCCGGGTGTACCGGGCCGACGCGGCCAAGAAGCGGTTCGTGCCGGTGTCGGACTGGATCCGGCTGCAGTAGCGCCGGGAGTTGACCGGGGGGCCGGGGCTCGCCCCGCCCCCCCTCGTGCCGGACGTCCCAACGTCCCAGCGTCCGAGCGGATCCCATGACCCCACTGCTCGAGCTCAACAACGTGGAGGTGGTGTACAACCACGCCGTGCTGGTCCTGAAGGGCCTGTCGCTGCGGGTGCCCGAGGGCGAGATCGTGGCGCTGCTGGGCACCAACGGCGCGGGCAAGTCCACCACCATGAAGGCCATCTCGGGGCTCCTGCCCCTGGAGGACGGCGAGGTCACCGACGGCGACATCCGGTACCAGGGCGGCTCCATCCGGGACCGCCTGCCCCACGAGATCGCCCGGCTGGGGCTGGTGCAGGTGCTGGAGGGCCGGCGGATCTTCGAGGACCTCACGGTGGAGGAGAACCTGGCCGTGGCCCGGTACGCCCGCAGGGGCCGGCCGGGGGCTGGGCTCGAGCCCGAGGCGGTGTACGCCTACTTCCCCCGGCTCAAGGAGCGCCGCCGCCAGACGGCCGGGTACCTCTCGGGGGGCGAGCAGCAGATGCTCGCCATCGGCCGGGCCCTGGTGGCCGGCCCCCGGCTGCTCCTGCTGGACGAGCCCAGCCTGGGCCTGGCCCCGCTCCTGGTGGACGAGATCTTCGAGATCCTGGTGCGGATCAACCGAGAGGAGGGGGTGACCATGCTCCTGGTGGAGCAGAACGCGGCCATGGCGCTCCAGATCGCCTCGTTCGGCTACATCATGGAGGGCGGCCGGGTGGTGCTCGAAGGTCCCCGGGACCTGCTCCTTCGGGACCGGGACGTGCAGGAGTTCTACCTGGGCGTGCGGGGCGGCCACGGCGCCGTGAACTACCGGGCCGTCAAGCACTACAAGCGCAGAAAGCGGTGGCTGTCGTGACGGCCGACACCCTGGTGGGTCTGCTCCTGGAGCGGGCCCGGGCCCACCCGGATCGGGTGGCCCTGCGGGAGAAGGAGTTCGGGATCTGGCAGCGGGTCACCTGGGCCGACTACCTGGGCCACGTGCGGCGCACGGCCCTGGGGCTGCGGCGGCTGGGGCTCGAGCCCGGCGACAACGTGGCCATCCTGAGCGAGAACCGCCGCGAGTGGCTTTACGCCGAGCTGGGAGCCATCGCGACCGGGGGGCGGGCCGTGGGCGTGTACCCCACCAGCCCCGCGCCCGAGGTCCGGTACGTGGTGGACCACAGCCTCGCCCCCATCGTTGTGTGCGAGGACCAGGAGCAGACCGACAAGATCCTGGAGGAGTCCGAGCGGCTCCCCCGGGTGCGCCACATCGTGGTGATGGACCCCAAGGGGCTCCGGAACTACACCGACCCCCGCATCCTCACCTTCGACGACCTGGAGCGCCTGGGCGCCGAGGAGGAGGCCCGGGACCCCGGCCGGTTCGAGGCCCTGGCCTCGACCGTGCAGCCCGACGACGTGGCCATCATCATCTACACCTCGGGCACCACCGGCCACCCCAAAGGCGCCATGATCACCCACCGGAACATCCTGGCCATGACCCGGGCCATGGTGGAGGCCTGCAAGATCGTGGCCTCCGACTCGGTGGTGAGCTACCTGCCCCTGTGCCACGTGGCCGAGCAGATCTTCAGCGTGTTCCTGAGCGTGTACCTGGGCGTCACGGTGAACTTCGCCGAGTCGATCCGCACCATCCAGGCCGACCTGCGGGAGATCGCCCCCACGGTGTTCCTGGGCGTGCCCCGCATCTGGGAGAAGCTCCAGTCCTCCATCGTCATCGGCGTGCGCGACGCGCCCCGGTGGCGCCAGAGGCTGTTCCGGGCGTGCCTGGCCCGGGGGTACCGGCTGGCGGACAAGCGCCTGGCCCGCGAGCCCTGGTCCGGGCTCGACCGGCTCACCTGGTGGGCCTGCTACGGCCTCGTGTTCCGGGCGCTCCAGAACTACGTGGGGCTCCGGAAGGCCCGGTTCTGCTTCTCGGCCGCCTCGGCCATCTCGCCCGAGGTGCTGCGGTTTTTCCACGCCATCGGCATCCGGGTCAAAGAGGGCTACGGAATGACCGAGTCCTCGGGCCTGTCGTTCATCCACATGGGCGACGACATCCGGCTCGGCACCGTGGGCCGGGTGGTGCCGGGGCTGGAGTTCCGCATCGCCCCGGACGGCGAGCTCCTGAAGCGCGGCGAGCAGATCTTCGCCGGCTACTTCCGCGACCCCGAGGCCACCCGGCAGACCGTGGACGAGGACGGCTGGCTCCACACCGGCGACATCGCCGAGCTGGACGAGCACGGGCACCTCCGGATCGTGGACCGGAAGAAGGCCATCCTGATCACTGCGGGCGGGAAGAACATCGCGCCGAGCGAGATCGAGAACGCCCTCAAGGTGAGCCCCTACATCAAGGAGGCCGTGGTGCTCGGCGAGGGCGAGCGGTTCATCGCGGCCCTGATCCAGATCGACTACGACACCGTGGGCAAATGGGCCACCGAGCGCAAGGTGCCGTACACCAACTTCAAGAGCCTGGCCCGCCGGCCCGAGGTGCGCGAGCTGATCGCGGCCGAGGTGGACCGGGCCAACCAGGGGCTGGCCCGGGTCAAGCAGGTGCGGGAGTTCCGCCTGCTGGAGAAGGAGCTCGACCACGACGACGACGAGGTCACGGCCACCATGAAGGTGCGCCGCCGCACCATCTACGAGAAGTATGCCGGCCTGATTCAAGAGATCTATGGGGGGAAAGGCTAGAAGGCTAGGAGGCTGGAAGGCGAGGACGTTGGAACGTTAGGACGTCGGGACGGTGGGACGTTCCGTCCGCACCTCCGCGCGTCCACGCGTCCGCACGGTGAAACGAACGACCGACGACTCCCGGTGGTCCTGAGCCGCCCAGCTGCCTAGCCGCCTAGCCGATAGAGGAGCCATCAGAGCCATGGGCGTGGATCGCGTGTTCGTGACCCGGAGGATCCCGGACGAGGGGCTCGATCTCCTGCGGCCGGTCTGCGCCGTGGACCTGTGGGACGACGACCTGCCCCCTCCGGCCGACGCGCTCCGGGAGCGGGTCCGGGGCGCCGCAGGGCTCCTGTGCCTCCTGACCGACCCCGTGGACGAGGCGCTCCTCCAGGCGGCCGGCCCGGGTCTGCGGGTGGTGAGCCAGATGGCCGTGGGCGTGGACAACATCGATCTTGCGGCCTGCACCCGCCGGGGCATCCCCGTCGGGCACACCCCGGGCGTGCTCACCGAGACCACGGCCGACCTGGCCGTGGCGCTCCTCCTGGCCGCGGCCCGCAGGCTTCCCGAAGCCCAGGCCGCGGTGAGGGCAGGGGAGTGGACCACCTGGAAGCCCTTGTGGCTCGCGGGCCGCGACGTGCACGGCTCCACCGTGGGCATCGTGGGCCTGGGCCGCATCGGCCGGGCCGTGGCCCGCAGGCTCCGGGGGTTCGGGTGCCGCATCCTCTACACCGGCCCGCGCCCGGTTCCGGAGGCCGACGAGGGGGGGGCCCGGTTCGTGGAACTGGAGGAGCTGCTGCGCCGGAGCGACTTCGTGACCCTCCACTGCCCGCTGACCCCCCAGACCCGGCACCTGATCGACGAGCGCGCCCTGGCCCTCATGAAGCCCACGGCCATCCTGGTCAACACGAGCCGGGGCGCCGTGGTGGACCCGGACGCCCTCCACCGGGCCCTGGCCGCGGGCCAGATCGCGGCCGCGGCCCTGGACGTGACCGACCCCGAGCCCCTGCCGCCCGACCACCCCCTTCTGGCCCTGCCCAACTGCCTGGTCGTCCCCCACATCGGCAGCGCCTCGGTCGCCACCCGCACCCGCATGGCGGTCATGGCCGCCGAAAACCTCCTGGCCGGCCTGAGGGGCGAACCCCTCCCCCACTGCGCCAACCCCGAGGTGTACCGAGAGGCCGATGCGCCCCCGCGTTGACGGCGACGGCCTCTGAACCGAGCCCCGGTCGGCGTTGACACTCGGCCCATTGAAGTGGTATCCAAAACATGTTAGGCCGAATACACCCCGAACGGATTAGGCCGACGTCGGCCTAATCCCTTGTTGGATGCAAGGAATTTATAAGAAAGGACGATGGCCGAACAGTCCGACACAGGGCGACTGCAGTATGACCGCCTGAAGGAATACGAGGCAACACGCCAAACAGAACTCACCGAACTGGCTGAGCCGTACGTCTATGTAACAGACCTGTACGGCGCTCTACTGTGTCGCTTGGTGGCAGTCCTTGGCGTCGTCCCTCCGAAGGGAGTCCAAGATCATGTTGTCCGAGACCTCATGGCCGATGCCTTCGACTTCCTTCACGAATCCCGAAGCGTCCTCCTCAAGGGGAAAGTCGATGTTGCTTACCCGCTCATAAGACGGGCATATGAATCAATCTCATTGATGGTCCTCTGTCAGTTGGACGAAAAATACGCGGCGAAATGGCAGTCTGGGAAACAAATACAGAATTCTGTAGTCCGAAAGGAACTTAGCAAACACCCGATGGGTGAGTCCGAAAAGGAGCTCAAGGAGCTTTATAAGTTTTTCAGCATGGCATCGCACCCCAATAGAGAGCTCGTCTCACACCGCTATCTTGGAGATGGAAATCAATCCATCCTAGGCTCCGTTGATAAACCAAATCTTGTCCTCATCGCAGACTACTGCATGAAACATCTTATCCTTTGGTTCTGGTACGGTGCTTTCTCCATCTATACATACAGAGAAGCCGTGGTAAAACATGATCCAGGTTGTATTGAGGCCTATCATAGAGCTTCAAGCGAGGCGCCCATCGTCATGAAGTGGTTAAACAGCAATTACAAGAATGTCCTCGAAGAATGGAAGCAGGTCATGAAAGATCAACCGCCTCCAAGATTTCAATAGTTAGCATCTAATAATGCCCTGCACGCGGATTGCCTACACGCTGCGCGTTCCGGCAACCGGTGAGGGCTCGCGTTAATTTTACAGGATAGGCATGAAGCCACAATTTTCAGAATTTACTTACGGATATACGGTAGTTGAAGAATTAACTAGAAACTACCGCTTTACGGCAGTACCCACTTTCCCAACCCTTGTAGAGGAAGGGCGAATTGGTGGCGGTTACGATGTTCAGGTAGAAATGCAAGGTCTACCTTTCTTTTTGCAATTCAAGCGTTCGGATTATCTTAGTCGTTCAAATGCTAAGTATTATTATATATTCGGAAGCCCTTATTATCGTTTTTGTTTGCATGCTTTAAGGTATTCACAACAACACAACTTACTGATTCATCTGGAGCGTTGTGGTAATCCAGTTTTTTACGTGGCACCTAAATTCCATACAAATCTAGAAATGCATAACAATTATTTTGGTCGCTCTGTAGCTAGAAATTCAATATGGCTAGCGCCTACGGAGATTGGCAATTTGCCGGATGATGACGAACATTCAATCTGTTTTAACCATTCAGAGTCGCAGGTCTACTTGTGCTCAGAACCAAAGCCTGTCGAACGTAGAATGCGATTTAACCCCGATGCTTTAGAAAGATATGTTTCCCTGTTTAAAGAGCGCGATAGTTATCATAGGTTCCATCGAGATAGTTGGAAGGAACTCTATGATCAGATGCTTCACATATTTAAAACACATGATGAATCAGGTTTTCGTAAACTTTTTAGGTACTTAGACGAAGATGAGAACATTATAACCAAAACAGCAAGGTTGTCTCGCTTAGCGTTCGGTGCGGACATGGTGGTTTATGAAAGTTAACAAGGCGTTGTTGTCGGACGAATTTTCCGCTTCGCTCCAAATTTGCCGCAAAGCGTTCGAGGTTCGCGCGAGGTTCGGGACGCTGGTCGAAAATGAAGCTTGATGGCAAGGTCAGGCCGATGGTGAAAGGGCGGTGCCATGCCGAGGAGCGCAAGGTTGGATGTGCCCGGGGTGCTTCAGCACGTGATGGCTCGGGGGATCGACGGGTACGACATCTTCCAGGATGAAAAGGACCGGGAGACGTTCCTGGAGCGCCTG
>JALUTY010000031.1 GCA_027021615.1 bacterium | reverse complement strand
TCCCGGAGGCTCGTTCAGCCTCCCGCCGGCCGCTGCCGCCCCGTGAAATGACTACGAATCGGGACTCCATCGCCGGGACCACCCCGGGCGAGGCTTCAGCTCCGGGACTGGATTCACTAATTATAATTGGCCGTTCAGGGGCGCGGCATGGCATGGACCTGCCTGGATGTGAGGCCAGGACCGTCTGGGGCGTAAAAGATCCGGGTCTGCCGCGTCCCTGGCCAACCACCCCCTCCGGGGCTGCTCGCCGGTTTCCCCCGGTTCCTGGAGCCTGACAGGACCCCGAGGATCCCGGACACAGGGACGAGCCGCCCGCGAGCGGGCCCGCTGCCAGGCGTCGGGGACCGCCGCCGTCACCCGAAATGACTACAAATCGGGACCCCTTCCCCGGGGATGGCCGTTGCCCCGCCATCCGGGCGGGCTATACTGCAATATGCAGCAGGAACCAGGACACAAGGAGGACACCATGGCCCGCAGCAAGTGGAAGCCCTTCCTCAAGCCCCTCGCCGGCCTTACCGTGGCGGGCGCCGTCGTGGCCGGCCTCTGGTGGATTCACCCCTGGCTCGGCCTGATGGCCACCCTCATGGCCGGGGCACTGGTGTATGCCGGGATCGTGGGGATGGATGTCAGCCCGCGCCCGGAACCTCATAGCACGGGCAACGTGGTATGCCCTTGGTGCGATCTCTCAGTATGTATGGGCCTAGGAGATTGCATCGACAATATTGATAAATCACCAAGTGACGACGACTGATCTCAGTCGTCCAGGGCGTCGGCGGAGCCCTTGGGCCCCCGCAGTGTCCGGGTCCCGCCGCCGCTGCCCACCCGCTGCAGCAGGCGCTTGGACAGCTCCCCGTCCTTGGCCTCCACCTCGTCCCTGACCGGGGCCGCGTCCTCCCGCGCGCGCCGTTCGCCGGCGTCCACCATGCGCCCAAAGGCCTCCCGCTCCTCCTCGGCCGCCTTCTGGATAGCATCGAACCCGGCCTGGACCTGGCCCGGGGCGGGAACGCCGGCGTCTTCCCCGGCCGCCCGGGCGCGACCCGCATAGCGCGCCCCGGCCGCCTCCACCTCGCCCCGGCGCCAGGCCGTCTCGGCCAGTCGAATCAGCCGAAAATCTTGCCAATTTTTGCCAAGATGTCTAGGATGTCGTGACATGGGCACCATGAACATTTCCCTTCCTGACGGGCTCAAGGCGTTTGTCGACGAGCAGGTTGCCAGGCGCGGTTACGGCACCATCAGCGAGTACGTGCGTGAGCTGATCCGCAAGGACCAGGAGCGGACCCGGCTGCGCGATCTGCTGCTCGACGGGGCAACCTCGGCCCCCAGCGGGGTGGCCGATGCGGCTTACTTTGACGGCCTGCGGGACCACATCCGCCGCCGCGACAACAGGTGAGCGTCAAGCCCGTCGTCCGGCGGAGCCGGGCGGACCAGGACATCCTGGAGGCCGTGGAACACTACCTCCAGGATGCTGGCGAAAGGACCGCCTTGCGCTTTGTTGATGCCATCGAAAAGGCATTCCTGCATATTGCGCGCCACCCCGCGAGCGGCTCTCCACGCCATGCCCTGGAACTCGAGCTGCCCGGCCTCCGATGTTGGCCGGTGAAGCGTTTTCCCCACCTTGTCTTCTACGTTGAGCATGATGACCGCATCGACGTCTGGCGTGTCTTGCACGGTCAGCGGGACATTCCCGCGTGGCTGCGTAGTGATCGCGGCGAGAAAAACCGGGGAAGTTGAGGATGGGGAAGTCTCCCGGAGGCTCGTTCAGCCTCCCGCCGGCCGCTGCCGCCCCGTGAAATGACTACGAATCGGGACTCCATCGCCGGGACCCCCGGTGCCGAGGCTTCAGCTCCGGGACTGGATTCACTATATATAATTGGCCGCCCAGGGGCGCGGCATGGCATGGACCTGCCTGGATGTGAGGCCAGGACCGTCTGGGGCGTAAAAGATCAGGGTCTGCCGCGTCCCTGGCCAACCACCCCCTCCGGGGCTGCTCGCCGGTTTCCCCCGGTTCCTGGAGCCTGACAGGACCCCGAGGATCCCGGACACGGGGACGAGCCGCCCGCGAGCGGGCCCGCTGCCAGGCGTGGGGGACCGCCGCCGTCACCCGAAATGACTACAAATCGGGACCCCTTCCCCGGGAATGGCCGTTGCCCCGCCATCCGGGCGGGCTATACTGCAATATGCAGCAGGAACCAGGACACAAGGAGGACACCATGGCCCGCAGCAAGTGGAAGCCCTTCCTCAAGCCCCTCGCCGGCCTGGCCGTGGCGGGCGCCGCCGTGGCCGCGCTCTGGTGGATCGCCCCCGCGCTCGGCCTGGTAGCCGCCCTCATGGTCGGGGCACTGGTATACGCCGGGATCGCGGGGTGGGATGTCAAGGTGCGGCCGATGTGTCACTGTTGCCACGATGATGATTCGTTGTTAAATCCTGGCAGCTTAGGTTCTCCGTTGCGTGACGACTGATCTCAGTCGTCCAGGGCGTCGGCGGAGCCCTTGGGCCCCCGCAGGGTCCGGGTACCCCCGCTGCCGCCCACCCGCTGCAGCAGGCGCTTGGACAGCTCCCCGTCCTTGGCCTCCACCTCGTCCCTGACCGGGGCGCCCTCCTCCCGGGCCCGCCGCTCGCCGGCGTCCACCATGCGACCGGAGGCCTCCCGGTCTTCCTCGGCCTCCTTCTGGATGGCGTCGAAACCGGCCTGGACCTGGCCCGGGGCGGGAACGCCGGCGTCTTCCCCGGCTGCCCGGGCGCGACCCGCATAGCGCGCCCCGGCCGCCTCCACCTCGCCCCGGCGCCAGGCCGTCTCGGCCATGTAGCCCCGCCCCGCGGCCTCCACCCCCTCCCGGCCGGGGGCGCCCCCCACCCCCGCCAGGGCCAGCCCGTGATCCCGGGCATAGTCCCGCACGTGGCTCATCACGATCCGAGTGGCCGCCTCGTCGCCGGCGCCCATGCGCGCCAGCAGCTCGTTGACCTCGTCCCGCGTCCAGCGCGGGTTGAGGCTGCCGGGCGTGGCCCCGGCGGGCCCCTTCTCCGCCCCTTCCATGGCCCGGTAGACCAGGGCGGCCACGTCGGCCCCCA
>JALUTY010000030.1 GCA_027021615.1 bacterium | reverse complement strand
AGATCTTCTCGGAGATCTTGGTCATCAGGCCGGCCTGCTTCTTCTGCTGCAGGGTGTGGTAGAGCTCGGCGTTCTTCTTCTCCAACGCCTCCACCCGCTCCTCCAGCGTGGTCGCCGCCGAGGCGAGCGGAAAGGCGAGGACCAGGGCGGTTGCGGCGGTGAGACGGCGGGTCAACATCGGTCGTTTTCCTCCCAAGAACTTCAATGGTCAGTGATCAGTGGTCAGTCGGGCCTGTGGCCCGGTAGGCGGCTGGGCAGCTCAGCGGCCGGGCGGCTCCCGGGCCGCCGCCCAATGTGCGAGGCCATGGGGTCTGTCGGGGGGCTGCACGCGGCCGGCAGCAGACCCCAGGCCCCACACCCGACAAAGGCGTCTGTCAGGCCCCCCACGCGGCCCACACCATTCCCAACAGCAGCACCGTGAACACGGCGCCCCACAGGGCCAGGTGCCGCCAGGTCCGGCGCCAGGCCCCCGGAACGGCCAGGCCGGTCACGAGCGAGGCCACCAGCAGAGCCGACACTAGGTCCGCGAGCCAGACCCAGGACCCGGGGGTCTTGAACGCCTTGTGGAGCCGGTTGAGGGTGCTCCACGGCTCCACCGGCCGTTTCTCGATCCGGGTCATCCGGCCGGCCTCGGGGTCGATCACATAGGTGACCCGGCCGTGGGAGCCGTACAGGAACTCCACGGTCCGTCCGTTCTGGATCCGGATCACCGCGGGGTCGTCGTCCCGGCCGATCTCGGCCTTGTAGAACGCCAGGAACTCCCGTAGGGGCCCCAGGTCCTTTTTCGCCACCGGCCGGGCCCGGGCGGTGCGGTCCTGAAAGTAGTCGAACGCCTGGCGGTGGTTCAGCAGCACCCCCGTGGCCGCGTAGAACACCAGGGGCAGCGCCACGGCCGCGCTGCCCACGCGGTGCCACACGGGCCAGCGGAGCCGGTGTTTCGAGTGCATCTCGTGGTCGTCTCCCGAAAGGTCTGGGGGCCGGTCCAAAAAAAGGTGGGGGAGGGAACCCCTCCCCCACGACGAAAGGAGCGTTTGGGACCGGGGTTGGGCTACAGGCGCTTCAGGGCCCTTTGGATCTCCTTGATGAAGATCTCGTTGACCTCCGGGTAGAAGCCCAGGCCCTTGTAGTAGGTGTCGCCCTCATAGGTCACCGTGGTCACGTCGGTCTGGATGCCGGCCCGTCTGAGCTCGGTGTTCCAGCTGGGGTTCTTGGGGTCCTCTTCGTCGCCCATGATGTCGTTCATGATGTGGTCGCCGGCCACGTACATGAACGGGATGAACCGCACCCGCTTCTTGGAGCAGGCCTTGGCCGCGCCCAGGGCGTCCTCGCGAGTGATGATACCGTCCACCGCGCCCAGGAAGGCGTTGGGGTACTTCTTGGACAGGTGCCGCTCCAGGCCCAGGTAGGTGATGTTCGACCCCACGTGGGACGAGGGCGTGCCGTGGGCGGCGAGCACGTTGCACCCCTCCTCGGGGGGCAGGAAGTCCTGGGAGATCACCTCCACCACCTCGAACAGGCTCTCCCACCGCTGGAGCAGGGTCTCGCCGGTCTCGATCCGCAGACCCGGGTAGTGCTCCACGATCCTCAAGACCTCCTCGTACTCCTCGCCCGGGAAGATGTGCAGGGGCTGCACCACCACCTTGGTGTACCCCTCGGCCTCCAGGTCGCCGAGGGTCTGCTGCAGGCTCTTGAGGCGCTTCTGGATGCCCTGCTTGGCCCAGCGCTTGTTGACCCGCTCCCGGATGATCTCCGAGGTGAACGCCCAGCGGATCTCGTAGCCGGGCACCTCCTTGCGAAGCTGCTTCTCGAAGGCGTCGAACGTGACCTGGGCCCGGGTGCTGGTGCCGAAGGCCGCGATCACGATGGCCGGCTTGTCCTTGAGGGTTCGGGTCAGCAGCTGGGCCGCACCCGCCGGCCCGGGCACGGCCCACAGGGCCGCCAGGATCAGAAGGGGAAGGGTCAGGGTCCAACGTCGCATGGTTCCTCCTTTCTGGGGGAAATAGGGGAATGGGGACTCGCCGGGGCTCACCCCAGCATTCGGTATCCGTGGGCTGAAACCCGAATCTTCCCGGCCGGCTCGGGGTGCGCGGCCCGGAACTCGATCCGGTGGGCGCCCCGCTCGGCCAGGGACAGCATGGCATCCTGGGGCGTGGGCCAGCCGGGAGCCGAGCCTGCCACGGCCACCCAGTGGGGATCGAAGCCCAGGGCGGCGGCCCGGGCCGGGAGCTCCACGGGGTCGGGGGCGTGCTTCGCATCGGTTACGTACAGAACGGTGCCGGTGTTCATGGTTCCACCTCCAGACGGAGCTCGGGTTGGGGTCTCAATCGGGGACCGCTTTTCTCCAGGGCAGGGAGGGCGCATGCCCGGGGGCTTCCTCGGTTTGCTCCGCCGCGGTCTCGTCCCGGCGAGCGCCCGGGCGGAACCAGGCCAGGTCCTGGGCCAGGCCCACCACCTCGCCCACCACGACCGTGGCCGGGGCGCCCAGACCCAGTTCCTGGGCCCGGATCGGGAGGGTGGCGAGGGTCGCCCTCACCACCCGCTGCCGCTCGGCGGTGCCGTGCTGCACCGCCATCGCGGGCGTGTCGGGGGCGCGGCCCGCGCGGAGCAGCTCCTCGCAGATCCGGGGCAGGCGTCCCATGCCCATGAGGACGACCAGGGTGGGCACCCGGGCCACGGCTTCCCAGTCCGGCCCCTCCTGCCCGTTCGAACGGTGGCCGGTGACCACGGCGAAGGCGTGGGCCACCCCCCGGTGGGTCACCGGCACCCCGGCGTAGGCCGGCACGGCAACGGCCGAGCTCACGCCAGGGACCACCTCGAACGGGAGGCCCGCCCCCGCGAGGGCCAGGGCTTCTTCGCCTCCCCGCCCCAGCACGAACGGGTCACCCCCCTTTAGGCGCACCACCCGCCGGCCGGCCCGCACCCGCTCCACGAGGATCTGGTTGATCCGGTCCTGGGGCAGCGCGTGGCGGCCCGGGGCCTTGCCCACGTCGATGCGTTCGGCCGCAGTCGGTGCCTCGTCCACCAGCGCCTTTGCCACGAGCCGGTCGTACATCACCACCTCGGCCCGCCGCAGGACCCGAAGCCCCCGCACCGTGATCAGATCGGGCCGCCCCGGTCCGGCGCCCACCAAATAGGCCTTTCCTGACACCGCTCCCGCGTCTCCCCGGCGCCGGCGCGCCACAAAAAAAGCCCGCACGCGCCAAGGCGTGCGGGCTTCCCGTTTTCGAAGCACCGCTTCACGATCCCACCCTCCCAAGAGCCCGGGGAGGTTCGTGTGGGCAGCCCATGCCGGCAGGTCTTCTGGCTCGCGCGTCGTCCTCGGGGCCGCCTTCCCAGCCTTCCGGCCAGTGGCTTCGTGGCCCTTCGTCAGCGCTCACAGCGGCGGGTCCGCGGGGGATTCGCACCCCTCTTCCCTTTTCAGCCCCAGCGGGGCACCGGCGGGCGTCGTTCCAAGTTGTGAAGTGTACGCTACCGCGGGCAAGGATGGCGTGTCAAGCCGTCAGGTGGGAGATCCAGGCCCGGAAGCATATAAATAAGAAAATTTATTGACAAGGAAGAAGTAGTAGATAAGATATTGCCGGACCATCACCTGCCCGGCATCGGCCGGGCCCAACCACAGGAGGAGGACCATGGCGTCGATCAAGGGAACCCGCACCGAGAGGAACCTGCTCACCGCGTTCTGCGGCGAGTCCCAGGCCCGCAACCGGTACACGTACTTCGCGAGCAAGGCCAAGAAAGAGGGGTTCGTACAGATCTCGGCGATCTTCCAGGAGACGGCGGATCAGGAGAAGGAGCACGCGAAGCGGCTGTTCAAGTTCCTGGAGGGCGGCGAGGCCGAGGTGCAGGCCGCGTTTCCGGCCGGGGTGATCGGGTCCACCCTGGAGAACCTGCTCGCCGCGGCCGCGGGCGAGAACTACGAGCACACCCAGATGTACCCCGAGTTCGCCCGGGTGGCCCGGGAGGAGGGCTTCGGAGAGATCGCCAAGGTGTTCCTGGCGATCGCGGTGGCCGAGAAACACCACGAGGAGCGCTACCGGGCCCTGGCCGCCAACGTGGAGGCCGGGCGGGTGTTCCGCCGGGACGAGCCGGTGGTGTGGCGGTGCCGGAACTGCGGGTACCTCCACGAGGGGCCGGAAGCTCCGGAAAGGTGTCCCTCGTGCGCCCATCCCCAGGCCCACTTCGAGATCCTGGCCGAGGCCTGGTAACTTCCGCTAGGACGCTAGGAGGCTAGGACGCTTGAAAATCTGTCTGATTTCAGATCGTTCCAAGCATGGCCACGCCTCTTTGGCGTCACCTCGCGGTCTCGGGGGGCATGGTCTTAAGCCTCCTAGCCTCCTAGCTTTCCAGCCTTCCAGCCTTTGAGCATTCCAGCGGGCCTACGGCTCAACGAAAGGAGTTGCCATGCCCCCCGTGAGAATCCGAGACGGGATCTTCTGGATCGGCGTGAACGACCGCACCACCGACCTGTTCGAGGGGCTTTGGCCGATCACCCCAGGGGGGGTGTCGTACAACGCGTACCTGGTCCGCGGCGAGCGGACGGCCGTGGTGGACCTGGCCAAGGCCATCAAGGTGGACGAGTTCCTGGACCAGGTGGCGGCCGTGGCAGAGCCCCGGTCGCTGGACTGCGTGGTGATCAACCACATGGAGCCCGACCACTCGGGGCTTCTGCGGACCCTGCTCCGGATCGCGCCCCAGGTCACGATCCTGGGCACGGACAAGACCGTGGCCCTGCTGGACTCGTTCTACGGGATCCGCAGAAACGTGCGGGCCGTGGCCGACGGCGAGGTCCTCTCTCTGGGGAACCGGAGCCTGCGGTTCTTCTCGACCCCGTTCGTGCACTGGCCCGAGACCATGATGACCCTGGAGGAGTCGGAGCGGGTGCTGTTCTCCTGCGACGCCTTCGGCGGGTACGGCGCGCTGCGCGGCGGGGTGTTCGACGACCAGTGCCCCGACCTGGCCGGGTACGAGGAGGAGGCCCTGCGCTACTACGTGAACATCGTGGCCAAGTTCAGCCCCATGGTCCTGAAGGCGATCGCCAAGCTGACCGAGGTTCGGGTGGACGTGGTCGCGCCCTCCCACGGCCTGATCTGGCGCAAGGATCCCGGCCGCATCGTCGGGCTCTACGAGCGGTGGGCCCGGTACGCCAGGGAGGCGGGGGACCCCGGGGTCACCCTGCTGTACGGGTCCATGTACGGCAACACCGAGGCGGTGATGAACGCGGTGGCCCAGGGGGTGTCGGCCGAAGGGGTGCCGGTGGAGATCTTCGACGTGACCCGGGCCCACGTGAGCTACATCCTGCCGTCCCTGTGGATCCGGTCGGGGGTTCTGATCGGGGCCCCCACCTACGAGGCCGGGCTGTTCCCACCCGTGGCCCACGTGCTGGACATGGCCGGCCGCAAGGCCGTGCGGACCAAGAAGGTGGCCCGGTTCGGCAGCTACGGGTGGAGCGGCGGGGCCCAGAGGGAGCTGGAGCGGTGGTTCGAGACCCTCCGCTGGGATCAGGTTCTCGAGCCCTTCGAGTTCGTGGGGGCCCCGAGCGACGCCGACCTGGAGCGGGGGGAGCGGTTCGGTCGGAAGTTCGCCCGGGCCCTCTGGGGCAAGGAGGAGGCGCCGTGAGCACCCCCGGCGACGGCGTCCACGCCAGCCTGGAGCGGCTCCAGGGGGTGTGCCGTCACCACGGGTTCAGGCTGACCCACCAGCGGTTGGAGATCCTCCGGGCGCTGACCGGGAAGCCGGGGCACCCCACGGTGGAAGAGGTGTACGGCCGGGTCCGGCCGAGGCTGCCCACGATCTCGATGGACACCGTGTACCGGGCCCTGGCCGCGTTCGAGCGGATGGGGCTGATCGCCCGGGTCCAGCCCGGCGGGCCTGCGGTCCGGTACGACGCCGACCCGACCTCCCATCACCACCTGATCTGCCGGCGGTGCCGGGAGATCAGGGACTTCCGATGGCCCGAGTTCGACCGCATGTCGCCGCCCATCGAGTCGGGCGCCTGGGGGTCCGTGGAAGGGCGGCGGGTGGAGATCTGGGGGTTGTGCCCCCGATGCGCGGCCGAGGCCGGGAACTCCCCTCAGGCCCCATGCCCCTGAATCATGGTGCCCACAGCGCCCAAGGACAAACGGCTTCTTAACCGTCTGGCGTTCTAGCTTTCCAGCTTGCCAGCGGGCCGAAGGCCTTTCCCGTCCCCCTGATACCAAACGCGCCCGCTATGAGCTCGTCTTGATCGCAAATTGGCATGAGAACCTTAACGCCAGGTCCACCAGCCGGTTGGCGTAGCCCCACTCGTTGTCGTACCAGGCCTGGACCTTCACGAAGTCACCGCCCACCATCCGGGTTTGGGGCCCGTCCACCACGGCCGAGAAGGGGCTGCCCACGTGGTCCACGGAGACCAGTGGCTCCTCGGTGTAGGCCAGGATGCCCCGCAGGGGGCCTTCGGCGGCACGCCTGAGCTCGGCGTTCACCTGGTCGGCCGTGGCCCGGGCTTGCAGCGCCACGGTGATGTCGGCCAGGGACACGTCGGGGGTGGGGACCCGCACCGAGACCCCGTCCAGGCGGTCGGCCAGATCCGGAAGCACCAGCCCCACCGCTCGGGCCGCCCCGGTGGTGGTAGGCACCATCGACACCCCGGCCGCCCGGGCCCGGCGCAGGTCGGGGTGGGGCGAGTCGAGGAGCTTCTGGTCGTTGGTGTAGCTGTGCACCGTGGTCACCAGCCCTCTCCGGACGCCGAACCCCTGGTGGAGCACCTTGAGGATCGGGGCCAGGCAGTTGGTGGTGCACGAGGCGTTGCTCACGACCCGGTGCCGGTGGGGGTCGAGCAGACGGTCGTTGACCCCCAGCACCACGGTGAGGTCGGCCCCCTCGGCTGGAGCCGACACGACCACCCACCGGGCCCCGGCCTCCAGGTGCCGGGCCGCCCGCTCCCGAACGGTGTTGCGACCGGTGCACTCGAGCACCAGGTCCACGCCCAGGTCGGCCCAGGGGCAGTGGGTCGGGTCGTCCGCCCGGACGAACGGGATCTCCCGGCCCTCCACCCGGAGCCGGTCGGTCGCGGGCTCCACCCTGCGCCGGAACCGACCGTGCACCGTGTCGTACTGGAGCAGGTGCCCCAGGGCCCGGGGGTCCTCCCGGTCGGACACGGCGGCGATCTCCACGCCGGCTCGTTCCCAGGCGGCCCGGAACGCGCTACGGCCGATCCGTCCGAAGCCGTGGATGGCGATGCGAATGGCCATGGAACTCCTCACACCGAAACGACTCCGCCCCGGGCATTCCGGGGCGGAGGGGGCGCGGCAAGGTCTCCCCCGAGCGGGGCGGGGCCGATCGCGCTAGATGTAGTACATGAACCGGGCGTCGAGCTGGCGCTGGATGCCCAACTCCTCGGCCCTTTGACACAGGTCCTGGATCGTGGTGCTCCGGAAGATGTCAGCGATCTTGTCCCCGATCTCCTTCCACATAGGGCTGGCCACACACTGGGGCTTGCGCTCGCAGGGCGGAGCCGAGCACTCGCCGTCGATGTCGCTGACGCAGAACACCAGCTCGATGGGGCCCTCGGTGCAGGTGACGATGTCGTACAGGGTGATCTCGCTCGGCTTCTTGAGCAGGAAGTAGCCCCCGCGGGGGCCCCGCTTGCTCCCCAGGATTCCGGCCTTCTTGAGCTTTTGGAAGATCTGCTCCAGGTAGCGGGGGCTGATCTGCTGGCGGTCCGAAATGTCCTTGATCTGCGCGGGAAGGCCGCCTGAATGGTAGGCGATATCAAAGACCGCCCGGACGCCGTACCTGCTCTTCGTTGTGAGTTTCATGGTCTGCACCTCGTTGGTTCCCGATATGGATGTGCGAAATTACCAGCCGCCGCATACCGGGTCAAGGGGAGGTGCTTTCGGGCCGCCGTACGCGGATGTGGAGCTCCCGGAGCTGGGCCGGGTCCACCTCGGCCGGCGCGTCGGTGAGCAGGCAGGTGCCCCGCTGGGTCTTGGGGAACGCGATCACGTCCCGAATGCTGGGGGTCCCGCACAGGAACATGAGGATGCGGTCCAGGCCGAAAGCGATGCCCCCGTGGGGCGGGGCCCCGAACGAGAGGGCCTCGAGGAGGAACCCGAACTTCTCCCGGGCCTCCTCCGGGCCGATGCCGAGGGCGTCGAACACCTTTTGCTGCACCTCGGCGGTGTGGATCCGGATGGACCCGCCCCCGATCTCCACCCCGTTGAGCACCAGGTCATAGGCCTGGGCCCGGACCTCCAGGGGTGCGTCGGCCAGCTTGTCCACGTCCTCCGGCAGCGGGCTGGTGAACGGGTGGTGCAGCGCCACGTGCCGCTTCTCGTCGGGGTCCCACTCCAGCAGGGGGAACTCGGTGATCCAGCAGAACGACCACCGGCCCTCGGGGACCAACCCCAAGCGCTCGGCCAGGTGGACCCGGAGCTTGGACAAGGCCAGGTTGGCCACCTTCTCCGTGTCGGCCACGAAGAACAGAATGTCGCCCGGCTCCGGCTCCGCCGCCGCCCGGATCCCCTGCCGGGCCTCGTCGCCCAGGAACTTGGCGATGGGCGATTGCCAGGTGCCGTCGGGCTGGATCCGGATCCACGCCAGCCCCTTGGCCCCGAACGGGGCCACGAACCCGGCCAGGTCGTCGATCTCCTTGCGCGACAGGGCCTCCCCCGCTCCCTTGGCGTTCAGGGCCTTGACCACCCCAGCCTTGGCCACGGCCTGGGCGAACACCTTGAACCCCGAGCCAGCCACGCATCCGCTCACGTCGGCCAGCTCGAGCCCGAACCGGAGGTCCGGTGCGTCGGTCCCGTACCGGGCCATGGCCTCGGCGTAGGGCATCCGCGGGAACGGCCGGGGGAGCTCCACCCCCAGGGTGTCCTCCCAGAGCCGGCAGATCATGGCCTCCATTAGGTCGAGGATGTCGTCTGCGTCCACGAAGCTCATCTCCAGGTCGATCTGGGTGAACTCCGGCTGGCGGTCGGCCCGCAGGTCCTCGTCCCGGAAGCACCTGACGATCTGGAAGTAGCGCTCGATCCCCGAGACCATCAGGATCTGCTTGAACAGCTGGGGGCTCTGGGGAAGGGCGTAGAACCTGCCCGGGGCGAGCCGGCTCGGGACCAGGAAGTCCCGGGCCCCCTCCGGCGTGGAGCGGGTCAGCACCGGGGTCTCCACCTCCCAGAACCCCTGGCTGTCCAAAAACCGACGCACGCTGGCAGCGGCCCGGTGGCGCATGGCCAGGTTCTTCTGGAGGGCCGGTCGCCGCAGGTCCAGGTACCGGTACCTGAGCCGCAGGTCGTCGCCCACCTCGGCTTCCTCGTCCACCGGGAACACGGGGGTGCGCGACCGGTTCAGGATCTTGAGCTCCCGCACCCGCACCTCCACCTGTCCGGTGGGGAGGTCCGGGTTCTCGGTGCCCTCGGGCCGGGGCGCGACCTCGCCGCGCACCGCGACCACGTACTCGCTACGCAGCCGGTGGGCCTGCTCGTGGGCCTGGGGGGCCACGTCGGGGTAGAACACGGCCTGAACCAGACCCTGGCGGTCGCGCAGGTCCACAAAGATCAGGCCGCCGTGATCTCGGCGGCGGTGTACCCAGCCCATCAGCGTGACAGTCTGGCCCACGTGCTCGGGCCGGATGTGGCCGCACCCGTGGGTGCGCCTCCATGTTCCCATGGGTTCGATCACGGCAAGACTCTCCTTGGCGGTGAAGCGGCTCGAGATTGGTGGCCGCCGGCCGGCTTCCGGCCGGAGCGGGCCCCGAGCGCGCTCGGGAGCGCCGGGGCTACCCGGCCCGCATCAGTTTGTAGCTCTTTTGGCTTCCGTGGGGGTCGTGGCACGAGAGGCAGCGGCCGCCCGCCTTGGTGTGCTGGGTCCCGGTTCCCCGCTCGTGGCACATCAGGCACAGCCGGGCCGGCTTGGTCTTGAACCGAAACTTTCCGGCCTTTTGGGAGGTGCAGGCCGGCCCCGACGGCACGTGGCACGACACGCACCCGGGCGCCCCTGCCTGCTCGGCAGCCACAGGGCCGTGGAGGAACTGGGGCGCCATGAGGTCCTGGTGGCAGCTGCCGTCGACGCAGCTCCCCGCGGCTGCCGGTGTATAGGTGAGGACAAGGATCGCCGCCACGGCGAGCGCGGCCGAACCGAGCACTCGGAATCGTCGGTGGGTCATCGTTGTCTCCCTGGGGGATCAGGCGGGGGTGGCGATGTGGCCCATAAGATACGAGATCAGATCGTCGGCCGCCACGGTTTCCTGGCTACCGGTGGAAAGGTCCTTCACGGTCACCGTGCCGTCGGCCATCTCGTCCTCGGCCAATATCAGCGCAAACCGGGCGCCGCTACGGTCGGCCGCGCGCATCTGGGCCTTGAAGCTGCGGGCGGCCAGGTCCATCGCGCTGCCCACCCCCCGGGCTGCCAGCTTCCGCCGCAGGGCCAGGGCCAGGGCGGCGGCCTCGGGCCCCCGGGTCACCCAGTAGGCCGTGGGTGTCGGAGCTGGGGCTGCCTCGGGGTCCAACAGGAGCCCCAGCCGCTCCATGCCCAGGGCGAACCCCAGGGCCGGGACCGGCGGGCCTCCCAGGGCCTCGGCCAACCCGTCGTACCGGCCGCCGGCGGCCACCGCGTTCTGGGCCCCGAGCCCCTCGGCCAGGAGCTCGAAGGTGGTGCGGTTGTAGTAGTCGAGCCCGCGCACCATGCGGGGGTTCACCCGATACGCGAGGCCCACCCGGTCGAGGATCTCCCTCACCCGGGCGAAGTGGGCGGCGCACTCGCCGCACACCGCCTCGGTGATGCGGGGGGCGTCCGCGGTGAGCTGCCGGCACCGCTCTTTCTTGCAGTCGAGCACCCGGAGGGGGTTGGTGTCGATGCGGCGTTGGCAGTCCGGGCACAGGTCGAGCCGGAGGGCCTGCAGGTGCGCCCGCAAGGCCTCCACGTAGGCCGCCCGGTCCGCCGAGCACCCCAGGGTGTTGATCTCGAGTCGGAGCCGGTCCGAAAGGCCGAAGGCCGAGAACAGGTCCCACAGGAGCGCAAGCACCTCGGCGTCGGCCTCGGGCTCGGCCCAGCCGAAGCACTCGACCCCGATCTGGTGGAACTGCCGCAGCCGCCCTTTCTGTGGCCGCTCCCGCCGGAACATGGGGCCCATGTAATACCATCGGGCCTTGGGCGCCGACCGGGCGAGCCCGTTCTCCAGATACGCCCGCACGGCCGAGGCCGTGCCCTCGGGCCGCAGGGTGACCGAGTTCCCGCCCGTGTCGGTGAAGGTGTACATCTCCTTCTCGACGATATCGGTGGCCTCGCCGATGGAGCGGCGGAACAGGGCCGTGTCCTCCAGCAGGGGAAGCCGCACCTCCCGGTACCCGAAGGCCTCCAGGACCTGGCAAGCCTTGGCCTCCATGTGTTGCCACAGGGGGGTCTCGTCCGGGAGCAGGTCCCGAAACCCTTTGAGCTTTTTTAGTTCCATGGGTGGGGTTGTCCGTCAGAGAAGTCGGGCCTCGTACACGGCGTCGCGTGAGGCCTCCTTGTTTCGGTACATGGCCCGATCGGCCTTGTCCACGAGGTCTTCCCGGGACATGGCGTCCCGGGGGTAGGTGGCCACCCCCACCGAGGCGGTGAGATGGATGGACCGGCCCTCCCGGCCGAGAAACCGGTGGGAGCGGATCGCTTGGCGGATCCGCTCGGCCACCTCCACCGCCGCAGCGGTGTCGGCCCCAGGCAGCAGGGCCACGAACTCGTCCCCCCCGTACCGGATGAGGGTATCGTTGTCCCTCACGTTGGCCTGAAGCAGCCGGCTCACCTCGATCAACACCTTACCCCCGGTCAAATGGCCGTGGGCGTCGTTGATCTCCTTGAACCGGTCCAGGTCCAGGAACAGCAGGCTGAACGGCAGCCCAGACCGCTCCGACTCACGGATCGCGTCGTCAAGGACTCTCTCAAGGTACCGGGCGTTGTAGAGATCGGTGAGGGGGTCCACGAACGCCAGCTGCCGCGCCTCGAGGTACCTCTCGGCAGCGTCCAGGGCCAGCTCCATCTGCTGGCTCAGGAAAAAGGCGTTCTCCACGTCCTCCGGGGAGAACCGCTCCCCGCCCGGGATCCGGCCCAAAACCACAACGCCGCCGAGGCCGCCCCGGAGGCGCAGGGGCAGGAGCAGCAGCTCCCGGGCCTCGGGCACCTCGGTACGGCCCGCCAGGACCCGCAGCAGCCGAGCCCGGCCGAGCACCCGGGGCGACTCGAGCCCCCGTAGGTACCGCTCGGCCCGGAACACCAGGGCGTCCCGGAGGGCCTCGGCCTGGTCCGGGCCCAGGCCAAACCGCGCCGCAACGGTCAGCGGACCCGTCCCCGGCCCATGCCGCAGCACCGCCCCCAGGTTGCTTCGGGCGGCCCGGGCCACAGCCTGGAGCCCCAGGGCCACGACCCTCTCCGGCTCGTCCGAGCCCACAAACGATCGGGCCAGCTCGTAGAGCTCCAGCTGGCGCTTCAGCCGGGAGTGCTCCCGGACTAGCTGACGCTGCTCCAGGGTGGCGTGCACCACCGCGGCCAGCTCCTCGGCCGCGAACGGTTTGCGCAGGTAGTCCGCGGCACCGTGCTTGAGCGCCCGGACCGCGGTGTCGATGGAGGCATAGCCGGTCATGATCAGCACGTCCACCGAGGGGTGGCGTGCCTTCACGGCCTGGAGGAGTTCCAGACCCGTCATCTCCGGCATGTAGATGTCGGCGAGCACGAGATCCGCCGGCTCTTCCTCCAGCCGGGCGAGCGCCTCCGTGCCCGTCGAGGCGGTGCGTACGCGCAGCCCTTCCTGCCGAAGCACATCGGAGCAGAACGACCGGAAGAACGCGTCGTCGTCGACGACGATCACGGAGGCAGGATGCATGGACGACCCTGAACCAAAGGGATCTTGAAAGCTAGCAAAAGCCCCTGGGGGTGTCAACGCGCCGGGCCGACGCGGGTTTCGCCCGGGCCGAGATCGAGGCGTAGACACCCCCACTCGTAGGTCCCGAGAACCGCGGCCCCGGTGCCTTCCACGCCCCTGAGGAACCGTCCGGAGGGCAGACCCCGCCTACCCCCAGCGGACACGAGGACCCGGCGGGGCCTCACAGCCCGGAAGAACGGCGGGTACCAGGCGTCGGCTGCCCCGTGGTGGGGGGCCACCAGCGTCTCGGCCTCAAGGGGAATGCCGCTGGTGAGGGCCGCGGCCTGGCCCCCGGCCTCCAGGTCGGCGGGCAGGATAACGGCTCGGCCCCAGACCTCCACCCGCACGAGCAGGCTCCGATCGTTCTCCCCCGGGCCGGGACCGCACCAGGCCACGATCCGAGCCCCGTTGGAAAGAGGCTCCTCGGTCGGCGCGCCGATCCATCGCACCCGGGCCTCCACCTCGCGGCCGGCTGCCAGCAGCTCCCGGTACCGGGGGTCGCCCCGGAACCCGGCCGGGAGCCACACCTCCCGGGGGCGGCCCCACCGCACCACGGTAGGGAGGCCCTGCACATGGTCAGGGTGGGGGTGGGTCGAGACGACCAGGTCCAGCCCCCGGCACCCCACCGCTTCCAAGGCCGGTACGACGATCTTCGCCCCGGTGTCGAACGGGCTATGGGGGAAACCTCCGCCGTCCACGGCGACCCACCGACCGTTGGGTAGGCGGAGCGCCAGGGCCTGGCCCTGGCCCACGTCGAACACCCACAGCCGGAGGCTGCGCTCCAGGGCGGTCCGGATCGCGGGCAACGCCAGGGCGAGCATCGCGAGGCCTGCCGCTCCGGCGGCCCACCGTGCTGCCCCAGGGCGGCGCCACACCCAACGCCCCAGGGTCACGAGGCCGGCCAGCCCGGCCGCCAGCCCCAGGGGGGTCTCCAGGGTAGGGAGACGCACCGACAGGGCCCAGGGCTCCACGGCGGCCATGGCCGCGGTCCACCGGTCGAGGACGGCCCCGGCCGCGGCCCAGAAGAGCCGCGCCGCCCCGGGCAAGGGCTCGTACGCGAGCACTCCTGCCAGCCCCAGGGGGAGACACAGCCAGCCCACCAGGGGGACCGACACCAGGTTTGTGAGGATCCCGGCCAAGGGCGCCGAGCCGAAGTGGAACAGGGAGATCGGCAGGGTGGCTAGGGCCGCCCCAGCCGAGGCGCAGGAGATCCGCACCATCCCCCTGGCGGCGGCTGCTAAAGCCTGGGGGAGGCCGTGGGGGCATGGGAGGCGGGTCTCCCACGCGGGCCGGGAGGACAGGACGCGGGCCTCCAGCCCCGGCGCGAGCCAGAACAGCCCGGCCAGGGCCGCGAGGGACAGGTGGAGTGCCGGGTCCTCCAACACCGGCGGCCAGATCACCGCCAGCGCCAGGGCCGTGGCCGCCAGCACCGAGGGCACCGACCGGGGCCGGGCCAGGCCAGCGGACACCAGGGCCAGGATCACCATGGCCAGGGCCCGCATCGTGCTCACCTGCCACCCGGAGAGGGCTGCGTAGCCGACCAGGACGGGAACGGCCGTGGCGCGGGCCCACGGGGCGGCCGGCCGGCCGACGAACCATCGGGGAGCCCATCGCAGAAGGGCCCACCGGGCTGCGGGCACGATCAGTAGGGCCACAATTCCCAGGTGGAGCCCGGACACGGCCACCAGGTGCGACACCCCGGCCCGGCGCAGCAGGTCACGCAACCGGGGGGATAGCCCGGAGCGGTCTCCCAGGGTGATGGCCCGGAGGACCGATCCGCCCGGGCCCGGTGCCGCGCGCCCGATCTCCTGGGAGACCTCGCGACGCCAGGCGAGCCAAGCCGCGGTGCCCGGCCGAAACAGCACCTCGCCCGGCCAGCGGGCCCCCGCCCGAGCAGATACCCCCTTGCGCCGCAGGTACGAGGCGTACCCTTCGGTCCCCGGGTTCCGGAACGCCAGGGGTGGACGGAGCTCGCCCCGGAACCAGCAGGAAGCCCCCCGGGAGGGGGGCGGGTCCGGAGTTCCGGTCACCGTGAGCCGAATCCGGCCCCACGCGGGCCCCCAGGGCCCCGGCGGGTTCGGGGCCGCGGCCTCAAGGTCCACCAGCACCGACCAACCGGCGGCCGAGGGGCGCGGATCGGCCGCCACGAGCCCGTAAAACCGGCCTCGAGTGCCCAGGGTGGGGTATAGGGCGGGGGGGCGAGCGGTCGCGGCGTACCCTGCGGCGGCCAAGGTCAACAGGCCTACCAGGGCGGTCAGGAGGGAGGTTCGGGTCGGGGCGAGGGCGCTTGCGCCCAGGGCGGCGGCGATCAGGGCGGCCGCTGACCACCCGGGATGGCGGGCGGCCCAAACGCCCGCGGCCAGGGCCAGCAGGGGAAGCAGGGGAAGGATGCGAGGATCCCCCGGCCGCAGCACCCCAGCCCCCCGCGGTCGCCCGGTCAGCCCGCCGGCTTGATGGGGGGACGGGAAAACGCCTTGGGGACCACGGCCTTCTCCTGCTGCCGGAGGTACCGCTCCAGCTCGGCCCGCAGCTCCTCCCGCACGAACCGCACCACCTCGTCCAGGTGGCCCTGGAGATCCTCGATGGTGCGTCGCATCTCGAGGATCACCTGGATCCCCGCCAGATTCACCCCCAGGTCTCTCCGAAGGCGGCGAATGCGTTGCACGGTCTCGACGGTCTCCTCGTCATAGAGGTACCGCCGACCTTCCCGCGCCGCAGGTTCGATGAGGCCCGCCTCCCGGTAGACGCGCAGGGTCGACGCGCTCACCCCGGTGGCCTCCACGAGCTCCCGGAGTCGGTACAGCTTCACGGCCTTGTCCATGGCTGGCTCCCCTCGGTGCTCACACCCGGCCTCGCAGGCCTTCCAGGGTTCTCTTCACGTCGGGGTCGAGCCGGCGAGGGATCTCCACCTGTACCTCGGCGTACAGATCGCCCCGGCCCGGAACGCCCTTGCCCCGCAGCCGAAACCGCCGGCCGTTTTGGGTGCCAGGGGGGACCTTCATGCGCACCGGTCCGTCCAGGGTGGGGACCTCCACGGTACCCCCCAGGATGGCGTCGAGCACACCCACCTTCACCCGGGTCACCAGGTCGTCTCCCTCACGCCGAAACTGGGGGTCCGATGCGACGCGGACCCGGATGTACAGATCGCCCGGCGGGCCTCCGTCGGGGCCGGCCTCCCCTTTTCCGGCCACCCGTACCCGGGAGCCGTCGGTGATGCCGGCCGGGATGCGCACTCGGATCCGCTCCGCCTTGGGCACGGCCCCGCGACCGCCGCAGCGCTCGCAGGGCTGGCCGGGGGCCCGGCCCGTGCCGCGGCACGCCGGGCAGGTCTGCTGCACCGTTACCACACCCCGGGAGGCCCGCACCCCCCCCCTGCCCCCGCATCGGGGGCAGGGCCCACCGCCCCCGCCCGCACCGACCCCGGTTCCCCCGCAGGCCGCGCATGGTGCCTGGCGCTGGAACGAGATCTCCTTTTCGGTGCCCCGGACGGCCTCTCGGAACGATACGGTCATGTCGTACTCCAGGTCGGCCCCCTTGCGGGGGCCGCCCGCCCGGAAGCCGGGGGTTTCGCCGAACAGGTCCGAGAACAGATCCGAGAAGTCGAACCCGCTGAAACCGCCGCCCGTGCGGAACTCCTCCCACCGGGGCCCCTGAGCCCCGCCCGCGCCAGCCCCGAACGCCGCATGACCCACGGCGTCGTACCGGGCGCGTTTCTCGGGGTCGGAGAGCACGTCATACGCCTCGGAGATCTCCTTGAACCGCTCCTCCGCCTCCTTGTTCCCTGGGTTCACGTCGGGGTGGTATTTGCGGGCGAGCTTCCGGTAGGCCTTCTTGATCTCCTCGACCGATGCCTTGCGGTCCACCCCGAGGATCTCGTAGTAGTTCCGTTTGGTCGCCATCGGACGGATTCTCTCCTCCGCAAAGGACTGACCCCAACAAAAGCATTTGCCAGGTCCGAGCCTTTTTTCTCGGGGCTAGGGCAACGCTTTTGAAGGGGCTCGCATGCGCTCCCCCCACGGCGCCCAAACCTAGGCACCGCACGCCGGGGTGTCAACCAGGCTCCCCTCTTCGACGGTACCTCTACAGGCATCGGCTAAGGCGCCGCGGCCACGCCGGCGTCGCGCAGCACCTGCTCCAGCTCCTCCACGGTCCAGAATCCCACCTGGTTGAACCGGACCTTGCCGTCGGGGCCGATGATCACGATGACCGGCACGCACTTGACCCCGTACTTCTTGGCCAGCTCGGGTTCCTTGTCGGCGTCGTGCACCTGACGGATGATGTGGGGGTGCCGCGACAGCACCTCTTCGAGGGCCGGTTTGAGCTGGTCACAAGCCGGGCAGGTCTCCGATACGAACTCCCCCAGCACGGGCCTGCCGGTGGCCAGGGCCTCGGCCACCAGAGGATCCGGCTCTGCTGCGGCCGCGGCGGGCCACGGGCCGGCCAGGATCACCCCGGCCAGCAGGACCAGGGCGACGGCGAGACAGGCGCGCCGGGGGGCAGGCCCGCGGTGCACGGGGGGGCGTGGAGCGCCAGCCTCGGGGGTGGTGGCCCCCTCGGCCTGGGAGTGTGGGAAGCCGTTCACTTGGCGAACCTCCGGTTTCGGCTGGTGCAAGAGATCCCGAGGGGAGCAGCCGCGTTGACATCCCTCGGGCCGGTGGGCTAGCATGCCGACACCTTCCGCCCGAGACCCTTCCGACACGCCATGGACCGCCCCCTCGGCCTCATCCTGGTTTGGCTGTCGCTCCTGCTCCTTCCGGTATCGGCCCGGACGGTGCGGTGCGAGGATAGCATCCCCGCGCCAGCCATCCAACGCAGCTCCCCGCGGCTCGTTCTCGACCCTGGCCACGGGGGGGCCGACCCGGGCGCGCACGGCCGGGGCCGCGCCGAGAAGGACGCGGCCCTCGCCGTGGCCGAGGCCCTGGCGAAGAGGCTCGAGGCCCAGGGGATCGTGGTGTTCCTGACCCGGAACCGGGACCAGGATCTGTCGAAACCGTTGCGGGCCGCGTTCGCCAACTACCGGGAGGCCGATCTGTACCTGGCCCTTCACTTCTCCGGCGAGCCCCGGGTCCAGGCCCGGGGGTTCGAGGTGTTCGTCGCCCCTCCGCCCCTGCCGGGGCTCGATCCACAGCGGTGGGAGGCGGGCCAGGCCCGGGTGTGGCAGCAGAGTCGAGCCTGGGCCGAGGCCGTTCGCCGGCGGTTGGGGGAGGTGGCACCCACCTTCGACCGGGGGGAGGGGATCCTGCCCCATCCGGCCCTGGAGGCGGTGACCTGTCCCGCGGCCCTGGTGGAGTTGGGATCCCTGGCGTGGCCCGACGAGGCCGAGTGGTGGCGTTCTCCGGCCGGCGCCGAGGCCCTGTCCCGGGCCCTAGCCGCGGCCGTGGCCGATGTGACCGGCTGGAAGTCCCCGTAGGCCCCGGCTGACGACCAAAGCTGCTTGGAAGCCT
The DNA here is from genome assembly GCA_027021615.1 of bacterium. Classification (GTDB taxonomy): domain Bacteria; phylum Desulfobacterota; class Deferrisomatia; order Deferrisomatales; family Deferrisomataceae; genus Deferrisoma. The sequence goes on along the minus strand of JALUTY010000030.1, from coordinate 34,847 downwards.
CGTCAGGCCCCCGCGGGGCCCTACACCCGCGGCGCAACCGGCTGCCTTCCCGCGGCGGCTGAGTGCCGGATGCAGCGACCATAGGAGCCACGCCCGGCGCTCCAACAGGCCCCCCGCCGCCGGGTTGGCGAGAGCCGCCTAGCGGGGCGAAGGCCCCAGACCGGCGACCGTTGACCGTAGACCGACGACCGAAATTTCTGAGAAGGATGATCCGATGCGCCATGACGGAAGGGCGGCCGACGAGCTGCGGCCGGTCCGGATCCAAAGGGGGGTGCTCCGATACGCCGAGGGGAGCGCCCTGATCGAGATGGGGCACACCCGGGTGCTGTGCGCGACCAGCGTGGAGGAGGGGGTGCCCGCGTTTCTCAAGGGGACGGGCCGGGGGTGGGTCACGGCCGAGTACGGCATGTTGCCCCGGGCCACCGAGACCCGGACCCCCCGGGAGGCGAGCCGGGGCCGGCAGGGGGGGCGCACCCTGGAGATCCAGCGCCTCATCGGCCGCTCGCTCCGGGCGGTGACCGACCTGGACTCCATGGGGGAGCGAACCGTGTGGGTGGACTGCGACGTGCTCCAGGCCGACGGGGGCACCCGTACGGCCTCGATCACCGGGGCCTATGTGGCGCTGGCGGACGCGCTCCAGACCCTGGTGGAACGCAACGTGGTGAGCCGGATCCCTCTGACCGACGCCGTGGCCGCCGTGAGCGTGGGCGTGGTGGGGGGCAGGCCCCTGCTGGATCTGGACTACCGGGAGGACTCCTCGGCCGATCTGGACATGAACGTGGTGATGACGGGCCGGGGCGAGCTGGTGGAGGTGCAGGCCACGGGCGAGGAACGGCCGTTCTCCCGGGACAAGCTCACAGAGCTGCTGGACCTGGCCTGGAGAGGGATCGAACGGCTCCTGGCCCTGCAACGGGAGGCGTTGGAGGGCGGCCGGTGAGGCTGATCGTGGCCACGGCCAACGCCGGCAAGCTCCGGGAGCTCCGGCAGATGCTCGAACCCCTGGGGTTCGAGGTGCTGGGGTTGGCGGACCTGGCGGATCGACCGGAGCTCCGGGAGGAGGGCGACTCGTTCCTGGACAACGCCCGCTCCAAGGCCTGGCCCCTCGTCCAGAGCCTGGGTGAGCCGGTGCTGGCGGACGACTCCGGTTTGGTGGTGGACGCCCTGGGCGGGGCGCCGGGCGTTCGCTCGGCCCGGTACGCGGGGCCCCGAGCCACGGACGCGGACAACAACCGGAAGCTCCTGATGGAGCTGGAGGGGGTGCCGGCCAAGCGGCGCACGGCCGCGTTCGTGTGCGCCCTGGTGCTGGCGGTTCCCGGCCTGGGTGAGGTGGCGGCCGAGGGGCGAGTGGAGGGGCGGATCCTTGAGCGGCCTCGGGGCGGGGGGGGGTTCGGGTACGACCCCCTGTTCCTGGTGGAGGGCCTGGGACGCACCGCTGCAGAGCTCGATCCGAAGACGAAGAACCGGGTGAGCCACCGCGGCCGCGCCTTTCGTCTGCTCCTGCCGGTGCTCCGGGATCTCGGCCGGGGAGTGCTATGAGCGGCACCGGGCGCCGCCCGGCGAGTTTCGCCCTGCTGTTCTACTACGTCCTCCTCCTGATCTCCACGGCCGCGGCCAACGGCTCGCCCTATCCGTTCTTTGCCTGGGTGCTCGAAGGGACGGCCGCCCGGGTCGCCGTGGTGCTGGACTGCCTGGTCCTGATCCACATCGTGGTGGGGGTGCTCAAGGCCCAGCGCCTGACCTGGTGGATCCTTTTGGTGTACAACGCCGTGCAGCTGGTCAGCGTGGCGGTGGGGCTGGGGGCATGGCCGATGGACGAGCTGGCCCTTGCGTTCGGGTTCGAGAACGCCACCGGCTCATTGGTGTCGGTGCTGGTCGTGTCGGCCCTGGCCATGGGGGTGGCCACGGCCCACGCCTGGCGGCTCCGCGACGCGTTCTGGGACGAAAACCCCTACTTGTTCTGATGTCGGGATTCAGCGGACAGAAGACAGGGGCCGGTGGAGAGCTTTGCCGAGCCTCTCCGGGGCCTGGTCGCAACACGAGGGGTTGGGCGGAGGCCGCTTTCTGACCGGCTCGGCGTCGTGCCGTGCCCTGATGAGCGGTCACCGAAGGCCGTCGACCGAAGACCGCGGCCCGTGGAAGGAGTTCTTGGCCTTCTGGCGTTCTCGCTTTCCGGCTTTCCACTCACCCAACGGAGCCACGCCGTGTCTCTTCGCCGCGCCACCCCCCTGCTCCTAGCGCTTCTGGCGCTGGTCCGCGTGGCCGGGGCCGCGTCGGTCCCCCTCGAGCGACACGGGGGAGTGCTGGTGGCTCAGGTCACGGTAAACCGACGGTTCACCGGACGCTTTCTGGTGGACACCGGGGCCACCTACTGCGTGGTGTCCAAGGAGGTCGCCCGAAAGGCCAAGATCCGGGGGCGGGTCGGGGGGGACCGGGTGCGGCTGGCCACCGCCAACGGGGAGATTGAGGCATCCTTGGGTGAGGCCCGGCGGGTCGACGTGGGCAGGGCGCGGGCTCGGAACGTGGCCGTTGCCGTGGTGGATGCCGATCCCGTGCCCGGGTTGGACGGCATCCTGGGCCTGAGCTTCCTGGAGCGGTTTCGCTACACCCTGGATCCCGAGGTCGGGCTGCTGGTCTTGGAGAAGTAGTGTGTCCCGGGCGGGGGTCACGCGGCGCCCCGTCCCGGCTCCCTTTTCTCCGTCGCTTCCACCACTGGGACCCCCCACCCCTTCAACGTGTCCCGCAGGAACGCCACGCAAGCCTCCTGGGCGGCCGAGCCCCGGCGCTCCGGCGCGATCGGAGGACCGAACCGGAACCGTACCGGCCGGTCCGGCCTTACCGGCCCGAAGTCCTTGAGCCGCCGGCCGTTGCCCCAGGCGTCGGTCCGCAGGGCCACCGGCACCAGAGGCACCCCGGCCCGGGCGGCCAGCTTGGCCCCGATGGAGTTGAACCGGTCGAGGCGCAGCTCGTCCGAGCGGGTGGTCTGGGGAAACACGATCACCGACATGCCCCGTCCGATCCGGTCGGTCCCTTCCCGGAGCACCTTGGTAAAGTCCTCCCGGGGGCTCCGGCGACCCACCGCGATGGGGTCGCGGCTGCCGAGGATCGGACCGAACCACGGATAGGCGAGCAGCGACTCCTTCACCACGAAGGTCACCGGTTTCACCGGTTGGATCACGGCCGGCAGTACGAACGTCTCCAGGGTGCTCATGTGGTTTCCCACGAACACGGCCGGCCCCTCGAACCGCCGGAGCACGTCCATGCCCTCGATGGTGAGCCTCACACCCACCCACTCCAGGGCCCGCACGATGTCCTCGCTGGACCTGGCCCAGTGGGCCCCGTCGTAGACGCCCCGGGCCACCTCCCAGCGCGACCGTCCCACGATCCACAGCACCCGGGCGTAGAACGGCAGCTCGGGCCACGGGCACAGGCGGGGCACGAGGCCGGGGCGACGGTCGGGCGGGGTGCGATACTCGTTGTGGTCTGCGAACGCCATGGCTCCACGCAAAAGGAGCGAGCCTACGGGCTCGCTCCCTCGTCCTGCACGTTGTTTGCGGGCTCGGTTAAGGATCAGACCGGACGCACGTTGGCGGCCTGGGGGCCCTTCTGGCCGTCAACCACCTCGAACTCCACCTGCTGCCCTTCCTGCAGGGTCTTGAAGCCCTGCATCTGGATCGCGCTGAAGTGGACGAACACGTCCGGGCCGTTTTCCTGAGCGATGAACCCGTACCCCTTCTGGTCGTTGAACCACTTTACCGTACCGACTGCCATGTTCCTGCCTCCTTAACAAGGCGTTTGGGTGCCCCGGGCACCCGTGGTGAAAACTGCGTGGGAGAAACAACGCCCGGAGGGAGGAACCGCATCCGGTACTGCTTCTGCCCAGCGCGCCCAATCGTCGCGGCGCAAGGGGCGCCAACCAAAAAACGGAGGGGCCGGGGCCTCTCCGCTTCGATCCGCTCTCGGTGCGGGCCAGGACGGGCTGAGGCAGGTCCCTGACCGTTTGTGCCCGTCACCCTACCCGAGGTTCCAAACGCTGTCAACGATCGGGAGATCATTTTTTTCTCGCCGCCCCGGTCAGCCAGCCAGCCGCCCAGAACCCGTAGAAAACCGCGGCCGTGAGCACCGCGGCCGCGGCCGCACCGGGTGCGCTCTCCACCCATCGGGCGCCCCACCGGTCATACCGGTCGGTCCAAGGGGTGGGGCCGTCCCCCGGTGGCGTGCCTCGGCGCCGGTTCCGGCGGCAGTCCCAGGCAAAGGCAAGCTGCCACGCGTTGCGGGCCACGAACCCGCCGGTCTCCATCCACCGTCGGAGCAGCCCAAGGAACCCTTCCCGGCTTCCGAGTGCTTGAAGGAGCCGCAGGAACGGTACCAGATCCAGGCGGTCTGCCCGGGCCTGCTCCCGGTACAGGGCCGGGGCCTCGGCAAGGAAGCCGTGCCAGCCCAGGTCGTGGGCGGCCAGGATCAAGGCGTTCAGAGCCTGGCGGGGTCCCATCCCCTCGGCCTCGAACCGGCGGGCCGAGGTGACCACCGTGCCGGGCAGCAGCGTCCACACCCCGGTCCGGAACACCCGGCCGGCTAGCTCCTCGTCCTCCAGGAACGGAAGGGCCTCGTCGAACCCCCCCAGCGCATCCAGGTACGATCTCGAGATCCAGATCCCTTGGTCCCCGTGGACGGTGCCAGGTCGGTTGGTGCGGGTCTTGGCTTCGTAGAAGTAGAACGCGGCGCCCCCTCCGGGGCGGGCCTGGCGGAACCGGAGCCCGAAATGGCCGGCCACCCGGTCATGTGCCAGCCGGTTCCGCTCTTCGGCCATGTGCCGAGCCGCCCGGGCCAAAAGCTCCGGGTCGGAGAGCCGGGTGTCGGCGTGGAGGAACAGCAGGTCCGAGCCGCGGGTCGCTTGGGCGCCGGCGTTCATCTGGCGGCCCCGACCCGGGGCGCACCGGACCACCCGCCACGGGAACGGTAGGGCGAGCCGGTTGGGCACCTCCGGCGTGCCGTCCCTGCTCGCGCCGTCGGCCACCACGACCTCGAGCCCCACGCCCCGCTGTCGGGCCAGATCCTGGAGCAGGCCCGGCAGGGTTCCGACCTCGTCCCGGGTGGGAACCACCACGGAGACTCGCGGAACACTCATGGAGGGAGGGCCGGTTTGGGGCCGAGGGGCCCGAGGTGGTACCCTCGGTTTCCATGGACCGCGCATTCCTTCGCACCCTGGACCCTGAGCTGCGGCGGCTCTACGGCGTGTTGCGTCGAGACCCGGAGGGGCTGCGGGAGTACGAGCTCCTGGAGCGGCTGCGGGGCGACGGCCCCCTGCGGGGTCTGGACGAGCTGGAGCTGTTTCGGGTGCATTTCCTGTTGTTTCACCACCTGTACCGCCTCCGGCGGGCCCTGGAGCGGGCCGGTCGTGGCAGCCTCGAGATCCACGTGCTTCGGATTCGGCTTCTCCCTTTGCAAGGGCCGGCCCCCAACCCGCGGTGCTTGCCCGCCGCACCCGACCCCCTGGCCGCCTACTACCTGGACCTGGGTCATCTGGTGCGGACTCGGGCCGATGACGTGCGCGAGATGCTGCGATGGTTCTGGCGCCGGTTTCGGATCCACGACCGCAAGGAGGACGCCCTTAGGGCCCTGGGCCTGGAGCCCGGCGCGCCCGTCGGTGCGATTCGCCGCCGCTTCCGGCTGCTGGCGAGACAGCACCATCCCGATCTGGGGGGCGACCCCGAGCGGTTTCGAGAGGTGGTCGCGGCCATGGAGGTGCTGCGTACGTGGGGGGAGCCGGCTCCGGATCCCCATGGGGACGGGCCTTAGGTCTGGCGGGTCATCCGGCGCAGCCTCACACCGGCAGCAGAAGTGCTGGAACCCGATCGGCCCGGCCTGGTACGGGCGCTAGAAGGGGGGATTCCGCACCATGGCTTTGTGCTCCTTTAGGCCAGCCCCATCGGGGTCTGGGCCCCAGGGAGGATCGAGCTCAGTCCAGGGGACCGGCGGCTCTCCGATGCGCTCCGGCTGCAGCCGACCCCGACATTGTCCGCCTCAACTCCCCAGACCACCGTCCGAACCGTCTCGCGCACCTCGCTTTCTCCTACTGGTCGTTTCAGGAGCCTCCCTCCTACCATCGAACCGTCCCGGCCGCAATCGGAGCCGCTTTCCCCGGACCCCCTCTGGGTTATCCCTCACGTGCTTGAGCCGATAAGAAAATGGTTCACAGCATCCGCCGACGGAGGGAGTGCGATGGGGCTGAACGTCGGGCCGAAGGGACGAGCCTTCTGCATCCATCTGGGGGTGAGCGCGGTCACCATGGCCCTGCTGCTGTGGCTGTTCGTGAGCCGGTGGTTTCCCCTGCCCTACTTCGTGGCCGACGGGGGCTGGCAGGGCTTGCGGCTCATCGTGGGGGTGGATCTGGTGCTGGGCCCTGTGCTCACCCTGGTCGTGTACAACCCCCGCAAGAGTCGAAAAGCCCTCGTGTTCGACTACTCCGTGATCGGCGCCCTGCAGGCCGTGGCCTTCGGGTGGGGGCTATGGACCGTGGGGGCCCAGCGCACGGCCCTGGTGGTGTTCGCCGACGGCGCCTTCTACTCGGCGAGCGCGGACCTCCTGCCCCTGGCGGGCGACGAGGCCAAGAAGATCCTGGCGGACGCGGACACGACCCCGGTCTACGCCGTGATCCGCATGCCCCCCGACGAGGCCGAGCGCCAGCGCATCCGGAAGACCGCTCTCCAAACCGGCCGGCCGGTGTTCCTGCGGGGCGACCTGATGGAGCGGCTGACGGACCAAAACATCGGTATCATCCGGGAGTATCCTCTGACTCTGGACGCTTGGCGCGAGAGGGCGCCTAAATGGGCGGAGGAGGCGGAACGATGGGTGCGGGAGAAGGGGTTGGAGCCGGGCCGTGTGCTACTCGTGCCCTTGGTCTGCAGCTACGACGTCCTCACCTTCGCTCTGGATACCGAGGGAGCCCTGCGGTTTGCCCTCCTCCCAGAGGGGCCTCCATCATCGATCAAACCGGCGACAAAATAGGGGCGTTACCTCGGAGGGCGGGACAAGGGACCTGCCTCCGCCCGGGCGTTGAGATCCGCCGCGCAGGCACGGCAGGGGGGGTTCATGACGACCCTGTGGAATGGGTGCCATTTCGCGGTTCCAGTATCCGAGGCGCTGCGCGGCGAGCGAAGGGGCTGCGCCCGGCTCTCCAACAGGCCCTTTACCCCCGATCAGGGAGGGAATCGCGCCTGTTTACCCACTGGCTTATGAGATGGATCGGATCTGATGAGCATACGCACCCCTAGGTCATCGTCCTGGCTGAACACGGACATGGCTGTGTTCGTTGGCCTCCTCGGACTGGCGGTTGTGGTCTACGGTCGAGTGGGGGGGTTCTCTATCCTGGGAATGGACGACAACGCCTACCTGACAGACAACACCTGGGTGCCCCTGGGGTTCACGTGGAAGGGATTGCGCTGGGCTCTTATAAACACGAGGTACATGTACTGGCATCCGATCACATGGCTCTCGTTTATGGTAGAGGTGGACGTGTTCGGAGCCAGCCCGGCCGCTGCGCACCTTATTAATCTTTTTGTACACGCTGTCAATTCTTTTCTGGTGTTCTGGATTGTTCGTTGTATAACGGATGAAAGGGGGCTTTCATGGGTGATTGCGGCGTTGTTCTTGCTGCATCCGCTCCAGGTGGAAAGCATGGCCTGGGTTGCAGAACGTAAGACTCTTCTTTGCGGCACGTTTGCGTTTCTTTCTGTGCTCGCCTATCTGCGCGTGTATGCTCCTCGCCCCACGATACCCCGGTATCTCGGCGTCATGGGGCTTTTCGTCTTAGCGATGGCGTCCAAGCCGGCAGCGGGCCCCTTGCCCGCGGTGCTCCTGGCTCTGGACGCGTGGCCTCTGCGGCGCACGGACAGGGAAGGGTCTGTTCGGTTGCTGGCGGAGAAGGTGCCCCTTCTCCTGGTAGGCTCACTTCTCTCGTATGTTGCTCTTGCAGGCATGGAAAGTGCCGGAATCCGTTACTCTGGCGCGGCGGTCCCCTGGGCGCGGAGGTCGGTGGAAGCGGTTGCCGCCATCGGGGCGTTCTTTGAGAGATTCGTTGTGCCGACACGCCTCAGTTTTTGGTACCCACCGCCAGAAAATTTGTCCTTGGCTGGGTGGGCCAGTGCGATCTTGGGGACGACGCTGCTCGTGCTCGCGTGGCGGTGCCGCCGGACAAACCCGTCGGTTACGCTCGGGATCTTGTGGTATCTCTTTCTTCTCATCCCCGGCCTGGGTTTGGAGAGGGGAGGCGTCTGGCCGTTTGCCGCAGACCGGTTCCAGTATCTTGCGTTGCCGGGCTTGCTGCTGGCCGCCGTCGGTTTGTTGAGGGGGAGGCTTCTGTCTCGGAGGGCGCGCAGATTTTGCGCGACAGCGACCTTGGGGGTGTTTGCGGCGGTCAGCTGGGGGCAAACCGGTCACTGGAGGGATGGGCAAACTCTTTTCCGGTACGCATTGAGGCTGGAGCCTGAGAGAAACGTCCAGGCCCTAAACGGCCTTGGTATCGAGATGGCGCAAGAAGGACGTTTGCGAGAAGCGGTTGGGTTGTTTGAAAAGGCGCTTGATCGTTTCCCGTGCTACCTCGCAGCCCGCAACAATCTCGCGCTCGCTTGGGCCGGGCTGGGACGGTTCCAAGAGGCGCTTGATGAGGTGGACGCTTTGCTGAAGTGCCGCCCGGACAACAAGGAAGCTCTGCTGCTCAAGAGTCGCCTCCTCAGCACAGTTGGCCAGCTCGACGAGGCTGCCCAAGCGTGCCTCAGGGCGTTGGAGGAGGGCACTGAGGACGTGGCACTGCTCGCAGAGCTCGGCAGGATTCGCCTCCAGCAAGGGTACGGGGAGCAGGCGGTTGCGGCTCTAACTCGGTCCCTACAGGGAGATCCGGCCGATCGAGCCACGGTTCTTCGTGATCTGGGGGCCGCGCTCCTCCTTACGGGGCAGAACGCCCAGGCCGAGGAGGTGTTGAAGGAGGCCTTGCGCAAATTCCGTACGGACCCAGATGTCTTGGCAAATATTGGGTTGGCCGTGGCTCGCCAGGGTCGATGCAGGGAGGCGGAGAACTATTTGTTACGAGCCCTCGCAACGGCACCGGGGCACTCGACCGCCCAGGCAAACCTTCGCTGGCTCCACACGAAAGCAGAATGTGGCGGCGGGCAGAGCCTGGAGGCAGCTGGGGACCGGGATTGACCCGGCGGCCAGACAGGCTTTTTTCGGGATGGGGGCACGGATCAGTCCGGAGTGCGTGTCAACGGACGAGCACGCGGTGCCATGAACCCGGCGACAAAATCGGCGCGCTTCCTCGGGGGGCGGGGCAAGGGCAAAGAATCTGCCTCCGGCCGGGCGCCGGACCCGCCTCCAGACCCCAGATCACAAACGGAACAACCAGTTATTTCGGTGAAAATGTGACAAACTCCGCCGGCCTTGACAGTGGCGAGCGAAGGGGTCGCCCTCGGCCCTCCGGTAGGTCCCCCGATCAGGGGACGGCAGCGCCTATTTCGTGGCCGGGTCAATAGTGGTTGCTGGATCCGCCCTCTGCCGCGGTAGGAAGATCGGCTTGCCGGTCGGAAAAGCGCAGCGGGGCCGCCCCTGCCTCCTCTTGCCCAGGGCTCTGCCCGGAGGGGATCGGCGCCGGCCGTTTTTCCGGGAACACGAGGTACCGGCGCGCCAGGAAGTTGTAGAGAACGCCGGCGACCGCGGCAGCCGCCTTGGAGGCCACCGCCGGCAGTCCCGAAGCCATGAAACCCCTCGTGGCGGCCCAGTCGAACGCGGCGCCGCCCAAAACGACGGCCGTGTACACCAGGACTTCCGTTGCGGAGCTCCAACGTGCCTTGTGTCGGAACAAGATGATGATGCACAGCAGATAGTTCAATGCCGCGGCCAAGAAGAACGCGATGACGATCGCCGGGGTTATCGGAAGACCCGCGGCCGACAACCCGGCGAAAATCGCGATGTTGGAAGCGGCGGCCACGCCACCGATAAACAGATAGACCAAGAACTGCATCGGAAGAGGAAGGTGCCGTGCGTTGTACCTGAAAATGCAGTAGAGGGCACGCACCCCATCCTTCCAACCGATTTTCTTCCCCTCGGAATAGGTTCGGCCGTGGTACGAGATGCCCATCTCGTACACTCTCCACCCGGCGTGTGCGATCTTGGCTGTGACCTCCGGCTCGAATCCGAATCGATCCTCCTCGATCTCAAGGCTCTGAATAACATCTCGGCGGAAAACCTTGTAGCAGGTCTCCATGTCGGTCAAGTTGAGATCTGTGAACATGTTCGAGACGAGGGTTAGGAACGCGTTCCCTATAGAGTGCCAGAAGTAGAGCACCCGATGAGGCCGCCCTCCCAAGAAACGGGATCCATACACTACATCTGCTCGGTCGGATAGAAGCGGTTCCAGCAGGTCCGCGAGCTCCAGCGGGTTGTACTCCAGGTCTGCGTCCTGAACGGCCACGAACCGCCCCTTGGCCTCCTTAAAACCTGTGCGCAAGGCCGCTCCCTTGCCGCGGTTCCTCTCGTGTCGTAGGACCCGGACCTGGGGGCACCGCCGCGCTATGGCCTCGGCCACCAGAGCGCTTCGGTCCACGGAGGCATCGTCAACGATGATGATCTCCAGAGCAATCCCTCGCTCCTCAAGCTCCAGGACGCGCGAGATACAGTTCTCGAGGGTCGTCTCTTCGTTGTAGCAGGGCACCACAACGGTCAGCAGAGGGATGGCTCCATCCTTCTCCATCTCCATGTTCGTCCTCCGGGTAAGCGCTAGTGTCGGCGCGCCACGAGGAACACGTTCTTCCCTACGGGGGGGGGACACATCCTTTCGATCACCCGAGTCACGGGAACGCAAAACCGGTCATAAATGGCGACCTGAGCGGGGTTCAAGGCGGTCCGTCTGAGCACGCGATATGCGAACCACCACGGAAGCACACCGGCGAGGTCGAAATACCTGGATTCGAGGACCTCGAACCCGGCCTCGGAGACCTTGCGTTCCAGATCCTTTTTCCTGTATCGGCGCAAATGCCCCACGGCTTGATCGAAGTTTCCGTAGAGAAAGGGGAGCGCAGGGACCAGGATGCAGAGGCAGCCCCCAGGCGTTAGGCTTGCGAAGGCGGTCGCGAGCTCTCCCCGGTCGTCCTCCACGTGCTCTAGCACGTTCACGTACACCATGGTGTCCGGGGGCGCAGGGCATTGTCGGAGGCCATCGGGAAGGTACCCGCCTACCACCCGCACATGGGAAAGGTTCCCGTATCGTTCCACCAGCAGCCTGCAAAGGTTCGAAGAAGGCTCGACCGCCACGAGCCACTCAGGGTCGGTCTCCAGAAGCCGACTCGTAAAGTTGCCGCACCCGGCTCCCACCTCCAGGATTCGGCGTCCCATATGTGGGCGGAACCCTTCGAAGATCCAGCGGTGATAGTTTTCTGCACACGACATCGCTTCGAGGTCCCGGCCTTCGTAGTATCGCGAGATGATCTCGTTCACGGAAACCTCTCCTGTTTCCGCGTCTGGGCCTCGACCAGCCGGAGCTGGCGTTCCACGCGGCTACGCCACTCGGAATCTCCGGGTGGAAGCTTGTAGCGGGCAAGGCGCAAGAGGGTGTACGCCTCCGGGAGGCGGTCTGCCAGAAAGGCTGCCGTGCCGAGAAAGTAGAGGTCCTTGTGATTTGTGGTAGGTCGGTAAGGGAAAATGGACCGGGAGAAACAACGGTAGGCTTGCTTTGCGTCCCCGGTCTCGGCATAGATGAGCCCCATCTGGCGCCACGCGGCCTCGGCTACGGGCCCATCTGAGTGGCGGGTCGCCTGCCGGTACGCCTCGAGAGCTTCGTCAAAGCGTTTCAGGCCCCGCAGAGCATCTCCCCGAAGCTTGTGCCCCCGTGGAGACGCCGGGAACCAAGCCGCCACTTGATCGGCGTAACGCAAGGCTTTCCCGTACTCTTTTTGGCGCAGCATCCACATCGCCATGATCTGGTTGGCCAGACCGTTCTCGGGATGGATCTCGAGAACGCGCTGGATTTCGTTTCGGAACCCTGCTTGATCCGCTCCTTCCAAGAGCTGATCCATTTTACGTCCGGCGAGATCGAAGGGGCGGACCTCTCGCAGCTCAAACTTTCTGGCCAGGCCGGGCTCTTGGTTGGCGTCTACAAACAGTACAGAGGAGTTGTCAAAAAAAATCGGTTTATATTGTCTGAACTTCGGGAGAACTTTCTCCTGAAAGGCTTTTGCTCCTAAAGGAATGGCAACGAACCGAGGAGAGTACTGAGACACGAGTAGGCCGAAGATCTTAGGATCTTCAATCATATGTGTAGCGAGGAACATGTCTTCGTCGGTGAACAGAAAAGGGACCTCCATGTCCATGTAGATGCGAAACCGACTCCCCAAAGCCCACTGGTAATAGCCGCCCAGGTTCGGGTGCTGCAACAGCGTACCACCGCGCGCCTCCTGCTGGAGAAATCTGCACACGCCCACGGGCAAGTTCTTGGGATCAAACGGCCATGCTCCCCGGTTCACCAACGCCGCGTGTACGAAGAGCCCGTTTGCGAGCATCAGGAACAAAGCAACCGCCACGAGTCGTGCACCGGATCGACGCACGAACCGTCCCAATGCTGGGAGCCCACCCTCGGAAAGAGCGAAGGGGAGTGAGAGCAGAACGAACTCGTACCGAAATCGGGCGCCTCGAACGAGCAGGACCGCGCCCGCTAGGAGCAGTAGGAGATGAGAAATCCTGACTTTTTTGGAGCGAAAGGATTGGTAAAGGCCGGCCAATGTTGCGAGGGCCAGCAGCACGAACGCTGCCCCCTGATCGGGAACCATCCCTGCTACGCCAAAGTCGAACCAATGCCCCAGGGGAATCGGTTGAAGCTCGTTGATGTATTCGCGGGCGAATTCTGTCGGCACAAAAGGTAGTCTCAGCAGTGCGCTGCCGTGAGGGGTTGCGAGTGGCGCGAGAAAGCAGAGCATCAGGGTTGCCGCCTGGACGCCCGGTGCTTTTTTTCCGGCTCGTAGCCGCTGCCACATCTCCTCGGCGAGATACGCGCCCGCAATCGCGTACAGCACGGGGTAGGTGATGCCGTGCACGTTCACCCAAAACACCGCGAGAGCTGGAAGCAAGGGCCTCCATCTGGGACGTCGCTCCAGCACCCAGAGAAACACCAGCACGAGCAGGTACGAGAGGGTATGGGGCCGCACGAGCGTGTACCGGGAGAAAAGGAAGAAAGCGAGCAAGGTGATGCCGATGCACAGCCCTGGTTGTGGGCGCCCGGTCTCGTCTCGAGGGTAGAGGAGCGCGGCCGTGGCAAGGGCTGCTGTGAATACAGTAGCCCTGAGGACTACGAGACCCGCGTAGCCCCATGCGCTGTAAACTCCGTAGACCACTAATTGGAAAAACCAAAAATAGTCTACCCACGGCCTGGGGGGGCTCACGAAGCTAAAGAAACTGTGATCCGGGAGTGCACCGTTCTCTACAAAGTATCGCCCGCTGTTCAGGTGGTACCACAGATCGGTGTCGCCCGCGTGGATGGGGAGAGCCAGGAACAGTGCGGCGTACATCCCAATTAGCAGCGCCGCGGCCCACGGTTGGGAGCGGGGAGCGAGCGGTGCCAAGGGAATGCGGTCGGCCAGAAACCTACGCACGGGTGACTCGTTAGCCGTGGAGGAGGTGCAAAAGAAGGGGGAAGCCTTGAGGAAGCCGGATCGCGGTCGGCCGACGTGCCGTGCGTGCTTCACCACGGGCCTGTTTTTTGGTTCTTGTCGTCGATCGTGAGCGCTCCCGAGGGAGAGCTCGCCTTCGGGCTCGCGGTCGCCTTGAACGACGTGGAGATGGAACCGGTGCTGCCGGCCGTCACTCTATATGTGTAGTAGAGATCGTCCGGGTCGCCTGGTTCGAACCCCGGAAGGTTGTCGATGAGGGCTTGGGTGTCAGCCCCTGCGAGGTACGTTTTGTGGTCTGCGTAATACTGCTCCTCTAAGAGGCGTATGGTCTCCAGGTTGGCTTTCGCCTCTGACCTCTTAGATGTGCTGATGTAATTCCTGTACATGGGCACCGCCACGGCGGCTAGTATCCCCAAGATAGCCACTACGATCATGAGCTCTACTAGCGTGAACCCCTTCCTGTCCATCTTGTCACTCCAAAACGATGGTGATCGTGTTGCCTGAGATTGGGGAGCCGTTTTTGTCGTATGCAGTGACCTGATATGTAGGAGGTGTCGCCGTTGCGTCCTTCGTAATTACCACGGTGCCGGGAGCGCTGCCGCTGGTAGCAAACGCTGGAGAGCTGTCGTCATAGACGCTTTTTTTCCCTCCGCTGTTCAAAGTATTTGCGAACTCATCTGGAGTGTCGAGATAGTTTAGTTCTCCTGCGTTTCGTTTGCTGATCTCGTTGCGAATCAACCCAACGGCGGTCAAGAAATTGTTCTTTATGACGTTGTCTTTGCTTCTTGAGATATATCTAAGGTACTGGGGGATGGCAATCGCTGAGAGGATGCCCAGGATCGCCACCACGATCATCAACTCGATCAGAGTGAAGCCTTTGCGCCGGTCCATGGCGTGTACCCTGCACCCGAAAGAAAAATGGGCCGGGCGGCCACGGGGCCGCCCGGCCCATTGGCACCGCTTACTCGGGCACGATGGTGGTGTTGGTGCTGGTCCCGTTCCAGTTCCCGTATACGACGGCGTTGGTCGAGCCGCTGTACAGCGCCTTGAGGTTGGTGTTGCTGATGGCCACCTGACCCTTGTGGACGGTGCTGCCGCTCACGAACGCGTCTTCGCTGGCGTTGAAGGGATTCTTCTTGTCTCCGGCGTTCAGGGTGTCCACGACAGCGGTGTCCGCGTCTTCACCGGCAGCAGCCTTGGCGAACTCGCTCTTCACCAGGGCCACGGCGGTGTCGTAGTTCGCTTTGGCCGTGTTCTCCTTCGATCGTGCGATGTAGTTCAGGTACTGCGGGATCGCCACGGCGGCCAGGATGCCCAGGATGGCCACGACGATCATGAGCTCGATCAGGGTGAAGCCCTTGCGGTCCTTCATCTTGGTGCGGATTCTGCGGATCATGGTCTGTCCTCCTGCGTTGTGGGTTGGGTCTCGATCGTGCGGGTCTGCGGTCGTCAGGAGCACAAGCTCCCTTCGGGTTGGGTCTACGTCTCGGGTGGCGTCATCCTCGGGTTCCTACCTCCTTCCCCCCATCCGTGGGTTCGTGTTCGCCAGAAAGCCTTCGGGCTACTCATCGTCCTCCGGGTTCGCCCGCTTTAATAGCAACCCCTGTGCCACCGGGATTTTTCCTCAGAAAAATGTTGTCACCGAATATGTTGCGGTGCTCTGTTTTGTAGGCCCATCATGTAGTGGCTCGCTGTCAGCACGGTGGGAGCCTCCCCGGGTCGGTGACGCATCTTGTCAGTGTGAGGTGCCAAAAATTGGCATCCATCGCGGCCTGCCCGGTCCAAATCGCCCAGAGAGCCGCCCCGGTACGCCCCGTAGCAGCGGAGACGGGCCAGTGGTAAGGTGGGCCCCCACGGGGCGCGGCATGGACGGGGTATCTCAAAAGAGGGGCCGGGGCCCGAGGGAAAGAAACGGTATGGAGCGAGGGTACAGCAGGGAAAAGAGGGCCCGCCGGCGTGCGACCTCCCGTGCTTCGCCCCGAGACGTGGCGCTGCCTGGATGGGTACCGGGCCTTCCGCCATGTGGTTCGGAACGGGTACGCCTTCCGCGATCTCCCGGGCGAGGGGTAGGCCCGATCGCGGTTTCGTGGTGCTGTTGCGTCGTGGCGTGAGAGCGATGAAAAAACCCGAGCTGGTGGCTCCGGCCGGGACGGAGGAGGCCTTCTGGGCCGCGGTCGAGGGCGGGGCCGATGCCGTGTACCTGGGGCTCAGGGAATGGAGCGCCCGGGGCCGGGCCCGGAACTTCGACCTGGACGGGCTGGCCCGTGTCGTGCCTGCGGCCCACGCCCGTGGCCGGCGGGTGTACGTGACCCTGAACACGCTGGTGGACCCGGCTGACATGCTCCGGGTGGCCGCCGCCGTGTGGGAGCTCGCTTGCTTGGGGGTGGACGCGCTGATCCTCCAGGACCTGGGGCTCGCCCGGGTGTGCCGGCAGGGGTTCCCCGAGGTGCGGCTGCACGCCTCCACCCAGATGTCGGTGCACAATGCGGCCGGGGTCCGGACCCTGGAGACCCTGGGGTTCGCCCGGGTGGTGCTCGGCCGGGAGTGCACCATCCCCGAGATCGCGGCGATCCGCCGGGAGGCCCGAGCCTCTTTGGAAGTGTTCGTTCATGGGGCCCTTTGCTACTCGGTGTCGGGCCAGTGCATGGCCTCGGCCCTGCTCCTGGGCCGGAGCGCCAACCGGGGCTGGTGCGGCCAGCCCTGCCGGTGGGGCTATCGCAGACCTGCAGGGGAGTCGAGCCCGGAGGGGCCCGACGCCGACCGCACTGGGCCCCGGCGCCGTCCCCGCGGAAACGCCGGACCGGCGACCGGCGACCGGCGACCGGCGACCGGAAGGGAGCACCACCCCCTTTCCACCTCGGACCTCTGCCTGATCGACCGGGCTTGGGACCTGGCCCGGGCCGGGGCCGACGCCCTCAAGATCGAGGGCCGGCTCAAGACCGCGGAGTACGTGCACACGGTGGTGCGGGCCTACCGCAAGGTGCTCGACGCCCCCGAGGCCGACCGCGAGGCGGCCGTGGGTGCGGTCCGGGAGATGCTGGCCACGGTGGCCTCGCGGCCGGCGTCCCAGGGCTACGCCGTCCACCCCCGGCCGCGGGAGGTGCTGCGCCGGGGCGGCGCGCCGGCTCTGGGGGCCCGGGTCGGCCGGGTGGTCCGGTGGAAGAAGGGGAGCCTGGTCCTGTTCTCCGAGGTCGAGCTGCGCCGCGGCGACCGGGTCCGGATCCCCACCGGCTCCACCGGCCAGGCGGTGGATCTGACCCTGCGGAAGTTCCGCAAGCGAAAGGTTCCCGGCGGGTTCCGGTACGAGCTGGAGTGCCCCCAGGCCGTGGCCCGGGGCGACCGGGTTCTTCGAACCCGCACCGCGGCCGGCGAGGAGCTGGAGCAGCGCCTGGTCCGGGAGGCCCGGACCCACCGAGGCTCCGACGGCGCGGCCCTGGACCTCACCGTGTCCTTCGGGCAGGGGGAGATCCGGGTGCGGGCGGCGTGCGGGCCGGCCCGGACCGAGGGCGTGTATCCGGTGGAGTTTCACGAGGCCGAGCGGCACCCGCTGGACCACCACACCCTTCGAACCCGGTTCGGCCGGCTTGGGGGCACCGGCTACCACCTGGCCTCGTTCCGGGTGGACGGCGAGATCCCGCCGGTGGTGGTGGCGCCCTCTCGCCTGAACGAGATCCGGCGGGACATCGCGGCCCGGATGGACCGGGCGCGGGCGTCCGAGGGGGAGGCGCGGGTGGGGCGGGTGGCGCCGCCCGCCGGGCGCCGGCCGGCTGCCACCCCGGGCCGACCGCGCCTGTGGGTGCGGGCCGAGACGGTGCGGGCTCTTCGGGCCGGCCTGGCCGAGGGGCCCCACCGGATCGTGGCCCTGATGACCACCGAGACGCTCCGGGCCCGGGAGCGGCTGGCCCGGGAGGCGGGGCGGGCAGACCGGGTGGTGTGGGAGCTGCCCGTTTGGATCGCCCAGGCCGACCTGGCCCTCTACCGGGAGCGGCTCAAGGGGCTCGCGGCCGAGGGGTTCCGGGAGGTGTGCGTCACGAACCCGGCCCACCTCGCGTTGACCGAAGGCATGGGGCTCGTTCTGCATGCCGGCCGGGAGGCGAACGTGGTGAACCCGTGGGCCGCGGCCGCGCTGGCGGAGCTGGGGTGCCGGAGTTTTGTGGTGAGCCCCGAGGCCGATGCCGAGGCTGTGGCCCGCATGGGGGCCGAGGGCCGGTCGGCCCGGCCGGTGGCCTACGCCTGGGGGCGGGTCCCGCTGTTCGTGACCCGGCTCGACCCGGGGGCGGTCTGGCCGCCCGACGAGGCCCGGGTGGCCCAGGACGGCACCGAGCTCGTGTGGTCGTTCGTGCCTCGTGCCTTGGTGCGCGAGCCGGTCGCCCGGGTGTACCGGGAGGCGCCGTTCTCCTGGCTCGACCGGATCCCTGCGTGGCGTCGCAGCGGAATCCAGGATCTGTTGGTGGACCTGCAGGGGCCCACCCATCCGGGGGAGCTGCCAGCGGTGCTCCGGGCGATCCGGTGTCGGTGGACCGAAGGCTGAAGGGAAGGTCCTCGTGCCGTGCCGTGGCGAGGAGGCTTTAGCCTGCCTAAAGATCTTTAGTCTTGCTGAAAAGGAGCGATCCTGATACCCTGCCGGGCCAGTCCGCCGGGGTGGCCGGCGTCCTGTGGTTTTGAACCGAGATCAGAGGGAGGGTCCCATGGACAAGGATGCGATCCGCCAGCGCGTGGAGGCCTGGGAAAAGGGGCCGGTGGCCAAGACCCTGAACCGCTTCCCCGAGCGCCGGGAGCGGTTCGAGACCACCTCGGGCATCGAGGTGAAGCGGGCTTTTACCCCCCTCGACGTGGACCTTGAGGGATACCTGGAGAATGTGGGCCTGCCGGGAGAGTACCCGTTCACCCGGGGGGTGCAGCCCACCATGTACCGGGGTCGGTTCTGGACCATGCGCCAGTACGCAGGGTTCGGTACGGCCGAGCAGACCAACGAGAGGTACCACTACCTTTTGAACCAGGGCCAGACCGGCCTGAGTGTGGCGTTCGACCTGCCCACCCAGATCGGGTACGACTCGGATCACGAGCTGGCCGAGGGCGAGGTGGGCAAGGTGGGCGTGGCCATCGACAGCCTCAAGGACATGGAGATCCTGTTCGACGGCATCCCGCTCGACCAGGTCTCCACCTCCATGACCATCAACGCCCCGGCCGGAATCCTGCTGGCCATGTACATCGCGGTGGCCGAGAAGCAGGGCGTGGCGAGCGACAAGCTCCGGGGCACCATCCAGAACGACATCCTCAAGGAGTACGTGGCCCGGGGCACCTACATCTTCCCGCCCGAGCCGAGCCTCAAAATCATCACCGACATCATCTCGTTCTGCAAGGAGCGGGTGCCGGCCTGGAACACCATGTCCATCTCGGGCTACCACATCCGGGAGGCCGGGAGCACGGCCGTGCAAGAGGTGGCGTTCACGCTCGCCAACGCCATCGCCTACGTGCAGGCGGCCGTGGACAAGGGCCTGGACGTGGACGAGTTCGCCGGCCGGCTGTCGTTCTTCTTCAACGCCCACAACAACCTTCTGGAGGAGGTGGCCAAGTTCCGGGCGGCCCGGCGCCTGTGGGCCCGGATCATGAAGGAGCGGTTCGGGGCCAAGAACCCCCGGAGCATGATGCTCCGGTTCCACACCCAGACCGCCGGGTGCACCCTGACCGCCCAGCAGCCCGACAACAACGTGGTGCGGGTGACCCTGCAGGCCCTGGCCGCCGTGTTGGGGGGTACCCAGAGCCTCCACACCAACTCTCGGGACGAGGCCCTGTGCCTGCCCACCGAGGACTCGGTGCGCATCGCCCTCAGGACCCAGCAGATCATCGCCCACGAGTCGGGGGTGGCCGACTCGGCCGACCCCCTGGCCGGCTCGTACCTGGTGGAGGCCATGACCGACGAGATCGAGCGGCGGGCCCAGGAGTACATCGACAAGATCGACGACCTGGGCGGGGTGATCAAGGCGATCGAGGCCGGCTACATCCAGAAGGAGATCGGCGACGCGGCCTACGCCTACCAGAAGGCCGTGGAGACGGGCGACCAGATCGTGGTGGGTGTGAACAAGTTCCAGATCGACGAGGAGCTGCCCAAGAACATTCTGCGGGTGGACCCGGAGGTCGAGGCCTACCAGCGCGAGAAGACGGCCCGGGTGCGGGCCGAGCGGGACGCCCCTGCCGTGGACCAGGCCCTGGAGGCCCTGCGCCGGGCCGCTTCCGACGGGACCAACGTGATGCCGCCCATCCTGGCCGCCGTCAAGGCCTATGCCACCCTGGGCGAGATCTGTGGCGTGCTCCGGGGGGTGTACGGCGAGTACACCGAGGCTTCCTGATCGAGATTCCCCCTTTGCTTCCTTCCCGGGAGGGTTATGGGATGGCTCAGAAGAAGATCCGTGTGCTGATCGGAAAACCCGGCCTCGACGGCCACGACCGGGGTGCCAAGGTGGTGGCCCGGGCCCTGCGGGACGCCGGCATGGAGGTGATCTACACCGGCATCCGTCAGACCCCCGAGAAGATCGTGGCGGCATCGATCCAGGAGGACGTGGACGTGGTGGGGCTGTCGTGCCTGTCGGGGGCCCACATGGTGCTGTTCCCGCGGGTGGCCGAGCTCCTGCGCGAGAGGGGCAAGGACGACGTGCTGCTGTTCGGCGGGGGGATCATCCCGGTGGAGGACATCCCAACGCTCAAGAAGGCCGGGTTCGCCGAGATCTTCCTGCCCGGCACCGACACCAGCGACGTGGTGAGGTTCATCCGGGAATGCCTGGACGCGTAGTGCCCCCCGGAGAAACGGGGAGAGCTAGCGGCTGCGGAGGAACAAAATGCCCAGCAAGATCAATCACATCGGAATCGCAGTGCCCGACATCGAGAGGGCGGCCGAGTTCTACACGAAGCACCTGGGCCTGAGGCTCGGGGGTGTGGAGGAGGTGGCCGATCAAAAGGTGAAGGTGGCGTTCCTGCCCATCGGCGAGGTGCGCCTGGAGCTCGTGCAGCCCACCAGCCCGGAGTCGCCTGTGGCCAGGTTCCTGGAGAAGAACGGCCCCGGATTCCACCACATCGCCTACCAGGTGGACGACGTGGCGGCCGAGGTGGAGCGGCTCAAGGTCGAAGGGGTGCGCATGGTGGATCAGGCCCCGCGCACGGGCGCCCACAATACCCGGATCGCTTTTGTGCACCCCAAGGCCTCGGGCGGGGTGCTGACCGAGCTGGTGCAGGAGATGGGGGAGGAGTAGGAACGGCTGGGAAGCCGGGAGGCCAGCCATAGGGGGGCGGCCCGTGGCCGTCGGACATGTGCGGTACGAGCCCTTGGATCCGCGCGGCGCCGATGGTCCGCACACCGGGCGACCGGCGCGTGCGGCGCGCCCCATGCGCTGGCGCAGGAGAGGGAGGGGTGACGCTGTTTACTTCATCCCCAGGCGCTCCAGCCGGTACCGGAGCGAGCGGAAGCTGACCCCCAGGAGCTTGGCGGCCTCGGTTTTGTTGCCCCGGGTCCGGTCCAGGGCCTGCTCCAGGTACCGGCGCTCCACGGCTGTGAGGAGCCCCTCCAGGTCGAGCCCCTCGGAGGGGATGGGCGGCAGGATGTCACCCCCCGCCGGGGCTTGGGTGCACACCGCCGGGGGGAGACTGTCACAGGTGACGAACTCCCCGGTCTCCAGGGCGGCGGCCCGCTCCACCAGGTTCTCCAGCTCCCTCACGTTGCCGGGGAATCGGTAGGCCTCCAGGCGGTCCAGTGCCTCCCGGGTGAACCCCTTGAGGGGCCGATCGAAGGCTTTGGCGTACTTTTGCAGGAAGTGGAGGGCTAGAAGCGGGATGTCCTCGCGCCGGTCCCGCAGGGGGGGGATCTCCAGGGCCACCACGTTGAGCCGGTAGTACAGGTCCTCCCGGAACCTACCCTCGCCCACGGCTCCGGCGAGATCCCGGTTCGTGGCCGAGACAATCCGCACGTCCACCGGGATCTCCCGGGTTCCCCCCACCCGCTTGATCCGGCCCTCCTGCAGAGCCCGCAGAAGCTTGGGTTGAAGGTGCAAGGGCAGCTCCCCCACCTCGTCCAGGAACAGGGTGCCGCCGCTGGCCTCCTCGAACAGCCCCGGCTTGTCTGCCGTGGCGCCGGTGAACGCCCCCCGCACGTGGCCGAACAGCTCACTCTCGATGAGCCCCTCGGGGATGGCTGCGCAGTTTACCGCAACGAACGGCCCGTCCCGGCCCGACAGGGCGTGAAGCCGCCGGGCGACCAGCTCCTTGCCGGTACCGCTCTCCCCCTGGACGAGCACCGTGACCCCGGTGGATGCCACCCGCTCCAGGAGCCGGAACAGCTCCTGCATTCGGGGGCTCCGGCCCAGGATCTCCCCGCCGGCCTCCACCGCTTCGAGCCGTCGCCGCAGCTGTCGGTTCTCCCGGACCAGGGCGGTCCGCTCCAACGCCTTGGTTACGGTGAGCCGGATCTCGTCGGCCTTGAACGGTTTGGTCAGGTAGTCGTAGGCGCCGGCCTTCATGGCCTCCACCGCGCTCTCTGCCGTTCCAAACGCGGTGATCACCACCACCTGCGCGTCCGGATCCTGCTGGCGGGCCGCGCCGAGCACGTCCAATCCGGTGCCGTCAGGGAGCTTGAGGTCAGTGATCACCAGATCGTAGGGGGCCGCAGCCAGGGCTCCCTCGGCTCCGGCCCGATCGGCCGCGATCTCCACGGCGTACCCCTCCCGGCCGAGCAGGATCGCCAGGAACTCCCGCATGCTTCGCTCGTCGTCCACCACCAGGATCCGGGCTGCCTCGCTCATTTCGCCTCCTCGGCTCCGGGAAATCGGAAGGTCAGCCGCACCCCCTCCCCCGGCCCGGTATCCAGCTCGACCGTGGCACCGTGGTTCTCGGCGATCCGGTGCACCGTGGCCAGCCCCAGACCGGTTCCCCCGGGTTTGCCTGAGTGGAACGGTTCGAACGCCCGGGCCGCGGTCTCCGGGCACATGCCCGGCCCATTGTCCGACACCCGCAGCCACGGGCCTTCCGCCGACGCCGCCCCCTCCACGGTCACGGTTACCCCTGCGGGAGCGGCCTCCATGCTGTTGCGGAACAGATTCAGCAGCAGCTGCTCCATCTGCCCCCGGTCGGCCCGCACCACGAGCCCCTCGGGAACCCGGTTCTGCAGGTGGAACCCCTCGCGCCCCTCGCCTTGCGAGAAAAAGAACCCCACCTCTGTAACCAGGTCCCGGAGAGGGAGTTCCTGGGGCGCGGAGCGGCCAGGTCGGGCGTAGTGGAGGAAGTTGGTCACCAGCCGATTGAGCCGCTGGGTCTCCCGGAGCACGATGTCGAACAGGGCCGCATCCTCCCCCTGTGGAGACAGGGTTTGGCGGAGCACCTCCACCGATCCGGCCAGGCTGCCCAAAGGGTTGCGAATCTCATGGGCCAGGCCGGCGGCCAGCCGGCCCACCGCCGCCAGCCGGTCGGCTCTCCGAAGGGCCTCTTCCATCCGTTTCACCCGCGTCAGGTCCTGAAAGATCAAGATGTTTCCGATCCTGCGCCCGGCCCGGTCGGTCAGGGGCGAGACCGAGTACCCGAGGACCCTTCCGTCCACCAGGGTGACCTCGTTGCGGGCCCCTCCTCCGAGGTCGAACACCCCGTTCAGGGCTGCGCCCGGTTCCAAACGGACGCCTGCCCGGCTCAGCAGGTTCTGGGCGGATCGGTTGTGGAACAGAACCCGCCCCGATGGGTTTACGGCGGCCAGCCCGGAACCGAGGCTCTCGAGGATCGAGTCCTTCAGGTGCTCCAGGGCCAGCACCTCGGCTTCGGCCACCACGAGACGCTCCCCCGTTCGCCGGAGCTCCTCGGCCAGGTACCCGGCCAGGAACGCCACCGCGTAGAAACCAAGGATCCCCAGCGCGAGCTGGAACAGCAGGTTTCCCGTGTCCACCTCTGGCAGGGGGAAGGGGCTCAGGGGGCGGAGCCATCCGTAGTACTGGAGGTCGACCAACAGACCGTAGGCCAGCCCGGACGCCGTGGCTGCCGCGAGAGCGCCCTTCCGTTGAAGCAGTAGGGCCGCTCCCACGATCGCCAGGGGGTAGAGGGTGACGAACGGGGAGAACGCGCCCCCGGAAAGGAACACCAGGCCCGTGGCATAGACCACGTCCCAGGCCGGTTGGAACCGGGCCCAGGGTTCCAGGTCCTTCCCGAGGCGCAACGGTGCCAACGACAGAAGGGTGACCCCGAAGGCCACCCCGGTGATGCCGAAGAACCACGAGAACGGGAGGAGGACCTCCCCCTGGCGGGCCTGGAGCGCGGCAGCCACCGCCAACAGAACTCCCAGCACGGCGAACCGGCCAGCCAGGTAGCCCTGGTAACGCCTCGGTCCCGGGGGGGACACGGGTTCACTCCTGGCCGACCGGCCTAGCCCCCGCTCACCGTGCCGGCCATCTGGAAGACCGGAAGGTACATGGCCACCACCAGGCCGCCGATGGTGCCGCCGAGGAACACCATGAGCAACGGCTCGATCATGCTGGTGAGCGCGCTCACGGCCTCGTCCACCTCGGTGTCGTAGAAGTCGGCGATCTTGGAGAGCATCTGGTCCAAGGCCCCCGTGGCCTCGCCCACCGCGATCATCTGGACCACCATCGGCGGGAACACCTTAGTCTCCTTGAGCGGCTCGGCGATGGTTCGGCCCTCGCTGATGGACTCGCGGGTCTTCATGATGGCCTCCTCGATCACGGCGTTCCCGGCGGTTCGAGCCACCACGTCCAGGCCCTCGAGGATCGGTACGCCCGAGCTCACCAGGGTGCCCAGGGTGCGGGTGAACTTGGCCACGGCCACCTTACGGATGAGGTCCCCGAACACCGGCACCCGCAGAAACATCCGGTCGAAGGCCATCCGCCCCTTGTCGGTCTGATAGAGCCGTTTGAAAATAAAGGAGACCAAGAACAGACAGACCAGGATGAACAAGAAGTATTTTTTGGTGAAGTCGGACAGGGAGATCACGAAGAGGGTGGGCGCGGGCAGGTTTTTGCCCATGCCGGCGAACATCTGCTGGAACACCGGGATGACCCAGATCAAGATGATCGCCACCACCAGGATCGCCACCGACACCACGGTGGCCGGGTACACCATGGCGCCCTTGACCTTCTTTCGCAGGTTCATGGCCTTTTCGATGTAGCCGGCCAACCGGTTCAGAATGGTGTCCAGAATGCCACCCACCTCACCGGCGTTCACCAGGTTCACGTAAAGCCGGTCGAACACCTTTGGGTGTTTGGAGAGGGCATCCGCAAAGGTGGCTCCACTCTCCACGTCCTCTTTGACCTTAAGGATGATCTCCTTGAACGTGGGGTTCTCCTGCTGGCCGCCCAAGATCTCAAGGCACTGAACGAGGGGGAGACCGGCGTCGATCATGGTGGCAAACTGTCGAGTGAACACCACGATGTCCTTGGTCTTCACCTTGGGCTTCAGGCCAGGGATCTTGATCTCGACCTGGCCCAAGCTTTTCTTGACCTTGGTGGGCGTGATGCCTTGGGCACGCAGCTGGGCCGTGACCACGGCCTCATTGGGTGCCTCCATGGTGCCCTTTTGCACCTTTCCTCCCCGCGCTCGCCCTTCCCATTTGTACATCGGCATGGGTACCTCGCTGTTGAGGACCAGGGGTTAGGATGCGGCGGAAGTCTACATCCTCGTTCCGGCCGCGGCCGGCCGGGTCGCCCGCCGAGCGTCCACCATGTCGGGGGAGCCCTTGGCCAGCATCTGCCGCAGCTCCCCAGGGTCGGGGCTGCGGATCATGGCGTCCTCGAGCCGGATGATCTTCTTCGTGACCAGGTGGTACAGGGACTGGTTCATGGTCTGCTGACCGTACTTCTCCTGGCCCATCTGCATCTGGGAGTAGATCTGGTGGACCTTGTCCTCCCGGATCAGGTTCCGGATGGCTGCGTTGGGGACCATGATCTCCACGGCCAGGGCTCGGCCCCGGCCGCTGGCGCGGGGGATGAGCTGCTGGCTCAGGATCCCCTCCAGCACGAACGACAGCTGGGCCCGGACCTGGGGCTGCTGATGGGGTGGGAACACGTCCACGATCCGGTTGATGGTCTGCACGGCCGTGTTCGTATGCAAGGTGGCGAAGCACAGGTGCCCGGTCTCGGCCACGGTCAAGGCGGCCTCGATGGTCTCGAGGTCGCGCATCTCGCCGATCATCACCACGTCCGGATCCTGCCGCAGGATGTACTTGAGGGCCTTGCGGAAGCTCTCGGTGTCGGAGTTCACCTCCCGCTGGTTCACCACGCAGCTCTTGTGGGGATGGAGGTACTCGATAGGGTCCTCGATCGTGACAATGTGCTCGTGGCGCTCGGAGTTGATCTTGTCGATGATCGCGGCCAACGTGGTGGACTTCCCGGACCCCGTAGGGCCGGTCACGAGCACCAGGCCCCGGGGCTTCGAGGCGATCTCGTGGACCACCGGAGGGAGCCCCAGCTCCTCGAAGCTGAACACCTTGAACGGGATGGCCCGGAACGCCCCGGCCACCGATCCCCGCTGCATGAAGATGTTGGCCCGGAACCGAGAGAGATCCTTCACCCCGAACGAGAGGTCCAGCTCGTTCTCTTCCTCGAATCGGTGCTTCTGCGCCTCGGTCAGAACCGAGTAGCACAGCCGCTTGGCGTCGGCCGGGCTCAGGGGAGCGGCGTCCAGGGGCACCATGCGGCCGTCGATCCGGAGCTGGGGTGGGGAGCCGGTTGTGACATGGAGGTCCGAGGCCCCCCGCTCGATCATCGTTTTTAGCAGCTGATGCAGGCTGATCATGGTGTCGTCCTCGAGCTCGTCAGTCCTTCACGGTCACCCGGACCACCTCTTCCAAGGTGGTCATGCCTTCCATGAGTTTGGTGATCCCGCTCATTCTCAGGGTCTTCATACCCCCGCGTATCGCTTCCTGCTTGAGCTCCAGAGCGCTGGCCCCGTTCAGGATGAGCTCCTTGATCCCGTCGGTGATCACCATCACCTCGTACAGGGCCACCCGGCCCTTGAACCCGGTGTCCGCGCAGTTGGCGCACCCGGTACCCCGGTAACAGGTGAACGCGCCGATCCGGTCCGAAGGCACTCCGATGTCCAGCAAGGCCTGGGCCGGCACCTCCACGGCCTCCTTGCAGTTGGGGCAGATCCGGCGAGCCAGCCGCTGGGCCACGATCAGGTTGGTGGCCGAGGCCACCAGGAACGGCTCCACGCCCATGTTCAAGAGCCGGTTCACGGTGCTCGGGGCATCATTGGTGTGCAGGGTGGAGAGCACCATGTGCCCCGTGAGGGCGGCCTTGATCGCGATCTCGGCGGTCTCGAAGTCCCGGATCTCCCCCACCATGATAATGTCGGGGTCCTGTCGCAGGAAGCTACGCAGGGCGGCCGCGAAGTTGAGGCCGATCTCATCGTGGATCTGGACCTGGTTGATGCCCGGCAGGTTGAACTCCACCGGATCCTCTGCCGTGGAGATGTTCGTCTCGGGGGTGTTGAGCTCCGAGAGGGCCGAGTACAGGGTAGTGGTCTTTCCCGACCCGGTTGGGCCGGTCACCAGCACCATGCCGTAGGGTTTGTGAATCGCCTCTTTGAAGTCCTTGAGGGCGCCCTCCTCGAACCCCAGCTTGGTCATGTCGAGCTGGAGGTTCGATTTGTCCAAGAGCCGCATCACGATCTTTTCGCCGAACAGGGTCGGAAGCACCGACACCCGGAAGTCCATGTCCTTGTTCTTGGAGATCTTCAGCTTGATGCGGCCGTCCTGGGGGAGCCGACGTTCGGCGATGTCCAGGTTGGCCATGATCTTGACGCGGCTGGTGATCGCGTTCTTGAGCTTCATGGGCGGGCGCATCTGCTCGTAGAGCACGCCGTCGATACGGTACCGCACCCGGAACGACTTCTCGTAGGGCTCGATGTGGATGTCGCTCGCGCCCTTCTTTATGGCGTCGGACAGGATCAGGTTCACCAGCTTGACGACGGGGGCGTCCTCGACCGCCCTCTCCAGGTCGGCCACGTCCACGTCCTCTTCGTCCTGGACGAGCTCAAGCTCGTCCAGGTCGAAGTTGCCCATCACGTCCAGAAGAGTGGCCGACGAGTCGTAGTACCGGTCGATCGCCTCCTTGATGGCCGACGGCGCCGCCAGCACCATCTCCACGTTGTAGCCGGTGAGGAACTTGATGTCGTCCAAAGCAAACATGTTGGAGGGGTCGTCGACGGCCACGATCAGGGTGGAGCCGACCCGGTTGATGGGAATGATCCGGTACTTTTGGACCAGATCCTCGGGCACCAGCTTGGTGACCTCGGGGTCGATCTCGAAGTTCGCCAGGTCGACCGTGGGGACCCCGTACTGCTTGGAGAGGGTGCGCACCAGATCCTGCTCGTCCACCAACCCTAGGCGCACCAGCGCCTCGCCCAACCGACCGCCGTTGCGGCGCTGGTCTTCCCTGGCCCGTTCCAGGTCCGCGGGGGTCAGGATATTTTCCCGGATCAGGAGTTCGCCGAGTCGCTTGGACATGGGGGGATCTCCCCAGAGGGTCACGGGTGTACGAGCACAGGCGCGGAGCTACCTGGCGGTTCCGCCGGGAGGGTGTGCCAGCGGTCCCATCGCCCGGGCCATTGCATCCACCGGGGGGCTCCGGCCGGTCCAGAGCCGAAACGCCTCGGCACCCTGGTGGAGCAGCATCGAGCGGCCGGAGGCGGCCCGGTGCCCCAGGGCCCGGGCCTGGTCGACCAGGGGGGTCTCTGCGCCCCTCCGATACGCCATGTCGTAGACGAAGAGGTCCCGGCAGGAGCCCAGATCCCAGGGCCAGGAAGCGTCGTCCGACAGACCTGCCGGCGTGGCGCCCACCACCAGATCGCCCGGCCGAGGCGCGAACGCTGCGAGGTCGACCGCCGCCACCCGGGCGGGGATGAGCCGGGGACCGAGCTCGCGGACCAACCGGCGGGCACGGGTAGCGTTTCGGTTCGTCACCAGGATTTCTTGAGCCCCCCCCGAGGCGAGCGCCACCACGGCGGCGCGGGCCGCCCCCCCGGCCCCCCAGATCCAGCACCTCCGGCCGGGGGGGCGGAACCCCAGGTCTTCGGCCAGGGCCCGGGCGAACCCGGCCACGTCCGTGTTGTGGGCCTGCCAGCCGGCTTGGATCCGTACCAATGTGTTGGCCGCACCCACGAGCTCGGCTTGGGGATCGACCTCGGCCGCCAGGGCCAAAACCGCCTCCTTGAGGGGGACGGTGACGTTCCAGCCCGCGACACCCAGGGCCCAGGACCCGGCCAAAGCCTCGGCGAGCTGGCCGGGCTCCACGTCAAACGCCAGGTACACCGCGTCGATTCCCAGGGCCGCGAACGCCGCGTTGTGCATGGAGGGGGAGAGGCTGTGGCCCACGGGGTGGCCCAACAGGCCGAACAGGAGGGTGCGAGGGGAGAAGGTGGGGGTCATGGCGCGGCGTGGACCGCCTCCGGGGTCAGCCCCAGCACGCGACGTACCTCCCTGACGTCGGATCGGATATGCTCCACCAAGTCGTCTGCGCTCCGGAACGCGATCTCCCCGCGAATCCGAGCCACGGGCTGCAGCCGGAGTTCGGCCCCATACAGGTCGCCCCGGAAGTCGAGCAGGTACGCCTCCATCCCACTGCTCGATGCGCCGAAGGTGGGGTTGGGCCCGATGTTCACGGCGGCCGGGAACACTCCTTGCGGGGCTTGGGCCCACGCCGCGTACACTCCGGGCGGTGGAAGGCACTCCTCCCTCGGAAGCACGTTGGCGGTAGGGAAGCCCAGCCGTCGGCCCCGGGCGGCCCCGTGAATCACCGGTCCGTGAACGGAGAACGGCCGTCCCAGGAGCCGAGCCGCCGTCTCGAAGTCGGCCTCGGTTACGGCCCGGCGGATCCGGGTGGAGCTTACCACCTCCCCGTCTAGACGGCATTCGGGGAGGACCTCGACCCAGAACCCCACCTGGCTCCCCACCTTCCGGAGCAGCCCGATCGAGCCCCGACGCTCCCGGCCGAACCCAAAGTCCGGCCCGACCCAGATCTCCTTGACCGCCAGGGCTCTCACCAGGGTTCGGGTCACGAACTCCCGGGGCTCCTGCGCCGCATACTCCCGGTCGAACCGGGCCCACACGAGCAGGTCCACCCCCAGCTCCCCGATCCGCGCCAGCCTCTCCTCGAACGAGGTGAGTAGCGGCGGGCAGTAGGCCGGGTTCAAGACCCGCAGAGGGTGGGGATGAAACGTATACACCACGGCCTCGACCCCCAGCTCCCGGGCCCGGCGCACCACCCGGCGGATCAGGGCCTCGTGCCCCCGGTGAACCCCGTCAAAGTTTCCCACGGTGATCACGGACCCGGCCACCGTGCCGGGGGTCAGTTGGTTGTGTTCGATCACGCGCATCCGCGTTCCTGTCGGTTTCCAGTCACTTCCGCTAGAAGGCTGGAAGGCTAGGAGGCTAGAAGGCTTAAAATCCTCCGTGATCTCCGAGTATTCCAAGC
This sequence comes from bacterium, assembly GCA_027021615.1. Taxonomy (GTDB): domain Bacteria; phylum Desulfobacterota; class Deferrisomatia; order Deferrisomatales; family Deferrisomataceae; genus Deferrisoma. The sequence continues at coordinate 4,744 of JALUTY010000030.1, read as the reverse complement.
GTGATCACGCCTCTTTGGTGTCACCTTACACTCCCGGGGGCATGGGGTCTGCGAATCAGGGGGCAGAAGACAGATTTCAGTGGGCAGGTTGTGACCGCACGCCGTCGGACGCCGGATCAAGCCTGTCGTTCCTTCCCTGTTCCTGAAACCCATGCCCCACAACGGAGTTCCCCAGATCAGGGAAAGTCACCCTTCCCGTTGTAGGTCCCCCCAGGGGCCTGAGATGCTTTTTCAGTAACTTTGCGTCTTCGATCTGTTGAGCGGTTGAGCCGTTGGGCGGCCGCCCGCCGGGGCGAGATCGCCGGGAGAACGGTAACGGTAGGTGGGCCCGGCCGAGGTGTCAAGACGCCGGGGTAGTAGGAGGCGGGGAGCACGGGAACGCTCCGGGGGCGAGCCCTCCGGCGGGGGGCCGGGGTCAGAGCCCTAAGGCCTTTCGCTTGCCGTCGATGTGTGCCACGATGGCGTCCGAGCACCTGGCCGGGTCGGGCTCCACCACGAACCGGGCGCCGATCACCTCGTCGAGCCCCTGGGTGGCCAGCTTGACAATGTTGGGCGAGCCCAGAATCGGCGGCACCACGCCCAGAAAGGTAGTGATGCCCGCAGCCACCACGTAGAAGGCGATGGCCACGGCCTTCTCCGAGTACCATTCCGGAGCCGCGCCAGCCAAGGGCAGCTGGGCCGTGTCCACGTCCAGGGCGTTCGCCAGGGCCCCGGCCAGGTGCAGGATGCGGGTGTTGTCCACGCACGAGCCCACGTGGAGCACCGGCGGGATGCCGAGGCTCCGGCACACCTCGCGGAGCCCCGGGCCGGCCAGGTCGGCGGCCTCGGGCACCTTGAACCCTGCCTTGGCGTTGGCCACGGCTGCGCACCCGGTGTCCAGCACGAGCACGTCGTGCTCGATCAGGCGGCGGGTGAGCTCCACGTGGCCGCGGTCGTGCTTCACCTTGGGGTTGTTGCACCCCACCACCCCAACCGCACCCCGTATCCTGCCCCCGGTGATCGCGTCGATGAGAGGCTGGGGGGTGCCCCCCAGGGCGGTCAGAACGGCCTCCACGCTGAACCCCGTCATCTGGGCCACCGGTTTCGAGGGCACGGCCACCGCGCCGGGTCTGCGATTGCGGTAGTTGTCCACCGCCTCGCGCACCACCTCCCGGGCCAGGGCCTCGGCGTTCTCCGGGGTGAACTCCCGGTGCTCGGCGCCCGGGAACCTGGCCTTGGGGCTCGTGGACACAAACTTGGTGTGGTAGCACCCCGCGATCTGGGGCAGGGCAGGCATGATGCACTGGTAGTCCACGATCATCATGTCCACCGCCCCGGTCACCAGCACCAGCTCGGTCATGAGATGGTTCCCTGCCATGGGGATGCCCCGGCGCATCAGCAGCTCGTTGCCGGTGCAGCACAGGCCCACCAGGCCGATGCCCTCTGCGCCTACGTCCCGGGCCCTCTGAACGAGCTCCGGGTCCTCCACCGCACGGGCCACCATCTCGGACACCACCGGGTTGTGGCCATGAAGGAGGATGTTTACCTGGTCGGGCCGGATCACCCCCAGGTTCACCTGGGAGGTGGCGGGCTGGGGAACCCCGAACAGGACGTCGGAGAGCTCCGTTCCGATCATGGACCCCCCTAGCCCGTCTGCCAGGGCCGTTCGGAAGCCGTGGAGCAGGATGTTTACGTAGTCGTTATCCACCCCCATGTGGGTGCGGTGCATCATCTCGGTCACCTCGCGGTCGATGCCGCGGGGCAGGATGCCGAGCTTCTCCCATACGGCGATCCGGGCAGGAGGCATTCGGTCCACGAACTGGAGCCGGCCTTTCCTCATGCCGAACTCCTCGAGCATGGCGTCGGCCAGCTCCCCGGCCAGGGCTTGAGAGGACTTTCCCTCGGTATCGATGCCGAACTCGGCCGCGAGCGCCCGGAGCTTCCCCTCGTCGGCGGTGGTGTAGCCTGGGGCCCTGCCCTCTCCCACGGCCAGCAGGGTCTCCACCAGGTCCCGGCCGTGGTCCGAGTGGCTTGCGGACCCGGCCGCGATCATCCGGCCCAGGTTTCGCGCCACCATAATGTCGGCATCCGCGCCGCACACCCCCTGCTGGGGGCCCTCGCCGAAGGGGTCGATCCGGCACGGGCCCATGGCGCAGATGCGGCACGACAGGCCCAGGTCGCAGTAGCCGCACCGGGGTTTCTGGGCCTCGTGGCGGTCCCAAACGGTGGTGACCCCGTCGGTCCGGGCTTTGTCGATCAGGCCCGGTGCGTCCTGGGTCACGGAGAGTTCTCGGGCTTCCTCAATCTTCACGGCCATGGTGCGACCTCCTTACGGCTAGAAAGCTAGGATGCTGGGAGGCTCGAAACCTTTTCTGGCCTTTGGCCCGCTGGGCTGCTAGGCGGCCGGGCGGCTCCCGAACCGCGCCAAAGCTCGAGGGCACGGGGCTGGTGGAGAGCCCGGCGAAGGGGGGATCAGCCCCCTGGGCCCAAGGCTTCGGCAGCGTCTCCCATTGCCCGCCACAGTTCGACGGCCTCCGGCCGCTGCGGGATCGCGGCCGGGGCCTGGCGGATGCCCAGACTGACCTCCCGGGCCAGCCGGCGCGACTCGTCCCGCAGGATCTCGTTGGGGTCCCCGAACTCCAGCGCCCCCACCAGGCAGGTCTCGACGCAGGCCGGGACCCGGCCTTCCTTCTGGCGCTCCACGCAGTTGTCGCACTTCACCGCCACGGTGCGGCCCGGGGTGCGGGCATCGGCCCGGTACCGGATCACGCCGAACGGACACGCCATGGCGCACATGCCGCAGTTGATGCACCGCGAGGGATCCACGAGCACCGCGCCGGTGGGGATGTCCCTCCAAAGCGCCGCCGGCATGCAGGCCTGCATGCACGGCGCCGGGTCGCAGTGCCGGCACTTGTTGGGGAACGCCAGGTTCCCGGGTCCCGGACCCACGTGGATCCGGGGCGCCGGCCGGGGCTCCTCGAACACGGCCCCGTACAGGGTCTGGGTGTGGGAGTGGGCCACGGCGCAGGCGCTCTGGCACTGCATGCACCCCACGCACCGCTGCGGATGCACCATCACGGTCTTCATCGGAACACCTCCTTGCCTACGGGATCGCCTGTCGGCAGTGTGGCGGCCGGTCCCCGCCGCCCCCCGGTCACCGCCTCTCGGCCGAACGCAAACCCGCTCCACGAGATCCGGTCTGCCAGGGGGTCGAAAGGCAGGTCCCCGATCCGTGCTCCCCGCCGGATGGCCGCGATCAGCAGACCGGTCCGGTCCGGCCCCGGGCGGCCGTCGGTGCCGACCACCACCGCGCCCACCAGCACGTCGTCCCGTAAAACCACCCGGCGGTAACCGGCGGTCGGGTCCCAGACATCCCGTACCTCATAGGGGCCGTCCGGCGGCCGCGTGATGCCCGCGCTGACGAGGTGGAGATGTCCCACCTTGACCGAGTTCATGGCCAGACTGCCGGGGTACGTCTCGTGGCTGCCGGCCATGTTTCGGCCGGCCAGGGCCCCCTGCTCCACGGCCGCCGGCCAGATTGCGTTCACCCGGGGGGCCTGCCATGCCACGTCGAAGGTGCGGGCAACGTCCCCCGCAGCCCAGATGTCGGGAGCGGGGGTGCGGAGCCGGGCGTCCACCGGGATCCCGTCACGGTCCCCGAACCCGAGGACCTCGGCCAACTCGGTACGGGGTCGCACCCCCTTGCCCCGGACCACGAGGTCGCACCGCAGGGTCTCGCCGGGCGGGTCGAACCGCACGGCTGTGACGCGGCCGCCCTCGCCCTCCAAGGCAGAGGGCCGGTACCCGGTGCGGACCGACACCCCTTCGTCCTCCAGGGCCTCGGCCACCTTCCGGCCTGCCTCGGGGTTGACCACCTGGGACAAAGGGGCGTCCGACCCGATGCACAACGTCACGTCCAGACCCCGCGTGGCCAGGGCGTGGGCGGCCTTGACCCCCACGAGCCCGCCCCCGAGCACCAACGCGGTGCGGGCCCCCCCTCGGATCTCCCGATCGAGGACCTCGGCGTCGCTCCGGGTGCGGAACCCAAGCACGTTGGTCGAGCCCTCCCCAGCTAGGTCAAGGGGGCGGGATGAGGCCCCCGTGGCCAACAAGAGCCGGTCGTAAGAGAGGGAATGTCCCCCCTCCAGAACCACCTCTTTCCTTTCGGGGTCCACGCCGGCCGCGCGGGTCGAGGTACGGACGCGCACTTGGCCCGGCGATGGGGGCGGCAGGTCGTAAAGGGTGACGGGGATCTCCCTGGCCAGGGCGTAGGAGATCAACGGACGGCTGTAGGGAGGATAGGGCTCCTCGGTGAGCAGGGTGACTTCGGCCGAGGGGTCCACCGAGCAGACAGCCTCGGCCGCAGCCAGGCCGGCGGCGCAGGCCCCCACGATCACGTAGCGCATGGTCCCTCCCCCTGGAGCCGTGCTAGGCTGGAAACAGGCGAAACGTAGCAAGAGAACCCCAGGGCCACAAGGGGGCCCAGCGGCGAGGTTCAGAACTTCGGTCTCCGGTCATCGGTCGCCGGTCTGGGGATTTCGGCCCGCTGGGCGGCCGGGCGGCTCTCGAACCGCGCCAATGCTCAGGGGGCATGGGGTGGTCTCATGCCCGGCTTTGCGCGCGGCTGGAGGCAGGCCCCTTGCCCCTCCGAGCAAGGAGCGATAGCGCCTGTTTATCCGAGCATCCCAGCGGAAGTTGCGAGAATGGACATCCAGGCCGTATCGTTCGACGCCGGAAACACCCTGATCCGGCCTCGCACCTCGGT
>JALUTY010000029.1 GCA_027021615.1 bacterium | reverse complement strand
AGGGGGTGGGGCTGGGGGCCCCTCCTTCGCTGAACGGCCTCGCAGGGGCCGCCTCGGCGCGGTCCGCTGCGGCGCGTGAGGGCACGCGCCGCGGCCGCTCCCCTGGCGCCGGGCGGCCCGGGCTGCTCGGCCGTCGCGCTTCGTCGGGGCCCCCGGTCCCACCGCCGGGATGGATATACTTCTTTGTGGAACGGAAACACTAGCCGCCCAGCGGACCGGAGGCCCTGGCCGCCCAAACGAGAATCGGAGAGACCGGACATGACCGACACGAAGGACGAGGTGCGGACCGACACGGAAGAGCGGGCTGCCGCCCCTGACACCCCCCCGGGGGAGGGGGAGGCGCCCGAGACCGCCGAGACCCAGGCCGGCCCGGACGAGGCCAGCGAGCCGTCGGCCGAGGAGCTGCTGGCCCGGCGCACGGCCGAGCTGGAGGAGGCCCAGAAGCGGGTCCTCTACCTGGCGGCCGAGCTGGAGAACTACAAGAAGAGGACGGAGAAGCGGCTCAAGGAGGCCGTGGAGTACGGCGCGGAAGGGCTGCTCAAGGATCTGCTGCCCGTGCTCGACAACCTGGAGCGGGCCGTGGATCACGCCCGCCAGACGGGGTCCGAGGGGTTCGAGGCCCTCCTGGAGGGCCTGGGGCACGTTCTCCAGCAGTTCCGGGACGCCCTGGCCCGGCACGGGGTGGAGCCGGTCCCGGGGGAGGGGGAGCCGTTCGATCCCTACGTGCACGAGGCCATGGCCCAGGTGCCCGGCGAGGAGAACGGCAAGGTCCACCAGGTCTTCGAGAAGGGCTACCGGCTGAAGGGGCGGCTGCTCCGGCCCGCGAAAGTCGTGGTGACCAAGGTTGCCCCGCCCCAGGGCGATGGTTAAGGTACGCGCGCCCCGTAGCGGGGCGACGACGGACCGAACGAGAATCCCGATATGAGGAGGCAAACCCATGGGAAAGATTATCGGCATTGACCTGGGGACCACCAACAGCGTGGTGGCAGCGGTTCTGAATGGGGAGCCCACGGTCATCCCCAACGCGGAGGGCAGCCGGACGACCCCGAGCATGGCGGCCATCACCGAGGACGGTCAGCGGCTGGTAGGGCAGGCGGCCAAGCGCCAGGCCGTGACCAATCCGGAGAACACGTTGTTCGCGATCAAGCGGCTGATCGGCCGCAAGTACACGGACCCCGAGGTGGAGAAGGACAAGAAGATGGTCCCCTACCGGATCGTGGAGGGGACCAACGGCGACGCCTGGGTGGAGGTGCGGGGCAAGAAGTACAGCCCGGCCGAGGTCTCGGCCTGGGTCCTTCAGAAGATGAAGCAGACCGCCGAGGACTACCTGGGCGAGCCGGTGACCGAGGCGGTGATCACGGTGCCGGCCTACTTCAACGACAGCCAGCGCCAGGCCACCAAGGACGCCGGCCGTATCGCGGGCCTCGAGGTCAAACGGATCATCAACGAGCCCACGGCCGCGGCCCTGGCCTACGGCCTGGACAAGGAGGGCGAGAAGAAGATCGCGGTGTTCGACCTGGGCGGCGGCACCTTCGACATCTCGATCCTCGAGCTCGGTGAGGGGGTGTTCGAGGTCAAAGCCACCAACGGCGACACCTTCCTGGGCGGCGAGGACTTCGACAAGCGGATCATTGATTACCTTGCCGACGAGTTCAAGAAGGAGCAGGGGGTGGACCTCCGCAACGATCCCATGGCCCTCCAGAGGCTCAAGGAGGCGGCCGAGAAGGCCAAGATGGAGCTGTCCACCATGACCGAGACCACGGTCAACCTGCCGTTCATCACGGCGGATCAGAGCGGGCCCAAGCACCTGAACATGCGGCTGACCCGGGCCAAGGTGGAGCAGCTGTGCGCTGACCTCCTGGACAAACTGGAGCCCCCCTGCCGCCAGGCCCTCAAGGATGCGGGGCTGGGCTCCTCCCAGATCGATGACGTGATCCTGGTGGGCGGCATGACCCGGATGCCGGCGGTGCAGGAACGGGTGGAGAAGATCTTCGGCAAGAAGCCCCACAAGGGCGTGAACCCCGACGAGGTGGTGGCCATCGGCGCCGCGATCCAGGCCGCCGTGTTGGCCGGCGAGATGAAGGACGTGCTCCTGCTGGACGTCACACCCCTGAGCCTGGGCATCGAGACCCTGGGCGGGGTGTTCACCAAGATCATCGAGCGCAACACCACCATCCCGTGCCGGAAGAGCCAGATCTTCTCCACGGCCGAGGACAACCAGTCGGCCGTGTCGATCCACGTGCTCCAGGGCGAGCGGGAGATGGCCCGGGACAACAAGACCATCGGCCGGTTCGAGCTGGTGGGCATCCCGCCGGCCCCCCGGGGCGTGCCCCAAATCGAGGTGACTTTCGACATCGACGCCAACGGCATCCTGCACGTGTCGGCCAAGGACCTGGCCACCGGCAAGGAGCAGTCGATCGAGATCAAGGCCTCCTCGGGCCTGTCGGAGGAGGAGATCCAGCGAATGGTGCGGGAGGCCGAGGCCCACGCCGAGGAGGACCGGCGGCAGCGGGAGCTGGCCGAGGAGCGCAACCGGCTGGACGGCCTGGTGTACTCCACCGAGAAGAGCCTCAAGGAGTTCGGCGACCAGCTCGACGCGGCCAGCCGCTCGGACGTGGAGTCGGCCCTCGGCGAGGCCAAGGAGGCCCTGAAGGAGGACGACGCGGGCCGGATCAAGGCCGCGTTCGAGCGCCTGACCCAGGCCTCCCACAAGTTGGCCGAGGAGATGTACAAGCGCACCTCGGCGTCCCAGGCCGGTGCCGAAGCCCAGGCCGGCGGCTCGGAAGGCTCCGGCGGCGGGGACGAGGGCGTGGTGGACGCGGACTTCGAAGAGGTGAAGTAGCCGCACCGGCCGACGACAGCGGTTTCCAGGGGACCCCTTCGGGGGTCCCCGGTTTCGTGTACGCCCGGCTTCCCGGTAACTTCGGTCGTCGGTCTACGGTCAACGGTCGCCGGTCTGGGGCTTTCGGCCCGCTAGGCGGCTCTCGAACCGCGCCAAAGCTCGGGGGGCAAGCAACTGTGTTGCGTGTCAAGCCGGAACCGCGGAGCGGGGCTGCCAGGGAGTCCTGTCCCGGACGATCGCGTTTAGGATCGTGATCAGTTTGCGCATGCAGGCCGTGAGCGCGACTTTGC
>JALUTY010000028.1 GCA_027021615.1 bacterium | reverse complement strand
CTACTCGACGAAGTTGAACACTTGGTCGAGCTCCTCGTCGGGCACCATGAACACCGTGTTGTGGGGGGGCAGCGGCTCCCGGTACATCCAGTCCGGCAACCGGTCGTCCGCGCTTGTAAACCCGGCCGCCTCGTTCCACCTGCGCTCCATCGCCAGCACCGCCTTGCCCAGCTCCGTCACGTCGTCCGGCCCCAGGCTCGTGCCGTAGAACGCGTTGATCATCTCGTAGACCGCCTCGAACGCCTCCGGCTTGTCCATCACCGCAAACGCCACGAACAGGCACAGCCCCGTGGAGTCGATCGCTGCCGTGGCGATCTGCAGGTTCCGGCTCAGCTCCACCTGCCCCTCCGGCTTCAGCGGGTCCACGTAGCCGCCCACCTTCAGGATGTTCGTCGCGATCGCGTAGCCCGCCGTGTGGTCCGCCCCCATCGTGGAGGTCGCATACGTCACCCCGATCCCCTGGATCGCCCGCGGCTCGTAGGCAGGCATGGCCTGACCCTTCACCACCGGCACGTGCGCCACCCCAAAGCACTGGCCCGTCACCTTGGCCCCACACCCCAGGATCCGCCCCAACGGCGTGCCCCGACCCACCTCCTTCATCAGCTCGATCGCCGCGTTCGCGTCCCCAAACTTCGCCAGCCCCGCCTCCATCGCCACGGCCAGGGTCGCCCCCATCTCGATCGTGTCCAGCCCGATGTCGTCCGACAAACGGTCCATCTCCGCGATCGCGTCCAGGTCGTCGATGCAGCAGTCCGTGCCGAAGCTCCAGATCGTCTCGTACTCCGGACCCTTCGTCTTGTAGTTGCCGTCCTTGTCCATGTAGATCCGAGAGCACTGGATCACGCACCCCGAGTGGCACCCGTGCGCGATCTTGCCCCCCCGCTCCAGGATCACGTCGTGCTGCGCCTCCCCCGAGATCTTCGACGCCCCCTCGAACCGCCCCTCCCGGAAGTTCCGGGTCGGAAGCCCCCCGGCCTCGTTGATGATGTTCTGCAGCACGTTCGTCCCATACGTGGGAAGCCCCTCCCCCGTGACCGGGTGCTCCTTCAGGGCCTTGGCAAACTTCTTCGACGCCTCCCGAAACGCCTCCTTGTCCCCGGGCTGGCGCATCTGGGTCTCGGAGTCGTCCAGCACGACGGCCTTTAGCCCCTTCGACCCCATCACCGCCCCCAGCCCCCCCCGCCCCGCGTGCCGGGTCGGCCGCATCTCCCGGTCCGTGCACGCCACCGACGCCGCGGTGAGCCCCATCTCCCCGGCCTGGCCGATGGTGATGAACCCCACCTTCTTCTCCCCGTACCTCTCCACCAGCTCGGCCACGGTGTCGTAGTTGCCCAGCCCCTTGAGCTCCGGGCTCTCCACCAGCCTCACCGAGCCCTTGCGTACCTCCAGGGTGTAGCGCTTGTCCGGGTCCGCCGGCTGGTCCTCGATCACCAGCGCCCGGATGCCCAGGCGAGCCAGGATCTGACCCGCCTGGCCCCCCGCGTTCGACTCCTTGATGGTGCCGGTCAAGGGGCTCTTCGCCCCCACCGAGATCCGGCCCGAGATCGGCGCGGCCGACCCGCCCAACAGCCCCCCGGCGAACACCAGCTTGTTCGCCGGCCCCAAAGCCGTGCAGGTGGGCGGCACCTCCTCGGCCACCACCGCCGAGGTCATGGCCCGGCCGCCGAACAGCTTCCACCTCTCCGGCACCGGCTCCTCCTTCACCTCCTGGGTCCGCATGTTCACTCGCACGATCCGCTCACTCATGGTGTCCTCCTCGGTTGGGGTTCACGGCATGCAAGGCATCGCGTTTGGGGCCGTTGGCCGGGACCGATGGCCCCAAACGCGCCTCTTGGGGTGCCTCATCTTGACTACGAGCTGGAATCAGCAGGCACAAGCGATGCGGGCCCCGTCCTCGCGCTCCGCCAGGGTCCCCACCGTCGCCCGAAGCATGTTGGGGACGCCATGGTCCCTTGCTCCGGCGCCCCAGCCCGACCCCTCGATCTCCATGGGAGGCATGGCCCCGAAGCTTTGGCAGAGGTAGCGGATCAGGGCCGCCCCCGTCGGGGTTGCCAGCTCCCCGCGCGTGCCATCGGAGTACACGGGCACGCCCCGCAGGATCTCGGCGGTGGCCGGGGCCGGCACCGGGAGCACCCCGTGGGCGCACCGCACGGTGCCGCTTCCCACGTGCACGGGGGAGCACCAGGCCTCGTCCACGCCGAGCTGGTGGAACGCCGAGCACCCGGCCACGATGTCGGCGATGGCGTCCAGGGCGCCCACCTCGTGGAAGTGCACCTCGTCCGGAGTCGTCCCGTGGACCCGGGCCTCGGCAGCGGCCAGGAGCCGGAACACCCCGGCCGCGTCCCGGCCCACCGGCTCCGGCAGGGGGGCCTCCCCGATGATCGCCAGGATCTCACGGAGCCCCCGCCGGGGGTGGTGGGGATGCCCGTGGCCGTGGTGGCGGCCCCCGTGGTGGTGCCCCGGATGGGCGGACGGCGCCTGGTCCACCGGGGCGCGGGTCTCCGGGTCCAGAACGTGGAACTTCGTGCCCACGACCCCCCTCCGGGTGACCTTCCGGGCCTCGAGCCGAATCCCACCGACTCCCAGGCCGGCCACGTGCTCGCGTATCACCCCCAGGCTCGCCCCGGCGTCGAGCAGCGCCCCTACGAACATGTCACCGCTCACCCCGGCACGGGCGTCCAGGTACAGGATCCGCTTCATGATGGCGACTCCTTCCGACCTCCACGGGTCACGAGCTTGTTGATCATGTCGGCCTGGTAGGCGGCCCCGAACCCGTTGTCGATGTTCACCACGCTGATGCCCGAGGCGCAGGAGTTGAGCATGGCCAGGAGCGCCGTGATCCCCCCGAAGCTCGCCCCGTAGCCCACGCTGGTGGGCACCGCGATCACGGGTACGTCCACGAGCCCAGCGATCACCGACGGCAGCGCCCCCTCCATGCCCGCCACGGCCACCACGCAGTTGACCTGCCGGAGGACGTCAGCGTGGGCGAACAGCCGGTGGATCCCCGCAACCCCCACGTCGTAGAGCCGCTCCACCCGGCTGCCGAACACCTCCAGGGAGATCGCCGCCTCCTCGGCCACGGGCAGGTCCGACGTGCCGGCGGCCGCCACCGCCACCCCCCCCACCACCTGGCTCGGGTCCCTCCGCACCTCCAGGAGTCGGCACAGCTCGTGGTAGCGCGCCTCGGGCACCCGCTGTTGCACGGCATCGGCGATGGGGCGGCTGGCCCGGGTGCACAGCACGTTGGCGTTCTCCCTAGCTAGGCGCGAGAAGATCTCGGCCACCTGCTCCGGGGTCTTCCCCTCGCCGTAGACCACCTCCGGGTACCCGTTTCGGATGCGGCGGTGGTGGTCGATCTTGGCGAACCCCACGTCCTCGAAGGACATGGCCTTGACCCGATCGAGGACCTCCTCGGTGGTCACCTCCCCGCGCCGCAGGCTCTCCAGGAGCCGGCGCAGGCTCTCCGGGCTCACGGGCCGCCCCCGGGGCCGAGGTCCGAGAGGGTCTCGTTCATGGCGCCGGTGCGGTACCCCTGGAGGTCCAGGGCCACGTAGGTGTACCCGGCCCCCTTGACCGCCCGGACCACCTCGTCGCGCAGGCCGTTCACGACCCGTTCGAACTCCTCCGGCCCGAGCTCGAGACGGGCCACGTCCCCGTGGTGGCGCACCCGGAGCACCCGGAGCCCGAGCCGCCACAGGGCGTCCTCGGCCCGGCCCACCTGGGAGACCTTCTCCCGGGTGATCGGGGTTCCGTAGGGGAACCGGGACGACAGGCACGCGAAGGCCGGCTTGTCCCAGGTGGGGAGCCCCATCTCCTTGGACAGGGCCCGGATGTCGTCCTTGGTGAGCCCGGCCTCGTCCAGGGGGCTTCGGACCCCGAGCTCCCGGGCCGCCTGGCGGCCCGGCCGGTAATCCCCCCGGTCGTCCACGTTGGACCCGTCGGCCACGTGGGGAAGCCCCTCCTCCCGGGCCACCTCCCAGAGCCTGGCGAAGAGCTCTTTCTTGCAGAAGTAGCACCGGTTCCTAGGGTTCTCCGCGAAGCCCGGCACGTCGAGCTCCTCCGACGCGACCAGCCGGTGCCGCCCGCCCAGGCGCCGGGCCAGGGCCTCGGCCTCCCGGCGCTCCCGCTCCGGAAAGGTCTCGGAGCAGGCCGTGACCCCGAGGGCCCGATCCCCGAGCACCTCCACCGCGGCGGCGAACAGGTACGAAGAGTCCACCCCGCCGGAGAACCCCACCACCACCCCGCCCATTTCCCTCAAGATGTCGTACAGGCGTTGCCTCTTGTCCCCAAGATCGGTGCTCATGTCGCGACCTCCCTAGGTTGTGGCCTTCCGGCGCCCCGCTCCCGCCCGGCCTGCCGAGCTCTGGGCCGGCCCTACCCGAGGGGCATTTTCAAATGGCGGTGCAGGACGGGCCGGTAGGACGAGAAGCTCCCTCGCCTCATGCACCCCCACAGGACCCCCAGGCCGTAGGCCAGGCTCTCGGCCGCGTACAGGGCCAGGAACACGGGGTACGGGAGCGCCGGCCTGCGGGTGCGGTGCTCCACCCACCCCACCCCGGCCAGCACCGCGAGCCCCAGGGCCCCAGCCGCGGGCCACAGGACCCCGGCGAGCACCGCGGGAAGCCCGTAGTAGCGCACCCCGTGGGCCCCCAGATAGTAGGCGAGGCTCCCCAGGGCCCGGAGCCTGGCCCTCAGCACCCGGGCCCACCCCACGGGGACCTGGCGTCGGGCCAGCCGGACCCGCACCCGCAGGGCGTCGGCCCCCACGAGCGCGGCCGCCCCGGCGGCCGGGACCCGGCCCGCGCCCAGGGCCGCGGCCGCCAGGAGCACCAGGGCCGCGGTAAGCGCCGGGGGAAGCGCCATGCGTTTCCGGCGGCGCGGGTGCAGGGCCTGGAGCGCCGCCTCGGAGGTGCCGTACTCGAACCGCCGCCGCAGGAACGCCCGGAGCCGGCTTCGGTGCTCGTGCCACACCCAGCCCGTGGGGGTGTACTCCACCCGCCATCCCCGGTCCCGGAGACGCCAGGTGAGGTCCACGTCCTCCCCCACGTGCATCCCGTCCCGAAACCCTCCCACCTCCAGGAACGCGCTGCGGCGCACCAACAGGTTGCAGCTGGGCAGGTAGAACGTGTCGTCTCCCCCCTGGGCCGAGCGGCACCGCGTGCCCAGGCTCAAGCTCGACATGGCCGCCTCGTACCGGTCGAGGCGCGAGGCCACGTGCATGCCCTCCACCCGCCCCCCCACGGCGGCCACGGCCGGGTCGGCGAACCGGCCCACCAGGTCGGCGAGCCAGCCCGCCGACGCGGTGCAGTCGGAGTCGAGAAAGGCCAGGATCTCCCCCCAGGCCGCGGCCACCCCCCGGTTGCGGGCCGCGGCCGGGCCCAGGCCGCTCCCCCCCGACCCCACCACCCGGGCCCCGTGCTCCCGGGCCACCCGGGGGGTCTCATCACGGCTCCCGTCGTCCACCACGATCACCTCGAGCCGGTCGCGGGGGTACCTCACCCTCCCCAGGGACTCCAGGCACCGGGCGAGCTCGCCGGCACGGTCCCGGACCGGGATCACCACGCTCACCGAGGGGAGCGCCTCCGGGTCTCCGGCCTCCGGGACCCGCTCCAGGATCCCCCCCCGGGCCAGGGCCGCCAGGGCCTGCTCCTGCCCGGGATCCGCGGGGGTCACCGGCTCCCGGCTGCACCGGTCCACCAGGGCGGCCAGGGCCCGGTTGACCCGCACCACCCGCAGGGGGCGCTCCAGCACCAGGCACGCGCCTTCGGGCGCGGGGCGCACCTTCACCCGGGGGGCCAGGGCGTACCTCACGGCGCCGCCCCCTGGAGGAGCCCCTCCTCCTCGAGGATCCGGAGCAGACCCTCCACCACCTCCCCGGCGCTCCCCTCGTGCACCCGGCCCGCTCGGGCCCGGATGCCCCCGGACAGGAGCGTCCGGATCCGCTCGAACGCCGGGGCGTCCGGGTCCGGGGTGGGCACCGGCGTCGGGTCCGGCCGGGGGTGGACGAGCCGCTCGGGGCGCAGCAGCGCGGCGTGCTCCCCCACCGCCCGCTCCGGCAGGCCCAGCTCGGGAAGGCCCCAAGTCTCCACTGGAGCCCCCAGGGCCGCCAGCACCGCGTCCAGGTCCGGGTACCGGGGCTCCCGAGCCCCGCCCTCCATCAGGAGCACGCACGGCAGGGGCAGGGCTACCACGTCCCGGGCGCCCCGGTCGGCCTTGCGGGTGGCCGTGGCCTCCCCGTCCCCCACCCGGGCCGAGACCACCGGCGTGCAGCACGGCAGCCCCAGACCGGCCGCGGCAAGGGCCGGAGCCGGGTCGTCCCCCCGGTCCAGGAGCCGCGCCCCGGCCAGGACCAGGGAGGGGGACAGGATCTCCACCACCCGGGCCAGCACCCGGGCCCGGGCCACGGCGTCGCCCTCCCACAGGCCGGGGCCGTCCACCCTGACGGCCCGGTGGGCCCCCATGGCCAGGGCGAGCCTAAGGCCGTCCTCCAGGCGCCGACCGGGCCCCACGGCCACGGCCGTGACCCGGGCGCCGCGCCCCTCGGCCAGGAGCATCGCCTCCTCCAGGGCCTCCAGGTCCGCCGGGTTCACCAGCCGCCGGGGCCCAGGCTCCCGGACCATGACGCCCCCCCCGGCAAGCCGGACCGGGGGCCGGGGGTCCAGAACCTCCCGGAGGAGCACCACGACGCTCAAGCCGTTTGCGGTCATCTTCCAGCTCCCCAACCCCTTCGTGGAGCCCCTCACGTCATCCGGTACGACACCCCGAAGCCGCCCCGGGGGTAGCGCCACCGGGTGAAGGCCCCCTTGTCGCACACGATGTAGCAGGTGCCGCACTCCAGGCAGCCGTCGTACACAAAGCCCATCTGCCGGTCCTCCTCGGACCAGGTGTAGCACCCGGCCGGACAGGCCGTGACGCAGCCCCGGTGGTCGCACGACCGGCAGATCTGCGGGTCCAGGACGATGTGGGGCTCCTGGTCCACGGCGAACCCGGTGAGGTCGAAAATGTCCTCCACGTTGACCCGTCTCATACCGACCTCCACGCGGTAAGGGCGTCGGCCAGCAGGGCCCGGAGCCCCACCTTCTCCCGGGTGGTCCCGGCGAGGAGCCTCCCGAGCCGGCGCTTGGGGCTGCCGTCGATCCGGTACACCCGCTCCATGAGCTCGCAGATCACCTCGGGGTAGGCCCCGTACAGCCGGTCGATATGGAGCATCCGCGGGGCCCGGCGGAAGAGCTTGAGGTCCTGGAGCACGAAGCTCCCCTCGAGCTTCTCCCGGTAGCGCCCCAGGGCCCGGGCGGAGAGGTCCCCGCTCTGCCGGGCCTCCGCCACGGTCTCGGCCGCGAGCAGCCCGGAGTGGACGGCCAGGTTGATCCCCTCCAGGTTGAGCCCGGTGGCGTAGCACAGCCCGGCGGCGTCCCCGGCCACCAGGATGCCGTCCCCGCAGAGCCGGGGCATGGCGTCGTAGCCCCCCTCGGGGATCACGTGGGCCGAGTACTCCAGGAGGCGCCCGCCCCGCAGGAGCTTCGCCATCATGGGGTGCTCCAGGAAGGCGTTGAGCAGGTCGTAGGGGGTCCTTCCGCTGTCCCGGAGGCTCCCGATGTGGAGCACGAGCCCCACCGAGACGCTGTCCCGGTTGGTGTACAGGAACCCCCCGCCCCGCACGCCCGCCGTGCACCCCACGAACTCCATGGAGGCCCCCTGGTCCCGCACGAGGCCGAACCGGTCCTCGATCGCCGGCCGGGGAAGGTCGATCAGGGCCTTCACCCCCACGGCCATCCCGTCCGGGTCGAGCCGAGGCTGCCGGAGCCCCGCCTTGAGGGCCGTGAGCGAGAGCACCCCGTCGGCCGCGATCACCACGGGGGCCCGGATCTCCCCCCCGTCCCGGAGCACCCGCACCCCCCGCACCGCATCCCCCTCCAGGATCAGGTCGTCCACCGTGCACCGGGTGAGGCAGGCGGCACCGGCGCGGCGGGCCTCCTCGGCCAGCCACGCGTCGTACACCGGCCGGAGCACGGTGTACCCGTTGTAGGGGGGCCGGTCGAAGGCCCCGGTCTCGAACTGGACCGTGAAGCCCGCCTCCCCGGTCAGGAAGCACAGGCTCTTTCGCACCACGTGGCGCTCCAGGGGCGCCCGGTCCCAGAAGTCCGGGAACACGGCCTCCAGGGCCGGCATCCGGTGGAGAAGGCCCCCGAACATGTTCTTCTCGCCGGCGAACGCGCCCCGCTCCAGCAGGGCCACGTCCACCCCGGAGCGCGCCAGGCCCAGGGCCGCTGCCGCCCCGGCCGGGCCGGCCCCCACCACCACCGCCTCGAAGGACCTCCTCACGGGGCACCTCCCCCGGCCACCCGGGCCCGGACCCGGTCGAGGAGCAGCGGGATCACCTCGCGCAGGTCCGCCACGAACCCCTCGTCGGACGCGGCGAACATGGGGGCCCGGGGGTCGAGGTTCAGGCACACGATCCGCCGGGCGTCCCGGATGCCCCCCACGTGGTGCATGGACCCCGAGATGCCCACCCCCAGGTACAGCCGGGGTGCCACGGTCTTCCCGGTCTGGCCGATCATGCGCTCGAACCCGGCCCACCCCAGGTCGTAGACCGGGCGGGACACCCCGAGGCTCGCGTTCAGGAGCCCGGCGAGCTCCCGGAACCGCTCGAAGCTCTCCCGGTCGAACCCCTTGCCCGCACAGAAGATGACCTCGGCCTCCGACACGTCCACGGTGCGCGGATCCGGGGGGATGCGCTCCACCACCCGGGACCGGAACGCCCCGTCGGGCACCGGCGCCTCCACGGCCTCCACGACCGGGCGCCCCCCGGCCGGCCCGGCCGGGGGCACCGGGCTCAGGCACCCCGGGTGCACCGTGAGCACCAGGGGCGAGGCCCGGTCCCACAGGAAGGTCTCGGCCAGCCGGTCCCCCAGGGCCCTGCGGGAGACCCGCACCCCCCCGCCCCCCGGCTCCACCGAGACGCACTCGGTGAGGACGGCCCCCCCCAGGGCCGCGGCCACCCGGGGGGCCAGGGAGGCCCCCGCGCTGTCGTGGGCCATGAGCACGAGCCGGGCGGCCCGGGCCCGGGCCGCCCCGGCCAGGGCCTCGGCCCGGGCCTCGGGGAAGTCGGCCAGGGGGCGGCCGGCCCGGATCACCAGGACCCCGGGGACGCCGTGGTCCGCCAGGGTCTCCAGGGCGGCCTCCGGCAGCTCCGGGTCCTCGCCGTCGGCGAGCACCGCGGCCGCCCAGGCGAGCCCCAGGCGCGCGGCAGCCCGGCGCCCCACCGAGACCATCCCCTTGGCCGTGTCCCCGAGCCCGTCCTTCCCGGGGGTCACGAGCACCAGGAGGTCCTCGCGGGCCGGGGGCATCAGATCTCCCTCCCCACCTTGTGGCCCTCCCAGATGGCCATGTCCACTTTGCGGGGGGCCACGCAGTCGCCGATCCGGTGGAGCTCCTTCACCTTGCCCTTGAGAGCCTTGTACAGGCGGTCGTCCACCTCCTGGCCCATGGCGAGCACCAGGGAGTCGTAGGGCCCCCACTCCCCCCACTCGTTGGAGTACACGTTGAAGCCCTTGACCCGCTTGTCGCCGGCCTCCCCCGTGACCTCCATCACCGCGATGTCCGGGGTGAAGGTCACCCCCTTCTGGAGGAGCCGCTGGCGGGTGAGGTACAGGTCCTGGAGCGGCCCCAGCTCGGCGCCCACGAACAGGCTCGAGGTGATGATGTGCACCTCGACCCCCCGGTCCGCCAGGTGCTCCGCCGTGGAGGTGGCCCGGTGGTGGCCGTCGTAGTCGATGAGGCACACGCTCTGGCCCACCTCGGCCTCCCCCTCGAGCACCTGCCACACGTTGAACACGGCCGGGCCGTCCGCGCCGGCCACGGGGTGGGCCTTGGGCACGCTCCCGGTGGCCACGATCACCGCGTCGGGGGCCTGCTCCAACACCATGGCCTCGGTCACCTCCACCCCCAGGTGCACGGTGACCCCGAGCCGGTCGAGCTGGGCCTTCTCGTTGCGGGCGATCACCCCGAACTCGTCCCGGCCCGCGCCTTTCATGGCGATCAGGACCTGGCCCCCGAGCTCGTCGCCCCGCTCGTACAGGTCCACCCGGTGGCCCCGGAGCGCGGCCATCTTGGCCGCCCACATCCCGGCCGGGCCACCCCCCACCACCATCACCCGCTTCTTCACCGCGGCGGGCCGGAGGCTCCCCTCGCCCCACCGGGCCTCCAGGCCCACGGCCGGGTTCTGGATGCACCCCAGGAGCTTGTTCACCCCCATCCGGCCGATGCACCCCTGGTTGTCGGCCACGCAGTAGCGGATCTCCTCCATACGCCCCTCCTCGGCCTTCTTCGGGAGGAACGGGTCGCAGATCAGCGCCCGGCACATGCCGATCATGTCGGCCTGGCCGGCGGCCAGCACCTTCTCGGCCATGACCGGGTCGTTGATCCGGCCCGTGCAGAACACCGGGAGCTTCACGCTCTCCCGGATGCCCGCGGCCAGGGGGACCGTGTACCCGAGGGGGGTGTGCATCGACCCCTCCACCAGGTACAGGTTGTAGAAGGTGGCGATGGATAGGTCCATGAAGTCGATGAGCCCCGTGGCCTCGAACCTCCGGGCGATCTCCTGGACCTGGGCCAGGTCGAGCCCCCCGGGGATCATCTCGTCGGCGCACAGCCGGATGCCCACGGTGTAGTCGTCCCCCACGGCCCGGCGCACGGCCTCGATGAACATGAGGGGCGCGCGCATGCGGTTCTCGAGGCTCCCGCCGAACTCGTCGGTGCGGAAGTTCGTGAGCGGGCTCAGGAACTGACGCGCCAGGCTGGAGTGGCCGAACTGGAGCTCCACCCCGTCGAACCCCCCTTCCCGCACGTGCACGGCGCACCGGCCGAAGTACCGGGCCACCTCCTCGATGTCCTCGGGCTCCATCTCCTTGGGGGTCTCCCGGAACAGGACGTCCGGCACGGGGCTCGGGGCCCACACCGGGAGCCTGGAGATCGTGCCGTCGCACTGCTGGCCGTTGTGGTTGAGCTGGGCGAAGATCCTGGCCTCGAACTCGTGCACCCGGTCGGCGATCCGGCGGAAGTGGGGGATCACCTCGGGATGGAACACCTCCACGAGCTTCTCGTAGGCCCGGTCGGTGGGGTGGACGCTCATCTCCTCGGTGATGATGAGCCCCACCCCTCCCCGGGCCCGCTCGCCCCAGTAGTGCATGTGGCGCTCGGTGGGCAGGCAGTCCACCGCGAAGTTGGTGAGGTGGGGCTGGAAGGAGATGCGGTTCCTCACCTCCACCTTCCCGATCTTCAGGGGCGAGAACAGGTGCTTGAAGGTCATGGTTCCAGCTCCTCGCGGGCCCGGCCGGGCCCGCCGGCGGCCACAGCGCTGACGCACCGCTCCAGGCACTCCGGGTCGCCCCGGCCCAGGTCCCGGCCCAGGTGGTACGCCACCGCCGGGCACCCGCCGTGGCACCGGTCGAACCGGTGGCACGACTCGCACGAGCGGATGCGAAGCCGCCGCAGGGCCCGGAACACCCGGGAGCCCTCCCAGATCCCGGCGAAGGGCTCCTCCCGCACCGACCCGGCCCGGAACTCGGGCATCTGGAGGAAGGCGCAGGGGTAGACGTCCCCTTCCGGCCCCACGCAGCAGGTGAGCTTGGCCGCCCCGCACAGGTTCAGGCCCAGTCCCATCCGCTCCTGGGGGGTCAGGGAGAAGAAGCTGTCGCCGGTGCGCACGTCCCCCCGACCGGCGAGCCACGTGCCGAACCCCAGCAGCTGGGCCGCGTCGGGCCGGAGCTCGTCCCACGCACCGGCGCCCCGGCCCGAGGGCCGGAACCGGCTCACCCGCAACGCCACCCCCAGGGCCCCGGCCAGGTCGTGGAGCTCGGGGATCTCGTCGGCGTTGGCCGAGGTAAGCACGGCGTTGATGCTGGTGGGGATCGGGCTCGCCGCCAGGAGCCCCAGGGCCTCCAGGGCCCGCTCGTAGGTGCCCTCCCCCCGGATGGCGTCGCAGGTCTCCCGTCGGGCCCCGTCCAGGCTCACCTGGACCGCCACCATGCCGCTGCGGGCCAGCCGCTCCACCCGGGCGCGGTCGAGCAGGGTGCCGTTGGTGGAGATGCAGGTCACGATGCCCCTGCGGTGGCACGCGGCCAGGATGTCCTCGAAGTCCGGCCGCAGGAACGGCTCGCCCCCCCCGAAGTTCACCTGGAACACCCCCATCCGGTGGAGCTCGTCCACCAGGCCCACCGCCTCTTGGGTGGTCAGCTCCCGGGGGGCGGGCGGGCCGGCCGCCGACAGGCAGTGGCGGCACCGCAGGTTGCACGCCAGGGTGACCTCCCAGGTCACGTTCACCGGGGCCGAGAGGCCGGCCTCAACAAACCGGTTGCTCACGAAGAAACCCCTTCTCCACGAGATGGAGGATCAGCCGTTCGGCAGCCGCACGCGACGACGGGGCCCGGGCCCGCAGGGCCTGCTCCACCGGCAGGCCCCGGGCGATGACGCCCGCGTCGAGCATGTCCCCCGTGCGGGCGAACAGGAGCCGGGGGCCCTGCATGTCGTAGAACAGGAGCCCGAAGGCCTCCTGCCGCACCCGGCACGAGGGGTGAAGAACGTGACACCTCGTCTCCACTGCGGCTCCCTCCGTTTTTCTAGTCTCTAGTTTCTAGTCTCTGGTCTCTAGTAGACCCCGCAGATCCCGTCGATGGCGAGCTCCTCCACCTCGATCTCCTCCAGGATCTCGGGCTCCTCGGCGTGCGTCTCATCGTGGACCACCATGGGTTCCGGGGTCTTCAGGATCTCTTCCATGGTTTGCTCCTTTTCGGTGCTGGAAAGTTGGAAGGCTAGAAGGCTGGGACGTTGAGAGGTTGGGACGTCAAGAGCTCCCTTCATGCCGTCCTCAGTGCCAGCATTCCCTGCGCAAGACCGCCTCCAAACGTCTGCTCCTCCCGTTTTTTTCTAATCTCTAGCCGGCTGCCGCGGTCCAGCCCGAGTCCACGGTGATCATGCTGCCGGTGACGCAGCGGCTCTCGGGCAGGCACAGCCACAGCACGGCCTGGGCCACGTCCTCCGGGGTGATCTCCCGGTCCTTGAACAGGTGGCCCTCGCAGAACTGCTCCTTGGCCTCCCCCTGGTCCATGCCGAAGTACTCGGCCAGGCCCTGCATCATGGCGGTCCACACGGTGCCGGGGCACACGGCGTTGACGTTGATGTTGTGGTCGGCCACCTCCATGGCCAGGCTCTTGGTGAACCCCAGGATGCCGTGCTTGGCGGCGCAGTAGTGGGCTCCCATCCCGAACCCCCGCTGCCCCCCCACGCTGGAGATGGAGACCACCTTGCCGTAGTGGGCCTCGATCATGTGGGGCACCACGTAGTGGCAGCACAGGAACGTGCCCTTGAGGTGGGTGTCCAGGGTGTCGTCCCAGGTGGCCTCGTCCATGTCCACCACCGGCACGAGGCTCGTGACCCCGGCGTTGTTCACCAGGATGTCGATCTTGCCGAACTCTTCCTTCACCCGGTCCACCATCCCCTTCACCGACGCTGCGGAGCGCACGTCGCACTCCACGCCCAGCGATCTCACCCCGAGGGCCTCAAGCTCCTTTACCGCCTTCCCCAGGGCCTCCGGGGTGGCCAGGGGGTAGGGCACCGTGTCGATGTCCCGGCAGATGTCCGCCAGGACCACGTGGCACCCTTCGCCGGCCAGGGTCTTGGCAATGGCCAGCCCGTTGCCCCGGGCGCCTCCGGTCACGATGGCCACCTGATCCTTGAGCTTCATGGTGTTCTCCTCTGGTGTGGATCGAGCCTCTCGCCGGAACCGCCCGCGGTCACACCGCCTGGCGTGCAGCAGGCAGGTCGAAGAGCCCACCGATCCCGTGGAGGCTCGCGTTGATCTCCTGCAGGTCGTCCTTGAGGGAGTCGATCCCGTACTCCCGGATCTGGTAGTCCAGCTGCCCCTCCAGGCTGTAAAGCAGGTGGAGGATGTTGAGCAGGTCCACCCACTCGGGCTTCTCCACCAGCCGGGGCAGATAACGCTCCATGAGCTCCCCGGCTCGCAGCTCGGCCAGCCCCCACTCCAGGGTCTCCCGGTCCACCCTCTGGAGCATCACCCCCCGCAGAAGCACCGCGGCCCGAAGCCCTGCCAGCATCACCTCCTCGATCATCCTGCGGTCGGCCCCGTCCACATCCATGGCTGCCTCCTCAGGTCATGCGGACCTTCATGGTCTTCACGTGGTGGACGATCTTCTCGAGCCTCGTGAAAACCGGCTCGCACAGGGCCATGGCCGCGGCCTCGTCCGCGCACCCCGCCAGGGCCGCCTTCAGATCGCCCATGTCGGCCACGATCTTCTCCATGTCCGAGGTGCCCTTCTGGGTCTTGAAGTACAGCTTCGCGGCCAGCGGCTCGAGCTCGTCCGCCAGGGCCACGAGCTTCTCCCTCACCGGGGGAACGGGGCAGTCGGCTGCCGCATCCCGGAACATGGCGACCACCTCGCGGACGTAATGGGTTCCCATCTTCTGTTGGGACATTTCTCTTCTCTCCTTTCCATGGGAATCGGAGTTAGCCGTGGTGATGGTGGTGATGGCCGCCGTGACCGCACTCGGGCCCGTGGTGGTGGCCCGCGCCCGGGCACGGCCGGCTCACCTCCGGCGGAGCGTCGGGCACCTCCTTGGGGGGGAGCTCCCGGCACAGGGTCTCGGAGATCTCCCGGAACGCCCGGGCCGTGAGGCTCTCGGGGTGCAGGTCCACGATGGGCACGCCGGAGTCGGCCGCCTCGGAGAACTGGGGATCCAGGGGGATCGACCCGAGGAACGGCACCTCCATCATCCGGGCGAGCACCCTGCCCTTGTCCTTGCCGAACAGGTGTACCGTGTCGCCGCAGCACCGGCAGGTGTAGGCGCTCATGTTCTCGATGAGGCCCAGGACCTTCGCCCCCAGGGACAGGGCGGCGTTGATGGCCTTGGAGCACACCAGGGTGGAGACCTCCTGGGGTGTGGTTACGATGACCACCCCATCCAGGTCCGGGATCGACTTGAGGATCGCGATGGGCTCGTCTCCGGTACCGGGGGGCAGGTCCACCAGCAGGAAGTCCAGCCCCCCCCACTTGGCCGCCGACAGAAGCTGGCGGATCGCGCGGCTCTTGGCCTGGCCCCGCCACATCACCGGGGTCATGTCGCCGGGCCAGAACAGGGCCACCGACAGGGCCTTGATCCCGGAGGGCGTGACCACGGGGTCCAGCCAGAAGGCGCCGTTGAGCTTGGCCTCGTTCTTGATCCCCAGCATCTTGGGCGTGCTCGGGCCGTGGAGGTCGGCGTCGAACACACCCACCCGGTGCCCTGCGCTCTGCAGCGCGGCAGCGAGGCTCACCGTGGTCGCGGTCTTGCCCACCCCCCCCTTGCCGGAGAGCACCGCGATCTTGTAGCGCACGTACCGGAGCGACTCGGCGATGGCCCCTTTCTCACCCGCAAGCTGGCGCCTCTGCATCTCCAGGAACTCGCTGTGCGTCGCGTCCATTGGCTCCTCCTCGTCGAAGTTGCGCCGAGCTCGTCCCCCAGGGTCAGGAGAGACGCCTCAGCGTGTAGGTTCGGCTCCCCAGGCCCAGGGCCTCGGCCACGGACAACAGCTCCTCCACGGCTTCCCTCGCGCTCTCCACCGCCGTCCGCCCTCCTGGGGAGGCCGTCTCTGCCACCACGTCGAAAGTGACGGCGTCCAACGCCACCGGGTCGCGCGAGGCCAAAAATCCCTGGCTCGGGCCCACGGGAGCCTCGCTGAACGGGAAATACTCGGGCTGGGGGGTTACGTCCCAGACATAGTTCACGTAGAACACGCGCCCCTCGAGTGCCTGGCGCACCCCCAGGTGCCCCTCGAGGGCCCGGTGCCGGAAGCCGGACAAGGCCGACCGCCCGGGGCGGGACCCGTTGAAGGGATACGGATCTATCCCGGCGAGCACCCGGGTGCGCTCGCGCCCCACCAGACACTCGAATCCCCCGTTGACCAGGGCGCCTGCCACCCCGAGCAGAGGGTGGAGGGTCACGTGGGCCAGAACCCATACCCGGTCCGAACGACACACCGCCGCTCCCACCTCCACCCCGCCGAGCACGGTGTCGGCACCCCCACAGGGGTAGATGTTGCCCTCGTCCCCGCTGAACCCCCCATTGATGACAAAGTTTCCCCCAAGGGTGTCGGACGAGTAGCCCTGCCGGCTCACCACGTCCATGAACGAGCTCCCGGACATGCGGCGCCAGTAGTCCACCAGCTTGAGCCCGTCACACAGGGTGGGGATCTGCTCCGTCGCGTTCGTCACCGCCTCGGCCACGGTGCGAAGGAACGCCGGTCGCAGGCCGTACTCGTATCCCTCCTCCGCCGTGTTGATCTTGAGGGCGACCCGGGCCCCGGCGTCGAGCCCACCCAAAACCCCTGCCTCCTGCAGCAGCCGGCGGATTTTGTGGCCCACGGAGTTCTCCGGCCCAATGGCCTGCATGTCCACCCAGATCACCTCACCCATGGCGTTCTCTCGGATCGTTCGCGAGTACGGGAAAAGGTGGGCGGAGGTCCCTCGACCCCCACCCACCGCGCGCCCTCAGCCCGCGGGCTCGCCTTTGAACGGATCGAACTTCTTCCACTCGTTCCAGACCCACTCCTTGTTGTACGCCTCCCGTCGGAAAGGCATGACCTCTGTGGCCAAGTCGTTGCGGTGGAAGGTCTCGCGCAGCCGCACGGTGGTGGGCTGGTCGGGCCGGATCTGCCACTTGGCGGCGTTTTCAGGGGTGAGCACCGGCTCGTGGTGGGTCAGTTGGTACTGGCGGGTGCCCAGACCGATCTTCTCGGCGGCCGCCATGGTGATCCGGGGGCTGAACCCGTTCACGACCCGGAACTTGTCGTCGCCCACCTTGCACCCTTTCTCCTCGGCCACCGATCCCGGGCTCACCGGGGCCTGGTCGATCAGGTCAAGGGTGGCCTCCTCCAGGGCCACCAGGTCCTTGCTGGCCAGGATGCCCACGTCCGGGCAGATGGCTTTGTTGGCCCACGGGAAGCAGTCGCACTCGGGCACCACGTCAATGGCACAGTTGATGAACCCCACCTTGCCCCGCTCGAAGCACTTCAAAGCGCCGAGGGCCGCGTCCGCGTGGGCGATCATGGCGTTGGGGAAGTAGTTCTCCTCGAACGTGATCCCGCCCATGCCCGAGAAAATGCACGTCACCTGGCAGGAGTAGCAGAGACGGCAGCGCTCCGGGTACCACTCCTTGCCGTGCTCCAGCACCCGATGGGCCTGGCGTGGGCAGGAGTTGTCGCACATCTCGTGGAACTTGCAGGCCTTGCCCGGGCACTGGTCCGTGAACTTGGGCCACCCGATGGCGTCATGGGGGTCGCCCCAGTGGGCCAGATGGGTGATGTACTTGCCCCGCTTGGACTGGCAGCCGATGCCCAGTTGCTTCAACACCCCGCCGTACATGGTGATCGCGTGACCCCGGGCGTGGGCGATCACGATCATGGCGTCAGCCTCTGCCACCGCGCGGCCGATATAGGTCTCCTTGAGGATCAGCCCCTCCGGGAGCTCCACGCGGTAGTCGTCCTCGCCGGAGAAACCGTCCGCCACGATCACGGGGCACTTGAAGGTTGCTGAGGTATAGCCGTGCCGGATGGCCCCCTCCATCTGGTAGCTGGAGTAGGCCATGCTATTGAAGATGTGGTAGCTCAGGGTGGTGTCGTTCACCACGTAGGGATGGCCGCCGCACGCGCGGACCTCCTCCACGATGGCCGCGATGTACTCGGGGCGCAGCACGGCCGTGCGGTTCCACTCGCCGTAGTGGATCTTGATGGCCACCTCGTCACCCTTCTCGAAGCACTCGTTCAGCTTGGCTTCGTAGAAGAGGTCCTTGGTCTTGGCGATCATGGACTCGGTCCAGTTCGTGGCGTTGGCATCCGCGAACCAGACGGGGGCGGGGCCCTTTTGGGTGTAGGGTCCCCAGGTGTGTTTGACCGGGTTCCAGCTCTTCTTTTGGTAGTGTTCCCGGTCACCCACCACGGGTGCTGTGAGCTCGTGCCACTTGGTCGGCTCGCATTTGGGTTCACTCATCGCAGACTCCTTTGCGCCTTGACTTCAGTGAAGGACGGCGGGACTCACGGGAGTCGGGGCCGGCTGGAACGCCCGAAGATCCCTTTCCCGCCGGTGTGCTCCGGACCTTCGGGGGTGAGCAACCCTCCTTTCTCTTCCGGACTCGGCCGGCTCTCGCCTCGCGCGGCATTCTGGCTAATGGATCCAAGGCATCCGCCTCGCGCCCTCTCTCACTCTGCGGTGGTCGGATCGATGATCCCGCGCACTTGTGAGACGCGGTTGGCGGGAAACCCGCCTTTTTCGGCGTGGCGACGCACGGTCTCCTCGCTGTCTGCGATGTACACGCAGTAGACCTTGTCATCCGTGACATAGCTGTGGACCCACTGGACCCTGGGCCCCATCTCCGCCAGCACCCCACAGGACTTTCTGGAGATCGCCGCGAGTTCGGCGGGGGAGAGACTGCCGGCTCCTGGGATGTCCCGTTCGATGAGAAATTTCGGCATGGGCGTACCTCCGGGGGGTGCAGGATGGGGGCAGAAGCAAGAACTCCGGTTCGGGTTGCCTCATGGGTACGCAACTAGCGTGCCACCCAAAACGGGGTCTTCTTTTCCCATGATCACGGGGTTTCCGCATCCGAACCGCCGGCCCCGAAAAGGGGAGCGTGTGGAGAAACCGGACACCTTCGCTCCCCACCCGGCAGAGCCACGCGGTCCGCTACCTGGGGAGTTCCTGGACAGTGGGGAATCTCTCCACATCACCGGAACGCCCCTTTCCACTGCGGAAGCCATTTTCCAGTGGAAACAGTAGGATCTGCGCCGAGCCGAGCCCCAAACGCGGGCACCCCACTTGCACGGCGCCACCTCATCTCCTACCTTGGTTCCCACAAGCGAAACAGGAGGAACGACGTGGAAGCGGGGAAGACCTATCTCTCACACTACAAGTTCGAGGTCCCGGAAATCGTGTTTGGCCGAGGCCTCCTCTCGCGGGTAGGGCTCTGCGCACGTCGCCTGGGGGGACGGAAGGTTCTGCTGGTCACCGACCCCGGAGTGCGCCGGGCGGGGTGGGCGGACGTGGCGATCCGGAGCCTTCGGGAGGCCGGCCTGGAGGTGATCTGCTTCGATGACGTGACGGAGAACCCGAAAGACATGGAGGTGGCGCGGGGCGCCGAGGAGTACCGGAGGCAGGGGGCCGACGTGATCGTCGGACTGGGGGGCGGGAGCCCGATGGACGCTGCCAAGGGCATCGCCATCCTGGCGGCCAACGGGGGAAGGATCCAGGACTACGAGGGATCCGACCGGATCCACAGGCCGCTGCCACCGATCGTGCTGTGCCCCACGACCTGCGGAACCGGATCGGACGTGTCCCAGTTCGCCATCATCAACGACACCGAACGACGCTGCAAGATGACCATCATGAGTCGTACCGTGGCGCCGGACATCAGCCTCACCGATCCTGACACGCTCCGCACGCTGCCCGAGGACTACGTCTGTAGCACCGCGTTCGACGCCCTGAGCCACGCCGTGGAGGCCTTTTTCTCGGTGGCGGCCACCAGCCTCACCGACGTGCACGCGATCAAGGCCGTCCGGCTCCTCTCGGCCAGCCTCGTCCCGGCGGTGCGAGAACACAAGGACGAGGACCTGGAGAACCTGGCTAGGGCCAGTCTTCACGCGGGCATGGCGTTCTCCAACGCTCTCCTGGGGATCGTCCACGCCCTGGCTCACCCGATCGGCGGCCTCTACGGCGTGGGGCACGGAAGCATCAACGCGGTCTTGCTGCCCCGGGTCATTCGCTACAACCTACCCGCGGTCATGGAGAAGCTGCCGGAGCTTGCCTGGGGATTGGGGCATCGTTCCGAAGGGAACGCGTCCCGTGCCTCGGACATCGTGCAGGAGCAGGTGGGCCTGCTCATCGATCGCTCCGGAGCCCCTCGATCCCTTCGCCGGCTCGGCGTCCGCGAGGAGGATCTGGACCTGGTGGCTCAACGGGCCATGGAGGACACCTGCATTCTCACCGCGCCCCGGGAGGCCGGCCCCGAGGACCTGCGGGAGATCCTAGTCCGGGCGTTTTGATTAGGACGCGATGAGCCGCCCAATCGATGAGAACCAGCTAGAGCACCTGCTCGGGCTCGAAAGCTCGAAGATCGGGTTTTACGCGGACGTCAAGCAGAAGATCCGCGAGCTCGAGGCCATGAACCGAGACCTCAGGGTCCGAACCAACGAGCTGCAGGCCGTCTTCGGGGCGATCAAGGACGGGGTGGCCGTTTTCGACGCCAACGGCCGCCTTCAGTACTCCAACTACGTGTGGGCCGAGATCTTTCCCGAGTCGGTCGCCGAGCCTGCCACCTGCCGCCGTTTCTTTCATCCAGCACGGGAGTGTGGAGCCCCTGATTGCCCGGTAGCCGGCGCACTGCGTGGGGAAGTTCGCGATGCTTCTCTCACCATCGAAGGCCCGAAGGGCGCCAGGTACCTGGAGACGACGGCCACCCCCATTGCGGACGCGGACGGACGACTGGCCCGAGCGCTGGTCTTCCTGCGGGATGTGACGGAAAAGAGGCTGAGGGAACTCCAGCTGCTGCAGGCGGAGAAGCTCACGAGCCTGGGGGTGCTTGCCGCCGGCGTGGCCCACGAGATCAACAACCCGCTGAGCTCGGTGGCCGGGTATGCCGAGGCGCTGCAACGCCGGCTCCATGATCAACCGGAGCTGACGGCCGACCCCCGGCTCGAGGACTTCCCAGAATATCTGGAGGTCATCGTCCGAGAGGTCTACCGATGCAAGGGGATCATCGACAGCCTCCTGAGCTTCAGCCGGAAGTCCGAGCACGGCTCAGGGCCGGTGGACCTCCGACAGCTGATCGACGAGGCGGTCCAGCTCCTGGGGCACATGGCCCGGTATCACGCCGTGGTGCTCCACGTGGATGCAGCCCCAGCAGTCCCTCGTGTGCAGGGAGACCCAGCAGCCCTACGGCAGGTCATACTCAACCTGGCCACAAACGCCCTCCAAGCCGTGGGACGGGGAGGCAAGGTCGAGCTCAGAACCCTGGCGGAAGAGGGCTCCGTGGTGCTCGAGGTGAAGGACAACGGTCCGGGCATCCCTGAGCACCTGCTGGAGAGGATCTGGGATCCTTTCTTCACCACGAAGGGAGTGGGGCAGGGGCTGGGGCTTGGCCTTTCGGTGAGCTACAACATCGTCCGGCGCCACCGTGGAGAGATCTCCGTCCACAGCGAGGTGGGCAAAGGCACGAGGTTCACCGTCGTTTTGCCGGCGGCGGGAGGAACGCCGTGATGGATCGGGCAAAGATCCTCGTGGTGGACGACGAGGAACCGTTGCGCCGGCTTCTCAGCAAGGAGTTCGGCCGGGCCGGACATCTCGTGGAGACCGCCAGGGACGGCGAGGAGGGGCTCGCCCGGTACCGAGAAGAGATCTTCAACGTGGTCCTGCTCGACATCCGGATGCCCGGCCTGGACGGGGTTCAGACGCTGAAGGAGATGAGAAAGGAAACTACCATTCCAGAGATCGTCATACTGACCGGCCATGGCACCATTGAGTCGGCCGTCGAATGCATCAAATTGGGAGCATACGACTATCTGACCAAGCCCATCAAGCTCACAGAGCTCGAGCTGGTCGTAAACAAGGCTCACGAAAAAAATAGACTCCGACTCCAGAACATAAATCTGCGCATTGAAGCGGAGCGATCTACGGGACACCTCCTGGTCGGGAGGAGCCCGGCGTTCCTGAAGACGGTGGAGTTGGTGGAGCGGGTGGCCAACACCATGGAGCCGGTGTTGATCCTCGGAGAGAGCGGGACCGGCAAAGAGATGGTCGCCCGGGCACTCCACGCTGGCAGCTCCCGTGCTAACCGCCCTTTCGTAGCCGTCAACTGCGGCCGACTGGATGTACACACGGCCGAAAGCGAGCTGTTTGGGCACACAGCGGGGGCCTTTACCGGGGCCACGAAAAACAGAGCGGGCGCCTTCGAGCTCGCAGACGGGGGCACCCTGTTCCTGGACGAGGTCTCGGAGATGCCGCTGGACGTGCAGGTAAAACTACTACGGGTCCTCGAGACACAAACCTTTCGACGTCTCGGGGGAAACCGGGACATCCGGGTCAGTGTCCGGCTCATGTTCGCTTCGAACCGGAGCCTGGAAGAGAGGGTCCGGTGTGGATTATTTCGAGAGGACCTATACTATCGGATCAATCTGTTCGCCGTGAGGCTTCCGCCGCTTCGGGAACGGGTTCCCGACATCGAACCGTTGACCTACCACTTTCTCCGTTCGATCCCTCCTCGGAAGGGAGGGGAGTGGATGGTCGCCCCAGAGACGCTGCGAGCCATGGAAGCCTACCGGTGGCCGGGCAATGTCCGCGAGCTCAAGAACGTGGTGCGCCGTGCGTGCATCCTTGCGGAACGCCCTCTCCTCACCCCCGATCTACTCCCTTTTGAAATGGACGCTCGCGTCCGGTCTTCCCCCAGGCGCCGCGGCTTGGCGTCACTGTGGATGGTGGAGCGGGAACACATCCGAGACGTGCTAGAGGCAACCGGTTGGAACAAGAGTCGTGCGGCGGAGCTCTTAGGAGTGGACAGAAAAACACTCTACGCGAAGATCTCCAAGTACGACCTACGCCCCCCCTGACCGGCCCTCGACGGCTGATCCCGTCTCGGGGGAGCGCCCCCCAGGCTCGCGCCCCGCAACCGCCCCCCCGACGCGCGCGTTCCCCTACGCGGCCTCCGCGCTGTCTAGCACCAGCGACACCTGCACCCAAAAGGTATCTCCGTCCGCCTCGAAAGGGATGATGATCACCGGGTGCTCGCTCTTGTGCACAATTTGGTGGTTTCGGCCCGCCGCGATCGTGGGGGTCGAAATCTGGAAATCCAGCCCCATATCCGCATACTCCTTCTTGACGCCGCCCGCCACGATGTTCGCGAGCTCGCCCACGGTATCACCGATCGCCGGGTCGTCCTCCCCGACCGGTTCCCCGATCAGGCCCTCGGTGACCCTGCGAGCGAGGCCGCCCGGAAACGAGAGCACCACGGCGCCCCGAACCTGCCCGGTGATCCCGATGATCCCGCTCACATCCGCAAGGGCCCGGAACGACCGGTCCACCTGGGGCGGATCCCGGTGCACCGGGATCCCGAGCATGGTGGAAAACGCGTTGGCCGTCGCGGAAAGGAAAGGGTTGATGAACCGAACGTCCACGATCAGCTCCTTTGGGAGGCCAGCCGCTCCACGGTCTCGCTTAAAACGTCCGCGGCCACCGGTTTGGTGAGGAAGGCGTCGACACCTGCGGTGCGGGCAAGGTGGATCTGGTCTGACTCAGACTCTGTGGTCACCATGACCACAGGGGTCGACGCCTCCACCTGCGAGTTCCGGAGGCGGGTCACCAGCTCGATGCCGTCCATCCGCGGCATGTTGAGGTCCGTGATGAGCAGGTCAAAGGGCTCCCCCCTCGAGATCCGGTCCCAGGCCGCCTTGCCGTCCTCGACGGTGATGACCTCCCAGCCCTCCTGCCGGAGCACCGCCTCATAAAAGTACCGGACCGACCGGGCGTCGTCGGCGATGAGGACCCGTCCCTTTGTGGAGCCGCCCACATCACAACGAAGACGGGCGGCGGCCTGGGCCGCCCCCGGGGCCCCGCTTCGTTCCAGGGCCTGGGCCAAGGCCTCGGCGGCGTCGGGCGAGGCCACGTGATCGAGGGCCCGGTCCAGAGCCTGTCGGGTCTGTTCCCGTTCGTACAGCCGAGCCACCAGCCTCCCGCAACCGGTCGTCACGAGGGCCCTCGCCACCCGCTCCCCCTGCTCGGGGGCTCCGAGCACCTGGGCCACCTTGTCCACGACCAGGTCGGTGGGGTCCCGCTCCAGGGCCGACACCACGGCCAGAAGGGTGATCTCGTCGGGCTCCAGCAGGCCGTCTATCAGGCACACGATTGCCTTGAGGGATGCGACCCCTCCCAACCCCTCGTATACTGCAGCCCTCACGTTGGGGTGGTCCGCCCACCCCCGGTCCATGGCATCGACCAGGGCATCGGAAGCACACCGGGTTCCGATCAGGCCTAGTGCGTTGGCAGCCAAGACCCGCTCGTCCGTGCCGCCCGTTTCCATCACCGCGAGCAGGTGGGGAACGGCGTCGTCTCCCCGGGCGACCAGCGCCTCCTGGACGAGCCTCCGCACGGTCGGGTTGGGGTGGTGGACATTGTCGACAAGAAAGACCAGGGCCTCCGTCGATCCGATTCGGCCCAAGGCTTCCACCGCCTGCGCGGTGTCCAGGCTGCAAACCCCCGCGGTCTCCCTCCGCACGAGATCCTGGAGGGTCTCAACGCTCTGTCTGTCCCCGATTCTTCCCAGCGCGTCGATCGCCACCGATCGGACCAGCGGGTCCGGGTTGGAGACCGCCTCGCGGAACACGGGCATCGCCTCTCTGCTTCCGATCCGGGAGAGCGCCATCAGGGCGGCCGTGCCGTCCTTGGGGTCTTGCGCACGCCGAAACGCCGACAGGAGACCGGCCTCGAGCCCTGGATCCCCAGCCCGGAGGGCGGCCTGGAGGCAAAACGGGAGGAGAACCTCGTCCGCCCGCTCGAGCTCGTCTCTCAGCCTCACCGCATCGGACGACAGGAGCGCAAGAACCGCCTCGTGCAGCGCCCGTTCCACCGTGCCGGAAAGCGTGGGGTCGTGGGACAGAGCCGCGAGCTCCGAGACCCTCTCTACCTCGCCCTCCCGCTCCACTCGGTCGATCTCCTCGATCTGCTCGATCCATGTCAGACTCCGGAACCGCTCGAGCCATCCGTTGCCCATGCTCTTCCTCCCGAGTTCCATCACCCCGCCAAGGCCAACACCTCCCGAGCGATGCCCCCCAGGGGTACCACCCGGTCCACGACGCCCAGATCGATGGCCTCTTTCGGCATGCCAAACACCACACAGGTAGCCTCGTCCTGGGCGATCGTGGTCGCTCCGGTTTCCTTCAGCTCTGCCATTCCCCGGGCCCCGTCGTCACCCATACCGGTCATCAAGACCCCCACCGCGTTGGGGCCGGCGTAACGGGCGGCCGAGCGAAACAGAACGTCCACGCTGGGTCGGTGGCGGCAGACCAACGGGCCGTCCCTCACCTCCACGTAGTACCGAGCACCGCTTCGTTTGAGAAGCGTGTGCCGGTTCCCCGGCGCGATCAGCACTTGTCCTCGAAGCACGGGGTCCCCATCGGTCGCCTCCTTCACGTGCACCCGACACAGGCCGTCGAGGCGCCGGGCGAACGCCGCCGTGAAGTGTTCAGGCATGTGCTGGACCACCACGATACCGGGAGAGTCCGCAGGAAGCGCCTGTGCCACCTCCCGTAGGGCCTCGGTACCGCCTGTAGAAGCGCCGATCACGACCACCTTCTCGGTGGTCTCGGCCATGGCCCGCGTCCGAGGGGGCGGGAGCACTGCATCGGCCGTCAGCTTCGGCGCCACCTCGAGGCCCGGCGTGTACCGCTTCAATCTGGCCCGGGCCGCGGCCTTCACCGCGTCACAGATCCGGATCCGCGACTCCTCGAGAAACTGACGCGTTCCGAGGCGCGGCTTCTGAATCACCTCCACCGCCCCGTACTCGAACGCCCTCATGGTGGTCTCTGCCCCTGTGGCGGCCAGGCTCGAGCAGACCACCACCGGGATCGGGTGCTGGCTCATGAGCTTCTTCAGGAACGTAAGGCCGTCCATGCGGGGCATCTCGATGTCCAACGTGATCACGTCCGGGACCACGGATCGAAGCTTCTGGGCCGCGATGTACGGGTCCTGGGCGGTTCCCACCACCTCGATCTCCGGGTCCGAGCCGAGGATCCCCGAGAGGGTTTTCCGAACCAGAGCCGAGTCATCAACGATCAGCACCCGAACCGGTTTTCTCATGGGGCTCCCGTTCCTTCCGGTCCCTTTAAGAGACGCACGAACACCAACCCATCTGCCAAGTGAAATCGCAGCCGCCGGCCCCGGGTACCGCCCAGATCACAGCTGGCGAGCGGGAAACCCTCGCGCCCCAGGATCTCACGGAGCTTCTCGATGTTCCGCTCCCCCACGTCCCAGCCGGGGCTCCTGATGGTATCGATCACGGCCGCCCCGCCGAACGCCTTCAGTACCCACCGTCTGGGATCCGAACCCGTGGCCCGAATCGCATCGAACAAGAACGGCAGCGCCCGCTCCAGGTGCCGCAAGTCGCCGTGGCGCGGCGAGGCTCCGGGCAACATGGCATGGCACATCCCTCCCACTCGGCCGACCGGGTCGTACACCGCCACGGCCACGCACGATCCCAAAAGCGTTCCCACCACCGCTGGAGCCCGTGCCGTGCAGACCTCCCCTGGCATCAGGTGCACCTCACTCCGGCCGCCGCGGACCCGGCGCCTTGGGAAGCCGCTCGTGTCGTACACAACGGCCAGGGCGCTCACGGAAGGCGCTGATAAACCGTGGGCGCCACCGGCCGGAACCGATCGTTCTCTCCGGTCAGCGTCTCCGAGTGCCCCAGGAAGAGGTACCCCCCAGGGGCTAGGACCCGCCAGAACTTCTCCAGCAGGGCGGCCTGGATAGGGCGTTCGAAATAGATCATCACGTTGCGGCAAAACACGATGTCCATGGGCTCGCGAAATCGGGGATCCTCCATGAGGTTGAGGCGCCGGAACCGCACGCGACGTCGAACGTGGGGGGCCATCCGCACCAACCCGCGCGAAGGGTCCCGGCTCCTGAGAAGGTGGCGCCGCCGCATCTCCGGCGGCACCGGGCCGATCCGCTCCTCCGGGTACACTGCCCGGCGGGCGACCTCCAGCACCCGCGTTGAAAGATCCGTGGCAAGCACATCGAACCGGAATCCCGGCAGCCTCGACACCACCGCGTCCAGCAGCACCATCACCAGGGTGTAAGGCTCCTCTCCCGTGGAACATCCCGCGCTCCACACCGTGAGGGGACGGCGGATCCCAGCCCCGTCCGCCTGTATCCGGTCGGGAACGGCACGGGCCGCGAGAAAACGGAAGTGGTCCGGCTCCCGGAAGAAGTCCGTCTTGTTCGTTGTCAGCGCGTCGACGAGCCGCAGCCGCTCGTCGGCGCCGTCTGGTCCGAACACGAGGTCACAGTACGCCTCGAACGCCGGGATCCGAAGCTCCCGGAGGCGCTTTCGCACCCGTCCCTCCACCATGAGGTGCTTGGCAGGAGGCAGCCGGATGCCGGCGTAGTCCTGGATGAACCGAGCAATCCGCTCGAAGTCCCGCTCGGACAACCGCGCCTGGGCCCATGCGCCCCCGAGGGCTCCTCCGGCCTCAGTCTTCGGCTCCGACATCGGCTTCTCCGGTCCCGGCCGTCACCGCCACGAGCTCCTCGGCCGAGAACACCCGGTCGATGTCCACCAAGATCACGAACTCCTCCCCCAGCTTCCCCACCCCCCGGATGAACGCCGTGTCCAGCCCCGCCCCCATCCGCGGCGGCGGCTCCACCTGCCCGGCATCCAGCTCGATCACCTCCTGCACCGAGTCCGCCAGCGCCCCCAGCACCGTGGCCTCTCCGTCGATCTCCACCTCCACGATCACCACGCACGTGTCCACCGTGCTCTCCGTCACGCCCATCCCGAACTTCGCCTTCAGATCCACCACCGGCACCACGTTCCCCCGCAAGTTGATCACACCCCGCATGAACTCCGGTGTCCGCGGCACCCGCGTTGCCCCCCGAAACTCCAACACCTCCCGCACACGCCCGATCTCCAGCGC
Organism: bacterium; assembly: GCA_027021615.1. Taxonomy (GTDB): domain Bacteria; phylum Desulfobacterota; class Deferrisomatia; order Deferrisomatales; family Deferrisomataceae; genus Deferrisoma. Next base: position 28,587 of record JALUTY010000028.1, on the reverse strand, counting down.
AAACCGCTCCCCCTCCAGCGTGAACGTCAGGTACTGCCCTCCCACGCCTCGTTCCTGCGCCCGTTCGGCCATCGGATCCCTCTCCCTCTCCACGGGGGCACGGCCCTGGGCCCCGGACCCCCTCCCCTCGCCTCGGTCAGTAGGGCTGGAACTCCTCGTCCTCCGTGTCCTCCAACGCCAACGCGATCCCACCCCCCTCTTCCCCAGCAGCAACAGCCCGGGGCGGCGCGGCCGCGGTGGCCTCCCGGCGAGCAGGCAACGGCTGGACCCGACTCACCTTCGCCGGAGCCGCCGGCTGCGTCGGGCTCAACCCCCCCTCGGCCAGCTTGAAGAACGCCACCGCCTCCCGCAGCCGCTCCGACTGCCCTGCCAGCTCCTCCGCCGTCGATGCCATCTCCTCCGACGCCGAAGCATTCTGCTGAATTACCCGGTCGAGCTGCTGGATCGCTTTGTTGATCTGCTCCGCCCCCGCGTTCTGCTCGGCCGACGCCGCGCTGATCTCCTGCACCAGCTCGGCCGTGCGTTGAATGTCCGGCACGATCTTTTCGAGCATCTGCCCCGCACGCTCCGCCACCTCCACGCTCGAGCGCGAAAGCTCGCTGATCTCCGTGGCCGCCTTGCCGCTGCGCTCGGCAAGCTTGCGAACCTCCGCCGCCACCACCGCGAACCCCTTGCCCGCGTCCCCCGCCCGCGCCGCCTCGATGGCCGCGTTCAGCGCCAGCAGGTTCGTCTGCCGGGCGATCTCCTCGATGATTGAGATCTTCTCCGCGATCTCCTTCATCGCCCCCACCGTCTCGTCCACCGCCTCGCCCCCCTTCTGGGCATCCTCCGCAGCCTGGCCGGCGATCCGCTCCGTCTCCTTCGCGTTCTCGGCGTTCTGGCGAACGTTCGCCGCCATCTCCTCCATGCTGGAGGTCACCTCCTCGATCGAGGCCGCCTGCTCCGTCGCCCCCTGGCTCAGCTGCTGCGCTCCCGAGCTCATCTCCTGGCTGCCGGCGGCCACCTGCGCCGATGCCGACCTCACCCCCTCGATCACATCCCGAAGCTTCCCGATGGCCGTCTTCAAAGCCGCCATCACCTGCCCCACCTCGTCACGGCCCGAGACGACGACGTCCACGGTGAGGTCGCCGTCAGCCAGCCGCTCGGCGAACCTCACCCCGTGCTGAAGGGGCCGGGTGATCGCCCGGGACAAGAGGAAGCCGAGCAGTGCAGCGGCCAGCACCCCCACCCCGATCGCCCCGATCAAAACCCTCCTGGCCGTCTGGGTCTTCCGGTCCATCTGGCGCATCCTTTGTGCTGTCACCTTCCGATTCAGCGTCACGAGGTTGCCCAAGCTGCCTTCTACGGCCTCGTAGGCCTCTCGGTTCTTGGTCTTGGCCTGCTCGTTCATCGCCGCCAGCATCTTGTCTGCTTCGGCCACCACCTGGTGCATGCGGCCGAAAACGGCCAACACCCCCCGGAACGCCGGCATGGCTTCCTCGTCGAAGACCCCCATCATCCCCCGCTTCTTCTCCTCTTCGGACCCGGGGCCGTTTAGGATCTCCATGACCTTCTCTGCGCTTTTGTGCAGCCGGGCATGGGGTACGGCAAAGTCCTTCATGGCAGCGGCGAACCGCGGGTTGGTCGTGGTGTAGGTGGCGAGCCAGCGCCCCATGGCGCACAGGGACGGATCGGTGGTCCTCTCGAACGGCACCATCTCCACCACGGTCTCGTTGAGATCGAAGAGCCACTGCCAGTGCTCGATCTCCCGGTCCTTCAGCTCCACCCGCAGTGCCGTCGGGTTCAGGATTCCGAACCGATCCATTTCCTTCGAAAGGGATTGAAAACGCCCGAGCTCGGCCCCGTACGCCTCCCACCGCCCCAGGAACTCCTGCCACAGCTTCTCCTCTTCCGGTTCCCGTGGTAGCGCTTCGTACGCCTTTATGGCTTCTTCCGCCTTCGCGGTGCGCTTCTCGAAGTTTTCGTACTCACGCACCTTCTCATCCAACCCCAAGGTGGGGTTGAGCAACGTTCTCTCCGCCGATTTGAGCGCTGTCGTCTTCTCCTGAATGGTGAGCAACGCGGTCACCCCAGGCAGCCGGACCTCTGCGGCGTCGTCGTACGCGGCCATGATCTGGCCCATGCCCCGATACCCCACGAGGCCCACCACGAGCGTGACCGCGCTCACCAACAAAAAGCCCCCCATCAACTTCGTGCCGACCTTCACGTTGCTCAACATCGTTGATCCTCCTGCCCGAGCTCGTCGGGTCATGACTTGGAAAGCCCCGACGGCGAAACCGTCACCGTTTCGCCGCTCCCTGATTCTCGTTATCCATGTTCGAGGGATCGTCGATTCTTGAGGTCGGCAGACCGGCCCGGGTCGAGGACGTCTCTCGCCTCCGAGCCTCACTCGCCCGTTCGCGCCCCGGCTTCTCCGGTCCCGGCCGTCACCGCCACGAGCTCCTCGGCCGAGAACACCCGGTCGATGTCCACCAAGATCACGAACTCCTCCCCCAGCTTCCCCACCCCCCGGATGAACGCCGTGTCCAGCCCCGCCCCCATCCGCGGCGGCGGCTCCACCTGCCCGGCATCCAGCTCGATCACCTCCTGCACCGAGTCCGCCAGCGCCCCCAGCACCGTGGCCTCTCCGTCGATCTCCACCTCCACGATCACCACGCACGTGTCCACCGTGCTCTCCGTCACGCCCATCCCGAACTTCGCCTTCAGATCCACCACCGGCACCACGTTCCCCCGCAAGTTGATCACACCCCGCATGAACTCCGGTGTCCGCGGCACCCGCGTTGCCCCCCGAAACTCCAACACCTCCCGCACACGCCCGATCTCCAGCGCAAACCGCTCCCCCTCCAGCGTGAACGTCAGGTACTGCCCTCCCACGCCTCGTTCCTGCGCCCGTTCGGCCATCGGATCCCTCTCCCTCTCCACGGGGGCACGGCCCTGGGCCCCGGACCCCCTCCCCTCGCCTCGGTCAGTAGGGCTGGAACTCCTCGTCCTCCGTGTCCTCCAACGCCAACGCGATCCCACCCCCCTCTTCCCCAGCAGCAACAGCCCGGGGCGGCGCGGCCGCGGTGGCCTCCCGGCGAGCAGGCAACGGCTGGACCCGACTCACCTTCGCCGGAGCCGCCGGCTGCGTCGGGCTCAACCCCCCCTCGGCCAGCTTGAAGAACGCCACCGCCTCCCGCAGCCGCTCCGACTGCCCTGCCAGCTCCTCCGCCGTCGATGCCATCTCCTCCGACGCCGAAGCATTCTGCTGAATTACCCGGTCGAGCTGCTGGATCGCTTTGTTGATCTGCTCCGCCCCCGCGTTCTGCTCGGCCGACGCCGCGCTGATCTCCTGCACCAGCTCGGCCGTGCGTTGAATGTCCGGCACGATCTTTTCGAGCATCTGCCCCGCACGCTCCGCCACCTCCACGCTCGAGCGCGAAAGCTCGCTGATCTCCGTGGCCGCCTTGCCGCTGCGCTCGGCAAGCTTGCGAACCTCCGCCGCCACCACCGCGAACCCCTTGCCCGCGTCCCCCGCCCGCGCCGCCTCGATGGCCGCGTTCAGCGCCAGCAGGTTCGTCTGCCGGGCGATCTCCTCGATGATTGAGATCTTCTCCGCGATCTCCTTCATCGCCCCCACCGTCTCGTCCACCGCCTCGCCCCCCTTCTGGGCATCCTCCGCAGCCTGGCCGGCGATCCGCTCCGTCTCCTTCGCGTTCTCGGCGTTCTGGCGAACGTTCGCCGCCATCTCCTCCATGCTGGAGGTCACCTCCTCGATCGAGGCCGCCTGCTCCGTCGCCCCCTGGCTCAGCTGCTGCGCTCCCGAGCTCATCTCCTGGCTGCCGGCGGCCACCTGCGCCGATGCCGACCTCACCCCCTCGATCACATCCCGAAGCTTGGCCACCATGTCCTTGAGGGCCCGGGCCAGATCCCCCACCTCGTCCTTCTGGTCCACGTCGAGATCGGCCTCCAGCTCGCCGCTGGCCACGGCCTTTGCGAAGGCCACCCCGTGGGCGAGGGGTCGGGCGATCCCCGAGGCCACCACCAGGGCCAAGACCACCACGCCCGCCGCCAGGGCGCCGCCGGTGATCAGGATCGACAGAGCCAGTGACCGGACCGGCGCCTGGACCTCGGCCTCGTCTACCTCGGCAAGCAGGGCCCACTTCACCCCCTCGAGCTTTAACGGGGTGAACGCGCTGTAGACGGGGCTCCCGCGGTAGTCCGCGATCAACCGGGCGCCTTTTCGGCCGGCCAGAGCCTCCCGGACCCCCTCTGTGTCGACACCGTTCCGCTCCACGGTTCCGGCAAACGAGGCCCGGACCGAGTGCCCCTCCGGATCCAGGAACGAGTCCGAGCGCATCCGCTTGTCCGACCCCACGAGGTAGGTCTCGCCGGTGCGGCCCATGCCGGCCCGCTGCTGCATGATGCGGTTTACGGCCTCGAGGGGCAGGCGCACGGCAGCCACGAGCTCCACCTCACCCTGGTACACCAGGGGCTCGGCCAGGAACCCGGCCGGTTCCCCCCCCAAGGGCTTGTAGGGGGCGAGATCTCCCACGGCGGCCGACCGGGTCTCGATGGCCGTTCGTACCGCCATACCCAGGGGCGAGTCCGCCAGATCCCCCTTCAGCACGTTCTGCCCGTAGTCCTTGCCACGGGCCACGCTGTAGAACACCTTACCTTCGGGGTGTACGAGGAGGAGATCCGGGTACCCTTTGCCCTTCACGAAATCGGTGAGGAAATCTTTGTCGCTCCCTTCGAGGCGGGACGTCAGGGCCTCCTCCAGGTTCATGATGGTCACAATGCCCCATCGGAGCCCCGGCGCTTCAATGGGTTGGAAGGAGGCCATGATCAACTGGCCCAAGGTGTTGGTGAAGATGCCGGCCCCGGTCTCGCCGGCGAGGGCGGCATCGATGTAGGGGCTCGATACGGCATAGCCAACCTTGAGGTTGGCGTTCTTCTTCGCGTACACCACGAGGTCGCTCCGGAGCTCCGTGCGGCTTCCTTCCCGGCCCACGAGATACGTCTCGCCGGTCTCCCCCAGGCCCAGGCGGTTCTGCACGATGGCGTCGATCGCCCCCGGGGCGATCTGGTAGACGAGCCGGCCTAGATCCGCTCCATCCCCGTCCCGTACCGGCGCCCCCACGAACAGGGCTTGGGCACCGCCAGCCGCCTCGAACGCGTCGTAGTCCTCGAAGCCGGCCCTGTCAGCCGTGCTTGCAAACACCCGGGCAAGCCCTGTCCCGGCCAGGGGCGGACCCGCAACCGAGGTTCCGGGGGGGAACTGCCCTGTCACCGAGTAGACCACCCGGCCCTCGGGGCCGAGGAGGATCACGTCGGCGTACCCGTTGCGCTCGGCGTAGGATGCGAACGCCCCGTGGTACTTGTCGCGGAAGAAGGCCTCCAGCTTCTCGTCCACGGAGCCGTCAACATTGAAGATCTGGCCGAACTTGTGGGCCGCGTCAATCACGACGGGATTCCGGGAAAAGGCCTCGATGTCTGCGATCTGTTTCTCCAGGTAATCCGAAACCTGGCGTCCCTTGAGCCCCGTGATCGCCCGGAGCTTGCCCAAGGCCTGTTGCCGCAGGTTCGCCGAGGCCTGCACAAGGCTGTGGAGATCCGACCGCCAGGTCTTGAACAGGTCCTCGACCTCCTTCTCTTTGATGTCCCGAACGGCCACGAGCTTCTCTACTGCGGTCGCCTTGAGGCTCTGACCGGCCTTCCGAGCCGACCAGTAACCGGTCAGGGCGAGCGGCACGAGGCCGGTCACCAGAAAGAGCGAGATGAGCTTGGGTTTCATCCGCACGTCCTTGAGGCGAAGTGTCATGGTCCTCCCTCCGGGGTCAGGCCGCCTCGGCAGCGGCCCCGTTGTGAATTTTCTGCGGATCCAGGATGAGCGCCACGCTTCCGTCTCCCAGGATCGTGGCGCCGGAAAGCCCCTCCACGTGCCGGTACACCCGGCCCAAGGTCTTGATCACGGTCTGGTGCTGGCCCACCACCTGGTCCACCACCAAGCCGAACCGGGTACCGTCGAGGTCCACGATCACGACCTGCTCCATCTCGGGGAGCTCGCCGCCGAGGCCGAACCACTCGCGCAGTCGCACGTAAGGCACCAGGTGACCTCGAACCTCGATGATCCGCCGGCCGTGGGAGCGCGTGCGCTCGGCTCGGCCGAGCTCCACGCACTCCTCCACAAGGTCCAGGGGCACCACGAACGAGCTGCTCCCCGTCTCCACGAGGAGTCCCTCTATGATGGCCAGGGTAAGGGGCAGCCGGATCGTCACCCGGGTGCCCCGGCCCGGTGCACTGTCGAGCTCCACCGTTCCCCGCAGGGCCTCGATGGACCGACGCACCACATCCATACCCACTCCGCGGCCCGACACGCTGGAGACCGCTTCGGCCGTGGAAAACCCCGGCTCGAACACGAGATCGAAGAGCTCCCGGTCCGATGGACGAGCGTCCGGCGCCAGCAAGCCCCGCTCCACGGCCTTCGCCCGGATCCCCTCGGGGTCAAGCCCCCTGCCGTCGTCGGTGATCTCGATCACCACGTTGGCCTCGGCGTGGCGAGCCGCCAGCGCCACCGTACCCCGGGGAGACTTTCCGAGCCGCTCTCGCTCACCCGGCGGTTCGATGCCGTGGTCGAGACTGTTGCGGATGAGGTGCACGAGGGGGTCTCCCAAGCGCTCGATCACGGTCTTGTCGAGCTCGGTCTCTGCCCCCTCGGTCACCAGGGCCACCTCCTTCCCGAGCTCGGCCGAGAGGTCCCGCACGAGCCTTCGAAACCGGCTGAAGGTGGTACCGATCGGCATCATCCGGATGTTGAGCGCGTTGTCCCGCAGCTCTGCGGTGAGCCTGTCCATCTCCTCGGAGATGGACAGGAGCTCCCCGTCGTCCCCCCGCTCGGCCCGCTGGGCCAGGCGGGCCTGGGCGATGACTAGCTCCCCCACCAGGTCCACCAGCCGATCGAGCTTGTCCGCGCTCACGCGCACGGTGGCTTCGGGTGCCGACGCCTCGCGCCCCTTCCGAAGCACCTCCTGCTCGGCGAGCGCCGAGGCAACCTTGGAGGGGGAGATCCTTCCTCTTTCCACGAGGATCTCGCCCAGGCGCTTTTGTTGGCTCAAAGCTTCCTGGAGATCCTCGTCCGAGACGTCGCCCCGCTCGAGCAGGATGTCGCCGATCCGAGCCACCCCCTCTGCATCGCCGTCCGCGCAGGCGATCCGGTCGATCCGCAGGTCGCTTTCGCCCTCCACGAACAGGAACACGTCCCGGATCGCGTTCTCCCCGCGCTCGGTGCTGAGGACCACGTCCCAGTAAAGGTGGCAGTCCTCCGGATCGAGCTCATCAACGGGCGGCACACGATCCGTGTGGCACACCACGCGGCACTCCCCCAGGTCCCGCAGCTCGTCCAGGAGCCGGAGGGGGTCGGTGCCGGTGATCCAGAGGTGTGCCGGAGGAACGAACCGGATCCGGTACACGCAAGGGCCGGCCCCGCCTTCGGCCTCCGGCCCGGGTGCGGGGGAATGTGCCGGCGCTGCCGCCGCCCCCCCGCCCGCAGGGACGCCCCGCAGCCCCCCGAGGATCGACTCGCCCTCTGCTGGGTGCGCCGTGCCGTCGAGAAGCGCCCGGATGTGGTCCCGGCTTCGGAGCCCAAGATCGATCAACTGGGGGGTGACCCGCGACTCGCCGCTCCGGACCCGGTCGAAGGCGTTCTCCACCTCGTGGGTGAAGGCAGCGACGTCCTCGAACCCAAACATCGCACCGGAACCCTTGATCGTGTGAAGCGCCCGGAAGGCGCGGGCCACCAGGTCCGGCTCCTCAGGGGTCTGCTCGAGCTCGAGGAGGACCTCCTCCAGCTCGGCAAGGAGCTCGCCCGCTTCCTGGAGAAACACCTCCCTGTACGCGTCGCTCATGGGTCTGTCTCCCGTCTATTTACCGATGAGCTTGGCCACGACAGCCACCAGCTGCTGGGGCTGGAAGGGCTTGACGATCCAACCCGTCGCCCCAGCCGCTTTGCCTTCGGCCTTCTTGGCCGCCGCCGACTCGGTCGTGACCATGACCACCGGGACGAACCGGTGTCGGCAGTGGGCCCGCACCGCCCGGATCAGCCCGACCCCGTCCATGCCCGGCATGTTGAGGTCGGTGAGCACGAGGTCGAACGGGCCGTCGGTATCGAGCTTTGCGGCCGCGTCATTTCCGTCGTTGGCCGTAACCACCTCGTACCCCGCCCGCTTCAGGGTGAAAGAGATCACCTGCCGCATGCTGGCCGAATCATCGGCTGCGAGGATCCGTTTAGCCATCCCCTCCCTCCTCCGCGCCTTGCGCAAACGCTTCCAGCGAAAAACCCGCCGCCTCGGCCGTTCGGACCAGGGGCTCGGAGACCCCCGTCACCCGAAACGCGCCGCCCCTGACCTCTGCCGTGCGGCAGCACGCCGCCAGCAGCTGGAGGAATGCAGAGTCCGCCTCACCCACTCCTGACGCATCCAAATGCACCTCCGCGCCCTCCGCAAAGGCGTCGTTCAGGAGCCGGAAAACGTCCCCGACCCGATCCACGGTTACCTTCCCTTCGATGCGCACCGTCTTCATTCCTCCCTCCGAACCCTTTTCAGAACAGCTCGACATTGCCCCCGAACCCGTCCCGGCTCGTCTCCACGCCGTCTCCCACCACCTCGTCGTGCACGAGGCGCTGCTTCTCCATCGTGTAGTCGTTCTGTACACGGCTCAGGAGGTCCCCTGGGCCCGGCTTCCCTTCGGAAGCCAGAGTTCGGGCCGCCTCCAGCAGCAGCGCCATCTCCCGCCGGATCGACGCCACCTCGTCTCTCACGCGCACGGCCGGCGACTCCTGGTGGGCCTCGTGGAGGACCTCCTCCAGCCGCCCCAACCGGGCCCCCAGCTCGGCCTCCACCTCTTGCCGGGTCTCCTTGAACGCCCGGATCTCCTCCGAGAACCTCTGGGGTAAGGAGGCGAGCATCTCGAGGGTGTCACCCCCTTCCCCTGCCTCCCCGCACCGCCCCAGTGCTGCCGACTCCTCCCCCACGCGCCGGAGGGCCCCCGCCAAGCAGCGCCCTACCTCCCCGGCCTCCGAGGCCTCCCGCTGGATCTCGGAGGCGATCACGGCCAGGGTTCGGCCCTCGCTGCCCACCCCGGCCGCCTGGATGATCGCGTTCAAGGCGATGAGATCGAGGTCGGAAACGATCTCATCAATGGTGTCCACGTGCTCCGTCAGGGCGTCTGCCTCCTCCGCCGCCTGCCGGAGCATCTGGTCCACCTCCCTCTTCGTGTCCTGGAGCGACTGGATGTGTGCCCCCAGCCCCTCGTCCCCCGCGACGGCCGACTCGCACGAGGCGACCCCAACCCCTTCCAGCGAACTGCGAAGGCCCGCGGCCGCGCCGGAGATCTCCTCGAACTCCCGCCCCAGGGCCTTCAGTGCCCCGGCGTAGCTCGACAGGGCCTCATCCAGTTGGGCTATTTCCAAGGAAAGGACCGCGACAAGCTCTGCGGCCGTCGACTCCTCGCCGGCGTCGTGGCGCCGGGCATACTCCGCGGCAGCTTCCAGGGCCAGCCCCACCTGCTCCAGCCGTTGGCGAGTGATGTCCTGGGACTGGAGTGAGGTGAGGATCCGGCTTGCAGCGTTCCCGGCCCTTCGAGCGGCTCGTTCCACCCCTTGCGCTGCGGAGCGGGCCTGGGAGCAGGCCTTCGTCACCGCGGTCAACGCCTCGCTCAGATGCGTGGCGGCTCGGCGCAGGTTCTCCACCCCCTGGACCTCGAGCCCTCGCAGCCGCTCCCTTCGCTCCCGGAGAGCCTCCTCCAGGCGGAGGGACCGGCCGTGCACGGTGTCGAACAGCTCCCCAATCCGAACGGAGAGGCGGGCAACCACCTCGGGAAGAACCAGCAGATCGCTCCGGTCCGCGCCGAACCTCGCCACCTCGATACGGGTCGAGACCGCGAGAGCCCGCAAATACCGTACGGAGTGCTTCGCCCCTTCTGCCGCCGCAAGCACATCGCCGAGAGGAGAGACCAGCCGGTCCAGGCCGGTCGCCGCGTGCGCTCCCGTATCCCACTGGCCCAACGCCTGGAGCCCCTGCCGAAGCTCCGAGCCCAGGACCTCGAGCCCTTCCCCGTCCAACCGGGCCGAGGCCGCTTCGGCCTGGCTGGCCAGGTCCAGGCACGCCTCGAGGAGCGCCTGGACCCGGCCCAGGTAAGCCATGAACCGGTCCTCCGAGGCCTGGGCGGCCTCTGTCACGGACTGAGCCGCCTGGGACAGGCGGGCGCCGAGGTCTTCGAGGGGAAGCGGCGAATGGTTCATCTCTGGCTTACTCCGGTGTCCGGCTCGGACCGGTATGGGAGCCGGATCACGACCCGCGTGCCCCGCCCCTCCTCCGTTTGGATCTCCATCTGCCCCCCACAGCGTTTGACGGCCTCGTAGGCCAAGCTTAGGCCTAAACCCGTGCCCCCTTTCTTCCGGGAGAAGAACGGCATGAACACCTCGTCCAGGATCCCTTGGGGGATGCCCGGACCGTCGTCCTCCACGATCACGTCGGCGATGCCGTCGTACCCCGGTGTGGGAAACGGCCCGAGCTCCACCCGCCCTCCTATCCGGCCCCCTGTGTCCGCCACAGCCTCGGCCGCGTTCACGAGCACGTTGACCAAGGCGGTCTCCAGGTCCCTCCGGGTCCCGAACACGAAGACAGGCACCTCCGGCTCCTTCACGTGGAACACGGCGTGGGCTGGTACACGGTGCCGGACCAATCGGGTGGACGACTCGAACACCTCTCTCAGATCCACCGTCTCCTTCTCCTCGTCCCGTGGCCGGGCAAAGGCGTGCAGGCCCATCACCAGCTCCTCCACTCTCCGCAGCCCGTCGCCGAGATCCCGCACCAGAGTCTCCAGATCCCCGAAGGTTAGCCCCGGCAACACAGCGGGCGCCGAGGGGTCCGGGTCCGCAACCCCGACCAGGCACCGCTCCAAGACCTCCACATTCCCCTTCGCGAAGGTCAGCGGATTGCGAAGCTCGTGGGCCAACCCCGCTAGCAACCGGCCCAGCGTCGCGAGCCGAGACTCCCGCACCTCTTGCTCCCGGAGACGCGCCACCTCCTCCTGGAGCACCGCTGCTTCGTGCCGCAGAAAGCAACGCTCGATCGCCGGACGCAGGTGCTGCCGGAGGGTCTCCAGGTCAACGGGCTTCTCCACGTAGTCTGTCGCTCGGGCCCGCAGGGCCTCGATCACCGTGCCCGTGTCGGAGAACCCCGTCATTAGCAGGACCTCGGTGTCGGAGCTCACGTTGCGGATCTCACGGAGGAGATCCACGCCGCTCAGGCCCGGCATCCGGATGTCCGACACCACGATCTCCGGCCGCTCCTTCCGAAAGAGCATCCAGGCCTGAAGGCCGTCGGCCGCTTCCAACACGTTGCATCCCGACCCCCTGGCCGCCTCCGCCACAAAGCACCGGACGCTCTCCTCGTCGTCCACCACCAGCACGGTGGGCACATACGGCTCCGCAACCGTGGTCCTTCCGTTGGCGGGTTCAGTCATCCTGGTCTCCCTCCGGGCCGGGTCCGATGCCGAAATAGCGCAGAAACGTGGGGCCGGGGGGGCTGGGGGGGCCCAAGGAGCGCGAGACCCACACCCATTCGATCTCAGGCGACCCCGAGGGATCCCAGTGGATCTCTCCGAAGCTCAGCCCTACCTCCTCGGCCAGGACCTTTTGCAGGTGCTCGAGAAACCCCTCCGGGATCGGCGCCCTGGGGCCACACGCCACCTGGATTCGACCCGCCTCCTCTATCCCAACCGCCACGACATCGGTCGCCACGCGAGCAGCCCGCAGCTCCCGCTCCACCACCACGGCAGCGCGGTGGGCCAGCCCGGCCTCCGCCTCGAACAGCCGTTGGAGATCACGGCCGAGCCAGTGGGTCCTGGAAAGGTAGAATCGGTGACGCCCCGGGGATCCTCCTCGCCGAACCACCCCCAACCGGACCAGGGCGTCCAAGGCCCGTTTTGCGGCCGACGGTGCCACCCCGGCCGCGGACGCGATGCTCCGGCCCGAAAGCCCCCCACGCCGGATCACGATCCGTAGCACCTTTACCTTCACCGGTGACGAGAACACCTGATCGAGCCAGTTCATGGGCCTGTCTCCAATGCCTGCGCAAGGAGCTCCCGCCACCGTCGGTACCGGGTCTCGGCTCGCCGCACGAGGTCGGTGACCTGGTCCAACCCCTCGAAAGGCTTCACCAGGTAGTCGAGCACCCCGAGCCGGTACGCCTCGACCACCCGATCGAGCTGGTGGTAGGCCGTGATCACCACGAACTGGACCGGGTTCCCCTCGTCCCGGCACCGTCGGATCAGGGACAGCCCATCGAGGCCCGGCATCACGATGTCGGTGATCACCAGATGGAAGGGCTCCTCGCCCCCGTCCTCCAGAAGCCCCAAGGCCTCGGCCGGGTCGTGGCATGCCTGGCACTCGTAGCCGTGAAGGCGCAGGTGGAGACACAGGGTCCTTCCCACCGCGGGCTCGTCGTCGATCACAAGGACTCGAAACGGCCCAGGATCGGACATGGCGGGACCTCCTAAGCGTTCTCTTGCAGGGGCATTCGTTCTCATTTCTTGTTCGGATCGGCCACCAGACGGCTCCCTTGAGCCCCATGGAGCCTTTCCGTTCCTAAATAAGAACAGTATTGTGTTTTCTGGCCCCCCAGGCTCCCGATGAGAACGGTGCAGCAAGGCCCTGCCGGATCAACTTCCCCGCGGCAAGAAGGGTGCCGGTGCGCCCCTGCTGCGAATGGGGAGGGAGATTCGTGACCGAGCCGTCGTCCACTTCGAAGCGCTGGTATCGCCCTTGGACTGCGCGGAAGAGATGCCGTGGGGGTGGTAGGGCCCCGACCGCGGGAGCGCTTTGCCGACCGCGCTCCCGGGGTGCTGTGGGGCTTTCATGGGGAGGCCCTGGATCTGGGTCTCACGCTCGCGGACCTCACCCGCCGAGCCCAGCCGGTGGGGCTCTGCCCGCCGGAAGACGAGGAGGGCTGGGTAGACGCTGGGTGGGTTTTGGGGGGGCTGGGGAGCCGCCGGGTAGCCCCCGTAGCTCGCAGGCCATGGGGCATGGAGAGCAGGGGCGGGCATGGGGCCTGCCTTCGGCCGGGCACGGGGGCCGCAACCGGCTTACGTGGAGCTCCCGATCCCCTCCCCGATCACACGACAAAGATCGGAAAATGCGTAGGGTTTGGGGAGCGACGCGTCAAAGCCGAACGCTGCGGGCCGCGTCATCACCGGGGCCTCGGCGTAGCCGCTCACGGCCACCACAAAGGCGTCCGGCTTCAGCTCCCGGATCCGGCCGACCGTTTCGAGCCCCCCCATTCCCCCTTGCACCGTCAGGTCGAGGATCACGGCCTCGTACGGCTCGCCCTGATCCAGTGCCTCGTGAAACGCTGTGACGGCCTGCTCCCCGTCGGAGACCACCACGGCCCGACAGCCGGTGGATGCCAGGTTCTCCCATAGGATCTCCTGGAGCACCGGGTCGTCGTCCATGGCCAGAACTCTACGACCCTGCAGGTCGCAGCCCCCGGGGGTCGAGGGCAGGCCCTCCTCCGGTTCGGCCTCTCCCTGCGCAACCGGAAGGTATACGGAAAACGTCGTTCCGACTCCCACCTGGGAGGCTACATCGATGGCTCCCCCGTGGCGTCGGATCACGGAATGGGCCGTTGCCAGCCCGAGGCCGCTCCCGCTCGGCTTTGTCGTGAAATAGGGGTCAAAGATCCGTCCCAGATGGTCTGGGGGGATACCGCACCCCTGGTCAGCCACCGTGATTCGTACGTACGTCCCCGGCTGGAGGAAGGACCCGGCCGGGTCCTCGCTCACCTCCACGGTCTCCGCACGCACCCGAATCCGCCCCCCCGCTGGCATGGCCTGCCGGGCGTTCACCACCAGATTGGTGACCACCTGGTGGACCTGCTCCACATCGATCTCCACCTCTGGGAGGCCCGGGGCGACCCTGACCTCCGGGGTCACGGCCGATCCGGCCAAGGGGAACCGAACCCAGTCTTCAATCATGCCCGTCAGGTCCACCCGTTTGAGCGCCGGCTCTCCCCCGCGGGCGAACGTCAGAAGCTGTCGCGCGATCCCGGCCCCGCGAGCACAGGCATCCCGCGCCCCACGGATCATTCTTGCGGCGCTCTCCGGCGAGCGGTCCAGCCGCCGCTCCGCCAGCTCCAGGTTTCCTGAGATCCCCATGAGAAGGTTATTGAAATCGTGGGCGATGCCCCCCGCGAACACGCCCAACGCCTCCAGGTGTTGGATACGGACCCGTTCCCGCTCCAGGGCACGGGTGTCTGTGATGTCCCGGAACACCACCACCCCACCGCGGACGGCACCGCCGTCCGGTCGAAGGGGCAGTATCCGTACGTCCATCTCTCGTTTGATCCGCCCCTCGACCACGAGGGTGCTCTCCCCGGCCCACGGATCTCCGGTGGTCAGGACCCGTTCAACCGCTTCGGCAAGCTCGTTCTTTCCCCATTGGGCGAACACGCTACGAAACGGCCTTCCGACCATCCCTTCTTTTGCACCGCCCCAAAGGGATACTACCGCCCGGTTCACAAACGTGATGGTCCCTCGACGGTCCACACCCACCACCCCGTCGGACATGGTGGTCAGCAATGCGTGGAGGTTCTGCCGCTCCCGTGCGAGCCGACCCTCCGCCTCTTTCTGCCTCGTGATATCGCGAGCCACGTACACCCACCCCTCGGCATCTTCTCCTCCCCACTCGACCGGCGTGGCCGAGACGAGGAACACGCCTCCCAGCTCGGGGCTGCGCCACTCGCCGAACCCCCGGATCATGGACACGTTTTCAAGGGCTGCGAGCTGTGCCTCGTCCAACGACCGCCCGACCAACTCGCGGGGGGTATGGCCCAAACGCTTTGCCAGGGCGCGGTTGATTCGACGCACCCGACGGTCCGCCCCCACCACCACGACTCCATCGGGCACCGCGTCAAAGGTGGACTCCCACTGGGCCTTCGCCCGGGCAAGGCGGGCCATGAGCTCGGCCCGTTCCGTGACGTCCCGCCCCACCGCCACAGCCCCGATCACCCGGCCAGCGTCGTTCAAAGGGGTTGCCAGGACCTCGAGTGCCAGGGGCTGCCCCCCTGGTCCCGTCGTGTCCCGCAGGAGGCGGACCGTCTCTCCCCTTTCCATTGCCAGGGACACCGGGCAGTCGCCCCCTGGGTCTCCGCAGGGCCCGCTGATCTGCCCGTGGAGCTCGCGGCAGGGCCTGCCGGTGTGCCGACCTGGGATCAGCCCGGCCGCCGGATTGCCGTCGAGCACTCTGAGCTGCGCGTCCACCACCAGGACCCGGTCCGGAATCGCGTCGAGAACCGCCCGAAGGAACCGCCGGCTTCGATCCGCCTGGGTGCGCTCGCTCTCCAGGTACGCCACAAGCAACCCCAGGGAGGCGGCAACCCCCAGCGCCGCCCCCAACGTGTACCCCCACGGAGCCACCGCCGGGATCCTTGCTAAGAACGGGTAGTCCCACTTGTGGATCCCCCAGACGAGAAACGAGATCCCCGCAAACCGCACCGCGGCACCGCCGCCGGGGAGCCGCCCACCCCGAAGCAGCACCCGCCCGGCCTCCAGGTTCACGAACCCCAGGAAGGCAAAGGTGGGCAGCGTGTAGGCAACGAAGGAAACGGACAACCACCTCCCCACCAAGATCCACGAGGAGAGAGCCGACCCCACCCAGACCCAAGCGCGCCCCAACCGGTTCCCCGAGAACTCCCGGGCCCCCCGAAGGAGCAGAACGCCGCTCCATAGAGCGAAGAGCTGGCTGGCCGCAAGCCATCCGGAAGCCCCAGAGCCCACAGATGCGGGCACGAGAACGGCAAAGCGCAACGTGTAGGTCACCCAGCCCCAGGTCCAGGCACGCAGAAAAGGCTCCCGGTACCTGCGGGCCAGGTAGCCATACACCCCCACATGGACGAGGGATCCGAGAAGGGGAGGGATGATCCAGGTCAGGGGCAGCGGCATGACTAACACCGGTTCCTTCTGCCACGCAGCAGGAGGCTGTTCATGCGACACCCTTCTCTCGCAGGAACACTCCCATCTTCTGGTCGGTGTTCAGGATGTGGTTTCGGAGCCAGTCCAAAACACGCCGCTGCACCTGAATCGTGACCGAGAGCTTCTCCGGGCTCCGGTCGTACTCGGCCGCCAGGGCCCCGAAGTCTCTTTTGAACGCCTCGTGGATCGCCTTGTGCTCCCCATAGCCAGGATACTCGTGTCGCCGCATCAGGGCCTCCTCCGTGGCGAAGTGCTCCTCTGCATACCTGCCGAGAAACGCCAGCACGTCGCCGATGACCTGGCGCCCCTTGCCGGCTCTCATTGCGTTCAGGAGCTCGTTCACCTGCCGAATCAGCTCCTTGTGCTGAGCGTCCACCCTGGAGATCCCCGTGGCCATCTGGGCTGTCCATCGCATGCGCGTCTCCTCCCTGGTTCGGTGGGTCGTGGGTCTGTTTTCGGGCCCTCGGCCCCGTGGGCGGCCAGACGGCCGGGCAGATCGGCAGGAGTCCCTCCCGGAGCCGGCCGGCTTCGTCCCCCACCGCCACCTGACGGTCTCGCTTGACCACCAGGCTCCAAGCAAGGGGCCTCGAGCCCCCGGTTCGCGCCGCTCTCGAGGGCTTGCTCGCCCGTTCCTGGACTCGCCGCTTCGTCGTCAGGTCCGGAACCGGTCGGTGAGACCCCGCAGCTCGTCCGCCTTGCGGGCCACCGTCTCGGCCGTTCGAGCAAGCTCCTCCCCGGCCCGCGTGTTCTCCCCCACCCCCTGGGCGATCTGGTCCAGGTTCATCGCCAGGTTCTCGATGGTCGCCGTCAGTTCCTCCGTTGCCGCCGCGATCTGCTCCACCTGCGCTGCGGCGTGGCTCACATCCCCCTCCACCTCGGCCATCGCACCGGCCGCCTCCCGCCCCAGGGCCTTTCCTTGCTCCACCGCTGACACCCCTTCTCCCATCGCCTCCACGGCCCGGCGCGTCTTCCCCTGGATGCCGTCGATCGTTTGTGCGATCTCCTGGGTGGCCTTCACCGTCTTTTCGGCGAGCTTCCGCACCTCGTCCGCTACCACCGCAAACCCCCTACCGTGCTCGCCGGCTCGTGCCGCCTCGATGGCCGCGTTTAATGCCAAGAGGTTTGTCTGATCCGCGATGTCCTCGATCGTGCGGATCACCACGTCGATCTTCTCGGCCTCCGAGCTCAATCCCTCCACCACGTGGCCCGCCCCGGTCACCACCTCAGCGATCCGCTCCAAGGCCGCCCCGGTCTCCCGCACCTTGTCTGCGGCTTCCGACGCCCTCCCCCGGGCCCGATCCGCCGCCTGGGCCACCCCCACCGCGTTGCGCGCGACCTCGTGCACCGTGGCCCCCATCTCCTCGCCGCTCGCCGCGAGCGCTTGGGTCTGTTGGGACACCTCCTCGTTGCTGGCCCCGATCTGGGTCGTGGTTGCCGAAAGCTGCTGGCTCACCGCGGCCATCTCTGCCGCCGACCCCTTTACCCGCTCCACCATGTACCGGATCTTGTCTGCAAAGATGTTGAACCAGTTGGCCAGCTCGTCGATCTCGTCCCGCTCGGCTGCTCGGAAGACCTCGCAGGTGGAGCAGTCGGTGATCTCGCCAGAGAGCACCGCAGGACACTGGATGTTCTCCCGAATGAGCTGCATGGACCCCACGCGGCTCCAACAGGCCTCCCGTTTGCCGAACGAGGCGCACTGCTCATGGCCGCACCCGATCACGCGGGAACAGTCCACATACCCCAACGGCAGCCGTTTGCTGAGGTCTCCCTCCCCTTGTGCCATGCTCTTGAGAAGCTCCACGAAGCGCCGCGTCCGTCGGGTCACGAGCCAGGCATACAGGAGCCAGGTCCCCAGGGTCGCCAGCACGAGGCTCATAAGCCCCGTGGTCATGGCGGCCTGGATGCTTGCCCGTCGGGCCTCCGAGACGAAGGCCATGGTCTCCTTCTGGGCCCTCTCGGCATCCGCCAGGCTGTAGCGCAGGTAGAGCACCCCGGCCAGGGCCTCGGGTTTCGCCCGGCGGTGGCACCCCAGGCACTCGCTCCGAAACCGGTGCGCTTGGATCACGGTGATCTGGTTGCCTCGGGGGATCCCCACCGGTTCGGACGAGGCGGCCGCCTTCTGCAAGACGTCCGGGGCGATGCGCGTCTTCACCGACGATTCCCGGCTCGCGTAAATGATCGTCCCCTCGGCGTCGGCAAGGCCGACCTCCACTACGCCCTCTATCGCGCCCAAATCCACCAGGAGATCCTCGAACCTGTCCATCTCGCCCCGCTCCACGGACCCCTTGGTGCCTGTCTCCAGGCTCGCGAACACACCTCGAGCCCGGGCGACCGCAGAGTCCCGAAGGGCCTGGGCGCTCCGCTCACCTAGAGCCTCCAGGGTCCGGGATGACCGAGACGTGCTTACCCACGTGCTCCCCCCGACCGCCAGCACCAATAGACCCGTTAGAAGACCGCACACTTTGAGTTGGATTCCGATACGCAAGGAGAACTCCTCCGCGAAACAAGATCGAGGAAAAGGGGGATCCGACCGGAAGCCGCACCTCACGCGGCAGGATCGCTCCGTTGCACGTCGTGATCGAGCAGGATCCGGTCAACCAGGCTCACCAGCTGGGGCAGATCGGGTTTGCAGAGCTGCGCCGTGGCTCCGAGGGCCTCGCCCTTCCGGCGCATCTCCTCGTGGATCATCGAAGAGTAGAGAACCACCGGAAGGTCCCTTGAGGCCTCGCTCTGCCGGATGCGCTTGAGGAGGTGGTGCCCGTCCATCCGGGGCATCTCGATGTCGGTGATGAGCAGATCCGGACGGGGTCCGCGCTCCAATGCGTCCCACGCCGACTCCCCGTCCACCACAGCCTCCACACGGTAGCCGGCTGCCCCCAGCCGGTCCACCAGGAGCTTCCGCACCATGGCCGAGTCCTCGGCCACGAGCACCCGCCGCCCCCTCCGTCGTTCATCCGCGGTCACCGGTGCCTCCATGATCTCCTCGGGGAGCAGATCGGCCACGATCCGCTCGAAGTCGATCATCAGAACCAGTCGATCCTGTGCCTCCCCCATCCGTAGCAAGCCCACCACCGAACGCGAGCCCGTCAGGGAACGCTCCCCCACCGGTTCCATGTCCGCCCAACTCAAGCGATGGATCCGCTCCACCCCGTGCACCCAAAATCCGACCCGTCTTCCATTGAACTCACACACGATAACTTTGCTTCGCCGCTCGTCCTGGGGAGAACCCGCGCCGAGCCATGAGCCCAGGTCCACCAAAGGGACCACGTCGTCCCGGTTGCGGAACAGTCCGAGCACACAGGGGTGGGCTTCCGGGAGCGGTGTCACAGGGGCCAGGTTCACGATCTCCCGAACCTTGGCCACGTTGATCGCAAAGGCCCCCTCCCCCACCCGAAACTCCACCACCTCCAACTCGTTCGTCCCCACCTCGGTCAGGATGTTGTAACCGATCGCCATGGGCTCCTCCGATTTCAGCTCTTTTGACCGCTTTTTTACGTGATATATCGGCCGGGGGGAGGGAGGGCTTGAGGGGGCAAGGACGATTCCAGGACCTTCGGTCTTCGGCCGTTGGTCGAAAACCGTGAGTCGGCAGGGTGCCCGTCCCGTCTCCAAGGTCTCGGAGGCGGAGGGGCTGCGGGAGGACCGTCGGCTTGACAGCGGCGTCGGAGGAAGGGCGCTTGAAAGGCATACATTTGTCTGCTATACAAAGAGCCCATCCCCATCCCGGAGGTGGACCATGCCACGCACGCAGCCGGGTGAGACCCGGAAGAAGGTGTTCGAGTTCGTGCGGGACCGGATCCTCGCCGGCCGGCCCCCCACGGTGCGCGAGGTGCAGGAGGCCCTGGGGTTCCGGGCGGTCCAGACGGCCCGGGCCCACCTGGAGCGGCTGGTGGCCGAGGGCCGGCTGGTGGTGGAGCGGGGCCGGGCCCGGGGGTACCGCCTGCCCGGCCACCCGGGGTCCACCGTGCTCGTTCCCCTGCTGGGCCGGGTGCCGGCCGGGCCCCTGGACACGGCGGTGGAGGAGGCCGAGGGCTACCTGCCCGTGGAGACCCGCGGCCGGGGCGGGGACCTGTTCGCCCTGCGGGTCCGGGGCGAGAGCATGACCGGCGCGGGCATCCTGCCGGGGGACCTGGTGATCGTGCGGCGCCAGCCCGAGGCCCGGGACGGCGACATCGTGGTGGCCCGGGTGGGGGACGAGGCCACGGTGAAGCGCCTGCGCACCCGGTCCGGCCGGGTCGAGCTCCTGCCCGAGAACCCGGCCTTCGCCCCCATCGTGCCCGCCCCGGGCGAGGTGGAGATCCTGGGCAAGGTGGTCGAGGTGCGCAGGAGGTTGGAGTGAGCGCGATGCCCGCCGGCGGCCTGGCCCGCATCCCCGTGGTGCCCGCGGCCCGGCTGGAGGAGGAGATTCCCCCGGCCCGGTGGGAGCTCCCGGCCCTGGCCGGCCGGCTGGCCGAGCTCTCGGCCCGGGGGGCCTCGGCCGCCCTCACCCTGGCCTTCTCCCTGGTGCTCGACGCCCAGCGCCGGGGCGAGCCCGCGGCCTGGATCACCCCGGTCGACAGCTCCTTCTACCCGCCCGACGCGGCCGCGGGGGGCGTGGACCTGGAGGCCCTGGCCGTGGTGCGGGCCCGGGAGACCCGCCAGGCCCTGCGGGCGGCGGAGCTGCTGGCCCGGTCCGGGGGGTTCGGGCTCGTGGTGGTGGACCTGGGGGAGGAGCCCCGGGTGCCGGCGGCGGCCCAGGGTCGGCTGGCCGGGCTCGCCGGAGAGCACCGAATGCTCGTGCTGTTCCTGACCCGCAAGCCCGCCGGCGCGCCCTCGCTGGGCTCGCTGGTGGCGGTACGGGCCGAGGCGGTGCGGGAGCCGCTCGGGCCCGGCCGGTTCCGGTGCCGGGTGCGGGTGCTGCGGGACAAGCGACGGCCCCTGGGCTGGGGCCACGGGGAGGTGTGCCGTGGACCGGACGGCCTGCGTTGAGGTGCCGGCCCTGCCCCTCCAGGTCCTCGTGCTCCGGCGGCCGGGCTGGACCACGGGGCCCGTGGCCGTGGTGGACCGGGACCACCCCCACGGCCGGGTGCTGTGGGCCAACGCCCGGGCCCGGCACCAGGGGGTGGCGCCGAGCATGCGCTACGTGACCGCCCTGGCCGCGGAACCGGGGCTGCGGGCGGCCACGGTGCCCCCGGCCGAGGTGGCCCGCTGGAGGCACCGGATCCTGCGGCGGCTCCTGCGGTTCACCCCCGGCGTGGAGCCCTGGGAGGCAGACCCCGGCGTGTTCTGGCTCGACGCCTCCGGCCTGGGCCGGCTCCATCCCGAGCCGGCCCGGTGGGCGGCCGGGATCCGGCGGGAGCTGGCCGGGCTGGGCCTGGCCGGCCGGGTGGCCGTGGGGTTCACCCGGTGCGGCACCCTGGCGGCCGTGCGCTCCGGAAGGGCCCGGATCCGGGTGCTCCGGAGCCCCGGCGAGGAGGCGGCCGGGGTGCGGGGGGCGCCCCTTGCGCGGCTCGGCGCGGAGCCGGGCCTGGCGGCGGAGTTGGGGGCCCTGGGGGTGCGCACCGCTGGGGACCTCCTGGCCCTTCCGGCGGCCTCGCTCGCGGAGCGGTTCGGCCCGGCGGCCCGGGCGCTCCACCGGTTCGTCTCGGGCCGGGGGGAGCTTCCCCTCCAGCCCATCGCCCCGCCCGAGCCCCTGGGGGTGGGCGCGGTGATCGAGCCGCCCGAGGCCGACCTGCACCGGCTGGTGTTCCGGATCAAGGGCCTCCTGGACCAGATGCTGGGCCGGATGGGGGGCCGGGGGATGCTGCTGGCGGAGCTGGGGGTCCACCTGCGGCTGGAGGGGGGTGCGGTGCGCACCGAGCGGCTCCGGCCCGCCGCGCCCACCGGGGACGCCCGCCAGCTCATGAACCTGGTGCACCTTCGCCTGGCCGGGGCGGGCGTCCCCGCCGGGGTGGAGGAGGTGGTCCTCTCCGGCCGGGCCGTGCCGGCCCGGCCGACCCAGGCCGGCCTGTTCCAGGCCGACCCCCGGCGGGACCCGGGGGCGGCCCTACGGGCCCTGGCCCGGGTGCGGGCCGAGCTGGGAGAGGGGGCCGTGGTGCGGGCCCGGCTGGCGGGCCGGCACCTTCCCGAGGCCCGGTTCGCCTGGGAGCCCCTGGAGGACCTCCCCCCGGCCCGGCCCCGGGAGGTGGCGCTCCGCCCCCTGGTGCGCCGGATCCTGGACCGGCCCGCGCCCCTGGCGGAGCCGGCCGGCCAGACGCGGGGCGGCTACGTGGTGAGCGGGGGCTGGTGGGGCCGGGGGACGCACCGGGAGTACCGCTTCGTCCGCCTGGCCGGCGGCGAGATCCTGTGGGCGTTCCACGACCGAGCCCGAGGCCGGTGGTTCCGGCAGGGCGCGGTGGAGTGAGGTCGGCTGGGCTCTGGGAGGGTAGCCCCCCATGTACGTTCCCCTGTGGTGCAAGAGCAACTACTCGTTCCTGGAGGGGGCAGCCCACCCCGAGGAGCTGGTGGAGCGGGCCCACGGCCTGGGGCTCCCGGCGGTGGCGGTCACCGACCGGGACGGGGTGTACGGGGTCGTGCGGGCCCACGTGCGGGCCCAGGAGCTGGGGGTGAAGCTCCTGGTGGGGGCCGAGGTCACGGTGGCCGGGCCGGGGCCCGGCGAGCCGGACTCCACCCTGGTGCTCCTGGCCGCCGACCGGGCCGGGTACGCCAACCTCTGCCGGCTCCTCACCCGGGGCCGGCTCCGGAGCCCCAAGGGGACGAGCCGGGTCACCTGGACCGAGGTGTGCGAGCACGCCCCGGGCCTGGTGGCCCTGTGGGGCGGCGACCGGAGCCTGCTGGTGCGGGAGGCGGACCCCGGCCCCGTGCCCGGCCTGCTGAAGTATGCCTTCGGCGACCGGCTCTACGCCCTGGCGACCCGCCACCGCCGAGCCGACGAGCCGGCCCAGGAGGCTCGGCTCCGGGAGCGGGCCCGCCGGCTGGGCCTGCCGGTGGTCGCCGCGGTGGAGGTGCTCTACCCCACCCCGGACCGCCGGCCGCTCCAGGACGTGCTCACCGCCATCCGCCACGGCCTCGCCGTGCAGGCCGCCGGCACCCGCCTCAAGCCCAACGCCGGGCACGACCTCAAGACCCCGCCGTCCTTCCGCGAGCTGTTCGCCGACGACCCGGCCGCGGTGGCCCGCACCCTGGAGGTGGCCGAGCGGTGCGCCTTCTCCCTTGCGGAGATCCGCTACCGCTACCCTGCCGAGCGGCTCCCTGACGGCACCACCTCGGCCGACCTCCTGGGGCGGCTCACCTGGGAGGGGGCCCGGCAGCGGTTCGGCGGCCGGGTGCCGGCCCGGGTGCGCGAGCAGATCGAGCGGGAGCTCGCCCTGATTGAGGAGCTCGACTACCCGGGCTACTTCCTCACCATGTGGGAGATCGTGCGGTTCTGCCGGGAGCGGGGGATCCTGTGCCAGGGCCGGGGCTCGGCCGCCAACTCGGCGGTGTGCTACTGCCTGGGCATCACGGCCGTGGACCCCACCCGGGTGGAGCTCCTGTTCGAGCGGTTCCTGTCGCGGGAGCGGGCCGAGCCCCCGGACATCGACCTGGACATCATGCACGAGCGCCGGGAGGAGGTGATCCGCCACGTGTACGAGCGCTACGGCCGGGACCGGGCCGCCATGGTGGCCAACGTGATCCGGTACCGGGCCCGGTCGGCCGTGCGGGACGTGGGCCGGGCCCTGGGCCTGCCCGCCACGGCGGTGGACCGGCTCGCCCGGCTCGTGCCGTCCCGGGGCGGGGACGGGGACCCGTGGCAGGGCCCCGGGCTCGACCCCGGAAATCCCCTGCACGCCCTCCTCCGGCGGCTGGTGGGGGAGATCCAGGGGTTCCCCCGCCACCTCTCCATCCACCCCGGCGGGTTCCTCCTGGGCCACGAGCCGGTCCACGACCTGGTGCCCGTGGAGAACGCGGCCCGGCCGGGCCGCACCGTGATCCAGTGGGACAAGGAGGACCTGGAGGACCTGGGCCTGTTCAAAGTGGATCTCCTGGGCCTGGGGGCCCTGACCCTTCTGGACCGGTGCTTCCGGCTGCTCCGGGAGCACCGCGGGGTGGAGCTCTCCCTGGACCGCATCCCCCCGGACGACCCGGCCACCTTCGACATGATCGGCCGGGCCGACACCGTGGGGGTGTTCCAGATCGAGAGCCGGGCCCAGATGTCCATGCTGCCTCGGCTCCGGCCCCGGTCGTACTACGACCTGGTGATCCAGGTGAGCATCGTGCGGCCCGGGCCGATCACCGGCGGCATGGTCCACCCCTACCTCCGGCGGCGCCGGGGCGAGGAGCCCGTGACCTACCCCCACCCGTGCCTGGAGCCCGTGCTGGCCAAGACCCTGGGGGTGCCCCTGTTCCAGGAGCAGGTGATGCGGCTCGCCGTGGTGGCGGCCGACTACACCCCGGGCGAGGCCGACCAGCTCCGGCGCGACATGGCCGCCTGGCGCCGGCACGGCCGGATCGAGCGCCACCGCGAGCGGCTGATCGCGCGCATGACCGCCAAGGGGATCGAGCGGCGGTTCGCCGAGCGGGTGTTCGAGCAGATCCGGGGGTTCGGGGAGTACGGGTTCCCCGAGAGCCACGCGGCGAGCTTCGCCCTGATCGCCTACGGCACGGCCTGGCTCCGGTGCCACCACCCCGACGTGTTCACCTGCGCCCTGCTGAACGCCCAGCCCCTGGGGTTCTACTCGCCGGCCACGATCATCGACGACGCCAAGCGCCACGGCCTGGAGATCCTTCCCGTGGACGTGCGGTTCAGCGACTGGGACTGCACACTGGAGCTTCGCTCCGGCTGGAAAGCTGGGAGGCTGAGAGGCTGGGAAGCCCCGAGTGCCGTGCGGCTGGGGCTGCGGTACGTGAAGGGGCTGTCCCCCACCCGGGACTGGCCCCGCATCGAGCGGGCCCGGCGCGAGCAGCCCTTCGCCTCGGTGGAGGACCTGGCGCGGCGCACCGGCCTCGGCCGGAACGCGCTGCGCCGGCTCGCCGAGGCCGGGGCCCTCGAGGGCCTGTGCCGGGGCCGGCGCCGGGCCCTGTGGGCCGCGAAAGGCGCCGGATCGAGCCGCCGCCCCGCGCTCCCCCTCGGCCCGGAGCCCGCCCCGTCCCTCGCGGCCCTCAGCTCCTCGGAGGCGGTGGCCTGGGACTACCGGGCCTCGGGCCTGAGCCCCCGGGCCCATCCCCTGGAGCCCCTGCGGCCGTGGCTCCGGGAACGGGGCCTGCCCGACGCCCGCACCCTGGCCCGGCTCCCCCACGGGACCCGGGCGTCCTACGCCGGCGTCGTGATCTGCCGGCAGCGGCCCGGGACCGCGGGCGGCACCGTGTTCCTCACTCTCGAGGACGAGACCGGGTTCGTGAACGTGGTGGTGTGGAAGCGGGTGATCGAGCGCCACGCCGCGCTCGTGGCGGCAGCGCCGGTCCTGGGGGTGAGCGGCCGGGTGGAGTCGCGGGAAGGCGTGGTGCACCTGGTGGCCGATCGGCTGTGGCGCCCGCCCCTGCCCGCCCATCCCGAGACCGCGCCCAGCCGGGACTTCCACTGAGGGCCGGTCACCGCCCCTCCCCTGCCGGGATCTCCCGCACCCGCCAGTCCTCGCCGACCCACAGCCCGATGGTCTCCACGCCCGCGAACCGCTCGCGGAGCCGCTGCACCGCCTCCCGGACCTGCCCGACCTGGTCGTCCCTCGGAGCCGGATTTCCGGCGCAGTCGAAATGCGCGACCACGGCGATGCCTCGGGAGCGGTGCTTCCGGACCGAGATCTCCACCCGGCTCAGGATGGACCGGCACAGCTCCGGAGGATCGTTCTCCGCCAGGATCCGGCAGGGCCCCGCCTCGGTGACCGAGTCCACGTGCTCCACCCCGAACCGGCCCTGCAGATACCGGATGACCGGCAACTGGACCCGTCCGTCCATGCAGTTCACGACCGTCGCGAAGCTCATCCCCGGCCTCCCCCGGGCGCGCCCATCCCTCTCCGCCCCCCGGCCGGGCCCCACGTTCCGCGGCCGGCCCGGCAGGAGAGGCGGTACTCCATGTAGACGGCGTCCGCTCACCTCCGCCACCCCCGGCTCGAACTCCCGCAGCCCCACCGCTCCCACGAACTCCTCGCCCTTCCTGGCGAGCAGCAGGCATCCCCGCGGGGGCCCGTACATCCGGTCCAGCGTGGCCAGCTCGTCGGTGAACCCCCGATACTCCAGGTCCAGGCCGAGGAACCGCGCGTACCGCCGGAAGATCTCCCGCGCCGCTTCGTACTGTGCCGGCGTGGCCGCCGGCCCGACCACGAGCCCCATTCCCCTCTCCTGCCCCGGCGGAGGCCGAGCGCAACGAACCCGGCCGCTCGCGGCCGGACCTTCACAGAACGCCCGGGACCGCCGGCCCAATCCCCCACGGCCGGCATCTCTTCCCGCACCCCCGAATCGGTCCGAAGACTCAGCGTTCCGGAAAGCCCCTTCGCCCGCCAGAAACGCCTCGGGGGTGGCAGCTGGCACGGGGGAACCCACCAAAGACTGCACCGCGGCGGACGCTGCATAGTGGGGCTCGCGCCTCTGAACGACGTCCAGATCGACGGTGATCGTCAACGGTGCTTGCCCACCCGATGCTCCCGATAGAGCTGCCGGCATCGATGTGCTTCGGCACCAGACCTGCGAACCGTTCCACCTCCGGATGGGCAGGCCCCGGGGCGGCAGCCCTTAGCCGGGAGAAGTAGCGGTCGATGAGGGCGGTCACCGCGACGCCGTGCTTCCGAGCGTACCGCTTGGCGGACTCGACAAGAACTTTCGGCCTTCGATCGGGCGGCTCACGCCCCAGTCGCTCGGGCCAGAGGCACCACCCTGTGCGGAAACAAACGCGCGAGCTTCTGGTCACCGGTCACCAACCGACATTCCAACCGGTCCGCCAACGTCACGTACTGCGCGTCGTACGCACTGACCCCATACTCACACGCCAAAGCAAGGGCTTCTTCCATGTCGGGCTCCATCTCTGTCGGCCCGAAAAGACTCACCGCGTCGTGCCAAAGCCGAACCGCCTGTTTCTGTTCCAGAAACTCGCGTCTCACCAAGGTTGCAAGAACGTTCAGGAACTCGTGCCTCCAGAGGGGCGGCATGGCCCAGTCCGGATCCCCTTGCCAGACTCGGACCGCCGCATCCCTCCATGGGTTCTCCGTCAGCAGGTACACAACGAGGTTCACGTCCGCCACGATCACGCCCGCCCCTCCCTGCGGCCCTCCTCCACCACCTCTTTCGTGAGCCGCCGCTTCAACGGGACCGGCGGGGGGAGAGCCCGGCGTTTCCCGGCGAGGCTTTCTTCCAGGATGGCCATCACCTCTTTCGTAAGGCTCCGGTGGTTCCTCCTCGCACGATCCTTCAGCATGCGATGGAGGACTTCTGGAACGTCGCGAATCACGATACTCGGCACGGCAACACCCCTTTCGTATATCCGCAGCAAAACGATATCAAAATGCTAGCATCCTACATCCACAGGCTCAACCCCTCCCTTGGTGGAGGGCACGACCCCTGATCCGTTGATTCGAGATTCCGGACGTGACCCGCGACGTGACCCGCGCGGTGATCCGGGACACTGGTCGATGACGAAGGTTTCCTCACACGGCCTTGGCCTTCTTCGCTCGACGACTCCGCGCCCGCTCGACGGCCGCCCGGACCGACGTGTGCGACATCTTGCACAGCCGACCCAACGCCGCATAGCTCTCCCCCGCCTCCTCGTGCGCCCGCAGCAGAAACTCCTCCCGGGCCCGCACCACCCCCTGGCGGCGCGTTCGCCCCAGCACCAACTCCTCCCCCACGCCATGCTCCCGGCACACCTCCCCCAGGATCTCCCGCACCTCCCTTGCCGGACGCCGCGGCACCTCCTCTACCTGGCCCAGCACCTCCCGCACGAACCCCCCGCCCCCCAAAACCCGCTCGTCCCCGAGCTCCCACTCCTCCCGCTTTCGCCGCAGTAGGTTCGCCCACCCCCCGGCGCTCCGGACCAGCCCCCCACCCCGAAGCTCCTCCCGCACCCCCTGCCCGAACCCCGCCGCCACGAACTCCCGGTACCGCGCCCGGGCCTCCCGCACCCGTCGGCCGAACATCCCAAGAACCTCGTCCACGTTCTGGCACGGGTACTCCCGGCGACCCAGGATCACCGCATGGCCGGTATACGGGTACCGGTTCAAGACCTCCATCGTTTCCACCAGTCCGGCACGCACCGGGTTCAGGTGTATGTAGCGCACCAGCTCCAGAAAGTACGGGTCCTCCTCCACAACAATGCTCTTGTAGCGATTCTGAAACAGATGGCCCCGCCGCTGGTGCCGCCGGTTGTGCCACACGGCATAGCCGGTCATCAGCCGGCGCATGATCGGTGCGAGCAGCACCTCATGCGGACGGATCAGCAGGTGGAAGTGGTTCGACATCAGGCACCACGCCAAAAGATCTGCCCGGGCCCACTCCACCACTGCCGCCAGGCGCTCCAGGAACGTCTCCCGGTCCTTTTCATCCTGGAAGATGTCGTACCCGTCGATCCCCCGAGCCATCACGTGCTGAAGCACCCCGGGCACATCCAACCTTGCGCTCCTCGGCATGGCACCG
>JALUTY010000027.1 GCA_027021615.1 bacterium | reverse complement strand
CTTCTCCACAGTCCAGGGGTGCTCCAGGCCCAACAGGTGCTGGTACAGAGTCGTATCGCGCATGGTCCGCCTCCTTTCGGCGAACCACACTACCGCGATCTCTACCCACTAGAAACCCGGAAGAACCTCCCCTGGCCTCCTCAACCGTCCGCCCGAACCGGCGTAGTACCTCTTCCTCAGGCTGCCCCGGGAACTGTCGAGCGCCCATCAACACCACATACCCGCTCCACCGGTACCTGTGCAACTCATCCACACCGCTCACCACTCCGGTCCGGACGGGGTTCAGATGAATGTGGGCTCGCGAAGCGAAAACACGTTCATACGGACCCCCCTGGATTTACCCCCTCATCCCCGTTCGGCCGAGAACACAATCGGCGGCAGACGCAAAAAACGGCCACCGGGTGCGCAGCAGCACCACAGTGGCCGTTTCGTTCAATCCGTGCCGTCCCCGCCCTGTCGCCCCGCCATGGATCCCCTCCGTGTGAATGGCGGTTCGCTATGGTACGGGAAACCCCGTTGGTCCGGCAACCTCGGGGGAAACCGAAACGGGGAATGGCGGTCAGATCCTGTCCGGAGAAGAAGGCGAAACGGCCGGCCCCCCTGGCGGAGGCCCGCCGGAAGATCGGCCGTCTGTCCCGAAACTCCGTTGTGCGTCGGGGCTCGCTACCGGATCACCCCCTCCACGATGGCGAACAGGGTGCCGGAGCCCACCACCAGCCACAGGAGAAGCCCGTGGGCCAGGGGCCGGGTGCCGATGGCCCGGAGCATGTCCCGGTCCACGGCCGCCCCGATCAGGAACAGGGTCACCACGAGGGCCCGGCGGGCCATGCCGAAGAGCCCTCCCCACAGGAACCCCAGTTGAGGAAGGGCGGTGCGAAGGGCGGAGGCGGCTAGGAACGCCAGGATGAACCAAGGGAACCGGGCCCGGCCGCCGCCACGCCGCACCCACGCCAGCCCCAACGTGGCCGGCACGATCCAGGCGGCGCGGGCGAGCTTCACGGTGGTGGCCAGACCGAGGGCTGCCCTGCCGTAGGCCGCGCTGGCGCCGACCACGCTGCTGGTGTCGTGGATGGCCAGCGCTGCCCACAGACCGAACTGGCGCTGGGTCAACCCCAGGGCGTGGCCCAGGGGCGGGAACACCAGCAGCGCCACGGCGTTCAGACCGAACACCGTGGCGAGCGACACCGCGATGTCCTCGCCCTCGGCCTCGATCAGCGGGGCCACCGCCGCGATCGCGCTGCCGCCGCAGATGGCGGTCCCCACCGAGATGAGCGCCGCGGTGCTCGCCCGGACCCGGAGGAACCGGCCGAACGCCAGGCCGATCGCCACCGTGGCCAGGATGCCCACCACCGTGTAGCCGAGCCCGGCCCGGCCGGTCTGCCACACCTGTCCGATGCCCAGGCCGAACCCCAGGCCGGCCACCGAGAGCTGAAGCAGTCGCTTGCTCGCCTTGGCCGTGAGGTGGTGCCACGGGTTCCCCACGGCCAGCCCGACGACGAGCCCCGCGCCGAGCGCCACGGCCGGGGAAACCCACGGCAGGCACGAGGCCAACAGCAGTGCCACGAAGATCGCCTGTCGAATCTGCGAGCCTTTTGGGTCCATGACTCCCCTTCGATGACGGTCTCGCCCCTGGGACGGGGCCGGTGGGTCGTGGATGCGGGTGGGCGGCCGCCACCCCATGACGGGCCGTACGCCCGGGAGGATAGGCAGGACCGACAAACAATACAAATTCATAATTCTTTACGTTCATATCTATTCAAGTGATATACTCCGGCGCCATGAACATCACCCTTCGTCAGCTCGAGGTCTTCTGCGCCGTGGCCGACCACGGCAGCGTCACCCGTGCGGGAGAGTTCCTGGGACTCACCCAGTCGGCAGTCAGCGCCTCCCTCGCCCAGCTGGAGCGCCAACTGGGAGGGCCGTTGTTCGACCGCCGGGGCCGGACCCTCCGGATCAACGAGCGGGGACGGGTCCTGCTGCCCGAGGCCCGCCGGGTGCTGGCCCAGGTCTCGGACCTGGTGAACCTCCTGTCGCCGGACGGGGGAGACCTGGTGGGGGCGCTGCGGGTCGGGTCGAGCACCACCATCGGCAACTACGTGATGCCCTTTTGGATCGCGGCGTTCCGCAGGCTCCACCCCCGGGTCACGATCCAGCAGATCGTGGCCAACGGCCACGCCATCGAGACCGCGGTGCTGGAGGGGACGCTGGACCTGGGGTTCATCGAGGGGCCGCCCCGCGCCGGCGGAGCGGTGGTGGAGCCGTGGCTCCCGGACGAGCTGGTGGTGTTCGCCGGCCCCACCCATCCCCTGGCCGGGGCCGAGGTAACGCCCGAGGCCCTCGTGTCACCGGGCTGGATCATGCGGGAACACGGCTCGGGCACCCGGCAGGTGTTCGAGCGGGCCCTGCGGGAGTGGGTGCCCGAGTTCGAGATCGCCCTCGAGCTGGGGCACACCGAGGCGATCAAGCGGGCGGTGGAGGCGGGGCTGGGAATCGGGTGCCTGTCGCGGCTGGCCGTGGAGAGGGAGCTCCAACAGGGGTGGCTGGCCCCGGTACACGCCCCGTTTCTCGACCTGCGCCGGCAGTTCCTCCTGATCCAGCGCAGGGGACGTCACGTCACCCGGGTGCTCGGGGCGTTCCGGGAGTTCCTCCGAAACGGCGCCCCGGATCCCCGGCCCGGAGGCCCGGCCCCCTGAGGTGGTGTCCCGAGGTTCGGCTCCTCCGGCCTACCTAGGCCGCGATGGCGCCGCCTCAGGTGAAACCGGAGCCGGCCGTGCAGGCGTAGCAGTGATCGGCTACAGCGACGGGGGTGCCGGCCGGCGGGGGGCCCTCGCACTCCGAGACGTGGCGGGGCCGGCCGCCCAGGGGGAGGCCCGCGGCCAAGTGGAAGTCGCAGTCGTAGAGCACCCCGTCCCAGGCCACGGAGAGCTGGGTGCGGCACATGAGGCCGCCCACGGTGGCGGGGTTGAAGGCCTGGGCGAGCTTCTCGAGGTACCCGGCCAGGTTGCCGGACTCCTCGAGCCAGCAGCGGTACCGGCCCAGGGGCACGTTGGCAAAGGTGTAGAGGTGGGAGAACGCGATCCCCCAGCGCCGGGCCAGGTCGCGCCGGAACCGCTCCTCGGCCCGGCACTGATCGGGCGGCAGGAAGGCGCCGGCCGGATTCGACACCAGGTCGAGCTCGAGCCCGGTGCCCTCCACCCCGTAGCCCAGTTCGTTGAGCCGCCGGAGCATATCGAGGCTCTGCTCCCACACCCCGGCCCCCCGCTGGGCGTCGGTCTGGGCCCGGCTCACCGAGGGGAACGAGGTGACGATCACCACGCCCAGGTCCCGGAGCCGCCCCCAGAACTCCGGGCCCCGCTCCCGCAGGGCCGTGAGGTTCGAGCGCAGGATCAGCCGGGGGGTGTGGGGCCGGAGGGCCGCGAGCAGGTCCAGGATGCCGGGCACCAGCTCGGGGGCGCCACCCGTGACGTCGACGGCGGAGAACCCGGCCCGGGCCGCGAACCGGACCACCCGGTCCATGGTCTCGGGACCCATGACCTCGGGCCGGCCGGGCCCGGCCTCCAGGTGGCAGTGGCGGCACGCCTGGTTGCACAGGCGCCCCACGTTCACCTGCAGGGTCGTGGTCTCCCCCCGCGTCAGCTCCAGGCCGTGCCGTCGCAGCACCGACGCGAACGGCTCGACCGTCACCGCCTCGCTCACAGGGAGATCTTCTCCACCACGTTTTGCATCTGAACGCCGTGGACCAGCGAGGCGCCGCCCCGGATCGCCACGGCCACGTGCACGGCCTCGGCCATCTCGCCGGGGGTCGCCCCCTTCTCCAGGCTGGCCCGGGTGTAGGCGTCGATGCAGTAGGGGCACTGGACCGCGTGGGCCACGGCCAGGGCGATCAGGGCCTTCTCCCGCTCGCTCAGCTCGCCCTCGGCGAACACGGCCTGGTAGTACTCGAAGAACTTCTGGGTGATCTCGGGGGCGTCTTTGCCCGCCTCGGGGAACTTCGCCAGATCCTCGGGGTCGTAGTAGGTGTCCATGGCGTGCGCTCTCGGCTAGAAAGCTGAAAAGCTGAAAAGCTGAAAAGCTGGGAAACTCCGGGCCTCGGGTTTGGGTCCTCGCCCCGTTTGTCGCGCTCCCCCACCGTGCCTTACACCGAGAGACAACGTACCTTTTTTCGAGCCGCTGGCAACCCTCGGGATCAGTCCCCGGTCTCCCGGTATCCGCAGCCCCGCCGGGGGCACCGCACCGTGGCTCCGCCCCGGCCCGTCTTCTCCACCAGGAACGGGTGGCCGCAGTCGGGGCACTCCCGGGGAATCGGCCGGTCCCACAGGGCGTAGTCGCACTCGGGGTAGCGGTTACAGGAGTAGAATGTGCGGCCCCGCTTGCTGCGCTTCTCCACCAGCTCGCCGTCGCACCCCTCCCGGGGGCAGGTGACCCCGGTGCCCACCGGCGCGGTGTACTTGCAGGTGGGGTACTTGGTGCACGCCACGAACCGGCCGAACCGGCCCCGCCGGATCACCAGGTCCGCCCCGCACTCCGGGCAGGACTCGCCGGTGGGCTCGCCCTCGACCACCCGGATGGTTCCGTCGGCCAGGCGCTCGAACTCCTTGGTGTTGCGGCACTCGGGGTAGGCCGAGCAGGCAAGGAAGAACCCGTTGCGACCCCACCGGATCACCATGGGCTTGCCGCACTTGTCGCAGGCGATGTCGGTGGGCTCCTGGCGGGCCTTGACGTCCTCCATCTGCTCCCTGGCCCGCTCCAGACTCCGGGCGAACGGGGCGTAGAAGTTCTTCAGAAGCTCGCGCCAGTCGCGTTTGCCCTCCTCCACGTGGTCGAGCTCGGCCTCCATCTGGGCCGTGAACCCCACGTCCATCACCTGGGCGAAGTTGGCCACAAGCAGGTCGTTCACCAGAACGCCCAGGTCCGTGGGCACGAACCGCCGCTCCTTCATCTCCACGTACCCGCGGTCCCTCAGGGTCGAGAGGATCTGGGCGTAGGTGGACGGCCGGCCGATGCCCTTGTCCTCCAGCTCCTTGACCAGGGTGGACTCGGTGAACCGAGGAGGGGGCTGAGTAAACTTCTGCTGGGCGTCCAGCTTGAGGCACCGGAGCACCTCGCCTTCGGCCAGGGCCGGCAGCTTGCCCTCGGCCGACTCGGCATCCGCGGGCTCGTCGTCGGTGCCCTCCACGTACACGGCCATGAACCCGGCGAACCGCATCACCTCTCCGGCCGCCCGGAACTCGTAGGGCCCGGCCTCGATGGTGAACACGGTCTCGTCGAACCGGGCCGGCACCATCTGGCAGGCTACGAACCGGTCCCACACCAGCTTGTACAGCCGGAACATGTCCGGCTCCAGGAACGGCCGGACCTTTTCCGGGGTGTAGTCCATGGACGTGGGCCGGATCGCCTCGTGGGCGTCCTGGGCCCCCTTCTTGGTCCGGTACGCCACCGGTTTGGAGGGCAGGTACTCCGGACCGTAGGTCGCCCGGATGTGGTCACGGCAGGCGGCCACGGCGTCGTCGGAGAGCCGGGTCGAGTCGGTGCGCATGTAGGTGATCAGGCCCACGGGCTCGCCGGCCACATCCACGCCCTCGTAGAGGCGCTGGGCCAGGGTCATGGTCTTGCGGGCCGAGAACCGCAGCTTCCGGAACGCCTCGCGCTGCAGGGTCGAGGTGATGAACGGCGGGGCCGGCCCCCGCCTCCTCTCCCTCCTCTCGATCCGGGCCAGGCGGAACGTCTCCGCCGCGAGCCGGGCGCGGATCGCCTCGGCCTCGTCGGCCGTGCGCACCCGGATGGTCTTGCCCTCGGCCTTGCGGAGCTTGGCCTTGAACGAGGGGGGAACCGAGCCCTCCAGCAGGGCCTCGAGGTTCCAGTACTCCTCCGGGACGAAGGCCTGGATCTCCCGCTCCCGCTCCACCACGAGCCGCAGGGCCACCGACTGGACCCGGCCGGCCGAAAGGCCCCGCCGCACCTTCTCCCACAGGATCGGGCTGATCTGGTATCCCACGAGCCGGTCCAGGATCCGGCGGGCCTGCTGGGCGTTGTACCGGTTGGGGTCGAGCCGGCCCGGCGCGGCCAGGGCCTTGCGCACCCCCTTCTTGGTGATCTCGTGGATCATCACCCGGTAGATCGGCTTCTCACCCCGCTTGGGCCGGATCTCCTCGGCGATGTGCCAGGCGATGGCCTCGCCCTCGCGGTCCGGGTCCGGGGCCAGATAGACCACGTCCGCGGCCCTGGCGGCCTGTTTGAGGCGCTGGACCACCTTGCCCTTGCCCCGGATCACGCTGTAGCGCGGGGCGAACCCGTTGTCCACGTCCACGCCCAGCTCGCTTTTGGGCAGGTCTTTGATGTGCCCGATGCTGGCCTCGACCTGGAAGTCCTTGCCCAGGTAGCCCTTGAGGGTCCGGGCCTTAGCGGGGCTCTCCACGATCAGCAGTGCTTTTCCCATCGGAGTCCTTTTTTCCTATGGGCTGGAAGGCGGGAAAGCGGGAAGGCCGGAACCCCGGCCTTCCAACCGCCCGGCCTTCCAACCTCCTTCAGTGCCGCACCTCGTCGACCCGGTCCTCGAGCACCGCCTGCACCAGGGCCTCGTCCGCCCCGGGACGGCTCAGCAGCACGAGCCCTACCAGGACCCGGATCTCGTCAGAGCCGACCTCGGGCAAGTCCAGGCCGAGGGCCCGTTCCAGCACCAGCTCCCGAAGAGGGACGTCCACCACGCCGGCCCGTTCGAGCCGGAGGAGCAGCCCCCAGGCCGAGGGCGAGACTCGCAGGGCCTCCTCGGCCGCGGGCACCCGCACCGCGGTCCCTTGCTCCTCCAGGGCCGGGGGCGCGCCGCCCCGCTCCCGCAGACGCCGGAGCCACGCCAGGGCCCGCTCCACGTCGTCCTCCTCGAACCCCACGTCCAGGAGCTCGTCGCGCATCTCCTCCGGGTCGCGGCCGGCCGCCCGGGCCGTGCCGTACCGCCGGGTGATATAGGCCACCACGTCGAACAGTCTTCCTCGCATCGCGGTTTCCGTTTGGAAGCTAGAAGGCTAGGAGGCTGGAAGGCTAGAAGGCTCGCAAACCTCCCGGCTTCCATGTAACTTCGTAACTTCGGTCGTCGGTCTACGGTCAACGGTCGTCGGTCTGGGGCCTTCGGCCCGCTGGGCGGCTAGCGGCCGGGCGGCTCCTGAGCCCCAACGCCAAGGCTTCGGGGAGCGTGGAGGCTGTTGGAGAGCCGCGCGCGGCCGGAAGCCAGGCTCCATGCCTCCGGCGTGAAGGCGCCGGACCAACGAAAGTTACCCTTCCCACTATAGGACCCCGCAGGCGCCTGAAGGGGCCTTCCAGCCTTCTAGCCTTCCAGCCCTTTACGGCCCTTTTCGCCCGCCGGCCCGGCAGTAGCGCCGGCCCGGCCACTCCTCGGCGAGGCCCGCCAGCTCCAGCTCCATGAGGCCCGCCGCCCCTTCCGAGGCCGACCAGCCGGCCCGGGCCAGGATCACGTCCACGTGCTCGGGCTCGGGCCCCAGGGCCTCCCACAGGGGACGAAGCCGGGCCGGAAGCGTCGTCCCCGCCGGGTCCGGAGGGAGCCGTTCCCGGGCAAACACCGGCCCAAGCTCGGCCAGGACGTCGTCCACCCCCTCCACCAGCCGGGCCCCCTGCCGGATCAGCTCGTGGGTGCCCCGGGTGTTGGGCATGCCCGGAATCCCCGGCACCGCGAACACCTCGCGACCCTGCTCCAGGGCCAGGGACGCCGTGATCAGCGACCCGCTGCCCGGGGCCGCCTCCACGACCACCACCCCCAGGCTCAGGGCGCTGATCACCCGGTTCCGGCGCGGGAAGTGGGCCGGCCGGGCCTCCACCCCCAGGGGGAACTCGCTGATGCACATCCCCTGCTGCCGGATCCGGGCGGCCAGGTCCCGGGCCCATCCCCGGGGCACGTGATCGAGCCCCCACCCAAACACGGCCACCGTGGCCCCGCCGGCCTCCAGGGCGCCCCAGTGGGCCGCGCTGTCGATGCCCCGGGCCATCCCGCTCACCACGATCACGCCCGCCTCGGCCAGTTCCCGGCCCAGGCGATGGGCAAAGCGCAGCCCGTGCCCGCTGGCCCGGCGGCTTCCGACCACCGCCACGGCCGGACGCTCGTCCGGATCGAGGGGTCCGGCCGCGAACAGAACCGAGGGGGGATTCGGGATCTGCCTCAGGCGGGTGGGATAGCCAGGGGCCCCGTACACCCACACCCCCACCCCGATCCTCCGGGCCCAGGCGACCTGGGCCTCGGCCCACGCGCGGTGCCGGCGGGCCCGGGCGAGGCTCTCGATCAGCCGGGGGGTCGCGGCGCACCGCTCGGCGAGCGCTGACGGCTTTGCCGCCAGCACGGCGCCCGCATCCCCGAACGCGTCCACCAGAAGCCGGAAGGCCCGGTCGCCCACCCCCTGGGCGCTCCGGAGGACCAGGGCCTCCACGGCCCGGTCTTCGTTCCAGGTTCGATCCATGGATGCCCCCGCCCTCCCCGGAAGGACCGGGTACCTTAGAACAACGGTCCGGGCAAACACAAATCCGATGGAAGCCGGACCCCGGGCCGCATCACAGCATGGACACCGGGTCCATGTCGAGGCTCACCCGCACGTCCCCGAGCGGGTCCATGGCCCCGAGGGCCCGGAGCCGCCCCAACAGCGCGGTGAGCGGCCGGGGATCGGAGGCCGGGGCCCGCAGAAGCACCTGGAACCGCCATCGACCCCGCAGCTGCTCCAACGGGGCCGGGGCGGGCCCCAGCACCTCCACCTCCCAGCGCCGTGCCTCGGCCGAGGCCCGACGTGCCAGCCCTGCCGCGCCCCGCTCGGCCGCCTCCCGGTCCTTGCCGGACACCAGCGCCAGGGCCAGACGCCGAAACGGCGGGTACCCGGCCTCCCGCCGGGCCTCCAGCTCGGCCTGCGCAAACGCGTCGTGGTCCCCCGTCTGCACGGCCCGGAACACCGGGTGCTCGGGACTGCGGGTCTGCACGTAGGCCACCCCCGGACGGTCCTCCCGGCCGGCGCGCCCGGCCACCTGGACCAGGAGCTGGAACGTGCGCTCCGAGGCCCGGAAGTCCGGGAAGTGGAGCCCCAGGTCCGCGTCCACCACGCCGACCACGGTGAGCCGGGGGAAATGGTGCCCCTTGGCCAGCATCTGGGTGCCGACCAGCACGTCCACTTCCCCCCGTTCGAACGCCTCGAGCACCGACCGGCCGCCGTCGCGGCGCACCACGTCCCGGTCGAACCGGGCCACCCCGGCCTCGGGCCAGCGGGCCCGCACCGCCTCCAGCAGCCGCTGGGTCCCGGCGCCCACCGGCGAGAGGCCCGGGGCTGCGCACGCAGGGCACGCCGCCGGCACGGGCCGGCGGGCCCCGCAGTAGTGGCACAGCAGGACTCCCCCGCCCGGCCGGCGGTGGAACGTGAGTCCCACGGCGCACCGGGAACACCGCAGCGCCTCGCCGCACACCCCGCACACCAGGGCGGGGCTGAACCCCCGTCGGTTCAGGAACAGCAGGGCCTGCTCCCCCCGGGCCAAGGCCCCCTCCACGGCCCCGGCCAGAGGCTCGGAGATCAGGGTCCTCCGGCTCCGCCGACGGTCCTCCTGGCGCAGGTCCACCACCCGGATCCGAGGAGGCCCGGCCGCACCGACTCGCCGGGGCAACCGGCACAGGGTGTAGCGGTTGGTGCGGCACAGCCACAGGCTCTCCACGTCGGGCGTGGCCGAGCCCAAGACCGCCACGGCCCCGGCCTGCCGGGCCCGGTAGAGAGCCACGTGCTTGGCGTGGTAGCGCAGCCCCTCTTCCTGCTTGTAGGCCGGCTCGTGCTCCTCGTCCACCACCACGAGCCCCAGGTCGGCCAGGGGTGCGAACACGGCCGATCGGGCACCCAGCGCCATGGACACCTCGCCCCGCCGAAGCCGCTCCCACTGCAGGGCCCGCTCCCCCTCGCCCAGCCCGCTGTGGAGCACGGCCACCCGGTCGGCGAACCGGGCGCACACCCGGCCGAGGAACTGGGGGGTCAGCCCGATCTCGGGCACCAGAAACAGCACGCCCCGGCCCCGGGCCAGGGTCTCCTCGGCCGCGCGCAGGTACACCTCGGTCTTGCCGCTGCCCGTGACCCCCTGGAGAACGATGGGCCGGAACGCCCGCTCGTCAAGGGCCTCTCTCACCCGAACCAGGGCGTCGGCCTGCTCGGACGTGGGCACCGGCCGGTCGGATCCCTGGGCCACGGCCCAGGTCCCGGCGGACCCCGGCGTCTGGGTGCAGTCGAACCGGATCACCCACCCCTTGGCCACGAGCCGGCCCAGCACCTCCGTCCCCACCCCCCGCTGCCGCAGGGCCCAGCGCGGCAGCGGCCCGTCGCCCAGGCACGACAGGGCCTCGGCCATGCGCGGGGCCCGCCGGGCCACCTCCGCCGGGG
Organism: bacterium; assembly: GCA_027021615.1. Classification (GTDB taxonomy): domain Bacteria; phylum Desulfobacterota; class Deferrisomatia; order Deferrisomatales; family Deferrisomataceae; genus Deferrisoma. The sequence continues at coordinate 46,751 of JALUTY010000027.1, read as the reverse complement.
GCGGCGCCCCCGCCGCCAGGCCGAACCAGACCTCGGCCGGCGCCTCGCCCACCTCCACGGCCCACCCCCGAACCAGGGCCCCCCTGGAGACCAGCTCGGCCACCAACCGGGCCTGGGCGGGGCCCAGGCGATCGGCCCGGAGCCCCTCGGGCCGGGACGCCTGCTCCCACAGCCGCCGGGCCTCCCCCCCCGCGGCCGGCTCCGGGCCTGCGGCCCGGTACACGGGCCGAGCCCGGGCCCGGAGCCTCGGGGGGAGCATCCGGGCCAGGGTCTCGCCCGGGTAGTGCTGGTAGTACCGCGCCATCCACAGCCCCAGCTCCGCCAAATCGGGCGGGAGGACCGGCTCGGGATCGAGCACCTCCAGCAGGTCCCGGACCCCTCGGACCTCGGTTTCGGGATCGAGGGCCACCACGAACCCGTCCACCCGGCTCCGGCCCAGGGGCACGATGCACCGCACCCCCGGCCGGGCCTCGTCCAGGAGGTGTTCCGGCACCCGGTAGTGGAGCAGCCGAAACAGCGGCCGATGCACGGCCACCCGGGCGAACCGGTCCATCGATCAGAATGCCTTGCGCCAGTCGTCGGGGAGCGTGGGGGAAGGGGCAGGCGCCGCCCCGAGCCCGGTCGGCTCGGGGCGGGCCAGGATCTCGAGACGCCGCCCGTCGGGGCCTTCGAGCCATTGGGGCCAGCCGGCCGGCCCGGGGGGGCCGACCACGACTCGGTCTTCGGGCCCGAGAGCCACCCGCCAGGGCCGAAGAGGCCGTCGGGTGAACCAGACCTGGGGCAGGTCGGGCTCGCCCTCCCCCCGGGCCCCCAGGGTATGACACACCTCGTCCTCGGACCCCGGGCATCGGGCGTACCCGGAGCGGACCAGGTCCAGCTTCCGGCCTTCCAGGACGGAGCGCCAGGACACCACGTCCCCTCCGGAAAACAGCAGCAGGGCCAGCCCCGCCGAGGGGGGGATACCGGGATCAGGGCTTTCGGGGGAAACCGGGCGCAACGACCCGTCGGAGTGCAGGATCAAGCGCAGGGGGGTCCCGTCCCAACGGACGGAGATCTCCAAGGGCGGGGAGTCCCAGGGTACCGAGGCCTCACGGGCCCACCGGGCCAGCACCTTTCCCGGCGGGACCAGATACCCCGTCAACAGCGGCCCGAGGGCCACCAGCACCCACAGGACGGTCCGGCGTTTCACATCCCTGCCTTCTCGCGCTGCTCGGCCTCGCTCTTGCAGTCGATGCACTGGGTGGTCACCGGACGGGCCCGAAGCCGGCGCTCGTCGATCTCGTCGCCGCAGGTCTCGCAGATCCCGTAGGTCCCCTGCTCGATTCGGTCGAGGGCCTCCTGGATCTTGGCGATCAGCTTGCGCTCCCGGTCCCGGATGCGCAGCTGGAACGCCCGGTCCGACTCGGCCGTGGCCCGATCCGCGGGGTCCGCGAACGGCTCCTCCCCCTCGATCAGCTCGTTCATGGTGGCCCGGGCCTCCCCGAGGAGGGCATCGAGCCGGTCCTGCAAGAGATTTCGGAAGAACTCCAGTTTCTCGGCGTCCATCGTGGGCGTCCCCGTGGCTTCGGGCTGGGCGGGCCGTCTGTGACGTGTCGCTTCGGGGCCCGCGTGTGATAACATCCCCGTGTGGAAAGCCCGGGATTATAGCAACCCCGGTACTCAGGGAGAACCCCCATGATCCGAAACGCCCTTGCCGCCGTCTGCGTCTTGATCCTGCCGGCCGTGACGTGGGCCGCATCTCCCTCGGCCAGCGCCCTGAGCGCCCGGGCCGTGGCCATGGGCGGTGCCCTGCGGGCCCTGGCCGACCCGGTGGAGGCGGCGTCGATGAACCCCGCGGCCATCGGCGTGAAACGAGGCTTCTTCGGCGGTGCGGCGTATCTGACCCGGCGCCGCGGGGCGTTCGACGCCCAGCGGCTGACGGTGCTCGACAACGCCACCTCCCCCTTCGGGGGCGCCATCCAGTACCTGCGCCTCCAGGGCGAGGAGGAGCGCGAGGACCTGAGCCTGGGGATCGCCGGCGGCCGGCCCGGCCAGTGGTGGGGCGGCACCCTGCGGTACGTGCGCGGCCGGGACCGGGGCCAGAGCGAGTGGGAGAACGTGGTCACCGGCGACGCCGGGGTACTGTTCGTCCGGCCCCAGGGTGTGCGGATCGGCATCGTGGCCGAGAATCTGGTGGACACCTCCCTGGACTTCCTGGAGCCGAAGGTTGGAGCCGGGGTGGCCTGGACCGGCCTGCGCGGGTGGAACCTGGAGATGGACCTGGTGCGGGGGTTCGACCGGGACGTGAGCCGGGGGCTCGACCTCCACCTGGGAGCCGAGACCTCGCGGCCGGGATCGCCCTGGACCTTCTGGCTCGGACAGATGTGGAGGGGAGACACCGGCAAGGACTACGCCTCGCTGGGGATGGGGTGGGCCCGGGGGGCCCTGGAGGCCGGGTACGCCGTGCAGAAAGCCCGGCAGCGCCCGGGGGAGTGGCTGCACGTGCTCAGCGTGTCGGGCCGGTTCTGACACCGGGCCCCTCCCGGGCCCAGGTGCCGCTCTTCCCCCCTTCCTTCCGCAAGAGCTTGACGTCGCCGATCACCATGCCCTTGTCCACGGCCTTGCACATGTCGTAAATCGCCAGGGCCGCGACCGAAGCCGCGGTGAGGGCCTCCATCTCCACGCCCGTGCGGCCGGTGACCTTGACCTCGGCCCGGATGTCCACCCGGTGGTCGTCCTCCGCGAGGTCGAACTCCACCTTCACCGACGTGATGGCCAGGGGATGGCACAGGGGGATCAGGTCCGGGGTGCGCTTGGCCGCCATGATCCCCGCGATGCGGGCCACCCCGAGCACATCGCCCTTCTCCAGGCTGCGGTCCACGATCCGGCGGAACGTCTCGGCCCCCACCCACACGCTCGCCGCGGCCACGGCCCGCCGCTGGGTGGGGTTCTTGGCGCCCACGTCCACCATGCGCGCCGCCCCCGACTCGTCGAAGTGGGTGAACCCTCGGTTCATGGGGTCGTCACCACGTCGAAGCCGTCCACTACCATGTAGTGGTAGTCGGCCCCCAGGTAGTCGAACACGCCGTACGCCGTGACCTTGGTCCCCTTCCGGAGGTTCAGCAGCTGGTCCGCCTGGGGATGGTCCTTCTTGAGGTAGAGCCGCACCAGGCTGGGGCTGCCCAGGGCGAAGCAGAAGTAGTCCCGGGTGTTGATCTTGGTCTTCCGGATCTGGTAGCAGAAGTCGCTGCCCGTGAACAGGAACACCCCGGTCACCTGCACCTTCTTGCCCTTGTACGCGTCGCGGTTGCTCACCAGCTCCGACTGGCTGACCGCTTGGTAGTCGGCCGGGCGAAGCTCGGCCCGGGCCGCACCGACCATCAGGCACCAACACGCCAACACCGCCCACGTCCACCGCATCGTCTTCATCGCCGCCTTCCTCGTCCAAAGGGTGAGACCACCGCCTGCCGGGCGCAGGGATCAGGGAGCCGTGACAGCCACCAGGTGCCACACCTGGGCGGCCGCCCGCCCCTCCTGCGCCCACCGGCGGGCCAGCCGCTCCACGGCCCTCCTCCGCTCCGGGTAGGGGAGACGGGGCAGCAGCCCCGCGCTCATCGGCTCGAGCCCGTAGAACCCCACGAAACGGTCCGGAGGCAAGGATACTTCCATTCGTCTCATCGCCACGGGGCCGAACTCCCGTTCCAAGCAGTCCAGGACCCGGTCCCAGGTCGAGACCGCATGCCGGCCCGGCGAATGGCCCTCGGCCGCCAGCAGATCCGCCACGGGGATGCGGGACTCGGCCTCGTACACCCCCTCCAGGTACGAGGCCAGGAGCACCCCCCCGCGGCGCAACAGCTGCCGGGCCCCGCGGACGGAGGCCCCGGCGTCCGGCAACATGAACAGCACGGCGTTGTACACCACCGCGTCGAACGGGCCTCGGAACGCCTCCAGGCGACAGGCGTCGGCCAGCGCGAACCGGGCGCCGGCCGCGGCCTGCCGGGCCCGGCGCAGCATGCCCAGACTGATGTCCACCCCCACCACCCGGCCCCCCGGGCCCGCGGCCGCCGCCAGCACCCGGGTGGACGCCCCGGTCCCGCAGCCCACGTCCAGGATGCGGCCGCCGGTCACCACCCCTTCGGGGGCCATGGCCAGAAGGGCGGAGGTCAGCTCCTGGAAGTGGGCCGTCTCCTCCTCGAACCGATAGTACCCGTCGGCGCCCCGGTCGAAGTTCTTCCGGATCCGGTCCCGGACGGCCCGGGCCTTGTCGGCTGGCAGCATGGGAGAGGTCCTTTCCTCTGGCGGCCCCGCCCGCAACTGTACGGCAGGGCGGCGGATCCGGTTACCCCGGTGCGGGCATTGTACCAGGACCCGCCCCAGGGCCCAACCGGGTGCCGGTGCTGGCAAAACGGCCCCGGCGCCCCTACAATGGGTGACTTCGTTTCGCCCGGTCCGGCCCGGATGCGGGGCCGGGCGGGATCGGAGATCCGAAAGGAGGGACGCCATGGTCATCGCGGCCACGGGCTCATACCTTCCCGGACGGGTGCTCCACAACCGCGACCTGGAGAGAATGGTCGACACCTCGGACGAGTGGATCTTCACCCGCACCGGCATCCGGGAGCGGCGGATGGCCGCCCCCGACGAGGCCACCTCGGACCTCTGCCTCCGGGCTGCCCGCCGGGCCCTGGACGAGGACGGCACGACCCCGGACGACCTGGACCTGATCGTGGTCACCACGATCACCCCGGACACCATGTGCCCCTCGGCCGCCTGCTGGCTCCAGAACAAGCTGGGCGCAGACCGGGCCGTGGCGTTCGACCTGGCCGCGGCCTGCTCGGGGTTCCTGTTCGGGCTGAAGACCGTGCAGTCGTTCCTGGCCGCCGACCCCCGGATCCGCAACGTGCTCCTGTGCTCGGCCGAGGTCATGACCCGAACCGTGGACTACACGGACCGGGCCTCGTGCATCCTGTGGGGCGACGGCGGTGCGGCGGCCCTGATCCGGCGGGACGGCCCGGGCCTGCACCTGCGGCGGGTGGAGGTCCGGACGCAGGGGGCCTACGGCGAGGACCTCCTCCTGCCGGGCGGGGGCTCCCGGACCACCCCGATCTCCCACGAGAGCGTGGACCGGAACCTCCACACCCTCAAGCTCGAGGGGAAGAAGACCTTCCGGGTGGCGGTGCGGTGCATGGCCGGGATCGCCAGGGAGGTGCTCGAGGCCGAGGGGCTGGGGGTGGAGGACGTGGACTGGGTGATCCCCCACCAGGCCAACCGCCGCATCCAGGAGGCCGTGGCCCAGGTTCTCAAGCTCCCCCTGGAGAAGATGGTGTTCACCATCGAGAAGTACGGCAACATCTCGAGCGCCACGATCCCCATCGCCCTGGACGAGGCCCGGCGGGACGGCCGGATCCGGCCCGGCCACCGGGTGCTGCTGACCGCGTTCGGCGGAGGCCTGACCTGGGGGGCGGCCCTGCTGGAGGCCCAGGGGTGAGAGGTTTCAGTCTCTTACCCAGCCGACAAAATAGGCGAATTTCCTCGGGAGGCGGGGCAAGGGACCTGCGTTTCAAGGCCCAGGGTTCAGAGGTCTGCTCTGGTAGGCCGCGAGGCGGCCTGTTTGCGAAACCGTAACTTGCACCGACCCAGCCCCGCAGATTCGGCGGCAGAGCACGGGGTCTGTTTCCGGCCGCGCGCGAAGCCGAGCATGAGATTCGCCGCGCAGGCACGGGGCCGCGACAATGGTTTCATGACCGTGCGGCCGGGGACGAACGGTTTCGCGGTACGAGCGTTGGAGGAGGCCCTGCGCGGCGATCTGAGGAGCCGCACTCGGCTCTCCAACAGACCCCATGCCCCGGAAGGGGTTGGCGGCGGCTCGGGAGCCGCCCCGACCGACGACGGTTGACCGAAGACCGAAGACCGAGGCTACTGGCAAGAGGAGAGGCTCTTTTGCTGAGTGAACGAGTTCTGACCTTCGCGCTCCGGCAGATCAACCGCCGGGTGCTCCGGGTGCGGGTGGCCCCGGACGTCACCCTGCCGCCGGCGCGGGACGACCGGCCGTGCCTGCTGTACGTCCACGTGCCGTTCTGCGAGCGGCTGTGCCCGTACTGCTCGTTCAACCGTTACCCGTTCCAGGACGACCCGGCCCGGTCCTACTTCCGGAGCCTCCGGGACGAGATGCGTCGGGTGGCGGACCTGGGGTACCGGTGCACCTCGGTGTACGTGGGCGGCGGCACGCCCACGATCCTCATCGACGAGCTGGTGGACACCCTCGACCTGGCCCGGGAGCTGTTCCCGGTGCGGGAGGTGTCGTGCGAGACCAACCCGAACCACCTCATTCCCCGGGTGGTGGACCCCCTCACCGAGCGGGTTCAGCGGTTCTCGGTGGGGGTGCAGAGCTTCGACGACCGGCTGCTCGAGCAGATGGACCGGTACGACAAGTACGGGAGCGGCCGGGAGATCCTGGAGCGGCTCCAGGCCACCGCCGGCCGGTTCCACTCCCTGAACGTGGACATGATCTTCAACTTCCCGAGCCAGACCCGGGAGTCCCTCCTGCGCGACGTGGAGATGCTCACCGAGTCGGGCGCGAACCAGACCACGTTCTACCCCCTGATGAGCTCGCCGGCCGTGCGCCGGAAGCTGCGCGAGACCGTGGGCCCGGTCAGCTACACCCGGGAGCACCGGTACTACGAGGCCCTGTGCCAGGCCCTGCACGGGGCGTTCGAGCCGGCCACGGCCTGGACCTTCTCCCGCCGGGCCGGCCAGATGATCGACGAGTACATCGTGGACTACGAGGAGTACGTGGGCGTGGGCAGCGGGGCGTTCAGCTACCTGGACGGCACCATCTACGTGAACACGTTCAGCCTGCGCGAGTACGACGGGCGGATCGCCTCGGGCCGGCTCTCCGCAGCCGCGGCCCGGCGCTACCCGTTGAGGGAGCAGATGCGCTACCGGTTCATGATGGACCTGTTCGGCCTCAGGCTCGACAAGAAGGCGTTCCGGGACCGGTTCGGGAAGGGCGTGGAGCGCGGCCTCGCGCCGGAGATGGCGTTCTTCCGGGCGGTGGGGGCGTTCGACCGGGACGACGCCGAGGCGCTGACCCTCACCCCCAGGGGACGCTACCTGCTCGTGGCCATGATGCGGGAGTTCTTCGCGGGGGTGAACCAGTTCCGCGACCAGGCCCGGGCGGCCCTGCCCCCGGAGGAGCGCCGGGTCCTGTTCGGCGAGGGGGCGGGATGCGGGGCGTGATCCGGGACGATCTGCTGGAGATCGCGGTCGAGGCCGCCCGGGCCGCGGGCCGGATCCTGCGGGACCGGTTCGAAACCGGATTCGGCGTGCGCCACAAGGGCGCCGTGGACCTGGTGACCGAGGTGGACCTGGAGTGCGAGGAGGCGATCCGGCAGGTCCTGGGCCGCCTGGCGCCCGGCACTCCCGTGCTGGGCGAGGAGGAGGGGCTCACCGGCACCGGCGGTGCCGGCCGGTGGATCGTGGACCCCCTGGACGGCACCACCAACTACGCCCACGGGTTCCCGGCCTGCTGCGTGTCGATCGCCTGGGAGGAGGACGGGCGGGTCCGGGCGGGGGTAGTGTACGACCCGCTCCGCGGCGAGTGGTTCACGGCCCGGCAGGGCCGGGGGGCCCAACGGAACGGCGAGCCGATCCGGGTATCGGAGACGGCCCGCCTCTCCGAGGCCCTTCTGGCCACCGGTTTTCCTTACGACCGGGGGGAGAACCCGAGGAACTACCGGGAGTTCTGCCACCTGACCCAGATCACCCAGGGCGTGCGGCGGACCGGATCGGCCGCCCTGGACCTGGCCTACACGGCCTCGGGCCGGCTCGACGGGTTCTGGGAGCCGGGCCTCAAGCCCTGGGACCTGGCGGCCGGGTGCCTGCTGGTGGAGGAGGCGGGCGGGGTGGTCACCGGCTACGACGGGGGGCCGTTCACCCCCTACGACCGCGACGTGGTGGCCGCCAACCCCAAGCTCCACCCGGCGCTGCTCCACGCCTTGAACGAGTCCAGAGCCATCCCGATCCCGGGCGGCGACTGACACCAAGTTGCCATCCATACGGATCCGTATCCGGGGGCGGGGCAGGGGACCTGTGGTTCAGGAACCAGGGATCAACGGACAGAATCCAGGGGCAAACAGCGCACCCGGGGTCCCTGTCGGATGAACTCTTCCAAGTAATTTCCGCCGGGACGCATGAAAACCTTCTTGATTCCAGAGTGTTCCAAGCATGGCCCAGCCCCTTTGGCGCCACCTCACGGTCTCGGGGGTATGGGTTCCTGGGGCCAGAGTTCAGAAGCCGGTGGACAGGGAGAAGGCTTTTCGGTGCCCCGAGAGGATCCCCCAGGGAACCCAAACTACTTTTCGGGGTTTCCTGTTTCCTGTCCGCTGAATTCCGGTTCCTAAAATCCATGCCCCACTGCCGAAACTGTGCGGGGATCGGTTCGAGTTATTTCTTCGCAAACGGGCCGCCTCGCGGTCTACTGGGGCTGAATTCTGCCCACTGAGGCGGCCGCGCCCGACCCTCCAGCAGGTCCCCTGTCCTCCGGATAAGGGAGGTTCTCGCGCCTACTTTGTAATATCCTGCCCCGGCGCCCCCCTGACCGGGGAGCCGCTTCCGGAGACCCGTAGCACGGAGGAGGCCCACATGTCCGAACCCCACGAGAAGTTCACCTGCAGCCGGTGCAGCACGGTGTGGACCAAGCAGGGGTCCACCCACTGCTGGAGCGGAGATCCCGAGAACGGCCCGCCCCGGCCGCGAAACTGCCCCTCGGCGGTCGCGCCCGAGGTGATTGACGAGGCGTTCGCCCTCTACCGGGGCGACGGCGAGGACGCTCGCATGGCCCGGGTGGCCGCGGTGGTGGAGGGGCTGTGCTACCAGCCCGAGCCGGGCGGCGGCGCGGTCAACGCCCGGTGGACCCGGGTGGAGGACACGATCGCGTTCGCCAAGCTCATGGGCTACGCGAAGATCGGCATCGCCACCTGCATTGGGCTTCTGGACGAGACGAACCGGCTGGCTCGGATCCTGGAGGCCCAGGGGTTCCGGGTGGCCAGCGTGTGCTGCAAGTCGGGGAGCATCGACAAGCTCGAGCTGGGGCTGGCCGAGGAGAACAAGGTGCGGCCGGGCGTGTTCGAGCCGGCCTGCAACCCGGTGGCCCAGGCCCGGCTCCTGAACCGGGTGGGAACCCACCTCAATCTCATTGTTGGCCTGTGCGTGGGCCACGACATCCTGTTCACAAAGTACTCGGAGGCTCCGGTCACCACCCTGGTGGTGAAGGACCGGGTCACCGGCCACAACCCCGTGGCCGTGCTCTACGGCCAGAACTTCTACTACAAGCGGCTCCAGGCCCGGCCCGTGGAGGTGCCGGCCGACACGGGCGGCGACGGGGACGCCGGTGGGTGACGAGGTCCGGTCCCGCCTCCAGGCCCTGCGCCGGCTCATGGCCGAGCGGGGGCTCACCCACTACGTGGTGCCCTCGGCGGACGAACACCTGTCGGAGACGCCTCCGCCGTGGCGACGCCGGCGGGAGTGGCTCAGCGGGTTCACGGGCTCGGCCGGGGACCTGCTGGTGGGGCTGGAACCGGGGGAGACCTGGCTGTTCACCGACAGCCGCTACCACCTCCAAGCCGAGACCGAGCTGGCTGGCTCCGGGATCGGCCTGGAGCGGGTGGGCACGCCCGGAGGGCGCACCCTGGCCGAGGCGGTCCAGGACCTGACCGACCGCCACGGCCCCCGGCTGCGCCTGGGGTTCGATCCGTGGTGCGCCCCGGACGCCGCGGCCCGGGACTGGGAGGGCCGGGTGCGGGAGGCGGGGGGAGAGGCGGTCCCGACCGAGCCAAACCTGGTGGACCTCGTGTGGACCGACCGGCCCGGGCCGGCCCTGGGCCCCCTGTTCGCCTGCCCGAAGGAGTGGAGCGGGGAGGACCTGGCCGGGAGGCTGGGCCGGGTGCGGGAGCTCTTAGGGAAAAAACGCAATCCGGCATACGTGACGGTGGCCCTAGACGAGACGGCCTGGCTCACGGGGCTCCGGTGCTTTGACGAGGTGCCCCACACCCCGGTGTTCGAGTCGTTCCTGGTGCTCGGCCCGGAGGGGGTGGACCTGTTCGTCCGGGCTCCCCAAGACCGCGTGCCCCCCGAGCTCGACCGCCTTCCGGACTTCCGGGCCCGACCCTACGAGACGTTTCCGGAGGCCCTTCAAGCCCTCTCCGGCCGGGTGGCCGTGGACCCGGCCCGGGTCACCCGGGGCGTAACCCGGGCCCTGGAGGCGGCCGGCGCGGAGCCGGTCCGGGTGAGCTCGCCCGTGGCCGAGGCCAAGGCAGTGAAAACGAAGGCGGAGCTTCGAGCCATGGAGCGGGCGGGCGTGCTGGCCAGCCGGGCCAAGGCCCGGGCCTTGGAGTGGCTCCGCAGGGAGATCGAGGCGGGCCGGATCGTGACCGAGGCCGAGTTCCGGAGCCGGCTCGAGGCGCTCTATGCCAAGCTGCCCGGGTTCCGGGGGCTGGCGTTCCCCACCATCGCGGCCACGGGCGAGCACGGGGCCATCGTCCATTACTCGGGCGCGGACCACACCCCGCTGCGGCCCGGCCACCTGTTCCTGGTGGACTCGGGGGTCCACCTGGACGGGGGCACCACCGACGCCACCCGCACCGTGGCCGTGGGCGAGCCCTCGGCCGAGCAACGCCGCGTCTACACTCGGGTGCTCCGGGCCCACATCGCGGCGGCACGCCTGGAGTTCCCCGAAGGCACCCCCGGGGCCGCGATCGACGCGGTGTGCCGAGCGGTGCTCTGGGAGGCCGGGCTCGACTACGGCCACGGAACCGGCCACGGTGTGGGCGCGTTCCTGTCGGTGCACGAGGGCCCCTTCGCCCTGGCCCCGGCCAGCCGCCGGCCCGCCTCATCGCTGCCCCTGCGGGCCGGCATGGTCACCTCCATCGAGCCGGGGTACTACCGGACCGGGTTCGGGGGGGTGCGCCTCGAGAACCTGTACCGGGTCGTGGAGACCGATCGGACCATCAACGGCCGAAAGGCCCTGGCCTTCTCCCCCCTCACCTGGATCCCGTTCGATCCCCGCCTCACGGTCCCGGGGACCCTGCCCTCCTCCCATCGGGAATGGCTGGACCGCTATCACCAAGGGTGTGCGGAACGGCTCGGGGCCTGAGCCGCACAGACGAACACCGTATGTGATCGAGATGCCTTACCCTGCGAGAACCTTACGAACAAGGTTTGCCCCTCCGCCCCCGGTTCTCCCCAGGCCGAGAGGGTTTCGACGGTTTCCAAAAAATTTGAGGGCCGTCGCAAAAAACGTTGTTTTGGGGTTGCAACGGCCCTGCGGCCATGATACAAAAGAAACACCTGTTGAAAACACAGCGCGGATGGCAACTCCTCCCTCGGGGGCCCTCGGGCCCCTCTTTTTTTGCCCTTCTTCCCGGTAATTTCGGCCGACGGTCTTCGGTCTTTTGACCCCCAGGGCAAGTGGCTTTCGTCAACCCCTGGGAGCGGGGGGTCTGTTGGAGAGCCGGGCGTGGCTCCTACAGTCGCTGCAACCGGCACTCAGCCACCGCGTGCCCGGTCGGCTTCGCTTCCGGGCCGCCTTGCCATGTGATCCGCTAGGACGCTTCGCCCCCGGGCTGAGTGCCGGTTGCAACGTACGTCGGATGCAGCACTCACGTACGGCCGGAAGCAGGCCCCCCGCTCCCGGGGGAGGGCGTCCGGTTACGCCGCACGTTGCCGGCCCCCCAGGGACCTGGGGGATGGCAGGCCGGGGGTCAGTGCTCCGTCTCTTCCTCGGGCTTCTGGGAACTCCGGTAGAGGGCCAGGAAGTTCACCGGATCCAGCAGGAAGGGGGGGAACCCGCCGTCCACCACCACCTGGCTCACGATCTGGCGCGTGAACGGGAACAGCTGGGTGGGGCAGTCCACGGCCAGCACCGTTTCCAGATGCTTCTCGGGCACGTTCCTCACCAGAAACAACCCCGCGTGCTCCACCTCCACGATGAACACCACCTCGTCCCCCGAGCGCACGGTGGCATGAAGCTCGATCGCCACCTCCCAGTGCTCCCCATCGATCTTTCGGTTCCGCAGCTGGAGGTTCAGGTCCGCCTGGGGCGAGACCTTCTCCCGGAACACCCGGGGTGCGCCCGGGTTCTCGAACGACAGATCCTTGACGTACATGCGCACGAGCCGCAACAGGGGGGAGTGCGAAGCCTCGGCCATGGGAATCTCCTTTTTCTGTCGGGGTGGCCCCCGGGGTGCCGTGCAAGGGTTTTCCCGGGGGTGGGGATTGTAGCAGAATGCAGACTCGGTGCGCCGGGAGACTGCGGATTGGAGGCGGCCGGGGTCCGACCAGGCAACCAAATACTAATTCCAACGGAAGTATTGTCAGGCCCGTGCCCCCTTCCCCTTGGGGAGTACGGGGTGGGGGCCTGGTTCCGGCCGGGCGCGATTGCGGCATCCGATCGCCGCGCCGTCTCATGCCGTTGCCAGCCCGTCGGTCCAAACGGCGATAGCGGAACCCCCGAGAGCCGGTGGTGACCCAGACGTTCGGAGGCGCGGCGAACGAAGGGGCCGCACCCGGCGCTCCACCAGGCCCCCACCCCGTACCTGGCGAATACATTTGAAGGTCTCAGCAACTGACGTTTCCGGCCTCTGCGAGGAGGTTCCCATGCCCAGTCTCGTCTACGTGGCCCTGGGGGCCGTGTTCGGCGCTTCAGGTCGATACCTGGTGGCCGGCTGGGTCTCCCGCGCCGCTGCCGGGGTGTTCCCGTGGGGCACCCTGTGCGTGAACCTGATCGGCTGCTTCGTGATCGGGGCCGCCTGGGGGGTCGCCGAGCGGTCGCTGTGGCCGCCGGCGTTCCGGACCTTCTTCTTCGTGGGGCTCCTGGGATCGTTCACCACCTTCAGCTCGTTCGGGCTGGAGACCCTGCACCTGCTCCGGGACGGGGAGCTCGGCCTGGCCGCGGGATACGTGCTGGGGTCGAACCTGCTGGGGTTCCTGCTGGTGTGGCTCGGCCTTTCCCTGACATGACGGGAGGACACCGCATGACCCTTCCCGAAGACGGTATGCTGCTGCGCATCTTCATCGGCGAGGCGGACAAGCACCACGGCCGCCCCCTGTACGAGGCCATCGTGCTGAAGGCCCGGGAGCTGGGCCTGGCGGGCGCCACGGTACTTCGGGGCGTCATGGGGTTTGGGGCCCACAGCCGGCTCCACACGACCAAGGTCCTGCGCCTGAGCCAGGACCTGCCCATCGTGGTGGAGCTGGTGGACACCGAGGAGAACCTCCAGCGGCTCCTGCCCTGGCTCGACGAGGTGGTGGAGGAGGGCATGGTCACCCTGGAGAAGGCGAGGGTGCTCCGGTACCGGCATGGTGCGAAGTAGCATCCCGCTCCTGCTCTGGATCCTTGCCCTGGCCGCCCCTGCGGGCGCCTCGGAGATCGAGGTGTTCGCCGGGTCAGCCTCGAAACCGGCCGCCGAAGAGGCGGCCCGGCGGTTCGAGCAGCGTACCGGCACCGCGGTGCGGATCCACTTCGGGGGCTCGGGCACGGTGCTCGCCCAGATGGATCTGGCCCGGCGGGGCGACGTGTACTTCCCCGGCTCGTCGGACTTCATGGAGAAGGCCAAACGCAAGGGGCTGGTGGATCCGACCACCGAGGTGCGGGTGGTGTACCTGCTGCCCGCCATCAACGTGGCCCGGGGCAACCCCAAGGGGATCCGGTCGCTCGCGGACCTGGCCCGGCCCGGCATCCGGGTGGGCATTGCCCGGCCCGATGCGGTCTGCGTGGGACTGTACGCCGTGGAGGTCATGGAGCGGCAGGGGCTGGCGGACCGGATCCGTCCCCACATCGTCAACTACGCCGAGTCCTGCACCAAGACGGCCCAGATGCTCGCCTTGGGGCTCGTGGATGCGGTGCTCGGCTGGGACGTGTTCGACGACTGGAACCCCGAGCGGATCGAGACGATCCTGTACCCCCCCGACGAGGTTCCCCGCATCGGCTACATCCCTGCCGCGGTCTCGGTGTTCACCCGAAACCGCGAGGCGGCCCTGGCGTTCCTGGAGTTCCTCACCGGACCCGAAGGCCGGGAGATCTTCCGGCGCCACGGGTACCTGACCTCCCTGGACGAGGCTCGGCGGTTCACCCGTGCCGACACCCCGGTGGGAGGAGAGTTCCCCCTGCCCGCCCGGTGGAGGTGAGGGTGACCGACCGGGTTTTCTGGTTTCTCACCGGGGCCGCCCTGGCCCTGGCCTCGGGGGCCGTGGCCGCCATCCTCTGGTCCCAGGCCGGCTACGCAGGCCTGGGGGCCACCCTGGCCGCCCTCGGCCGGCCCGGAATCCGGCAGGCCGTGACCCTGAGCCTCGGCACGGCCACCCTCTCGGCACTCATCGCCCTGGCCGTGGCCGTGCCCACCGCCTACCTCCTGGCCCGCCGGCCGTTTCCCGGGTCGGCCGTGCTCGATCTGCTGCTGGACCTGCCCGTGGTCCTGTCGCCCGTGGCCCTGGGGGTCTCCCTCCTGCTGTTCTTCCGGGGCGGCCTGGGCCAGTGGGTCGAGACCCACCTGGTGCGGTTCGTGTTCGAGGTGCCCGGGATCGTGCTGGCCCAGACCACCGTGGCCACGGCCCTGGCGGTGCGGGTGCTCAAGGCCAGCTTCCAGGGTGTGGACGAGCGCTACGAGCACGTGGCCCGGTTTCTGGGGTGCACGGCCTGGGGTGCGTTTCGGCGGGTGACCCTGCCCCTGGCCCGGAAGGGCGTCTTGGCCGCCTTCATCCTGGCCTGGGCCCGGTCGGTGGGCGAGTTCGGGGCCACCGTGACCCTGGCCGGCGCCGTGCCCGGGAAGACCGAGACCATGCCCGTGGCCATCTACCTGCGTCTGGCCGAGGCCGACATCACCGACGCCGTGGGCCTGATCCTGCTCCTGTCGATCCTGAGCCTGGGCGTGCTGGTGGGACTGCGGGCCCTGGGAGGATGGAGGTGATCCGGGCCGAGGGGCTCACCGTACGGTTCGGGGGCTTCGTGCTCCGGAGCATCGACCTGGCCGTGGCTCCGGGGGAGAGCTTCTTCGTCCTCGGCCCGTCCGGAGCCGGGAAAACCCTCCTCTTGGAGGCCCTCCTGGGGATCCGCAGGCCCCAGGCCGGCCGGGTGCTCCTGGACGGCCGGGACGCCACCGACCTGCCCCCCGAGGCCCGGAACGTGGCCTACGTGCCCCAGGACCTCGCCCTGTTCCCCCATCTGTCGGTCCGCGAGAACATCCTGTTCGGCCTTCGCGCCCGGGGCCAGCGGGTCTCCGGAGTGGAGGAGCGCCTGCGGCACTGGGTCGAGCTGCTGGACCTGGGCCGGGTGATCGAGCGGAAGGACGCACGCACCCTGTCGGGCGGGGAGCGACAAAGGGTCGCCCTGGCCCGGGCCCTGGTCACCGAGCCCCGGGTGATCTTCCTGGACGAGCCGTTCTCCGCCCTGGACGCCGCCCTGCGCCGGCGGCTGCAGGTGGAGTTCCGGGACCTCCAACGCCGGCTGGGGGTGACCGTGGTGCAGGTGACCCACGACCCCGAGGAGGCGTTCCTGATGGCCGACCGCATGGCCATCCTGATGGCCGGCCGGATCGAGCAGACCGGCCGACCGGCGGAGCTCTACAACCGGCCGGCCAACCTGCGGGTGGCCCGGTTCCTCATGCTCCAGAACCTGTTTCCGGCCACCGCCGGGCCGGTGGGTGACGACGGCTACCAACGGCTCCGCATCCACGGGCTAGCACGGGGGCTCCTGGTGACCCCGGACCCACGTTTCCCCGAGGGGGCGGCCGTGGTGGTAGGGATCCGGCCCGAGGAGGTGATCCTGGTGCGGCCCGATCGGCCGCCGGAGCCCGACCGGCAGAGGAACCTCCTGCGGGCCGAGGTCCTGGAGTGGGCCGACCTCGGCCACTCCCGCCTGCTACGGCTACGGGTCGAGGGCCTCACCCTGGACGCCTGGCTCAACATCCGGGCGGCCCGGGAGTACCCCATGGAGCCCGGCACGAAGGTCTGGTGCCACGTCCGGCCATGGAGCCTCTGTTTGCTGCCGCCCGAGGAACCCCTCGGGAGCTTGCCCCCGTGCGCGGCCGGGGGGTGAGGCCCGCCGCGTTCCTCCGGGGCCGGGGCCGCGCCGTCCTTGGCACGGAACTGGCATAAGTCCACTTCACCGCCGTGGTTCCTGCCGCGCGCGGGGGCGGTGTCATCGGGCTGCCCAAATGTGGAACCCGGAGGGATCTGCGTGCGAAAAGGATTTCTGTTACTGGGACTCCTGCTCATCGCGGTCGGTTGCGGGGGAGGCGGGGGAGGCGGCGGCTCGGGGGCGCCCCCTTCGGCACCCCCGACTCCCGGCGCCGGGACGAACCCGCCCGATTCCTCTGAGGCCACGGAGCCGCTCCTTCCGTTCCAGGACGGCCTGGGCACCGCCCCGGCGCCTTCGCCCTCCGGCACGTCTTCCACGCCGGAAACCCAGGACGCGTGCGGCGGCACGGTGTTCGCGGACGCCAACCTGGAGGGCTGCGTGCTGGAGCACGTGCCCGACCTCTCGCCGGCCTCCCTGGGGTCGCTGGACACCCTGGAGTGCCGGAACCGGGGAATCCGGAGCCTGGAGGGCATCGGGATGCTTTCGGGCCTCGCCCGTCTGGATCTGAGCGACAACGCGATCTCGGACGTCTCGCCTCTTGGGATCCTTGCGGACCTAGTCCACCTGGAGCTCGGCGGGAACGCCGTGGGGGACGCCTCGCCCCTCCGAGACCTCCAGAGCCTGGTGACCCTGGACCTGTCCGGAAACGGGCTCTGGGAACCGGACGGGCTCTCGGCGCTCCAAGACCTGAGGGTGCTCGACCTGGCGAACAACGGCATCCGGGACGTGGCCCCCCTGGACGGGCTCGACCGGCTGGAGGACCTGGATCTTTCGGGCAATCGGGTGACCGACCTGGACCCCCTCGCGGATCTGGCCTCGCTGGTCCGGCTGGATGTGTCGGGAAACCCGGTCCGGGACCTTTCGCCGGTGGCGGACGTGGACACCCTGGCAGCTTCCGATCTGTGGGACTTGGCCCTTCCGGCCGACCCGACGCCGTTCGCCGACCCGTACCTGGCCGCGTGCGTCGAAGAGCACCAGGCCATGCAGCATCCCGTGCAGGCTCTGGACTGCTCGAACCGGGGCATCCGGTCGCTGGACGGGATCGAAACCCTTGGGGACCTGGTCCAGCTTCACCTGGCCGGAAACGCGATCCGGGACCTCTCGCCGATCGGCGAACTGGCCGGCCTCGTGTGGCTGGACCTCACGAACAACGCGCTGCAGGATCTCTCGCCCCTGTCGGGCCTTTCGGAGCTCCAGGTGCTCCGGCTGGACCGGAACGCGGTGGCAGACCTGAGCCCCCTGGCCGGGCTCTCGGCCCTGCACACCCTGGGGCTTCAGGACAACGCCGTGATGGACCTCTCGCCCCTCGGCTCGCTCCCCGCGCTGGAGAACCTGGACGTTCGGGGAAACCCGGTCCGGGACCTCTCGCCCGTGGCCGATGTGCCCTACGTGGAGGCGGACCCGGCGCCCGAGCCACCGGCCTGCCCGTGAGGTAGATCTCCGAAGCGACAGGATGCAACCCCACCCCCCCTCCTACGGGCCCTCCACGAACGCCCACCCGAACTCTTCCGAGGTCAGGTCGTAGCGGCGGTCCACGCGCACCTGGAAGGTGTCCGTGCTGGTCGCGGTCTCGCCCGGCTCCACCGGGCCGAACGTCACGGTGCCGTCGATCACCTGGTGGGGGGCGGGAAGCGCCAGGCTGCCGACGAGACCGGCGAAACGGCCCGGGCCGGTGTTGGTGACGCGCAGACGGTACGTGTACACGAACGCCGTGCGGGTCACCCGCCGGGTGGCCACCAGAACGTACTCGGCCACAACCAGGTCCTCCACCGAGCCGGCCGGCGCCTCGCACGCATCACCCACGCCGTTTCCGTCCGCATCCGCCTGGTCGGCGTTGGCCACCGAGGGGCAGTTGTCGCAGGCGCCACCCGCGCCGTCCGCGTCGGCATCGATTTGATCCGCGTTGGGCGTGTCAGGGCAGTTGTCGACCCGATCCGCCACACCGTCTGTGTCCCGATCCGAGAGGACATCGACGTCCAGTATCTTTGAATCCGTGGTCTGGCCGTCGTAGGCGGCAAAGGCGGCCACCCGGTACGTGCCCTCGGGCAGCCCGGCCGTGTCCCAGGTCCGGCCCACCGGGACCGACGCGCCCGGGGCGAGCCCCGAGACCCCCTGGCGCAGCTCGGCCACCGGTCTGCCGGCTCCGTCGCTCGCGCGGAACACCACCTCGCCCTCCAGGTGGGTGGAGCCGGTGTTCACCACGGTGGCCCGGAGATCCACCGCCTCGCCCGGCCAGAACGCCCGGGGCTCGGCCGACAGCCCGGTCAGGTCGGCGCCGGGCCGCCCCACCCGGACGGTCTCCTCCCGGCGGTCCAGCAGCGCGCCGTGGAGGGTCCGCAGGGTCGCCCGGATCCGGTAGTACCCCGGGGCGGCGCCCTCGGTGTCCCAGGATCCCGTCCACCCGGCCTCCCCCTGCAGGTCGGTGAGGGTGTCCAGGTACAGGCCCTGGGGCGGCTCGATCCCGGCCTCGTCCTCCACCACGATCTCCACCACGGCGTCCAGGGGGGCGCCCGTGTTCCGGGCGCGGAACGCGATCCGGGCCTTCTCCCCCGGATCGTACGCCGGCCTGTCGGCGGCCAGGGCCGTGATCTCGGCGGACGAGACCAGGGTGTCCACCCGGAAGGTGTAGGTGCTGAAGAACGAGATCTGCCTGGTTCGGTGGTTGTAGCGGAGCGGGTAGATCGTGAGGACCAGGCTGGAGGTCCGCCCGTCCTCGACCACCTCCCACTCGAACTCCCGGTCGGGCCACCAGTCCGGGATCACGTCGGGCGGCACCTCGTACACCGGGTCCTCGGACCCGATCCGCCCCAGGGCGGCCGTGGCGAGCACGGGCCCCTGCTCCACGCTGTGCCCCCCGCGCCCCGCGAGCGTCACATCCTGGACCCGCACGCCCGGCGCCAGGTCGTAGCGCACCTGGTAGAACGGCACCACGGGCATGCCGGTCTGCCACAGCTCGCCACCCCCTGGAACGGTGGCGTGCACGTACCCCTCGTCGTCCCAGACCGCGTACCCGGGCACGGTGACCTCGGCGATCCCGTCCTCCGGCAGGGGCGTGCCGGCCTCGCCCGTGGCCGCGGCCCGGGCCGGCGCCCCTGCTCCCACGGCCCCGAACTTGGGGTCGCCGAAAAGGTGGTAGATGCCGCCCCACACCCGGTCCACGAGGCTCGTCCCCAGGGTCTGCTTGGTGAGCTTCAGGGCCAGCCCCACCGGGGTCGATGCCCCCCACCACCCGAAGAACCGGTCGGAGTTGGGGCACACCCCGTTCGAGTTGCAGGCCCCCAGGATGGTGGCCCCCAGGTACCCGGCCGCGCCCTTCCTGAGAAAGGCCTCGGCCAGGCTGTAGCCGTTGGTGTACTTGCCCGTCTCGCACGAAGACGCGAACACGAACGGGTTCGCCGGGCCGAAGGGGTCGGTGCGCGGCGGGAACGCCGAGGCCGGGATCTGGTCCCAGGAACCCCAGTTGCCGTGCCCGGCCAGGAAGACCACGTCGGCCCCCGGCAGGTCCGAGAAGAACTTCTGGAGGATGGCGGCCCGGGTCGCCGCCGGGTCGATCGATCCGTCCGGGGCGCGGCGCGTGTAGTCGGGCGTGTGCCAGAGGTTGACCGTTGCCGGAGGGAGCCGGGTGTGGCCCTGGAGCGCCTTCAGCACGAGCTGGCTTTCGGCCTTGGGGTTCAGCGGCATGGAGCCGCCGCCCAGGCCGCGGGGAAAGCCGGTGACCAGCATGGTGTGGGACCGGTCGAAGCGGTAGGCCGGGAGCCCGCGGGCCAGGCCGATCTCCACCCGCAGGGCCGTGCGCAGGGCCGCCGGGGTGTCCCCCACGATCCGGCCCATGCTCAGCTCCGGGCGAAAGTCGTCCCCGTAGGTGCTGGCGTAGGGGTAGTCCGTGGGGTCGGCCACCCAGGTGAACGGCCCGTGGACGGTCTCGTGGCTCCCGAGCTTCCTCGACCACGCGGGCACCACGTTGGCCTCGCCCACGAGCAGCAGGTACCCCCGGACCGGCCAGTCGTCCCGCAGGGCCTTGCTCCAGGTTCCGACGCTCCACACGCTCTCGGGGAACATCGTGCCCCCGGGGAAGTACTTGGCCTTGAGGAGGTTGCGCAGCACGGTCTTGTCGTAGGTTTCCAGAAACCCCAGCACCCCGCCCCGGTACCGCGCCAGCTCGGCCATGTCCGAGAGCACCCCGTTCGCGTCGGTGGTGTGGGCGTTGCCGTAGGCGAACAGCCGCGCCGGGTGGGTCACCAGGAGGTAGTCCGAGCCCTTCACCGCCCTGTCGTACGCCTCGGCGATGGTCTCGCCGCCGCCCCAAACCCGGGCCGGCGGCGCGGCGAACCAGTCGTGGATCGTGAGCCCCTGGGGATCCCGGTCGTAATGAACGCCCGTGAGGAATCCGATCTTCGGGTCGGCCGGCCCCTTCTCGGCGAGCACGGGCACGGCAAAGTAGGTGAACGTCCGGGACCCGGTGGCCGGGATGTCCTCAAGGCTCGTGATGACGCACTGCCACTCCTTCTTGTACAGGTCGTACCGGGCCTCGTACCCGGCGTACACGGGCGTCATCTCCACGGAGGAGATGGGCTGGAACCCCTTGAGGTAGTCCTGGATGCGCACGTTGCGGGCCGGGGCGTCCCCCCGGTTCACCACGTCAACCGCCACGGCGAAGTACGAGCCGCGTCGCTCCACCGAGTGGGAGACCGTGAGCCGGGGCGCGGGCTGGCTCGGCGGGGGCGCCCGCACCACCCGCACCGTGCGGGTGGCCGAGGCGCTCTTGGCGTAGGGGGTGTCCGCGTCGAACACCTCCACCGAGAGGGTGTGCTCGCCCGCCGCCGCAGCGCCGGCGTCCCACGGGAACGACACCTCGGCGCTCCTGGGGTGCCCGGGGAGGGGCCGGAATCCCTGGTACCGGCCGTCCACCCGGAAGAACGCCTGGGCCAGGCCGGCGTCGTCGGTGAGGTCAGCCGTCACCTGCACGGTCCCGGACACCACGGCCCCGTCGGCCGACGGGCTGGTGATGCTCACCGTGGGCGCGCGGCGGTCCGCGAGGTTGGTCACGTCGATGGTGCGGCGGTCCTCCCAGGTGTTGCCGGACCGGTCGTAGGCCACGGCCCTCAGGGTGTGGGCCCCGTTGGCCCAGCGGGCCGTGTCCACCGTGAACCCGAACGCCGACCCGTAGGCCGTGTACACCAGGGCGCCGTCCAGGTAGTACTCCACCTTCTCGACCCCCTGGTCGTCCGAGGCGTCCGCCGCGATGGTGACCACGCCCTGGTACGCCTCGGGCTCCACCAGCGAGACCCGGGGCTCCACCGGATCCGGCGGCAGGAGGGTGCGGAAAAACAGCTCGCGGCTCGCGGTGGTCTTGCCGGCCACGTCCGTGGCCTTCACCCGGAGGGCATAGGTCGCGCCGGGCACCAGGTCCGTGAGCGTCACGGCCTGGCCGGCGGCCCGCCCCGGGGCGGCCTGGACGAGCCCGAAGGCACCCGCCCGCAGGCCGTACTCCACGACCCCGGTGCAGGCCTCGTCGGTCTCCCACCGGACCACCGCAGAGGTGGGGCCGGTGGCGGTGGCCGACGGCCCGTCCACGAACGCGGGCGCCGCGCTGTCGACCGGAACCTCGTACGCCGGGCTGAGCCCCATGTTCCCGGCCCGATCGGCGATGCGGAAGCGGACCCGGTTCCGGGCGGCCGGGCCCGAGTCCTGCCCGAACGGCACCGAGGCCGCCGTCACGGTCTCCACCCCGGTGCTCCCGTCGGTTCCGGTGCACCGGGCCGGAAGCCACCCGCTCCAGGTGGTGCCCCCGTCCGTGGAAAAGGCGTACTCGGCGCTGGACACGTCCAGGCCGCTCCCCAGGTCCGACACCCGCACCGAGCAGGTGACCTGCTGCTCCTCCACCCAGTCCGAGGGGGTGAAGGCGTGCCAGTCGCCGGGCGGGGGGTCCACGGCGTCCCAGAAGTCGTTGTCCGGAAGGAACCGGGAAGCCGCCGGCCCCATGGCGTACCGGATCCGGTTGGGCCCCACCGCCTCGCCGGCCGGCGAGCGGCTGGCGACAGAGGCATACCCCGGCGGATCCCGTTCGATGAGGTTCGCGTACTCGCAGGGCTCCCACAGGGGGAGCTCGTAGAACCCGTCGGCGTCCGTGACCGCGGCGGTGAGCAGGGTGCCCGGCGGGTCCGGGGAGTCGGAGCAGTGGAGCTCCACGGTCACCCCGGAGAGGACCGGGGCGGCGTCCGGACCGGGCCCGCCGTACACGTGGCCCGCAAACCGCCGCGGCCCCACCACGGCCGCGTACACGTCCCACCCGCTCGAGGCCGCATCGCGCTCGTCGGCCCAGGCCGCCAGCGCCGACCAGGCCCCGTCCGGGGCCAGGGCCGGGGGCTCCCCGTGGAGGGGGAAGCCCCCGAGGCCCGCCTCGCCCCCGGCCGGGGTGCCGTCGGCGCGGACCCGGCGGCGGAACACCTCGTGCCGGGCCGGGATGGCCTCGTACGCCCAGGCCACCAGGAACTCCCCAGCCGAGGGCAGGTAGGCCGCGGCCGGGGCCTCGTGGCGGGCCGCGGCCGCCTGGGACACGGCCGCGCTTTCGCCCACCGGCGCGCCGTCCGCATCGAGCCGCTGCGCGTACACGTCCGGCCCGCCGAGGGGGGCGCGGCGGTGGTCCTCCCACACCACGAGGAACCCGCCTCCCGAGAGGTCGAAGGCCACGGCCGGCCGGACCCGGTCGTCCTCCCCGGCGGAGACCGGGGTGGGGGGCCCGAGCTCCCCTTCCGGCCCGACCCGGCGGGCCCACACGCCGTAGGTGCCGGAGGCCCCGGCCTCCTGCCACACCACCAGGTAGCCCCCGGCACCGGGGGCCACGGCCGGCGCGGACGCGTCCGCAGCCCCCGGGGCGATGTCCAGGACCGGCCCCGCGGGGGTTCCGTCCGGGGCCAGGAGCCGCCCCTGCACGCTTGCAACGGCGGACTCGTCGCTCTCCCGGTGCTCCCACACCACCAGGTACCTGTCGTCCGCCGGGCTGTAGCCCACGCGGGGGCGGGAGTTCGCCCCAGGGCTCACGACCACGATGGGCCCCTCACCCCCGCCCCCCGTCCCGGTGCCCGGGGGGAGGTCCGCGCCGGTCCCGTCCACCGGAAAGGGGCCGTTCACCGGGGTTCCGGCAGCGTCCACCACCACGGCGTAGACGCCGCGGCCGCCGGAGGCGGTGCCCTGCTCGTACACCACCAGGTACTCAGCGGCCCCGGCCCGGCAGGCCACGTCCGGCCGGCCTTCCGGCGCCGGATCCCCTGCGAGCACGAGGTCGGGCGCCAGCAGGGTGCCGTCGGCGCCGAGCCGCGCGGCGCGCACGCCCGGCGCCGCGCCCCCGCTCTGCCACACCACGAGGTACTCGTGGGCGACCGGGCTGTACGCCGCCCGGGGGGCCGCGTCGTCCGCGGGCCCCTGGGCCACGGGTACGGCGGCAAAGGCCCGGCCCATCGCGAGGATCCACAAGGCACACCACACCGAAATCGCCCGTGTCACAGACCGCAGAGGCGTCATGGGGCGGTCTCCTTTCGCGCCCCCAGAAACCGCACCATTGGCGGCACGGGAACAAGGGACCCGGGCAACCCGGGGCAGCCCCGGTGTCCTGTTCGATCCTGCGGCCGGTTGTTCCCGAAATGCGGAGACAGGCGGGGCCGCGACGGCAACCGGCCGATGGCGCGGGTTGCCATACTCTCAAACGGTGGGAAGGGGTTGCGAAGGAGGGTCGGGCTGGGGATCAGCCCCCTAAGGTCCGGGGGCAGGCAGGGGGCCCGGAACCGATTGGGCGGGGGGCCGCGTTGGGCCCGGGGCGGGCGGGACCCACCGGGACCACGGGCGTGCGGGACGAGCCCGATGCTCACGGGCTCCATCGGGATGCCCTCCTCTTCGGAAACCGGCCGAACGCACCCGTCCCGGAGGTCCGGTCCGGCCTTCGGGACGGGCGCCGTGGGAGGTCACCCCGGGTCTCACCGAGGACGTAGCGGCGAGGTCCTAGACGGCCTCCTGAGGTTCAGCCCCGCAGTTGTTTGAATGATCGAAACCGGGCCGGCGGGTCGCAGAAACCGGCACCTCATCTCTGCCGCCGCCTCCACCCGGCCACACCAGCCAACCCCGTGCCCAGGAGCAACAACGTCCCCGGCTCGGGAACGACCGCAGCTGTGGTCTCACCTTGAGCGAGCCTGACCGGATAGCCCAATTGGTCTAACCCATACTTCTCCCACCCAAGCGGGCCCGGAGCCCCGGTACCCAGCCAGTCGAACTCCACGATGAACGGGCCGTCCGTGGGGGCGTTGTCCTTGAGGGCGAGGGCATCGAAGATCCCATCAAACAAGCTCGGGACCGGCTGGTCCACCCAGAGGTCCCAGGACGCCCCGGAGTTCCAAGAGAAGGCAAATGGATCCGTGTCCCCGTCCGCCTGGCCGTTGCGCAGATTGTCGAACAGGTTATAGTCGAAGTACACGGTGAGGCCCTGGTCCGTGTTGAACCCCTCCCCCGGATCCAACGTGAGCTGGAACTCGGCTTGCCACGCGGTCCCGCCGAGCGGCGTGTACACCGTGTGGATCGAGAGGGCCTGGGCCTGGCCCGCGAACCCCGCCGCGACCAGCACCGCCCCCAACAGGGTCCAAAGCATCCTCATCCACATCGTCCGTCCTCCTTGGCTGCTGTCCTCTTGCCTTCTCCTAGACACCATAATTAAGCAACAAATAAGCAACAAACATGCCCGGCGTTCACCTGTCTGCTCCGGTAGGGTGGGCAACGGTTTTCCGTTTCTGGGACTTCGGTTTCCCCCTACGGACTCTCCGCAAAGGTCCAGGCGAAGTCGGCCGGACTGAGGTCGTAGCGCCGGTCCACGCGCACCTCGAAGGTGTCCGTGCTGGTCGCGGTCTCTTCGGGTCCCACCGGGCCAAACGTGACCGCGCCGTCGAGCACCTGGTGGGGTGCCGGAAGCGTCAAGGTACCGGTGACGCCCGCGAAGCTCCCCGGTCCGGTGTTCGTGATGCGCAGCTGGTAGGTGTACACGAAGGCCGTGCGGGTCACCCGCCGGGTGGCCATCAGAACGTACTCGGCCACCACGAGGTCCTCCACCGAGCCGGCCGGCGCCTCGCACGCATCACCCACCCCGTTTCCGTCCGCATCCGCCTGGTCCGCGTTGGCCACGGCGGGGCAGTTGTCGCAGGCGTCGCCCACGCCGTCGCCGTCCGCGTCCACCTGGTCCGCGTTGGCCGTGAACGGGCAGTTGTCCGCGGAGTCGGCCACGCCGTCGCCGTCCGCGTCCGGAAGCACGGTCACCCCGCCCGGGCAGTCCGAAGTGTCGGAGTGCTCGCCGTCGTCGATGACCAGGTAGATCCGGTAGGTGTCCGGGTCCAGCCCGGTCACGTCCCACGTGACGCTGTCGGCACCGTTTCCGTCCGGGTCCTCCTCGATGTCCGTGGCAACGGAACCGGCTGCCGCGCTTCCGTCCGAAGGCTCGTAGTAGAGCGAGATCACGGCGTTAGAGTCCGGGTCCGCGTCGTCCCAGACCACGGCCACGGTGCCGCCCGTGAGGATCAGGTCGGCCCCGGGCTCCAGGCAGGAGATCGCCGGCGGCTCGTTGGCCGGGGCGGCCGCCACGGTGAACGTGCTGGTGCTGCTCCAAGGGCTTTCGAGGCCCGCCTCGTCGATGGCGTGGGCGCGCCAGGAGTACGTGCCGTCGGCCAGGGGCGAGGGCACGGTCCAGGTGGTGCCTGCCGACGTGCCCGAGGCCGCAAGCGACTCGCCCGCATACACCTCGAAAGCGTAGGCCAGAAGGTCCGGCGGCGTGTCCGGGTCCTCGGCCGGGAGCACCTGAAGGGTGGGCAAGGCCGTGGTCACGGTGGCGCCGTCGCCCGGGCTCACGGGCACGGGCGCCACGGGCGGGTCGTTCACCGTGTTCACGAAGAAGCTCGCCACCACCCAGGGGCTTTCGGCGCCGTTTTCGTCCACCGCCTTGGCGCGCCAGTGGTACCCGGTATTGTCCGAAAGGCCGGTGACGGCCCAGGAGGTGGTGCCGCCCGCCCCCTCGGCCACGTCGCCTGAGGTCTGAAGGGCCGGGGAATCGAACGCCGGTGAGGTGTCCAGCTCGAACCGGTAGGTGAGCGGATCGCCGTCCGGGTCCGTTGCGTTGGTGACCTCCAGGGTCACGTCCGCGGAGGCCACCTCGGCCCCGTCGAGTGGGGACGAGATCCCGGGCGCGGTGGGCGCGTCGTTCGCGGTGTTCACGCGGAACGTGGCCGTGGCCCCCCCGGTGGAGGCGCCGTGCTCGTCCGTTGCCACGGCCTGCCAGCAGTACCCCGAGTTGTCCGCGAGCGCCGGGCTCACGGTCCAGGAGGTGGTGCCGCCGGCCCCGGCCCGCACGTCCCCGGACGCGGCGATCGGGGCGCCCTGGGGGATGCCCTCGGCGCACGAGCCGTACACCGAAAACGCGTAGTTCACCGCGTCGCCGTCCGGGTCCGCAGCGTTCGCGACCTCGAGGACCGGCGTCACGGTGTCCACCGAAGCGCCGTCCGAGGGCCCCACCACGCCGAAAGTGCCCGGCGGGTCGTTGACCGTGTTCACGAAGAACCGGGCCTGGGCCCAGTCGCTCGCGGCCAGGCCGTCCGTGGCCCGCACCCGCCACAGGTGCCAGGCGTTGTCCGCCAGGTCCACCGGCACGGCCCAGGCCGTGGTCCCCGCACCGGCCGCCTGGGTGGCCGCAGCCACGACGCGGGCCGGATCCGGCACGTCCCCCTCGTACAGCTCGAACTCATAGGACACCGGGTCGCCGTCCGGGTCGGTGGCGTTCTGAACCACCAGGGTGGGCCGGACGGTGGCCACCTCCGAGCCGGGCACGGGCGAGTCCACCACCGGCACGCCCGGGGCCGTGTTCTCGGCCCGCACCTGGATGGTGAATGGCTCGAGCGCGGCCCAGGCCGTGCCGTCGGTCACACGGATGGTCACCGGGCCGTGGTCCCCGATGTCGGCCAGGCCGGGCGTTCCCCAGAGGGTTCCGGTGGCCTCGTCAAAGGACGCCCACGCCGGAAGCCCCGTCACCGTGAACGTGAGCGAGTCGCCGTCCGGGTCCGAGGCCGCGGGCTCAAACCGGTACTCGGTGCGGGCCGTGGCCACGAGGAGCGGCGAGCCCGAGATCACGGGCGGGTCGTTCACGGACCGCACTGTCACAGTCACGTCGGCGCTGTCCGTGGCCGAACCGTCCGACACGGTGTAGGTGAACGAGTCCGTGCCGTGGAAGTTCGTCTCGGGCGTGTAGGTGACCGACGAGGGGCCCCAGGACACCGTGCCGTGGGCAGGGGAGCCCACCGCGGTGACCGTGAGCGCATCGCCGTCCGGGTCGGAGTCGTTGGCCAGCACGTCAACGGCCACGGGCGTGTCCTCGTCGGTGATCGCCGCATCGTCCGCGGCCACGGGCGGGTCGTTCACGGCGCGCACCGTCACGGTCACGGTGCCGATGTCCGCGGCCGAGCCGTCCGACACGGTGTAGGTGAACGAGTCCGTGCCGTGGAAGTCGGCATCGGGCAAGTAGCGGAACCCCCCGTCGGCCTGCACCACCACCGAGCCGTGGGCCGGCGGGGCCTGAAGGCTCGCGCTGAGCGGGTCTGCCTCGGCGTCCGAGTCGTTGGCCAGCACCCCGGGCGCGGCCACCGCCAGCGCGGTGTCCTCGTCCGTGGCGTAGGCGTCGTCCGCGGCCACGGGCGGGTCGTTCACCGGGCTCACCGTGATCGCGACCGTGGCCGGGGTGCTCCACTGCGTCCCGTCCCCGGCCCGGTAGGTGAATGCGTCGGCCGTGGTCTCGGACCCGTCGTGGATGTAGGTGAAGGACCCGTCCCCCTGGAACGAGAGCGTGCCGTGCTGCGGCCCGGACACGAGCTCGGCCACCGTCGCGGCGCTGTCGTTGGCGAGCACCCCTGCGCCCGCGGCCACGTCGAGCGTGCCGCCCTCGTCCACGACGTAGCCGTCGTCCCGGGCCACCGGACCGGCCGGACCGGCGCCCAGGTCCAGCACGATCTCGTCGAGCGCGGCCACCGCGAACCCGCCGCTGAACGCCACCGCCCGGGCGAACGGGTCCGGGGGAACCTCCGGTCCCCACACCCGGAAGCTCAGGGTCTGGGCATCGGCAGGCTGCCAGTTGGTGCCGGACGCGAACAGATTGGCCAGGTTCACGTGGGTCGTGTCCGGGGGAGCGCCGTCCCCCACCACCCCCGACACCGGGTAAGGGTTCTCAGCGCTCGCCGCAAGGACCACCCACCCCGTGGTGTCGGCGCTCCCCGTTCCTTCGAGGGTCACCAGGGCCTGGCGGGCCTCGGCCACGAAGGCGTTCTCCTCGGCCGTGGTCACGGGCTCGAGGCCTGTGGCGGGCCACACCGCAGCCGCGCCGGCCTCGTCCACCAGGACCAAGCGGTAGTAGTAGGTCGTGGCCGGGGCGCATCCGGTCACCTCCATCCACACAAGGCCCCGGGCCAGGGCTGCCTCCCGGAACCGCCGGGCGGCCTGCCGGGCCTCGTAGGGGTTGGAGACGGAAGGGTCGGTCCCCCGCAGGGGGTAGGGGCGCATCCGCAGGTCGCCGGTGACCTCCACGGTGCCGTCCGGGTCGAGGAACACCTCGAGCCGAAACGCGGCGGTGCCCGGCGCCCAGGCCAGCACGGAGAAGGCCGAGGGGGTCACGTCGGCCGTGCGGGCCTCCACCACCTCCACGCCGGCCCGGGCCGGAGGGGCGATCCACAGGATCGCCGCAGCCGTCACGGTCGCTACAAAACGCCCCCGGGGGAAACGATGCGCTCTCATGGCTCACCCCGCTGTCCGCTCGATGAATCGTACCGGCCGGGCGGAACCCTCTCCGCCAGGACATCGCCCCCCTCCCCCAGGGGCACCAGCTCCGCCTCAAGCCCGGTGCGCTGCCGGAACCAGGACAGGATCCTCTGGAAGTGCCGGGCCCGAACCCGGCCCCGGCCGCCTCCCTGGGCCATCACGCTCTCCGGGTCGGGCTCGAACGGCCCGGGCGCCCGGGCGCCATCCCGGTACTCGTCGTACAGCCCCAGCATGTGGCCCACCTCGTGGGCCACCACGGCGGGGGCGTCCCCCAGCCGCCAGTGGACCGCATCCACCCGATCTCCAGAGCGGGACACCACCACCTGGTGGTGCTCGCCCCGGGCCGCGAACGCCAGATCCAGCAGGACGGGGTACCGGCGTCCCCCAGGCACCCGGACGGCCCAGGTCCCGCTCCAGATCCGCTCCACCTCCACCTCCCATCGGGCCAGGGCCCGATCCAGCTCCGCCCGCCCCACCCCAGCGGTGGGCACCGGGTGCACGGTCACGCGCACCCGTACGGCATCGCGCTCCAACCCCACGTCGAACGCCCACCGCCAGGTGTGGCCGCGAGCGCCCTCGATCCGACCCGACAGGGTCTGCCGGGGCTGAGCCGCTGCTGGTGCGGCCAGGAACAGGACCAGCACAAGGCCGGCCAAGGTCACCCCCCTTTCACCGATCACGGCTTGTCTCCCAAGCGCAGGGTGCGGGTCTCGATGCCCGAGCGACCGTGGCGCTCCAAGGCCCTGGCCCCACCGGCCAGCACGGCCACCCGCCGGTACCCAGCGGCCCGGAGCCGGAGCGCCGCGGCCGCGGCCGAGCCGTCCCCGTCGTCCACGAGCACGTAGAACACCTTGGGGTCCGGCGGGCCGGCGGGCCGGCCCGAGCTCACCTGGGCGCCCGGAAACGCCTCGCCCAGGTCCCAGCCGCTTCCCACGCCCGTGCCCCCGCCTCTCATGTCCACCAGCATTACGTCGGTTCCGGCCGACAAGATGCCCTGGAGCTCCTGGTAGGCGATGCGGGCAACCTGGGCACGCTCGGCCCCGGGCTGCCGAGTGGAGGCAAGGCCCCCCGCCTCCCACGCGCCGAACCCGCCCTCCAACGGCTCGGCCTGGATGCCGGGTCGCCGGTTCAGCTCCTCCACGGCCCGGGCCGTCACGTCGGGCCGTAACCCGTCGCCGCACACCACCACCCGTCCCAGGGGTGGGAGCCGCTTGTGAGGCAGGAGCGAGGCCGGCACGTTGATGGCACCCGGGATGTGCGCCCGCCGGAACTCCTTGTTGGACCGGATGTCGATCACCGTGAGCCGTTCTCCGGCTGCCAAGGCCTCGCGGAGCACGGCCCCGTCCACCGCCCAGACCGGCCCCGACCCCACCGCCACGGCCAACCCCGCCCACACGAGTGCTCGGAACAGCGACGGCTTCATGGCGTTCCTCCGGGCTGCCACGCGGGTACGGCCTGGGCCATGTCCACCATGACCACGGCCACCCGCGGAATGGGGAAGTCCTCTCCGGTCAGCTGGCCGCCTCGGACCAGGGCCACACGCCACCGGCCCGTACCGGCGTCCAGCACCCGCACCGCCGACACGGTGTCCGTGCCCAGGTCGCGGATCAGCCGATAGGCCGAGTACCCATCGGGGAAGCAGGTGTACCCCACAACGTTCACCCCTTCCTGGAGGTCGAGTCCCCCGCAGGCTCCTGAACCCAGGTCCAGGATGCGGGTGTCGTCGAACCCCACCCACAGGAACGAGCCCGGCTTCAGGCCAAAGTTCACACCCACCGGCCCGTTGCTCCAGGAGGCGGTCTCGGCCACGGGCTCGGGCAGCAGCGTGATGTACCGGGTGATCTCGGTCACCCCGGCCTCCCGGTGCCAGCGTTCCAGCAGGGCGAAGGCGTTCTGCTGAAGGTCGGCCATCTCCGGGGTCACGGCCACCAGGTTCCGGTTGTGGAACACGGGCTGGAGCCCCGTGAGCTCGGCCCCCATCACCTGCCACACGCCCGAGCGGTCGTCGGCCCACACCACCCGACCCGAGGCCATGGCAGGGGTGGCCTTGTCCGAGTCCGCGTTGGTGAGCTGCACGCTGGCCCGGTTCCAAAGGCTCAAGATGCGCAGGTTGTTGCGGGTCTCACCGGCCGAGTCCTCGGCGTACACGACCCACGCGCCGTTCACCCCGGGGGTGGTCTCGTCGAACGGCGTGTCCGTGAGGCGGACCTCTGCACCCCGGAGCAGGTCGAACCCGTACAGGTCCACCTGGAGGTTGCGGTTGTCCTCCCACACCACCCAGTCGCCGAACACGTCGGGGTGGAACTGGCCGCCGGGGTCGTTCGTCAGACGGACGGACGGGCCCGTCCCCTCCAGGTTCCTCAGGTAGATCTCGCCGTTGCCCACGTCCCGCAGATCCTGCCAGACCACGCGACCCGCATGCACGGCCGGGTCCTTCTGGTCCTGGGTGGTGGAGTCCACCGGCCCCGACTCGCCCGTGAGCAGGTTGTGGGCCCACACCTGCCACGGCGCGTCCGGGTCGTCCGCAGCCCGGCGCTGGTACACCACCCAGGGCCAGTCCACGTCGGGCCGGGTTTCGTCCACGCCAGGGGTGTCGGTGACGGCAACAGGGTCGGAGCCGCTGCCCAACTCCCAGGCCCGCACGTCCCAGGAGCCGTCCGGCCGGCGGTCCTGCCACACCACCCACCGGCCGTCCGTGCGGGGGCGCTCCTGGTCGCGGGGGCCCGAGGCGATCCACAGGGGCCCCCGAGGGCTGGCCGCCAGGTCCACGGCGCGCACGTCCCAGTTGCCGTCCGGGCGTTGTTCCTGCCAGACGACCCAGGTGCCGGCGGCATCGGGCCGCAGCTGGAGGCCGCCGTCGGCCAGCACCACGCCGTCGGCCAGCATCTCGCCCACCTCCACCAGGTGCACCGCGCTCGTGGCCTGGCCCAAGGCGTCGCGCACGGTGATCTGAACCGTGTACCACCCGGGCGGTACCACCGCGCCCACGTCGTCCCGGCCGTCCCAGGTGAACGACGCGGTGCCGGGTCCCACCTCGCCCAGATCCACCTCCCGAACCCGCTCTGACTTCGGGAACTCCCATCCGTACTGGGGGGCCACCTGCCAACGGACCGCATAACCCGGCTCGTCCCCTGGGCACGCCTCGAGCTCGCTGGAGCGCGGCAGCACCTCCACCCGGTGCTCGCCTGTGACGAGCCTCTCCAGGGTGATCCCGTCGGTCTCGGAGGCCGGCCCGTAGCCTCCGCCGTCCACCCGGTAGCAGTAGTAGGGGAACCCGGAGAACCGGAGCTCCGCGCTCTGCGACCGGGTGGGCGTGGGCGGCACCCCGCTCACCTCCAGGGGCGCAGCATCGGGATCCACGGTCCACGACACCGCCACGGCCTGGTCCTCGGCCGGGTAGTCGCCGTAGCGGCTCCGGCCCAGCACGGCCACGGTCACGGCGCCCGACAACCCGGTGAGGGACAGGGGCTCGGACACCGGCCGCTCGGCGCTCCAGGCGCCGCCGCCCAGCCGGTAGCGGTAGAAGTCCACGTTGTCGCCACCGATCGTCAACGCCGCGTCCGCAGACGGGGTGGGCGACACCGGCACCCCCGTCACGGTGACCCACCCGTAGGCTCCCCCGTACACGTGGGCCTGGGCGGTGAGTGTGCCTCCTGCGCCTGCGGGATCGAAGGCGATGTTCATGGCGGTGGAGCGCACTGTCACGGCGTCGCCGGCGAACACGATCCGGTCCGTGTCGGCAGAGAAGGAGGCGATCGCGGGGGGCTCTCCGGCCACGGTCACCAAGTCCATGCGCACGGCCTCGCGGTTTCCGAACACGTCCTCGGAGTAGTACCAGACCCGGTGCTGCCCCGGCTCGGTGATGCGAAAGGGGTAGGCCGGGCGGAACTCCGCCTCGTCGTCCAGCCGGTAGTAGGTGGCCACGGTGCTCTCGTCCTCGGCGATGAAGTAGAGCTGGGTGTCCGGGGTAACGTAGGCCACCCCGCCCGCGCGCTCCACCGGGCCCGCGAAGTACAGCTCGGTCACGGGAGGCACCGTGTCGGAATCGGGCGGCTGGTAGTACACGGTGTACTCGTAGGTCCCCAGGCCTACGAAATCGAAGAGGTTCAGGTAGGCGAGCCGGGCGTTGTCGGACCGACGGTAGCGCACGTTGGTCCACACGTTGTGCTCGTTCAGGACCTTCCCGTCGGAGCGCACCACCCGGGCGATGGGGTAACGGGCCTGGGCCGGGTCATCGAGGCGCACGTACCCCCAGTTCTCGAAGTCCGCCACCACCCGCACCACGGCCTTGGTCCCGTCGTACGACACCAGATCCACGTTCGTCAGGTGGTTCACCGGCACCACGTTGCAGTCGGTCTCGTACAGGAAGTCCGGGATGTTCTCGGGGTCGGGCACGGTGTCGGCCAGGAAGTCCAGGAGGTCGTCCCGGCCAGGCTGGTCGTTCAGAACCTCATGGGCGATGAAGTAGGCGTCCAGGGACTTGATGACCGAGGTCTCCCGGCCTCCCAGCTCAGAGGCATGGGTGTACGAGGCCCGGAACTCCACGAACTCACCGGAGAGGGACGTGATCATGTCCCAGGCGCCCTTGCGGCACCGGCCGGGATCGATGTCCCCCAGGTTCACGGTGAGGCTGGCCCGGTCCAGCGGCTGGTCGTCCACCCGGGCACCGATGAGCTGGGCCACCAGAAGCAGCCGCTGACGGTTCTCCACGATCCGGGGCTGCTGGGACACCACCTTGACGCTGCGGGCCGGCCCGTAGCCCGCGTTCTTCACGAGAACGCCCAGGGTGAACGGGATGGGCGTCTCCACCACGTCGGGGGTGAACGGGTCGTCGCCCTGCACGTCCCGGGGCTGAAAGTAGGTGATCTCGAGCTGTGGCTCGGGCTTCACGGTGATCGTATCTGGGATCACCTCCAGGAGTTCCGGCGGGATCGGCTCGCCGTTCAGGGACCCCGCCAGCTGGGCCCCCACCCGGTAGACCACACCGTCGGGGGTGGTGCCGCCGGCCGCGATCTTGGGGATGATGAACCACTCGACCTTGGCGGTCTGGCCCGGCCGGATCACCCCGGTGCCGTCGATCGCATCGATCCCCGAGAGCTTGGGCGGCTGCACGAAGAACAGGTCCGAGGCGTCGTTCACCTCGTCCTCGGTGCTGAGCTTCGGGTTCTCGAACGTGAGGTCGGCCGAGAAGTTCGTGATGCTCGCGTCCACCTCGTTGTTCGTGATCTCCAACGTGGCAAGGAACCCGATCCGCTCCAGGGTGAGCTCCTGGAGGATCTCGATCTTGACCACGGCGCACACCCCCTGGAACTGCTGGGCCGCCCGGCCGGGCAAGGCCCACAGCAGCGCGAGCGCCGCGATCCACGTCTTCAGGGCACGGGTGCTTCGCATGGTCGCCCTCATCGCTGGCCCTCCCCCACCCCCGGGGAGACCGGGACGGTGGACCGTACCTCGGGTGTGGCCGTGGGGAAGCGCAGTTCCCGCTTGAGCTTCCAGGTGATGATGTTGTTCTCGCCCGCCCAGCACCGCTGGTGAACCAGGGCGTCGTTGGCGAAGTAGCTGCGGTACCCGGCCACGTCCAGGTTGTAGACCGTGGCGGACCGCTCCGCCGCCTGGTTGGCCTCCACCACGGCCCGGCGCCCGCCGTACAGAACGAGCACGTCGCCGAAAGCTAGGGCCCGGGCCGGGATCCAGCCCTTACCGTACACCCAGAACCGGTGCTCGTCGGTGGTGACGAGCCGCCGCAGGTCATCGGACCCGTCCTCCACCCGGTACAGGAGCTCCCGCACCGCCTCCACCCGGCGCTCGTAGGTCTTCTCCACCTCGGCCGCCGTGCCGTCCACCGTCATCACCCGGTCGCCGGCTCGTACCTCCTGGATGGGCTTGATCGAGCCGTCACCCATTCGGATCGGCGTGCCCGGGGCAAAGCAGGCGGGTATGCCCGTGAACCGACTCGACGGACCGGTGTAAGGCCCGCCCGGACGACCCCCGTCCCCTCCGCCGCCGCCGAACAGACCCCCGATCTCCTGGGCCAGGCAGATGAACGCATTGGACAGCAGACCGGTGATGTCACGGGGAGCGTTCCAGACGTGGATGAACACCAGGAGCCCGGCGGCCACGCCCAGGGCGTTGCGGGCCTCCTCCGGGGTGAAGGCGCAGAAGGTCCGACCCCGGAAGGCGCTGATCAGGTTGTTGATGGCGTCGAACATGCCGCCGAAACCACCGGTGGTGCAGTCGAACCAGCTGCCGAACCCGCCCGGGGGCGTGCCCACGGGGTTGTAGGTGACGCGGAACGGGATCTCCACGCTCTCCATGGGCCCCAGCTCGGGCAGGTAGGTGATGAGGGGTTGGAGGGTGGACCCGCCCACCTGGGCGGACGAGATCTCCAGGTCCTCCAGCTTGATCAGCCCCTTGTTGGTGGCCCGCACCGTGAACGTGGCCTCGAACCCGGGCTTCACGTCCCGGAAGCTCACCGAGGTGGGCTCCAACACGAGCACGGCCACGGGCACATGGGTCTCGAAGGTCTGCTCCAGCTTGATCTCGTACCGATCCGTGTAGGGCACCGGGACCACCGAGAAGTTGATGGTCACCAGGTTCCGAACCGGGAACACCTCCTCCACCACCGTCTGGCCGGGCACCACCGTCACCGTGCCGGCCACGGTCTTGTGGCCCGGGGCCACGACCTGGTAGGACCAGTCTCCTTCCTGCAGGCCGTAGACCACCACCTCACCGTTGGCGTCGGTCTGGACCGGGTCGATCTCCTGGCGGGTCTCGGGCTGACGCATCCGCACTGTGGCGCCCTCCACCCTCTGCCCCAGGATGTTGGTGACCACGAACTGCACCGCCCCGGTGAGGTCGGAGGTGACCAGGCCATAGAGCCCCAGCTCGAAGGGCTGGGCGTCGGCCGAGGAGCCGTCGGACAGCTCGAACGTGCCCGTGACCACGATTCGGTCGGTGTGGTACCCGAAGGCCGTGTCCTCGGGCGGGCTGAACACCACGTCGAAGGTGACCGCCTCGCCCACCTCGATGGTGCCCAGATGGACCGTGCCGTCGGCGTCCCGTGGCAGGTTCACGGTCATCCACGGCACGTCGGTTGGCAGGGTCATCCGGGCCTCCCGCAGGGCCCGCAGCCCGGTGTTGCGCACCGTGACCGGCACGCTGATCAGGTCGCCCCGGTCCACGCTGGTATCCACATACCCCACGGCCGGGGACTCCACGGTGAGCACGGGGATCGCCTCGGCCAGCTCCACGGCCGCGGTGAACACGGCAGAGGCGCCTTGGGCTGACACGAGCCGGTACTCCACAAACGCCGAGTCCGGGGCCTCCAGGTCCGCGGCCAGCTGGAGGTTCAGTGACCGGCGGGACCCAGGCGGCACGGAGAGGTCCACCAGGTTGGCCGCGCCGTGCAGGCTGGTGACCTCCGTCTCCGTACCGTCCGCAGCCACGGTGTAGGCGCGGAACTCCAGCACGTAGCCATCCAGGGGGAGGTCGCCAGGGTTGTACAGCTCGATCCGGAACCCCAAGGTGTCGCCCTTGGCCGTGCGGATCTGGCCCCGGCTGGGGATCGCATACAGCATGTAATAGCGGAAGCGGTCCTGATCGATGGCGTCGTACACATCGGGGTGGGCGGCCCAGACCATGAACTCGCCGCTCAGGCCCGCGGGTGGGGTGTACTCCAGGCGGTAGGCGCCGTCCGCGTCGGTGACCACCTCCTGGTACCACCGGTAGCCGCGGACCAGGAACCCGAGCCTGAGGGGCGTGTTGGGCAGAGGATCGCCGGTGTCGCGGTCCACGGCCTGGCCGGTGATCACCACGGTCTCGCCGTCGGCGTACAGGTCCTTGTCCGCCTGGGCCGTGCCGTAGTACTCGGACAAGGTGATGCCCGACTCCATGGTGCCGGCCAACGGGTCTAGGAGGGCGGGGCCGCCCCCGTAGGAGGCCTGCTCCGCGCCGCCCACGAAGGTGATCGTGGCACCGGGCTCCAATGCCTCGGGCACCAGCACCTCCACATCGGCGCACATCCGGTCGCCCGGGGCGATGCGCACGAACGCCGTGGACCCCGCCACCTGGGTTCCGGGGGGGAAGCCCCGGAAGTAGGCCTTGCTGATCTCAAGACCCTCGGCATCCCGCACGGACACGAACACATCGCCGGGCTTGGCCCCGCTCTCCCGGGCCACCACCACGTCCATGGCGGCGTAACCCCGGTTGTTCAGGCACACCTGCACCGTGCTGTATCCCCCTGCCAGGGGGACCTCGTCCACGGAAAGCTCCGCCACCACCCCCGGGTCCTGGGGTGTGCCCAGGGCGAAGGACCTCTGGTAGGTCACGATCTCGCCGGTGGGGCTCTCGCGGATCAGGCGGACCCGGGCGATCCGCTCGCCGGGCGCGTCGCCCACGGGCACCACCAGCGGTTCCGTGCGAACCTCTCCGGGGCCCACGGGATCGGGCATGTCGACGGCCGCTGCGTACTCCTCGTCTCCCCCCACGGTGGTGCGCAGCTCGAGGCGTGCCGGACCGAGCGCCAGGCTGCCATCCCGGTTCTCGGCGGAGACCTCCAGCACGTTCAGGTAACGCGACATCAGGGGCTGCGCCTGGCCCGCGTCGTCGGGGTTGGCCACCAGATCCAAGCGGATGGGGTGCACCACCACGGTGCGCGCCGGGCTTTCCTCGTCGGCGGCGTTCACGGCCCGGATGTCGTACTCCACGGCGCTCGCGCCGGAGTAGCCCGTGTCCTGGAACGTCGTGTCCGTCACCGGGGTCGGGGTGAGGAGCACGCCGCCCCGGTACACGTTGAACCCCACCGCGCCCGGATCGGTGGATGCCCAGGTGAGCACGGGCGCCGTGCCCTCCTCCACGAACACGGACAGGTCGGCCACGGCGCCCACGGTGAGGTCGAACGTGGCCGGATCGGACAGGGCCTCGTTGCCCACGTCGTCCACCGAGGCCACCACGTAGGTGTACGTTCCGCCAACGCCCGGGTGGTCGTCCACCGCGAGCGCGGAGGCGCTCAACGTGCGCACCCGCACGCCGTTCCGGTACACGGCGTACTGGACGGGCGGCTCGCCGCCCGCAGGCGGATCCCAGGCCACCCGCACGCCGCGGGCACCCAGGCCCACCCGCACGTTCCGCGGCGGCTCGGGCGGCGTGCGGTCCGAAAGCCCAGGCACCGGCGTCGAGGGGTCGCTCTCCGCACCCAGCCTCTCGCTGACCACCGCGTAGCAGTACAGGCCGTCGGCCGGGGGCAGGTCCACGTAGGACGTGGCGTCCAGGGCCTCGGCGATCCGGTCCGTGGGAGCGGCCGCGCAGGCCCCGGCGCTCCGGAGCACCACGTAGCCCGTGGCCCCTTCGGAGGCCCGCCAGGTCAGGCGCACCCCGCCCCCGGCCAGGGCCCGGGTGGCCAGGCCCGAGGGCACCGGCGCCGGATCTGGGGTCGCCTGGTCGTAGATCTCCAGGGTGGCGCCCCGGTCGATCCGGTCGCCCGGGTTGCCGAGAGCGTCCTCGCAGGCCAAGGTGAACCGGCCCACCCCCTTGCCCATGGAGGGCTCGAGCACGAGCTGGCCGGCCCAGGCCGCGCCGGTTCCCGCCAGGGGCACGGTCACCGGGTCGCCCACCGGGGGCGCGTACCGGAGGACCGGCGCGGTCCCCGGCCGAACCGGCTCGTCCAGCACCAGGCTCACCGGCACGCTCCGGGTGGACAGCACCTGCACCGGCTCGGACACCCCCACCGTGATCGTACCCACCGGACCGTCCGTGTCGATCGCCAGCGCGGGGCCGGCGGGCGAGCCGGTGAAGCCGTTGCCCGCCACGTCCACGCCCGATACCGTGACCTCGGCCTGGCCGGTCGGCGTCCCCGACGTGATCTCGAAGCTGCCCCGATACGTGGTCTCGTCGGAACGAACCAACACGACACTGGCTGGCGTCCGCGAGCCGTGGGGCCGGATGACCAGCGAGGGCACCCCCTTGAGGGGCTCGCTCACCGTGAGCGTGATCTCCAGGGCGCCCACGCCAACAGGGGGCTCCGGGCTGTAGGCCACCGTGAACGCGGGCGGGGTGCCGTCGTAGGTGACCGTCATCAGGTTGGACACCGGGCTCGCGTTGCCGGCCGCGTCCACGGCCACCACGCCGTAGTACCAGGCGCCGTCCGGCGTGTCTTCGTCCAGGTACTCGGTGCCCACCACCCGGGCCGAGACGAGCACCGCCCCGGCCGGGTCCGTAAACGGGGTGGCCGCCCGATAGATGCGGTAGGCCTCGGGCACCTCGCCGGTCTCCGCCCACCTCCACGACAGCAGCACACCGCGACCGATCTGGGGATCGGCCGAAACGAGCTCAGGCGCGTCGGGCGGCGCCGAGTCCAGCACCACGGTCACCGGCGCACTGTCCGGGCTACGACCCACCGAGTCCTCGGACACGGCCACGAACCGGTTCGCCCCTTCGCGCAACGCGATTCTCGCGAACTCGAACGCGCCGGTCTCGTCGGCCACGCCGTCTCCCACCACAAACCCGTCCCGGGCCACCCGCACCGGAGCCAACGGCTCGGCCGTGCCGCGGATGTCCACCGTGCCGCCGGTGAGGACCAGGCCGTCGGCCGGAGCGGTGATCACAGGGGCGGGGGGCGGCACGAGCTGGACGAGCACGTTGTGCTCCACCGCGCTCTCGTTGCCCGCCGAGTCCCGGGCAAGGAGCGCCACCCGGTGCACCCCGTTGTCCAGGTCCCGCACGTCCCACCGGAACGCCAGGTCTCCGGTGTCGGACGAGGCCACCACGGCGCCGTCCACGAGGAACTCCAGCGCCTCGATGCCCAGCGCGGCCGCGGCCGCACCGCTCACCTCCAGCGGTCGGCCGACCTCCCGGCCCTCGGTGAGGCTGAAGGACCGGATCTCGGGGCCCTCGGTCACGTACTCGAGCACCAGGGGCACGGGGGCCGAGACCGCGCCCGTGGGGCTCTTGAACTGGGCGAAGATCGTCTTGGGTCCGCCGAGCGGGGACAGCTCGAAGGTGACGTCCCTGGTGAACGGCACGAAGAACGCGCCCGGGAACGTGGAGTCCTCGCTCAGGCGGAAGGCCTCGGCGTTCCGGGACGCCAGGATCAGGTCCACCGATCGGGTCCCCACCCGGGTCTGCCCGTCGGCCGTGGCCAGCGCCGGCGAGAGCACCGGCTCGTAATCCAGGAACGGGTCCCAGTCCACCGGCCCTTGGATCGCGGGGCCGATGACGGCCGGGTCCACCGATCCCCACCAGTTGTTCTCGGCCAGGAGCGAGCCCGTGTCGTCGGAGGAGGCGTTCACCCCGTTGCTTTTGAGCACAGAGCCCGCGAGGGTGAGGCTCCCGCTGGCGGTCACCGAGGCGCCCACGTCGTTGTGGCGGAGGAGCGCCTCGGCGGTGATCAGGCTCCCGCCGTCTGAAACGAGGAGCCCGGACCCCTGGTTGCGCTCGGCCGTGAACGCCTCCACGGTGGGAGAAGCGCCCCGAACCTGGAGCCCCTTGCCGTACCGCACCGCGACGTGGCGCAGCACCGAGCCGGTGTCACCTCCCTCCAGGACCAGGCCCTCCCAGTCGCCCGGCTGGGGGCTCCCGTCGGCCCGGTCGGACGCCGAGGTCAACACGATGGGCTCGAACGGCGTGCCCTCGGCCACGACCCGGCCGTCTCGGACCTGAAGGCCCGCGCCCGGCGCGAAGTACAGCACCGTGCCCGGCTCGATCGTCAGCACCGCGCCCCCGTCCACCACCACAGTCTGGACGATCTCGATCTCACGGAGGGCACCACCGCCGATCACCGTGTTCTCGGTGATCACCCCGGAGTACGGGTCCGACCAGGAGCGGGTGGTCACGGCGTTGTTCTGCTCACCCGAGGTGTTGTAGGCCACCACCGCGAAATAGTACGTCCGGGTGCGGTCCAGCCCGGCGGCGCGGTACTCGCGCGCATCCGGGGCCAGGTCGGCCACCGGTGTCAAGGCCTCGACCGAGGCGAAGTCGGTCGTGGCCTGGTACACCCGGAACCCGGCCAGGCCGCACAGCCCGGCCGTGTCGTACCCGGCCCAGGAAACCACGGCCGTGTCCGGATCCGCACCGGGCCGCACGTCCACCGTCACCGGCGGCGGTACCGGCTCGTCGATGAAGACCCCCACCGAGGCGACCCCGGTGTTCACGTTGCCCACCCGGTCGAAGGCGGCCACGGCCACCTCGTAGGGCACCTCGAGTCCCAGGCCCGTGAGCTCGGTCGAGCGGGCCGATGCGTCCAGGATCCGGGCGAACGAGCGGCCGTCCACGGTGGTGAAGGCGCCGTCGGTGCGCACGTAGAGCTGGAACCCCGCGAGATCCGAGGGCTGGCTGTAGTCTGGCCAGGTCAGGGTCGCCCGGTCGCACCCCACGGAGGCGACGGTCACGTCCGGGTTCCCGGGGGGCGTGGCGTCCACCTGGAACGTGTACACCTCGCCGGAGGGTGCCATGACGTTGCCCGCATGGTCCCAGGCGCCCGACACGGCCACCGACCAGTCGCCGTCCATGCCGGAGGTGAGCGATATGAGCGGCGTGGTGTACGTGTCGTTGGGATAGAAGGTGGTGCTCCAGGCGCCGCCCGCAGGCACCGAGGGCGCGACCGCGCCGGTACCCGTGATCGCGAGAACCGGCTCCGTCGAGGAATCCATGGCCGAGTCGAACCGCACCGTGAGCCGGTAGGTATCCACGGCGTTCACCGGGCTCAGGTAGTTCGCCTCTACCGAGACCACGACCGGTGGCACCGTGTCGGCATCCGGCGTGGGGAGATCCGCCGTTCCGAGCACCGGGTTGCCGGCCAGGTCCGTGACCAGGTCCGTGGGTTCCACGGTCTCGCCGCCCCGCAAGGTGTGACCCGACGTGGCCCACACGGACACCTCGGTGGCCTCGGCATTCCACTCGATCCGGTTCACCTCACCATACCTGCGGCCGTCCGGCGGCAGGTTCCAGTTGGCCTCGGGCGTCCCGTCGGACAGGGCCGAGGTCCGCATGGGCTCACTGAAGGTGAACACGTAGCGGTCACCCGGGGTCACCGTGCCGCTTCCGTCCGCATCATCGAAGCGCACCGCCACGATCGTCGGCGGCTCGGTGTCCCGTCCCTTCAGGCGCTGGGTTCCGGTCACGGGGTTGCCGGCCGCGTCCTGCACGAGCGAGCTGGGCACCACCAGCTCGTTGCCCACCACCGTGAACCCGCCGGACACGGTCACCGTGAGGCTCCGGGCGTCGGCGCTCCACACCGCGGGCACCACCGTGCCGTACCGGGTCCCGCCCTGGGGCCTCAGGTGCACGTTGGCATCGGCCGTGCCGTCCCGAATGGTGGTG
Source organism: bacterium (assembly GCA_027021615.1). Lineage (GTDB taxonomy): Bacteria > Desulfobacterota > Deferrisomatia > Deferrisomatales > Deferrisomataceae > Deferrisoma. Next base: position 4,504 of record JALUTY010000027.1, on the reverse strand, counting down.
GTGTCCATGGCCTCGCTGAACCGGAACACGTACCGGTCCCCCACGCTCACCGAGCCGTCGGCGTCGGCGTCCTCCCAGTCCAGACCCACGAAGGCCGGCGGGATCGTGTCGGCCACGGGCAGGCTCTGGGAGCCTATGGCCGCCTTGCCCGAGAGGTCCGTGAGCCCGGAGGGGGCCACCGTCTCGCCGCCGCTCACCGTAAACCCCTCCGTCAGGGTCACGACCACAGTCCGGTGGTCCGCGCTCCAGCGCACTGCGTTGACGTCGCCGTAGGTCGCGCCCGTGTCCGTGGGCAGGCGCGCGTTGGCATCGGCCGTGCCGTCCTGGATGAGCGAGGTCTCCAGGGGCTCTGTGAAGGTGAACCACAGCTCGTCCCCCACGGAGTAGCCGCCGCTTCCGTCCACGTCGTTGTAGGTCACCGCGTCGAACAGGGGCGGGGCCACCTCCCCGGTCTCCTCCACAATCCAGACCTCCGAGACCGAGGCTCGAATGGAGGCCGCTGGGTTGTCATGCACGAACCGGAGCGTGAGGTTTCCGTCGGCGTAGTAGGTCGCGGGCAGCACAAACCCGAACAGCGTGGGCTGGGTGGGCATGCCCAGGGTGCCGTGGATCGGGTTCCCGCTGCCGTCCGTGAGGCTCTGGAGGCTTCCGCCCGGATCGGCGTTGAAGTACGTGACGTAGAGCCGGTACCGGGCCGCCGGGTTGAGCCCGGTGTAGGCGATCTCCACGGCGTTCTTGTCCCAGACCATGGTCCGGCCCGGGGAGCGGTTCGTGGGATCCCACTCGTCCGAGAGTGCCCCCTGCACGATGCTCGGCTGGGGCAGCGATCCGTCCTCGGCCGGGGCGTCGGCGCTGAAGTTGGTGTACACGTAGTCCAGGGGCGGATCCGTGACCCACGGCTCAAAGGTCACGTTGTCGGTGACCGCCTGCCCCGTGCCGTCCGGGTTGACGTCGGCGTGATACGGCCCGGTGCCGTCCGTGTCCCCCCACCAGGTCTGGCGGGCATCGACCGCGTTGGCAGAGTTGTTCCGGATGCCGTAGCCCCGGTTCAGGAAGATCCGGTTGTTCGTGAACACGCCGGCGGCGGCGTTCCACTGGATCTCCACGCCGTCCGAGCCGTTCAGGGCGAACTCGTTGAAGGTGGCGGTGGTACTCGCTCCTGCCGAGAGGTACAGACCGTCCCAGGCGTTGGCCCAGATCCGGTTGCCCCGTACGACCGCGGCCGCGTTGTAAACCAACACGCCGTGCTTGCCGCTGTGGGAAATCTCGGAGTTCTCCAGGCGCACCCCGGCGCCGTTCAGGTCCACGCCGGCGTTGTAGCCCCGGCCGGCGTAGCGCACGATCACCCGTCTCAGCACGGAGCGGTCGGCGAAGAACGAGGGGTTGAACCGGATCCCGTCCCAGTCGGCGTTCAAGGGCACCGAGGCGCCGCCGTCGCCGTTGGTGTCGCCGCCCCAGGCGTCGTCCCGCCACGACGTGAACACCACCGGCTCGGCCAGCGTTCCCTCGGCCGCGAGGCTCCCGTCCACCCAGATCCCGCAGTTCTGGGAGAACTTCAGGACCACACCGGGTTCCACCGTGAGGGCCGCGGTCGTAGGCACGCCGACATCCCCGTGGGTGACGATGTACGTGCGCACCTCGTCGGCCGTGCCGCGTGCCCACACCGGGATCACGGCGTCGCCGGACGCGGCGTTGCCCCGAATCACGATGAACTTCTTGTTGTTGGGGACGAGCACGTTGGAGGGGTCCGGGAACGCGCTCATGGGCACGGCCAGGGCCACGTCGTTTCCGGTGACGGTGTTGCCGCGCATGGGCGGGGCGTTGCGGGCGTCGTAGTGGTACACACCGTAGCCCGCGTTGTCCGTGATCCGGTTGTTGTCGATCGCGGGTGCGGCCGCGTAGGCGTACACCCCGGTTCCGTTGGACGCGACCGTGTTGTCCTCGATCACCCCCCCGCCGCCGTAGAGGTAGATCCCCTCGGTGGCGTTGTCCCGGATGGTGCAGCCACGGACCTCGGGCGAGGCCTGGTACACGTTGACGCCCCGGGTGGAGCTCCGCTCCACCACGGTGTTCCGGAGCGGCACCGAAACCGCCTCAAGGTACACCGCCTGCCCCCACCCGCCGGCATACCGGACGAGTGCGCCGTCCAGGCGGGAGAACGCGGGATCCGAGCTGCTCCGGAACTGGATGCCGAGCCACTCGCCCGGATTACCCGCCGAAGGCCCGTCGCCGTTCGTGTCGCCTCCGTGATCGTCGTCGTTGATGGAGGTGAACACCACGGGCTCGGAGGGCGTGCCCTCGGTGACCAAGTCGCCTCGGACATCAAGGCCCCTGGAGGTATTGAACTTGAGGATCGTGCCCGGGCCGAGCCGCAGCACCCGGCCCTGGGGCACGGTGAGGGTGGAGGTCACCCGGTACACGCCGCGCAGGAGGTCCATGGAGGAGGGGAGCGAGCCGCCCAGCGTGACCACCTCGGAGGGGTCGCCCGTGACCTGCGCCTCCACCTCGACGCCCGCGCTCTCGTTGGGCACCTCGTCCGTGACCGTGATCCGGAACCGGTAGGTCGTTCCCAGGGTCAGCCCCGTCACCTGGACCCACGTGCGGAGCCGGCCGAGATGCAGGGGCCGGCCGTCGTCGAACGCCGGCGCGTTGCTCCCCCAGGTGGTGCCCCCGTCCGCGGACACGTACAGGAGCTGGTCGGTGAGGTCGCCCTCGGTGTTGGCGCTGGCGGTCCAGCGCAGAAGCACCGACGGCGAGGCACCGTTCACGTGGGTGGGCTGGGCCGTGAGTTGGGTCACGTCCTCGGGCGGGGTGGTGTCCACGGCACCCGTGGCCGCCACAGGGCCCAGCACGGCCGTGTCCGCGCCGTTCCCGGCGCGGTCCACGGCCCGGACGAAGTAGTGGTACTCCTGCCCCAGGGCCACCGTGGTGTCGTCGAACCGGTCCACCCCGGCTCCGACACTGCCCACCCGCTCGAACGGGCCGATGGGGCTCGTGCCCCGGTGGATCTCGTACGTCTCCACGTCCCCCGCGCCCGCGCCGTCGTCCGCGGACAGCAGCCACAGGGTCCGGAGCGCGCCGGCCACCTCTTGGACCGTGAAACCCGTGGGAGGCGCCGGGGCCGTGTTGTCCACGATCACCCGCACCGGGGCCGAGAGGCTCTCGTTGCCCGCCCGGTCCGTCGCCCGGGCCACCAGGGTGTAGCCGCCGTCGGCCGGGCTCCAGGAAAAGGTCCAGCTGCCGGTGGGTTCGATGCGGTGGGCCGACACCCACGTCGTGGTCCCGCCCTCGGGCGTGATCCCCACCTCCAGCCGGGGAAGCGGCTGGGTTCCGTCCGAGGCCGTGCCCAAGACCTCCACGGACGCACCCCGCAGGATCGCGCCGTCGGTCGGGGCGTCCAGGGTGACCGTGGGCGGCGTGAGATCCGCGGACGGCACCTCCACAAGCATCACGGATGCCACCACGGCCCGCTGGCCGGACGTGGCCTCGATGCGCAGGCGCAGAGCCCCCTCCGACACCGAGGTCCGGGGCACGGGAAAGCTGTAGAGCACCGGGTTGCCTCCGAGCCCGATGGGGGGGTGGATCCGACGGCCGTCCAGGTCGGTCATGACCTGGGTGCTTCCCCCGCTGTCCCGGTTGAGGTAGGTCACGAGCAGCCGGTACCGTCCGCCGGGCGTGAGCCCGCCGTAGTCGGCCTCGATCACCCGGTCCTCCAGGTCGTAGAGGATGGAGTAGGCCGGCCCCGTGCCCCACTCGGTGGAGGGGGTGCCGGTGACGCTGGGCACCCCGATGCCGTACCCGTAGTGCCCCGTTCCACCCGCATCGAAGTAGCCAAACGCACTGCCGTCCGTCAGAAAGTCCGCCGACCCGTCGTCGTCCTCGTCCACGTCCACCGCCCCGTACACCTCGTCCCCGCTCCCCCCCAAATCCCCACCAGGTCCGTCCGGCGCCCCCCACCAGTTCCCCCACGCCTGCACCGCGTAGTTCCCACTCCCCCTCACGCCCCCTTCCAGGTTCCCAAACACCTCCGCCCCCAACACGCTCCCCTGCGCACCCCACGTCACCTCCACCCCGTCCCCAAAGTTCCCATAGATCCGTCCCCCCTCCACGCTCGACACCCCTCCCGCCTCAAACCGCACCCCGTCCCACCCGTTCCCGTAAACCTCACACCCCACCAAACGCACGCTCGCCCGATACCCCCTCACCCCGTTCTTGCTCGACCCCGATACCTCCACGTCCTCCAACAACAGATCCGTGTCCTGCACGTACACCGCCTCGTTCGTGTACCTCCCCCCGTAGCGCACCACCCCGTGCCGGATCACGCTCCCACCCGCGCCCCCCACCACCGCGATCCCTCGCCACCAGTCCGGCGACCCCACGCTCCCCACCCCGTCCTCGTTCGTGTCACCCCCCCCCCCCCCCCCCCCCCCCCCCCCTCCCCCCCCCCCCCCCCCCCCCCCCCCCCCCCCCCCCCCCCCCCCCCCCCCCCCCCCCCCCCCCCCCC